>DATJTK010000115.1:0-58786 GCA_035503455.1 Candidatus Sulfotelmatobacter sp. | reverse complement strand
GCATTCCCGTGCGCTGGCCTGCCAATCCTCGGGCAGCATTCGTTTCACAATGTCCCAATCTTGAGTGATGAGTTCGTCGCGCATAGCGCCATAATAATTTATCTTTATTCATATGTCCATTATTAAGTTAGCGCCTATGCCTTGCGGGAGAGGGCTGGGGTGAGGGAGAGTCTTCCGAACGAGAATGTTGCGTTTCATGGAAAGGGATATAGAAAATGTGAAACGGGAATTTGGGTCGCCCATTAGTTTGGGCGGCACGGGAGCGTCGCCCTGCTTTAGCGTGCTTCCGGGAACGTTGGCGCCTCGACGGCGAACCCGGACACCCTAAAGGGTGGACACCAAACTACTTCGCCACCGCCAGCGCGTGTTTTACGGCGGCGATGACTTGTCGTTGCACGGCTAATGGTTTGCCGGGGATTCGCGCTCCGGCGGCTGCCAGGTGGCCGCCTCCGCCGAATTGGGCCGCAATTTCATTCACGTTCACCTTCGGACTTTTCGATCGCAAACTGATGCGCGTCAACTCGGGCTCGATTTCCTCGAACACACACGCCACCACCACCGGCTTGATCGCGCGGATATGGTCGATCAGTCCTTCGGTGTCGTTGCTTTCAGCGCCTGTCCGCGTGAAATCCTTTTTCTTGAGCCACAGGTAGGCGATCCGGTCGTTGTCCGTGAGTTTGAATTTGTTGTAAAGGTGGCGCAGCAGCCGGGCGCGCGACAGGGGATAGGATTGGTACACTTCATCGCACACTTTGGCAAGGTCCGCGCCGCGTGTCACCAGTTCCGCGCCTGTGTGAAATGTCCCGGGCCGCGTCGTGGGATATTGAAACGAACCGGTGTCCGTGGAAACCGCGGCAAAAAGATTGTCCGCAATCGGTTTGGTGATGGGCCAGCGCGCCGCCTTTAACAGCCGGAAAATCAATTCACCGCACGACGGCTCGCGCGCGGAAACCCAGTTGATATCCCCGTAGCGCGGATTGCTTTCATGATGGTCAATGTTGACCAGAATTTTGCGGTCGAGCGAATATTTGCCCGCGGTTCCGAGCCTCGGAAAACTGGCGCAATCGGTCGCGATCACGCAATCGAATGTCTTTCCCGGTTTGGGCCTTTGAAACAGCCCATCCGGGTCCAGAAACTTGTATTTGGCCGGAATGGGGTCCTCGTTCCAGCAGGTGACGTGCTTGCCTTCATTGTGCAGCGCGATGGCCAGCGCCAGTTGGGAACCCACGCAATCGCCGTCCGGACGCACGTGGCCGACGATGCAAAAGGTCTTGTGTTCCCGGATCGTTTCAAGGATACGGTCGATAATCTTGGGATAGGAATTCATTATGGCTCGCCCTGGTCTTTCCCCGGCGTCTTTTCCAATTCCTCGATGATTTGCAGCACGCGGTTTCCCCGCACAATTGAATCGTCAAAAACAAACTTCAGGGTGGGCGTGTATTTCAGGACCACAGACCGGGCCACAAGCCCCTGGATGCGCACCCGGTTATCCGTGAGCAGTTGCAGGCCCCGCTTCTGCTGCGCTGCATTTCCAAAAATGCTGATGAAGACCACCGCCGATTTCAAATCGCCGGCCACGTCCACGTCATTGACGGAGATCAGCCCCGCTTCGTTGACGTGAAATTCGCGGCGAATGGCTTCGCCAATTTCCCGCTTTAATAATTCGCGGACGCGTTCATGTCGGAGGGTAGGCATAGGCAACTGGGATTCGAGGTTTACTGGACGAATGGATCATCGGATTTCCTGGCCACGGAACCGATCTTTGACAGCCGCGCGCCCAATCGTCCAACAAACCGTTTTTCATAACTTCGCGGCGACTTTCTCAATGGTGTAACATTCAATCGCGTCCCCAACCTCGAACTCCCCAAAACCTTCGATGCGGATACCACACTCCATGCCGGCGCGGACTTCGTTGACTTCGTCCTGAAACCGCCGGAGCGATTGCGTGACGCCCTCATAAATGACGTCCTTGCGGCGCCGCACCCGGACTTTGCCCCGGACGATGCGGCCGGTCGAAACCATGCAGCCGGCCACCGGCGCTCCCTTTGACAATTCAAAGATTTTTCGAACTTCGGCCGAGCCGATGACTGTTTCCTTTGTGTCGGGTTCCAGAAGCCCCGCCATCGCCTCTTTGACCTGGTCAATTAATTCGTAAATAATCGCGTACAGCTTGATTTGCACTCCTTCGCGCTTGGCCTTCTCGGCAGCGGTGCTGTCCACCCGTGTATGGAAACCGAGAATGACGCCGGCGGACGCGGATGCCAGCGCGACGTCGTTTTCCGTGATCGCGCCGACGTCGCTGTGAATGATTTCCAGCGAGACTTTTTCCGATTCAATCTTCTTGAGCGCATCGACAATCGCCTCGACCGACCCCTGGGCATCAGCCTTGACCACGACTTTAAGGACTTTGCTTTGGGCGGCCTGAAGCGTGGCGAAGAGATTCTCCAGCGTGACCTTGCGGTCTTCCTGGCTTTCCACCCTGGCTTCAAATTCGCGCTGGGACGCCAGTTCCCGCGCGGCTTTTTCGTCTTCCACAACGGAAAATTCGAGGCCCGCATCCGGCACGCCGTTCAGTCCGAGCACCTTTACCGCGACGGACGGACCGGCTTCCTTGAGGCGCTGGTTTTCCTCGTTGATCAGCGCCCGAACGCGTCCGTAAAACTCGCCGCAGAGGATGATGTCCCCGACGTGGAGCGTGCCTTTGCGCACCAGGACTGTGGCCGTCGGGCCGCCCGGTTCGACGCCCGATTCAATGACGTTGCCTTTGGCGCGGCGATTTGGATTCGCCTTGAGTTCAAGCAGATCGGCCTGGAGCAGAATCATTTCCAACAGCTTGTCAATGCCCTGTTTGGTCAGGGCCGAAACATCCACAAAAATCGTGTCGCCGCCCCAATCATCCGGAACCAGGCCCTTGTCCTGCAATTGCTGGCGCACTTTCAGGGGGGTGGCGTTGGGATGGTCTATCTTATTCACGGCCACGAGAATAGGCACTTTCGCCGCCTTCGCATGGTTCAATGCCTCCAGCGTTTGGGGCATCACGCCGTCGTTCGCGGCCACAACCAGCACGACAACGTCCGTGACGTTCGCGCCGCGGGCGCGCATGGAACTGAACGCCGCGTGACCGGGCGTATCCAAAAAGGTGATTTGTGCCAGCTCGTTTTTCCGCTCGGGATGCGGCACGGAAATGGTATAGGCGCCAATGTGCTGGGTGATGCCGCCGGCTTCGCCCGCGGCCACGTTTGTTCTGCGGATAACATCCAGCAGCGTGGTTTTGCCGTGGTCAACGTGGCCCATGATCGTGACCACCGGAGCGCGCGGTTTGAGCTCTTCCGGCTTGTCCTCGAAATCCAATTCCACCTTTTTCTCGGGCGCGTGAACCACGCCGGCGCCGCGCTCGCGCTTTTCAACTTCAAAACGGAAGCCATATTTGGCGCAAATTTGCCGCGCGATTTTTTCCTCAATCGCCTGGTTCACCGTCGCGAAAACGCCCAGTTTCATCAGGTCGCCAATGATGATAAATGGCTTTTGCTTCAACGCATTGGCCAGGTCGCGGACGACAATGGGCGGTTTGATCGTGATGATCTCGCCGGTTTCAGGGGCGACAAACTTGGGAGCCGCCGGGGCTGCGGGTTTGGCGGCTTCGCGGGGGGGCTGGGCCCGGCCATCGCGCTGGCCACCGTCTCTGGGCCGTTCTTCCCGCCGCGGAGGGGGCGCGCCGGGCCGATGTGGAGGCATTTTTCCCGTTCCCGTTCCGCCGCGATCACCGCCACGGGGCGGTTGTTGGGGACGGGCAGGCAATTGGATAAATCCGACTTTTTCCCCTACTTTCGGCCCGGCCTTCGGCGGAGGAGGAGGCGGCGCCGCCGGTTTTGGCTTCTCAACCGAAACAGGAGGCGGTTGCGCAGGCGGAACGGCCGGTTCAGCTTTGCCTTCCGGCGCAACCGGGGCGGGTGCAGCGGGCGGCGGCGGCGGAGCTGTGGGCGCTGGCGGAGGCGGCGGCGGGGCGCTGATGATTTTGATTTCTTCGTCCGCGGGGGCCGGTTTGGGTTTTTCCGGGGCCGGCGGATGCGCAAATTTGGCGGCGATGTCCGGATAATCCTTAAGGAGTTCGCCTTCGAGCCATTCGGCGGAGATTTTATCGAGGGAACTGGACGGAACTTTGGCGGCGGCAATGCCCAGGGACTTGGCCTTCTCGAGAATTTGTTTGTTCTCGAGGCCGTACTTCTTGGCAATGTCGTAAATACGAACGGGCATAAAATTTTTTCTTTGCCGCCAGCCGGAATGTGCAATTGGCCTGCATAGGCTAAATCGCAGAAACAGGTTTTGTTCCAGCGGACATCATAAAATTATCCAACCGCGGCAGCGGCCGAATTGTCGCCGCCCAGGTCTATTTTCCGGCGCTGCGCCTCGGCGCGCGCCATCTTCAAAACTTCCGCCGCTTTGTCGCCAATCGCATCAATGGTGCTCAAATCGCTCTCGTCGGCAGACAATAAATCTTCCAGGCGCGTCAAACCGGCGTGCACCAGGGCATCGGCTTGCTCCCGGGTCAGCCCCGGGATGGATGCCAGCGCCTGGATGGCTTCAGCCACCTTTTCTTCAAAGCCTTTGGTCACCACTTCCTCAGCGTCAATGTCCACTTCCCACCCGGTGAGCTTGGAGGTCAGCCGCGCGTTTTGCCCGCGCTTGCCGATGGCCAGCGATAGTTGATCTTCGGCCACCAAAATGCTCAGCCTCTTCTTCTTTTCGTCCACGTCTATGCTCTTCAATTTGGCCGGCTCGAGGGCCTTAGTCACAAACGCGCGAATGTCCGAGGACCAGGGGATGACGTCCACTTTTTCGTTGTTCAACTCGCGCACGATATTTTTGACGCGCTGGCCGCGCATCCCCACGCACGCTCCCACGGGATCCACCTTGGGATCGCGTGAATATACCGCCATTTTGGTCCGGAAGCCCGGTTCCCGCGCGATGCCTTTGATTTCAATCGTCCCGTCGTTGATCTCGGAAACTTCCACCTGGAAAAGCTTTATGATAAACCGCGGGTCGGCCCGGGACAAAATAATCTCGGGACCATGGGCCCCTTCCTCCACGGCTTTGACGTAGCAGCGGATGCGTTCGCCAACCTGGTATTCCTCGGTGGGCACGCGCTCGCGGTTGGGCAGCAGGGCCTCATATTTGCCCAGGTCCAAAATCACGTCCGACCGGTCAAAACGCCGGACGCTGCCGCTGACGATGTCGCCGACACGGTCTTTGAACTCGCTGAAAATCAATGATTTTTCGGCCTGCCGGATCTTTTGCATCAGCGCCTGCTTGGCGTACTGCGAGGCGATACGGCCGAAACCGGTTGGCGTGACTTCCTTTTCAACTTCATCGCCGATGTTCGCTTCGGCTTTGATGCGGCGGGCGTCGAAGACGGAGATCTGGTCGTGCTTGGAAATTGGTTTTTCCGTGACGATGAGTTTCGCAAACGCCTTGATGTCGCCGTTTTTGGGGTCGATGGCCACACGCAGTTCACGGGCCGGTCCTACGGCCTTTTTGGCGGCGGACAACAAAGCATCCTGGACAGCGCTGACCAGGACATCACGGCTGATGCCTTTCTCGCGCTCCCAAAATTCCAATACCGCTAAAAAATCTGCGTTCATATTTGATCGGACGTCCGCCGCTTCAGCACACGAAGAATAAAAAAGCCGGAAGATGGGGGTATCTCCGACTTTCGCGCGCTGGCCAAACCAGCAGACTTTACCGTTCTTGTTAATAAGAATAATTTTTTATCCACATTCCGTCAAGCGGCAAAAACCGGGGAATTTTGGGGGCGAAAACGGGTTCGGAAAGGCAGCGTTTTTGCAATGGCTTGGGAATAAAGGGCTTATTTGTCCGCCCACCCCGGGAGTCTCCGGACGATTCGATTTTCATGGCATGCTGCGGGATTCGGTTCTGGAAATATAGGTTTTTAAAGGCGACGCAATTTTGAGGGGAAAAAATAATTGTCCGCGTCGAGGGGACAATTCGCCCAATGAGGCGAATAGATATAGAAGCGGGGGCTGCTTTTTGGGCTGAGGTTGTCTGCTGTCCGGTTCAGGGACGAACGGAAATCGAGGGACAAAAAGGGGTCGGGGCTTCTGAAAGCGACGTGCGATATGCGACATGCGACGAGTCAAACCCGGCAGGGTGCCGCTCCTGCGGCGCCATCTTTCAAGGACGCCTGATGAGTGACGAGCCACTGCGGGCAGCCCCTCCCGCCGGGCGCCGGGCCTGGTGCGCTCTGAACGCGTCGCGATCAGGAAGAGGCAGAATGCTAAAAGCATTAGTATTATCATCGTAACAGCTTCTCATATTGCCGGGGAGAGGCACAAGCACAACATTTGGAACACCAACAAAAAATGGCAGGGGGGTTAAGAAAGAACGTGGCCGAGTGTCATCACCGTCAAACATTACAATTTTTTAATTTTGAAGTTTCTCGAAATTCTTACCAGAATCACAGGAAGAGACATTACCCTGTATAAACATTAATTTGTCCTCAACCTAATGCGACAACGAGGAACAACCAAACCCTTCATCCGGCCTCGCCTGAGGATTGTTGCGGGTAAGAACATCGCGTTCGGGCCGGGCAAAGCGGAATTGCTGGAGGCGCTCGATAAAACCGGGTCCATCACCAAAGCGGCGCATACGCTCGGGATGTCTTACATGCGCGCCTGGACGCTGATTCGGACGATGAACCGCTGTTTTGCAGAGCCGCTGGTGAGCGCCCTGCGCGGCGGAACACAGGGCGGCGGCGGCGCCCAACTGACTTCTACCGGCCGGCAGGTCCTCGAATTGTATCGTGAGATGGATGATAAATGCCTGGACGCAATTCAGCCCCAGTGGCGGAAACTTCAAAGGTTGCTCCACGCGTAGCGGCGCGGCCCGGAGCTAAAGTCCAGTTGCATTGGGCCATGAGCCGAAGGCGGTGGATGACGGCGCGCTGCGCCGTCCCCGCCCGCGTAGAGCGGGCGGAACATACGTGGTACAGCGGTTGATCACACCCCTTGCGCCGCTGCACGCGGCGCTACACGGCGCAGCGCGCCGTGTTCCACCACACCACGGTTCATGGAGATCCCTCTTTCTTTTCAAGAATGCATTGGGACCATGAACTGATTGGCATACGGAGCGCGGCTGTGTGCGGGGCAAAGGGGCACCAGCCGCAGCAGCCGTGAACGTTGCGACGCGCTGCGGCTGGTCTTCGACACAGCCGCGCTCCGAAAGCGGTTCATGGACAGTTTCAGCGTCTTTCATACATTTTTTTCCATGCGGAAATGGCGTTGATACTGTCTTTCTAATGCTATGGCGAAACCATTGGTTCGGTCAGGTCATGGAATTTTGGAAAGCCTGTTGATTTTGTTCTTTATGTTTACGGCAAATGCGATGAACAGCCCTGAAACGGGGGCGAACGGGATTGATTTGCTTGCGCGATATCCGACGCAATTGGTCAGTGGAGACGCGACACCGAAACATGCGCGGATGTGGGGTTTTTCGCAGACGGACATTTTCCGGCTGTCGCACTTTAACTTCAAGACCGGCCAGGACCTGAAAATCGAGGTTGGGGTGTCTGACGTTGGAATCGGTCATTGCACGGATGGCGCGGTTTGGGCTGTGGTGATTCCGCGCGAGCGCGGTAAGTTGACGAGCATTGCCACGGATCGGCAGGAAGATATTTCAAGCATCTGGCTGCGGTTCCATCCGGCTGAAATAAGCCGCATTTTCCCTCAGGAAACCGTTTTTGCAGATGGCGCAACCGATCTCCTTTTGGATATGCGCCGCATTGCCAACCACAAGATTCGATCCAGTTGGCAGTCGGGGGGCCGGGCCATGATTCCCGACACGAATCAGATGACGGTGGACGTGGATACTAAAGAAGGTCCGCGGCGTTTTTTTGTCGTGGATAGCCAGGCGCAGACGGTGGATTACGTGCGCGCTTTTGAGAATCAGGCCGTTAAGCCGCTGCCGCCGATAACGCCCGACGCAGCCCGGGCGGCTTTTGATCAATTGTGGGAAGCGTTTGATTCCACGTACGCCATGTTTGTGCTGCGCACGAACGTGGATTGGGCAAAATCGCGCGAGGAATACCAGCCACGAGCGCTCGCCAGCAAGTCCACTCTGGAATTTGCCGCCACTTGTGCCGAAATGCTGAGACCACTCCGTGATTTGCACGTTTGGCTGACAGTGGCCGGAGACCCGGTTCCGATTTATAACCGACCACGAGCGGCCAATGCCAATCCATCGGCCGATGGAGCGATCCTGGGCGGCATTAGTTTCGCCGGTGATTCGGTGGCATGGACCGTTACCCAGGATAAAATTGGATATATTGTCATTTATGCATGGGATGGTCCGCAAGTTCCGGATTCCTGCCAGAAAGTGTTGGAACAGATGCGCGATACGCGGGGTTTGATCGTGGATGTCCGGTTAAATGGCGGCGGCAGTGAAGATCAGGTCAGGAAGTTCGCCAGCCGTTTTGTGAGCGGCAAATTCGTTTACGCGTATAGTCAATTTCGAAACGGGCCTAGCCATACGAATTTGACGGAAAAGTACCCGCGCGAAATTGAGCCCGGCGGCCCATGGCGATATGACCGCCCGGTGATTGTGCTGATTGGACAAAAATGCATGAGCAGCAACGAGTCGTTCATTGGCATGATGACGGGGAACACGAACGCCCTCACGATGGGCGACCATACCTGTGGCTCCAGCGGAAATCCTAAAATCGTTGATTTGCCGCTGGAGATGACCGTGAGTGTGCCGCAATGGATTGATTATCTGCCTGATGGGAAAACGCCTGTCGATGAGCATGGGTTCCTGCCACAGATTCCATTTAAGGCGTCTCCAGGCGCTTTTGAGGGAAAGCGTGATGATTTACTCGTCGCGGCGCTGGAGCGACTGCGGCAGGCGCCATTGCCGGACAAAGCGATTGCCGGCCCGGCATTCGTTTCGGACAAATAGTAAAGGACCGCAAAAGTTTTCGGTCACAGCGGCTTTGGAAGTTTTCAGTAAACCGGTTTCACAATTTCAGTTGCGCCGGACGGGCATTCTTGTTATCGCGGGTGCCCATGAAGCAACTTGCCACAGTTACCGTAATCGGACGCGACAAAACTGGCGTCATTGCGCGCGTGACCAATTTCCTGTTTGAGAAAGGTGGAAACATCGAAGCGCTTGAAGAACAAGTCACGCGCGGCCAATTCAGTATGACGCTCCAGGCTTCATGGAAAAAAGGCGCTCTCGATACCCCGTCTCTGCGGTCCGGCCTGGCAAAACTCGCGGAGCAACTGGGCATGGAAATCAAAGTCCGTTTCACCGAGTACAATCGCCGCCAGCGTTTCGCCATGATGGTCACAAAGGAAACGCATTGTTTTGAAGCCCTCATGGCCGCCAGGTTGAAAGCGGAGCCGGCGCTGGTCATCGGCAATCATCCGTCCTTTGAGCCTCAAGCGAAAAAATTCAAATTGCCATTCTTTCCGGTTTCGTGGAACGACCGCGCCACGGCCGAAACCCGGGCGCTCGAGCTTCTCGAAAAGCATGAAATTGATTTCGTGGTCCTGGCGCGTTTCATGAAAATCCTCTCGCCGAACTTCGTATGGCGGTACAAAAACAAGATCATCAATATTCATCCGTCCCTCCTGCCAAGTTTCCCCGGGCCGCAGGCGTATCGCCAGGCCTACGAACAGGGCGTCAAGATTGCCGGTGTCACGGCGCATTTCGTTTCGATGCGGCTGGATGAAGGCCCCATTATCGCGCAAGGCAGCTTCCAAATCCGCCCGCGAATGACGCTCAAAGATATCGTCGCCAGCGGCCAAAAACTCGAGGCCTCCGTGCTCGTCCGCGCCGTAAAACTTTACCTGGGCAAACGGCTGGATGTCTATTGGGGCGTGGTTAAAGAGATTTAGAGCATTTCACATTTGTGCCTATAGGTAGGTAAACGGGTATGATCTTCTCCAGCATGTAAGGGTGGAACACATCGCTTTTTTGGATTGCCGGGCCAATTTGTCACCTTACAATCCAAATAAATGTATTCAGAAGCAAATGCCGGGCTGAAAGCCCGAAATGTGATAGCCCGGCCTGAAGGGCCGGGAACACGGTGCCCAGAAAACTCCCGAGCCCTGTAAGGGCGACCCAAACATGTCCCAATCTCCTGCCATCAGCTACACCTGCTTCCGGAAGGTCTCGCAAGCTTCCACCAGACGGCTTAATTTCTCCCGTGTGATCTTCAAGGGCACATGACCGAAACCGCATTCGCTCGTCAGGATCAATCGTTCAGGCGGAAAGAATTCCAGCGCCGGTTTCACACGGTTCCTGATGGTATCGACCGATTCCAATTCGTCACTGCGTTGATCGATAACGCCAAGCGCAAGATCACCCTGGAAGGGCCAAAGCTTCCACAGGTCCATGAGATTGTAGCTCAACGTGCAATGCTCCAATGAAACTTCATGAATTTTTGCGCGGCGAAACGCAGGCGCGAGGTCCGTATATTTAGTGAAGTAAACCCGTTTGCGCCGGGGATTGCCCCCGCAAACATGCAGGCCAATGCGCACCTTGGGCCCGAGTTCGTCGATCATCTCATTCAGGATGCCCGCGGCCCATTCGCTGTGCTCGGGCGATTCCGTCCACATCGGCTCGTCAAATTGAATAAAATCGCAACCTGCGGCGACGACCTGTTTCAATTCAACCATTAACATCTTCGCCCACGCGCGGCATACCGCCTGCGCATCAGGATATAAATCAGGACGCTCATTGACCGTGAAACGCGTCAGGACGTGCGGACCGGTAACAGTCTGTTTGACGCGGGCCGACGCCGGCGCGGCTTCACGGGCCAGCTTCCAGTTATGCGCGAGGTTGAACCGCGGATTCTTCAACTCGCCAACGAGGCGCGGACACTCGATGCCAAAGCCGGTATCGCCAAAATTCTGCTTCACCGTGGGCTCGAACGACACGCCGTCGATGCGCTTTTGATAAAAATAAAACATGTTTTCACGATAGCCCTCGCCATCGGTGATCACTTCCAAACCCAGGCTGGCCTGGTCTTTGGCAGCCCATCGGATATACTCGTCCACTTCGTTTTGGGTCCAACTGGGCCGCTTCATCGTATCGGCGACCTGCTCCGGGCGGGGATAACTTCCTACAACGGTATTGCGAAACGGTTTTGTCATAAATGGATTTTCGAGCCTCAGCTATTTTCCTGGCAAATCAAAATCGGCTTTAACACGGCCTGCTTTTCCGCATCCGCAAACGCCGTTAAGCCTTCTTTTAATGGATAAGTACGGACCAATTCAGCTATCGGAATGTCCCCGCGATGCAACATTTCAATGGCCCGCTGATAATTGGGAATATCGGATACGTAACTGGTCTTCAGATTGATCTGGTTGCGAACCAGTTTGGTCAGGTTTAACGGCACATCGTCCGCATAGAGTCCCACGACCGTGATCGTGCCCAAAGGACGAACGGCATCCGTAGCGCTGATCAGGGCTGCCGGAGCCCCCGAAGCTTCTATCTGGTGATCGGCAAGCCGTCCAAAGCGTTCCTTCAATTGTTCGGCGAGAGCGGGTTTGTCCTGTCCCACAACGACAGTCTCAAAGCCAATTTTGCGGGCCACCGGAAGGCGCAGTTGTTCATCGCTTTCCGTGCCCGCCAGGACGACCCGCGCGCCGCTCAACCGTGCCACCAGGGCGCAAAGTATTCCAATAATTCCGGGTCCGGAAACCACCACCAATTCTCCCTTCCCGGTCTTTGCGCAATCAGTCACGCAATGATCGGCTACTGAAAGCGGTTCCGCCAAAGCGGCTGCCATCATGTCCATTCCTTGCGGGAGTGGAATGAGATATTTTTGGTTTACGACCGAATACTCGGCCATGCCGCCATCCAAATGGATGCCGATAATTTTTCGGCTCCGGCACAGTTGCGAGAATCCAATGCTGCAATAAGGACAACTCTTTTCGAGACAACCTTGCACCGAGATGACCACCGCGCGGTCTCCAGCCTTCCACTTGCTCACTCCGGACCCCGTGTTTTCGACAACGCCCGAGAATTCATGGCCGAACGTAAATCGTTCCGGAAATCCTTCGTAGCCGCGGTGATTGAGAAAAGCATGAAGGTCCGAACCGCAGACTCCGCAATGGCTCACATTCAACAAAACTTCATCCGGCCCGGGAGAAGGAATGGGAACATCTTGAATTTCGGCAGCGCGGGCGGCCCGGCGCAATCTTCGGAGAGCTTTCACGGTCGTAGAATACCGAATGCCTGCGCGCCGTGTCAAAACGGAAGTCCAGATCGCCAACGATTCGTAGTTCGTCCCGACAGGGACGATTGGAAATAGCCCACCGTTTTAACGGTGGGTTTTCGATTCCGGAAAAATCTCAAGTCCCGAAGGGACGGCTGGGTCGTGCTACGAGTAGTTTACAGACTGTGTTCATCCGTGGCTTGAAAACATTCCGCAATCCGCTTACCTCAAAATCAAACCGTCTAATTTCCACGGCAATCTGCGCTTTCACGCTCATCAGTATTTTCGACTAGCGGCGCCAGCATTTTCCCGGGAATTTCGTCCGGTGTGCCGGAGTCCGGGTCGGATCGCACATCGATCACGGCGAATTGGCTTTGCGATTCCGTTTTGTCCACACCGACATAACTGACCCGGTCAATGTAGTCGAGGAGATCCTGCTTCGTTCTCATGATTAAGAAAATCATGTCTGAACGAAATTTGTGCAATACAATTACAGGACATCCCGGTTCACTTTTGGGCAACTGCGGGCTTTACCATTTCCAGCATCATTTTCCTCGTTTCTTCAACCATGCACCCAAAAATGTGCGAGCGCGTTGGCCATTCGATACTCGGCATTCGACGTTCGGCGTTCGGCGTTCAGCGTTCGATGTTTCCGATTCAGCGATCAAAACTCTTCCACATACGGCTTGCCTTCGTACCAGGCAATCATATTCAAAACCAGGTAGTTCCAGTCCTGAAATCCCGGGTTCATGACCGGTTCGCCGTTCTCCGGCAGATAGTATTCGTGCAATATCCCGGATTTTTCGTAATCCATCCCGATCAACTTGATCGTTTTTTCCGTCAACTCACGCGCCTGTTCATTGTAGCCGTATTTGACCAGTCCACGGAACACCATGTAGTTGGCATTGAGCCAAATCGGGCCTAGCCAATTCGAAGGATTGCTTGTGGCGCGCACGTCATACATTTTTTCCAATTTGGAAAGGGAGCGAACGCCATAAGGAGCGTCAAAGGTATTCGTATCCTCGAAATTCTCTTCCACCATTCGCCGCGCCTGCTCCGAAGTGGCAACTCCCGACCACATGGCCAAAAAACCCGACCAGACGTCAATCCGTTGAATCAGGCAATCCCAGTTCCTCGGCTGGTTCATGTGAAATTCCCATACAGTGGTTTGCTTGGGAACCGGACGCAGGTTTAGGTCCACGCTGTAATAGAAACCGTTCCTCGGGTCCCAGCAATTTTCACGGATGGCCTGCAATAGATTGTCCGCCATTTTTTGATAACTGTCCGCAATTTCCGGCATGTTCAAACGGTCGGCCAGATAGACCATGGCCAGCAATTCCTTGTACATGAAACAATTCAACAATATCGAACCCGAGCTGCCGTACGGACGGAAAAACGTGCAGGGATCATTGTCCACGCCGATGCATTCATCCGTCTGCCAGTAATACAAACCCGTGGCCTTGTCGCGATAATGATTGTAATAGCAATCCACAAAAGCCTGCATTTTGGGAAACCCGTCGCGGAGCCATTCGGCGTCGCCGCCGTTTAATTTGACTAAAAAGGCCGCGTGCTGGGCCAGGCAGGGCTTGTGCATGTTATGGAGCAGCGGGACAAAGTTCGTGCCGTTGTCCATGATGTCCTTATTGTGCGGACCGATGACGACCGGAATCCGCCCATTCTGCTCGTAGTCGAGAAAGTTCAAAATACAACCCTGTTCATATTGAATCGCCTCCTGCTTGTCTTGCGGCGAGCCCTGCTCAAGGAGAATTTGCCGCAGCGCGATATCGGTCAGCCACGAGTCCCAATCCCAGAGTTGATCCTGGTACGAGCTGCAGCCCGGAGTAATAAAGGGATGTTTCAAAAAGCCTTTGGGAGGCTTGAACATGCCTTTGTACTCGCTGAAGATGTGCTGTTGAATCACATCGATGTAATGTTGTGTTTCGGTGTCTGTGTCAGCGCCTTTGGCCGCAAAGCCCAGGCACAGGAATAGAAGGACGTACTTTTTCATTAATTTCCGGACTTGCTTACAAGCCAATGCGCTCTGGAATCAAGCCCAAACTCAACCCTCATTCGGGTGATACGTGAATTAAAAAGGAAAAAGGCAAAAGGAAAAAGGATAATCAAAGCGTGGCGCAGGCATCGATTTGAGAGCCCCTTGTAGGCCGGGTGTCCTCACCCGGCGCTTCGGGCATTCGATGTTCGGCGTTCTCACGCTCTCGCGTTATCCCAGAGTCCCCGCCTTTTTCCTTTTTAATTCTTACTTACGCTCTGACCTTCTCCCCATAATTAATCGCCATCGCCCCGCCAACGAGATTGATAATCCGAACATTCGCGAGCCCGAGTTCCCGCATTTTTTCCGCGACGCCCCATTGCGCTGGGTAATGTTTCAGAGATTCGAAGATGTAGGCGTAGGCATCAGCCCGGCCGCAGAAGAGCAGGCCGACCACGGGCACGGAGCATCTCAGATGCGCAAAGTAAAGACTGCGCCAAAGGGCGTTGGCGGGTTTGCCGAAATCCAGCGCGACAATCCGGCCGGCGGGTTTGACGACGCGCGCCATTTCACGCAGGCCTGTCTCCAAATTGGACAAATTGCGCAAGCCGTATCCCACGGTCACCGCGTCGAACGAGTTATCGCCAAAGGGCAGGGATTGGGCGTCGCCCTGTATGAATTTCAGGCGTTTGGAATGGCTATTGGACTTTTCGAGACGGTGCGCGGCCACTTCGAGCATTTTTTCGCTGAAATCGAGCCCGGTAACCTCTGCGCCGTGTTCTGCCAGGGCAAAGGCGATGTCCCCGGTGCCGCAGCACAGGTCCAGGGCGCGGTCCCCCGCTTTGACCGCTGCCAGGGCCGTGACGCGGCGTTTCCAGAGCCGGTGCAGGCCAAAACTCTGCAAATCATTGAGTAAATCGTAACGGCGCGCGATGGTGGCGAACAGGTCTTCCACCCTCCGGGCGCGGGTTTCGCCCGGCGCATAGAATACATTACTCACGGTGGCAGTTTAGACCGCGCAAGGCCTGGAATCAAAGCCGATAAATTAAAATGCCATAAAAGGCCGATTTTGGTACGGATTTAGCTTAATCAGGGCCTAAACGGGTCAAAATACACATGATTACGAACTCAGGAAACGCCGCCTCGCCGCCAAAAAAGATTTTGGTGGTGGATGACAACGACGTGATCGTCAAAACCATCTCGCTGAAATTGAAAACGGCTGGATTTGAGGTGCTTACGGCGCTCGATGGCACCGACGGCGTGGCGGCGGTGCGCAAGCACAAACCGGATTTGATCGTGCTGGATATCAGTTTTCCTCCTGACATCGGGGGCGTGCCCTGGGACGGATTTCGCATTATCGAGTGGCTGCGGCGTGTGGATGACTCCACCAAGATTCCCATCATCGTTATTACCGGCGGGGCCGGAGACAAAGACAAGGAACGCGCCATGGCCATGGGCGCTATAGGATTTTTACAAAAGCCCCTCGACCACGACGAGTTGCTCAAGCTCGTTCGCGCCACGCTGGGCGCGCCGGTCAACGCCGGTGCCCGTTAAAGAGACAATCGGATTTCTTGGTTTAACCGCAAAGAACGCAAAGAGCACAAAGAGAGAAGAAAGCCTGTTTGGTCTCTGCGCTCTTTGCGCTCTTTGCGGTTAAATCAGCTTCTTTCCTGATTTCCTGTTTTCCTCATTGTCTTAATCCGCGGGAAATTCTTTAATTCCGCATGGATTCACGCGAAGCGCTCGTGGCGCTGAACATGATTGACCATGTCGGTCCGGCTGGCTGGTTTTGAAGTGACCGGTGACAGTTCTGGCCCCTGGTTTCAACCTTGAATTCTATCGAGAAACAGCCAAACGCTCCAAACACGCCTCGGCATCCAACTCCTCATCCATCGCATCGATGACGGCATCCTCGATGGCCTCGTCTGAAATCTTGATACGTGAATCTTTGCGGATGGCTGAAATCAAAGCTGGCTCGTCGCCAATGCCAAAATCCCCGTCAAGCCAGGCTCGAACGGCGTCAATCGGCGAAAGGGCGCTCAATTTTTCGAATCGCTTCGTGTCTTGTGGCTGCATGGCAATCAGGTCTTGATCCGGCGGCTCGCTCTTGCTTCCAATCTGGACTCTCAGATTTCATCGCTCAATCCAAAATTTCAAGGGGCAGTGGGTGTTGGTTCCGGCATGGTATTAAGCTGCTCTGCCTGTCGCTTTCTCTAACAAAATTTGTTCGAGCGTGCGTGCGAATACGGCGTAAGCAGTATCATCCTCACGAGTATAAAGAACTATTCGCACCTCATCGAGGCCATGCGATGCGTGCTCCAGATACTCGATGATGGTCTTGAGTGCAATCGGTGCAGCCAGCCGAAGCGGATAAACGAACGCACCCGTAGAAATTGACGGAAATGAAATGCTCCGCAAACCGTGCTGGGTAGCAACCTCCAAACTGCGCCGATACGCACTCCCCAACAACTCTGGCTCGTGCTCGTCGCCGCCTTGCCAGACCGGGCCAACAGCATGGATGACGTGTCGTGCCTTGAGGTTGCCTCCGGTGGTGACAACCGCATCGCCGATAGGACAACCGCCGATGCGCCGACACTCCTCGTAAATCCGTGGGCCACCTTTGGTGTGAATAGTACCATCAGTGCCCATGCCCTTATTGAGCCGCCAGTGTGCGGCAGTAACGACAGCATCGGTATCTTGGTCGGCGATGTCGCCAGTAACAAGGCGCAGCGTAGTCCTTCCGATTTTGGTTTGCATAGGCAACAGCCGTTGCGTTTATTGCTTCAACCCTGCTCCCCAACCACCCCAAAATCAAGGAACAAAATTTACGGCCTGGCCACCCTGAAAAATACTTGCGGTCATTTATGCCGTGAGTCAGCATTGCTCATCAGTGCGCTCGTTCATCGTCATTTGCATAATTACGGTAGCGATTGCAGGATGTTCTAAGCGGCCACAGGCGAGGATGTCGACAATTACCTCCGAACGTTATCAAGTCGCCGAGGCGGCTCTTCGTCACGTAATGGATGAATACTCAGCCTCCAGCGCAGAGCGTGCGGCCTATTCGGCCTACGCCCTTGACGGTGGAGAGTTCACTTTGCAGTTGGTGATAGCATTTTCTGGATACAAGCCGAAGGTCGAGGCGAATATTCAAATTCAGTTTGCCCCCAATGGAGTGCCGACCAACAAAGCAGATGGCAAATCAGTCGAATTGTGGACAGTAGAAAATATAAAAATTCACGACGACCATGCTACAGCGAATGTTCAGGTTTATCAGAGTAGCGAGGGTATGGAATATTATACCGTGCGTCTTCGGCATTTAAACGGGAAATGGGTTTTTGAATCTAAAACACTGGATATAGTTTCCTAACAGTGTCATCTGCTACTGCCCTTGCGGGCGCTCGCCCAAAATCTCAGGATTAAACTTCGACAACGGCGCTGAGGTCTTTTGCAATGTAAAGAAAACAACGGGATCATCATCAATGTCTTCACCCGTGCCAATCTGCATCTCATGACCCAAGGTGCATGTGCCACTAAAACGGGTGGAGTATGACCTGAAAGTCTCCCCATAAAGTGACCTATCATCTTCGTAAAAGGATGACGTCACTCCAAGGTCGAGGTCATCGTCCGCCCGTCCTGAAAAACAAGCTGTCGTGTTTGATACAGAGACTGTGAGACACGCCATTACGCCATCGAAATAGTGCTCGACCTTCCCTGTGTCAGGGCTATTGAAGGAGTCATGCTCAGCAAAATCCATTGTGAACGGAATTCCTTGCGATACCACAAACGGCGCATAGCAATTCGTAACCCAATAATTCGTAATTTCGTGATAATTTGGAGACCCGATTGGGCCACCCGCAGAATCCCGAACATGCCAGCAGAGTTTTGGCCTGACTTCAACATGGGTACTCTTCGGAGCAGTACACGCGGTCAAAACCGAAGCCACAACAATTATCAGCAAAACGGTGGCGTTCGGCATTCGGCTGTTGCGTTGGGGTTTCATTGTCATGGCAGATTGGCTTCCGGATACCTTTCGTTCAAAGGCCGCTACCGTTTAGCCGCTTTTTGAAATAGTGCTCTGCTTCGGAGGGGTCGTAAAATCTTTTCGGAGAACCCGGATACATCTTCTGCAGGGCATTGCACGCCGCGGCTGAAGCGTTCAAGAAGGGGGTATCGAGACAATCAACGAGGTTACTGGCGGCCGGCATGTACTTGAATTTTCCGAAGGCATCGCATGCCGCGGCCCATTCGTAGGACGCAACCTGATATTGATAAAAATGCCGGTTCAATGTCGCGAGCGCCGATGTGTTGCCTCGTTGAGCCAGATAAAGAGCAATGTAGAAGCTTTCCCGGTCTTCTTGGTCATTTAACCGCGGGACAAACGCGTTGTAAATCCTGCGGTCATCAATACAACACAGAGCATCCGAAACGAGCCACGTACTGGCGTCGGGAGTGTTTGAGGCATCGAGTTCGTCCAGCAGAAAGTTGACCTGGCGTCGAGCCACCAATTCGGCGCAAATACTCGGCTGAAAATCGTCAGCCTGATTCGTCAGGTTTTCGTCTTCGGGCAACTGTTGCTCATTGAGCCATGCAATAAGCGTCGAAGATTTCTGCGCATGAATTTCCGCCGCTTCGGAAGGCGGAGTCGTTCGGCAAGACGTTGCCACAAGGCAGACCAATATCGCGGATAACAACGCAATGTTGACACCGGTGCGCATAGATGCTGCGAAACTACTGATACCACCGCCTGGTTCGTATATCGAAAATTATCCTTCAATTTCAGGAAATCAAACCAAAATCAGCATTCCATCTGGCGGCGTCACGTCGTCGGAAAAATGGGCGGAATCACCATCAAACCAGAACAGGAACCGGTCTTCTCTGAAGCTGCGGCACGGCGGGGCCGGAACAACTGGAGGGCGAATAGGAGGGCATAGGCTGTGGCTTCGAGTAAATCAATCCGGGCTCCATTGATAGCCGTATTCAGGAGGCGGATTGTAAAGGAAAGCCATTGTATAGAGGCCGTTTGCGGTCGTCGAACTGTTCCAATACATTTTGACGTAACCAACGTGTCCATCTACAAAACTGACGACATCACCAGCGTTGTTGAACATGGGAAGTAAATGCGCCAGGGAGGGGATGGCGCAAGGGGATGACTCCTATTCTGATGGCTCAATCAAAAATTCAATGGGTGGGTGTTAGTTCAAGGCAGAATTTGTCTGCGTCGTATGAACCACGCAGTTGGTTACAAGCCTGGCCTGTCGCTCCTGCAAAAACGTCTGAAAGCTCTCTGAGGTTCTGGCGAAATGCCGCTTAATATCCATATACGGATACCGTTTGTCCCAATAATCAACGTCGGAAGGAAATCCCTCTAAATGGTTGGTGGCGCTGAACGAAAGCTTTCGCGCATCTATTGGGTTTCGATTGTCCAGATAGTTTAAAATTCGTTCGCTAATATGGGCTTGTTCTGCAGACAGTTCCAAAGTTGTGGTTGCCAGTTCAACCTGGCACTTGACCAGATAATAACCCCACACAGCGGAGGCAATGACGGCACCGGCAAGAAAGGCGAGTACGACAGGTGCATATTTCAATGCGAATGTATCGCTGGTTGACAATGTGCGGCGCATTGAGGACTACGGTGTCCCCCAGCCGCTCCAAAATCAAGGAACAAAATTGATGGGGTCAAAACACCGTCGTGCCAGAACAGGAACCAGAACAACGAAAAGGGGGCTTGAATTTTCACCCTTGCCGTTTTCCCAGTCGTGGCTAACTTTAGCCTGTTAGGCCCATGAATCTGCGTTCTCCAAGAGCCGACAAGATTGCGACGTACATTGCCAGAGCCATTGCATGTTGTATTGGTGTTCTGCTCATCATCGCACTTATCAAGTTATGGAACAAAGTAGGCATCAGAGGGTGGATTGTGTTTGGCGCATTGATTGGTCTTATTCTGGGGTACGGGATTGGTGGAGACGTTTGGGGTGCCCGTTTTTTTGACTTTTTTACAGGCCAAAATACCCGTAAAGCAGTTGAGAAGGCGGCCAAGTCCCCATCTAACGATGTCGCTTCGAAGGTGATTTTATTTATTCTGGTTTTTATTTTAATAATTTTGTTCATCGGTTTGGCCTTTAGCTTATACTTGCAGCATAAGGGTTAGGAAATCAAAAAAAGGTTGTGTCCTAATTGGGTTTATTGGATTTCCACCAACGACGGAAAGCAACACAAGCCCAAACTGCCTCCACGACCCCAAACGGCCATGCGCCTTGAAGGAATCCATAAATTGAACCAAGCACACATGCAGCGGCAAAGGCCAGAATGAACCAATGACTGCGTGCCTCAAACGCATATGTCACCAGCATTGCCGTTACCGCAAATAATCCAAATAGTGTTAATTTATCCATCTCTGACCGCCGGTTCACATATCGCTCAAAAAACTGCTGCCCAACCGCTCCAAAATCAAGGGACAAAATTGATGGGACAAGCCACCGTCAAACCAGAACAGAAAGTAGAACAACCGAAAGGGGGCTGATGGAAATTGGGATTTGGGGGGCCTGTCTAATCCTGAAAAATACTTGCGATCATTCGGACCGTGGGCGAGCTTTCGAACAAGACCTGTTCGTATTTTGTAAAGCGCATGAAAATCGCGATTCGGCAAGAAAATGCTTACACGCTCATCGAGTTGCTGGCGGTCGTGTTCATAATTGCATCAGCTACAGTGGCGTATGAAATAGTTCGGCCAAAATACGGTCTAGTGTTGGCCGTGGTGGCAAGTGTGCTGGCGATGTTGGTTTGCGTATTACTGGTTATTCTTTTTTATCGTTGGTCTTGGACGCGAAAAAGGCAACAACTCTCCCAACTGCGCCAAGAATACCGTACTATCTATCGGGTAAAGGAATTGCCCACAGAGGCAAAGAGCGTTGTCAAACCGGTGGAAGCGGAAATTCAAATCGGCGATTATGGTTGGGATGCCCGCCCTATCCGTCGAGATGGCTTGATTCATTTGCAGGGGCTGACGAAACGATGGCAGGTGGTTTGGCACGCCGGATTTCGGCCAGAACAAATTGAAAAAATGGCTGAGAAGCCAGCTTCACAATATGATTATTGGGCTCCCTATTGGGCAAAACCGCCGCCTCCGCCGCCGTGTCCGTTTCCAGTTCAAGAACGCGATACGCCCACTATGGGATTGCCGCATCATTCTGGTCATTATTTTAAGGACTATCCTTCTCAATACTATCATCAATCCCCAGAAAGTGTGTCCCAAACGTGAAGCCGACATTTTTGGAGTCTGTCCCAATCAATCGCACGATGCTCACCAAATGGAGAAAAGGGCGACGGTGGGAAGACACTCCGCACCGTGGAACACACGCCATCCCGAACAGGCGTTGAGCGGCTTCTTGAACCTTGGCTACAGAACAAGTGAGTGAGGGTTGAGGGGGACGCTCCGACCGATGGCGTTGGGTTTCAATTAGGACTCCACTGATAATCATAACTTGCGGGGGGGTCGTACCAGTCAGCGACACCCTGTCCTGGGTTCCAGTACATTTTGATGTAACTGGCATGGCCGTCCACAAAACTGACCGCGTTTTTGGAATCGTTATAGAATGTGCCGCTGCTGTGTGCAATGCCGTGGGATGATGGGTCATGCCATGAATATGGAGCCAATGCAGCGACCTCCGCCACCAATACTGTCCTGGCGGAATGCCTCACAGCGCTCAATCTGACGTCACCAAGACCGGGATAGGCTGGAGTCAATCTGCCGAATTGTTTTGGCACATTGTCGCCGCCATTGAAGGCGTAGCTGGAATAATCGAAGAGCGGCGAGTCATAAAGGCTCTGTGGCACATAATGAAAAGGCCATGTCGCGTTTGTATAATACCAACTCGGGTAAAATGTATCTGCCGGACATTGGAACACCTTGTCCTGCGATGAAGACGGGCCGTTCAAACCCACGTAACTTTTCATTAGCTCCTTATAGCCTGAAAAAAGGGGCGGGAAAACGCTGGAAGATGTGGTCAAACCGAGGGAAGGGGAAGCATCATGCGAATCACCACAATACATCAATACGCCTACATTGATTTGTCGCAGGTTATTGACACAAACCGTTCGCTGTGATTTGCGTTTGGCTGCGCTTAAAACCGGCAACAGCAACGCCGCCAGAATGGCGATGACGGCAATGACGACCAGCAATTCAATCAAGGTGAATGCTTTTGCCGGCTCGGAATTAACTTTCATGCATGTTTAGACAATGCAGGGAGCGGCAAGTCACGCCGTCTAAATATTGATTATGTGGCTACAGATTCGCGTTGAAAACTGCTGCCCAACCGCTCCAAAATCAAGGGACAAAATTTGATGGGTCAAAATCACCGTCCAACCAGAACAAGCGAAAAGGGGCTGAAGGGACGGGGATTTTAGGGGGGCTGGCGGTGGGTTTACGGGCTTTGGTTGTCACGTCTAATGCGAGTGAAAAATGATACAAGCAGCAGCGTAACGCCAACACACGATGCTGAAACCCTCCAATGTTTCAACGCTTTGCTCCTTGCCACATGTCGTCTGAAATTCTTTAATTCCTCATGGATTCACGCGAAGCGCTCGTGGCGCTGAACATGATTGACCATGTCGGTCCCGTGCGAGCGCGGCTGCTCCTCGATCATTTCGGCGACGCTCCCAAAATACTCGCCGCTTCAAAATCCCAATTGCTCCGCGTCCACAATATCGGCGACGAAACCGCCGAAGCCATCGCAAATTGGGAAAAAGCCATCGACCTTGCTGGTGAATTAAAACGCATCTCCGATTTCGGCTGCAACGTTTTGATTCAAAGCGACGAACTGTATCCGCCGCTGCTTCGCGAAATATACGATCCGCCCCTGGTCCTTTACGTGAAAGGCGAAGTGACCGCCAAAGACAAGGGCGGCGTGGCCATTGTCGGTTCGCGTCAAACCACGCATTACGGCATCGAAGTCGCCCGCAAGCTCGCCTATCAATTGGCGTACGTCGGTGTGACCGTTGTCAGCGGCGGCGCGCGCGGCATCGACACTGCGGCCCATCAGGGCGCGTTGGTGGCCAAAGGACGAACCATTGCCGTGCTTGGAACCGGAATCAATTTGGTTGCGCCCGCGGAAAACGGCGAACTGTTCCAGCGCATCGCGCAGAACGGTGCGGTCATCACGCAATTCCCGTTCAACCGCCCCGCGGACAAACAAACATTTCCGATCCGAAATCGCATCGTCGCCGGCATGACGTTGGGCACGGTAGTGGTCGAGGCGGATTTGCACAGCGGCGCGCTCATTACGTCGAATTTTGCCACCGACTACGGGCGGCAGGTCTTCGCCGTGCCGGGCCGCATCGATTCTCCGCGCAGCAGGGGCTGCCATGACCTGATCAAGAAAGGCGCAAAACTATGCGAAGACGCCGAGGACATTTTGAGCGAGTTTGAATATCTGTTTCCGCCTTCCAATCGTCCTCCGTCAGTCGCTCAAACCGGCGTTTTGCCCGCCCTGGAACTTTCGGCCAATGAACAAAAAGTCCTCGACGCGTTGGATGGCGAGGAACGAATGATCGACGAAGTCATCCGCAAAAGCGGCCTGCCTACTTCCGCCGTCAGCGTCGCTTTATTAAGCCTCGAAATGAAAAGGCTGGTGAAGCAATTGCCCGGCAAACTTTTCATCAAGAATGTTTAGCCATCGGTCATCGGCTGCGATAACGATAATGTAGCTTTTGTAGCTTTTCGTGTTGCCAAAATGTTGCCGACTAAACCATTGGCAACCAACGATGTAGCCGATGTAGCCGATTTTCCGAGCAATCATCAAACCATAACCATTAAACTGATGTCACCATCGCCGTAAAATTTGCCCAACCATCGGCGAAATCATTCTCCCGCTCCCTCTGAGGGCCTCCGAGGGGCCTCCGAGGGAGAGGGCCGGGGTGAGGGTGAGAAGCCTGTCAGTCCCCGTCCGCAGCCACAATAGCCCACGCCCCGTTTGCATCCGTACGTTCCGCCATTCCGCAATCCGCATTCGAAAAGACCCCGTTTCCGTGTCCCTGGGCTGCCTTTTCAATTTCGCCAATAAAAACGCATATTTTTACCTCATCCCGGCTTCGTTTCCCGTTTCCCCGCCTATGCCCAAAAAATGTGTGCGTAGGTAGGCGTCCCACTCTCACGCTCTCACGCTGCCTCGCCTATGGCACTCTCGGCGTTCTCAGCGCTCATGGCACTGGTCTCGTCCGGCGTCGCCGAATTGTAACCTAAATTAGACTCGCTTTTTCCACGGCTTCTCACACAATGTAAATGACCCTTTGAGCGGCGGAATTTGGAGAAGCAGATCCCCGCCCTCGAACGGTCGGACACAAACTGCATTAATTATCTGTCGTAGCGTATGATGACGGTCCGTCCTTCCCGTTTTTGCTTTCCGTTTGCGATGGGACGAGTGCTGTTGTGTTTGCTCCTTCTTCGCGCCGCCATGACTGTGGGCGCTTCGGATGATTTCTTATCTTACAGGCCAATCATCGGCCAGAACGCAAACGGCCAATTGGAGGTGTTCAGGCTGGATGACGATGGGTGCCTCTGCCACAAATGGCGCAAGGCGTCCAATGGCGCGTGGTCGTTGTGGTGCAGCCTGGACGGTTCGCTGTGGCCCGGTCTGGCTGTCGTCAATGACACAGCCGGCAAAATGGAAATGTTCGGCGTGGACCGGTCCACGGGAAACCTCGAGCAGATTCAGCAGTTGGCCGATAACGGCCCTGATTGGTCGTCGTGGCACAACCTCGGCGGCAGGTTCGAACCATCCGTCGCAGCGGAACGCAATGCGGCCGGCCAGATAGACGTGTTCGCCGTGGATGCCGTTACGCATTGCGCTAAACACATTGGACAGACGGTCAACGGCAGTTGGTCGTCGTGGATGGACCTCGGCGGTTCTCTCGAACCGGCCATTGCTGCCGCGAAAAATCAGGATGGCCGTCTGGAACTCTTTGGCCTGGCGGCGGGGGATGGCGAATTGCTGCATTGCTGGCAACTTCATCCAAATACGACCAACGACTGGTCGCCCTGGGCCAGCCTCGGCGGAGCGATTACTCCCGGGTTCACCGTCGAGCGGAATATGGCCGGCGAACTTGAGGTCTTTGCAGTGAACGAAACGAACAGCGCTGTCGAGCGGATTTGCGAGGCAAAATCGAGCGACAGCACAAATTGGACGGCGTGGCAGGACTTTGGCACAAACGCCAGGCCGGGCCTGGCCTCGGGACAAAGCGCCGACCGGCGCATCGAAATTTTTGCCGTCCGCCCCAGTGATTCCGAACTCCTGCACAAGTGGGAACTCTTTACCAATACCTCCGATAAATGGTCGGCCTGGACCAGCATGAACGAAAAAGCCGGCGCCGCTCCGGCTGTCGGAGTCAATGAAGACGGCGATTTGGAAGTTTACGTCACGAGTCCCGAAAACAATCACGTCATCGATTACCGCCGGCAAATCAGCGGCGCGAGCGGCTGGCTGGATTGGTCGAGTTTGGACCAGCCGGTATTTTCGTACGCCATGCACTCGTGGCAGGCGGATGACGGATTGCCGGACAATGTGGTCCAGGCCATTACACAAACTGCAGACGGTTTTTTGTGGGTCGGTACCCGTCAGGGCCTGGCGCGTTTCGACGGCGATCAATTTGTCTGCTACGACGCCCGGAATACGCCGTCCTTGAAAAACTCGTCCATCACCGCCCTGTGCGCCGGCAAGGACGGTTCGTTATGGATTGGCACCGACGGCGGGGGCCTGGTGCGGCTTCGCAATGGCGTCTTTTCCGAATTTGCCACGACGAATGGCCTTGCAGGAGATGAAATCCGGGTCCTTTATCAAAGCGCTGATGATTCGCTCTGGATTGGCACCACCGCGGGCATGAGCCGTTACAAAAACGGGAGGTTTCGCACCTACACGACCCGGAATGGCTTGTTGTCGGACATTGTCCGGTGCATCTATGAAGACCAGGATAAAAACCTATGGGTCGGCACAGGCAAAGGGCTGAACCGGCTCCGGCCCACCGGAAAGATGGATTCGTTTGTCATGCCTAACGGCCTGCCAAACAATTCTGTGCGCGTCATCTGCCAGGACCATGGCGGGAGAATTTGGGTCGGTTCCAACAACGGTTTGCTCTGGTACGACTGGTTTTGGGGCATCGATTTTTATGCCTACAATACTAGGTACGGACTGTCGGACACATTTGTCAGCGCCATCTGCGAGGACGGCGACGGCAACCTTTGGGTAGGCACCTACAGCGGATTGAACCGGTTCCGGGATGGCCGGTTCTATCATCAGCCCGATAGCGACGGCCAGCCCTTTGACCAGGTCAATACACTCTTTACCGACCGTGAAGGCAATTTGTGGGTGGGCTCAAGAGAAGGGCTGGCGCGTCTCACCGCGGAAAAGTTTTTCACATACACAAAGGAGCAGGGCCTGACCCACAACAACATTATGTCGGTCCTGGACGATGCCAGGGGCAGCATTTGGATCGGGACATGGGGCGGGGGACTGGATGAATTGCGGGGTGAAAAAATTACTGGTTGTACCCCGGCATCCACAAATGTTTCCCAGGATTTGGTTCTGTCGCTTTGCTTGGGACACGACGGCAGCCTCTGGATAGGCGCGGATTATGATGGAGGCCTGACCCGAATCAAGGATGGCAAGACCACGCACTACACCTGGCGTGATGGTTTGATCAACGGCGGCCTGCGCGTGCTTTGCGAAGATACCCGCGGAAATCTTTGGGCCGGCACGGACCATGGAGTCAGTTGTTTTAAGGACGGAAAATTTGTTGCCAATGACGCAACCCAAAGCATGACCAATGAAAGCGTCCGGGACATCTGCGAAGACGGGTCCGGCGCGCTCTGGTTTGCGCTGCAAAATTGTGTGGCCCGGTGGCAGGACGGCCAATTGACCCGGTTTACCGCGGCCGACGGATTGCCAGACAGCGGCTTCACCGCATTATACGCGGACGATGACAATACCCTGTGGATCGGCACGGCGGGCAGCGGTTTGTACCGTTACCGCAATGGCCGCTTTACCGGTTACACCAGCCGCCAGGGGCTCTTTAGCGACGAAATTTTTGGCATCCTTGACGACGACGGCTGGCTTTGGATGAGTTCTTCCAAGGGGATTTTTCGCGTTCGTAAAAGAGACGTGGACGCTTTTGAAAACGGAAAAATCGAAAGTATCGTTTGCCTGGCCTACGGAAAAAACGACGGCATGGAAACACCTCAATGCAATGGCGAAGGCAAACCCTCGATTTGGAAATCCCGCGATGGCCGCCTGTGGTTTCCTACGAGCAAAGGATTGGCAGTCGTGAATCCGAAAACCATCAAGATTGACGAAGAACCGCCATCGGTATTCATCGAAACAGTCACTGCCGATGAAAAAGTAATTGAAGACGGCAGGATGGAACTGGCGGGAGCTGCTTCTGTGTTGTCACGTCGCGCATCGGCATTGGTTATTCCGCCCGGGCGCAGGGAACTCGAGTTTAAGTACGCGGCCATAGGTTTTTCGGCTCCGGAGAAAGAGCGTTTCAAGTACCGCATGGATCCTGTGGATTCCACGTGGACTGACGCGGGCATACGTCGTGTGGCCTACTACAACAATCTCTCGCCGGGGCATTACCGGTTCGAGGTCAAGGCGTGCAACAAGGACGGCGTTTGGAATGAGGCCGGCGCGTTTTTGGATGTCGTTGTGGTGCCTCGCTATTGGGAGATGTTCTGGTTCCGCGCGTTAATGGCATTGACCGTTATCCTCGCCGCCGGCGGCATGGCGGTCTATGCGGTCCGCCGGCGCATGCAACGCAAACTCACATTGCTTGAGCAACAGCATGCGATCGAGCGCGAGCGCGGCCGAATTGCCCGCGACATGCACGATCAAATCGGCGCGGGCCTGACGCAAATCGGGTTGCTCGGAGAAATTGCCCGGCGCGCGTCCAATAAAAATGGCGACAGCATGTCGCACGTCGATCGGATTTGCGACACGGCGCGCGAACTCGCGCAGACCCTGGACGAAATGGTCTGGATGGTCAATCCCCGCAATGACACGCTCAACAAGCTGGCGCTCTACCTGGCGGCTTATGCGGAAGAATTTTTCAAGGCGACAACCGTTCGTTGCCTTTTGGACATTCCCTCCGGGCTGCCGTCATGGCCATTGCCCGCGGAGGTGCGGCATAATTTATTTTTGACGGCCAAGGAGGCGTTTAACAACATCGCCAAGCATTCACATGCCTCGGAAGCGCGCGTGAAAATTTCGTTGGATGATTCCATGCTGAAAATCTGCATTGAAGACGATGGCGTCGGTTTTTCCGTTGATGGCGCAGCTCCCTCCCGCAACGGCTTGTCGAATATGAAGGACCGCGTTCGCGAAATCGGCGGCGCGTTTGATATTTCCAGCGAGCCCCGCAAAGGGACTCGCATTTGCCTCCGGGTTCGGATACTCTCACCTAAAATAACCCGCGTCGAAGAATGAAAGCGAGAAACGGCAGTGCCAATGACGGTAGGGACGGCGCGCTGCGCTGTCCGCGCCGCGTTCAGCGGCGCAACAAGCGGGATCGCGCTTCGGAGCGCGGCTGTGTGCGGGGTAAGGGTGCGCCAGCCGCAGCACTCACGAATATAGCGGCGCGCTGCGGCTGGTCTTCGACACAGCCGCGCTCCGCTCGCGTTGGGTTTTAACCAACCTGCAATTATGCTCATTACTGTAGCTATTGTAGAGGACGATCATCGCGTGCGCGAAAGCCTCAGCGTCCTGATAAACGGAACCGAAAACATCCGGTGCATCAGCGCCCATTCCAGCGGTGAAGAAGCCCTCGAGGATATCATATATAAAAAACCGGACGTCGTCCTGATGGACATCAATCTGCCGGGCATGTCCGGAATCGACTGCGTGCGCAAGCTCAAAGCCGCTTCGCCAAAAACGCAGATTCTCATGCTGACCATGTATGAGGACGACGAAAAGGTATTTCAATCACTCGTGGCCGGCGCCAGCGGTTATCTCGTCAAACGCACCTCCCCCTCCGAATTGCTCAATGCCATTCAGGAAGTCCACAGCGGCGCATCGCCCATGTCCGGAAAAGTCGCGCGCACCGTCGTTGAATATTTTCATAAGCAGCAAAGCACCGCGCCCCACCAGGAATCTCTTTCCCGCCGCGAAGAGGAAATTTTAAGGCTATTGGCCAAGGGTTATCGTTACAAGGAAATCGCCGATGCCCTCGCTATCAGCTTCGAAACCGTCCGTTCACACCTCAAAAATATCTACGATAAGTTGCATGTCCGTTCCCGTACTGAAGCCGTCGTAAAATACCTTCGGAACTAAGTCGTCCCCCGAATGGGGGGTGAATTTTCCTCGTCGTTGCCTGTTTGTAACGCATTTTGCCCTCAAAAGGGGATTACCCGGGATTCTTATCTGTGATAAATAATTTACGATGACACTTGAGCCTGCTTTAGAAGCACGATTTGTCTTTGGACGAGGAGGAGTGCGCTGGATTTGGATTTCCAAGGCGCCCTCCCGTGTCGTCTCAGATAGCCGTTTTTCAACCGAACATCATCAGAAACGCCTCACGTAATACAGCAAAACAGTAACCATTATGCGAAAAAGCACCCTTGCCAAAATTGTCGGGATATTTCTCACGCTGGGAGCGTGCGCCACAACTCAGGCTCAAACGTATTCCAATACCGTGATGGGATTGAATCCCGCCGCCTATTGGCCGCTGAATGAGGCCGTGCAGCCGCCGCAGCCTCAGCAGTTTCTAAATATTACGGCCACCAACAGCGGTTCGTTGGGCGCGAACGCCAATGGCTATTACGGCGCATGGTACCAGGCATCGGGCAATCAATGGTATCTTACCAATAATATCGCGACCGAACCCGGCCCAATCGCTGGCGCAGACACCGCGATGAACTGCCAGCAAACGGGCGGCCAGTACATTATTCTCCCGCGCAATACGAATGGCGTGGCCAATGCCGCCATCACGATCACAGCGCCTTTCTCGATTGAAGCATGGGTGAACATGGCGACGACGAATAAGGGCCTCTTGACTATCGTCAGCGAAGGCGGCGAAACCACCATGAACACCGGCGGTCCGAATCCCACGAACCAATTTTACGGCGGTTACGGCGTCGCGTGGGATGGTTTTTCATGGGGCACGTACCTCAATGAGTTCTTCTTTGATTGCTATTTAACCAATGGCGAAAGCAAAGCAAACGAATTGGACTTCGCCAAAACTATGGCGCCTTCAAACTGGATGCATGTTGTGTGTACGTACGACGGCACACACGAATATGCGTACACCAACGGCGTTGAGGCTGGTGAGAAGACGCTTTCTGCCAACAAGGCCGGTTTGACTTATGTGGTTGACCCAACGTCGCCTTTGATCATCGGCGCAGGCCCCGCCGAATCGGTCTCTTACGGCAATGCGCTTTGGGGCGGCCTGGCCGAGGTGGCCATTTACAATCAGGCTCTCAGCGGTACCCGGGTTCTGGCCCATTATCAGGCCGCTACCAGTGTTGCGAGTTACACCAACGCGGTATTTGCCGATAGTCCGACAATGTTTTTCCGTTTGAACGATGGTGAGAGCCAAACCAGCGCCGGATATCCCAGCTCATTGTTTCCGGTGGCGACAAACTACGGCACTTTGGGTTCGGCTGCTGACGGTGTTTATCAGCCGGGAACGACGCCCGGCGTGCCTGGACCTTCCTATGCTGGATTCGGGGCCAACAGCAAAGGCGTGGCTATTAACGGCTGGTTCGGCGCCGTGGACGTGGGTAACAGCAATCTTCCATCTGCCTTGAATCCCACGGGCGCTACTCCATTGACTGTGGTCAGTTGGTTCCAGGGCGCACCGGCCGATAACCCGGGGCGTTTTCAGGAAATCGTGGGGCACAGCGACAGTTCATATCGACTCTCGCTTGGCCAAAATACGCCCGTCGGTGAACTCCATTTCAATCCCGGTCCCGGCCCTGAATTGCAGGCCGGGTCCGCCGCGCAAGTGATCACAAATGGCTTTGCTGTCAACGACGGTAATTGGCACATGGTCGCCGGCGTTACCGATGGCACCAATGAATTCCTCTACATTGACGGGTCGCTGGCGTTGACCAACAGTAATTCCGCCGGCATTAAAATTACCGGCACCAGCGACGATCTCCTCTTGGGCGGCGATCCAGAATACACGTACCCCACCTGGGGTACTGCCAATACCGTCCGTAATTTCGACGGGAATATCGCTCAAGTGGCCTTTTTCACAAACGCGCTCTCGGCCAACCAGATTCAATCTCTCTATGCCGCTGCGGAAGTGCCGCCGTCCATCTGGCAGGAGCCGGTATCTACAGTCACGGCGAACCAGGGGCAGGATGTGACCGTTACAACCGGTATTCGCGGAAGCGCTCCCGTAACCTATCAATGGTATCGAAACGGAGTGGCTGTGGCCGGGCAAACCAATGCAAACCTGACTTATTCGCCCATCTTTAGCAGCGAAGCAGGCACTTATTATCTCGTGGCCGAAAATTCTTCCGGTTCGGTGACCAGTTCCGTCGTGAACGTGACCGTGTATGGCACGGTGTTCATCATGCAGCAAACGCCTTCGCAACTTGAAATTTACTCTAATTCCAGCCCGACCTTGTATGTGACCGCCAGCGGCCAGTCGCCGGCTTACCAATGGACCGTCGGTGGCGTTGCCATTCCCGGCGCGACCAATTCCATGTACACGGTGGCAGACATTAAAGCGAGCGCGACTTATGGTTGTGTGCTGACAAATTCCTTGAGCACCAACCAGATTACTCCAATTTCCATCACGGTGCTGGCTGATCCGACCAACCCGTATCCGGCCCAGATCCTGGCCAACGGACCGATTGCGTATTACCGTCTCGACGAAGCTCCTGGCGCGTTGACGGCTTACGATTATGTGGGTGGCTTTAACGCCGATTACACCAATGTCGAAACGGGTGAATCTCCTGGTTACTCATATGCGCCTCTCAGCGACCCCAGTGAAACCTCCGCCCTCTTCGGCTATGGCGCCGTCTCTGACAACAACTACGCCGGCAACGTTCCCACCTATCTCAACTTCGCCGAACCCGACGGCAGCAATGCCGAGTTTAGCGTCGAAGCATGGATCAATAATACCGGCTCCGGAGACAATGATGGCATTGTCGCAATGGGTTATGGTGGCGGTGGCGAACAGTTTGTGATCGACGACGGTGCTTCCTCTTCCGGCGCCTTGCGGTTCTTCGTTCGCAACGCGGCAGGAACCGTTAGCGCCGCCAACAGTGACATTGTCGTGGAAAATGATGGACTGTGGCACCACGTTGTGGGTGTATGCGATGAAGCCCACGGCTTTGTTTATCTGTACCTGGATGGCGTTCAGGTAGCCAATGCCACAATCACAGCCGGCAGCGGTTTAATGGGGTTGACCACGCCCTTGAGCATCGGCGCGCGTGAATCGGCGGACAATAATCCGATCAACTATGATGCTCAATACAACGGATTCATCAATGAGGTCGCTCTCTACAATCGAGCGCTGACTCCAGCCGAGGTCCAGGCGGATTATTATGCCATCGGCTTTGTGCCGCTCAATGTTCAGATCCAGCCCTCAAGCTGGACCACCAATTCGGGCGCCAACGTAACGTTCACCGCTACGGTTGGAGGTGGAACTCAACCGTTCTCCTATCAGTGGTCGGGCCTCGGCGGCTCGATTGCCGGCCAAACCAACGCCACTTTGGTCCTGAGCAATGTTCAGACAAGTGCTTCCGGGACTTACAGCGTGACCGTGGCCAATCAATACGGTTCAACCAATGTTACAGTTCAACTGACGGTCACCACGGGTCCGGCTGAAATTCCCGCGGGCGGCGACATTGAGCCGACGAGCCTTGTCGTCTATGCCGAAAGCCCTGTGACCCTGACCGTAAATCCGAGTGGCAGCCTGCCGTTCGATTGCCAATGGTACCAGGACGGCGTAGCGGTAGCTGGTGCGACGAATACGAGTTATAGCTTCGCAGCGCTGACCGGCACCAATACTTATTATTGCTCGGTGAGCAACGCCTATAGTTACACCGAAGGCAGCGGTCCGGTCGTCAGCAGCACGGCCACCGTGGTCGGTGAAACCATCACGACACTCAACCCCTCCAACTTCAATAGCCGGCTCAAAATTGCATTCACCGGTTATACCAATTCCGAGACGTTGCAATGCTTCCCGGCCCTGGTGCGGTTGAGCCCCAATCTGACTGGATTCTCATACGGCGAATTCCTGGCGCCAAATGGGGCTGACTTGCGGTTTGCCGACTCTTCCGGCACGCGCGAATTGCCTTATGAAGTGCAACAATGGAATGGCGCAGATGGCGTTTCCACTTACTGGGTACAGGTCCCGACCCTGTCGGGAGTGACAAACAGCTTCATCTGGGCATATTGGGGCAATCCCAATGACACGAATCCGCCCGCTTATACGACCAATGGCGAAGTGTGGGAACCGGCCTCGTTCCTCGGTTTGCCGGGTTACGATGTTGTCTATCACCTGCAAGAGACGAACTTCCCGTATGTGGACAGCACAACCAATTATCCGGCGCTGGATGGTGTCGCGCCGTCAGTGGCGCCCGGCATCGTCGGCAACGGCGCATTGTTCAATGGCAGTTCGGACTACCTCGACGCCGGCGACGTCAATCTGGGCAATGAGTTCACCGAATCGGCCTGGGTGAATCTATCCACGAGCGAGTACAATATCCAGGCCCTGTGGTGCAACGGCCCCGGTGGTTACAGCACGGCCGAGGCAGTATTGTTTATCAACGATTACTATCCTCAGACTGGCGTGACTGACCCCGCTGATGGCGCAGTGCTATTCGGCGACGACGACACGCAGCCCGAGACAACGACCGGCTTGGTTAACTCCAACCAATGGTATTTGGTGACCGCCGCAGTGAATCGGACGGCAAAAACGATTCAGTTCTACGTTAACGGCGTTCCCGAGCCCGTGGCGAAAGGCGGGAGTGTCACCGACGACTTCCCGACGAACGCCGACATGAACCTGGGACGGTTCCTGCCAAACACGGCCAATCCCAATGGTTCCTCCTATTTCAATGGAATCATGGATGAAGCGCGCATCCACGGGGGCATCGACGATTCGAACTGGGTTTGGGCGGATTACATGACGGTCGCCTCGAACAGCGTGTTCACGACCTATTCCACCGTCAGCAATACAATCGTGCTGCCGATTAGGCTCACGATCCAGTTGTCTGGGGACCACGTGATTCTGAACTGGCCGGAGGGCACACTCCAATCGGCCAGCCAGGTCAACGGTCCTTACAGCAACGTTTCCGGCGCTACGCCGCCGTACACAAACAACGTGTCCGCGGCGCCACTGTTCTATCGCGTGCAGGCACAAATTCAGTAAATGAACAAGGCCGGCGGAAATGGGTTACATTTCCGCCGGCCTAAAGAGTAACGAAGAAGAGAAAAATGCAGATTAGAGACAGAAAGATCAAAGGGAACATCCGATGGTGGCGCTGCCACCGTCCCAGCCGCGTTGAGCGCCGTTTCGAGATCAACAAAGCTTTTACACTCATTGAACTATTGGTTGTCATCGCCATTATCGCGATCCTGGCGGCGATACTGCTGCCGGTATTGAATCAGGCAAAAGTACGCGCCGCGAATACACTTAGTGCGGCAAATCTCCGGCAATTGGACCAGGCCTGGCTCATGTACACACCGGACAATAGCGGCACTTTCGTGCTAAACGGTCCGGGCCAGGTAAGCGACAACTTTATAAGTTGGATCGTACAATGGCTCGATTACAGCGGCGGCGGCGGCGGCGGCGCCGCGGGGGATGATACGAACATGATGATGCTGACGACCAATTTGTTGTCGCCGTATCTTCAGAATCCCGCGGTTTTTAAGTCTCCATTGGATTTGAGCAGGCAATATGGTCTTGGCGGGCTGCCGCGCAATCGCAGTTATTCGATGAACGCAGCCGTCGGATGTTTTACCAATGGGATGATGAATGGCAATATGCAACCTGGAAGCACCTGGTTGCCAACTCCCGAATTTGCGGTTTTCACGAAGGAAAGCCAGGTTGTCAATCGCCCGGACCCGAGTGATCTTTGGGTGTTTCTCGAGGAAGAACCAGACAGCATCAACGACGGTTCTTTTGCCGTGCGAATGCCCACCACTGCGCTTTCCACCGCCTGGGTCGATTTTCCGGCCAAAAATGGCAACGTTTGCCCGTTTGCTTTTGCGGACGGCCATGTTGAAATCCATAAATGGCTGTTCCCCGGCGATATCCCGACTCCTACCTACAACGCTGTCATAAATGAGACGTTAACCACTGAAAGAGGAGCTGTCGGACAAGGTGACCCGGACATCCTTTGGGTGGCCAAGCGCACCTCCGTTTATGCCAACCCGGACGCAGGACCCCTGCCTTATTAACCACAAATCAATTTGGAAAGAATTGGGAATTTAATGTTTCAAAAAATCGACCCCGTCCAGTCGGCTGCCGAACGCACGGCCGCTTCAACGCTTCAACGCTTCAACGCTTCAACATCCCCTTGGTTGAAACGACTTTGCCTGGTCATATTGGCCTTCCTGGCGAGCATCGCCGTTTCCCCGGCCAGCACCTTATCCCTTCCCCAGGTCGACTCCTATAATGTGCGGGTCGGCACCGAGACATTCGCGGGATTGTACCAATTCACCACAAATACGCTCCTGGTGGAAACTGCCGAAGCCATGACCAACATGGGCAGCGACATCATCAAGCTCTACCTGGGCACCGATACTTCCGGCCAGGAAGGCATTACGCTGGGCTCAAACATCACGAATCTGCTAACACTTGTCCGCGACCAACCGAGCTATCACTATGTTTTTGATATGCCCTTTCGCCATATCATCGCCTGGACCTATCCCTTCGAAAATTCGGACAGTTGGTGGCAAAGCGGCTACAACGCAACACAAGGCGCAAAAGATTATCAGGAAATGTACAATCTCACGTACTACCTCCTGACAAACTATAACAATTCTGGCAAAACATTTTACCTTGGCCATTGGGAGGGCGACGGCTATCTGGACATCAATAATTGGTCCACAAACCCGCCACCCATCTACATCTCAGGCATGATCGGCTGGCTCAACAATCGTCAGCAGGCCGTGGACGACGCCAAGGCCGCATTGGCCGGCGTCTATTCGAACGTCGATGTGTTCAACTACGCTGAGGCCAACCGCGTCCGCGATGCCATGCTCAACAATAGTAACAACAACGAGCGTGTCATTAACTGCGTCGTTCCCTATGTCACCAACCTGGATTACCTGTCCTATTCCTCCTACGACGCTCAAAATTTGGACTCCGCCGACCTCTACACCACCCTCAATTACATGCAGTCCATGCTGCCGACCAATAAAGCCTCGGTCGTCCCTGGCGAACGCATGTGGATAGGAGAATACGGCTGGGGAACCGATCCGACCAGCGAGCAGGAACCGCTCGTCCGTTCCTACATGCAACGCCTGATGAATTGGAATAACAACGGCGAATGCCTTCCGTTCATTCTCATGTGGGAAATGTACAGCAATTATAATCCGGGCGGCGGCACCAACTATTGTCTCATCAACTATTTGGACCAAAAAGTGCCCGCCTGGTATCTCCATAACTATTTTATCAACGACGCAAAGATGCTTGTGGCCCAGTTTTATGAGGCCAACGGACGGCTGCCGACTGATACAGAATTTGTTTCCTTGACCTCGGCATTGCTCAATGCCCCTATCCCTGCGCCCGTTCCGATCTCGGTGGCAAATAGTCGCGTCTTATTGGTTACCAATACCGCTGCTACGGTTTCAGGCACGGTGACTCAAGGCATTTACGGCGACAACGAAGCGACTGTGTGGCTTTATTACGGTACGCAGGATGGCGGCACGACGTTCGGCGCCTGGCAAAACGCCCAATACGTGGGCATCAACACAAATTTTAGCACGGCGACGTTCACAGCGGCGCTTTCCGGCCTCGTTCCCAACACCAATTATTTCTATCGCTTTTATTCCCAGACCTTCACCACCAATGCATGGGCGCCCGCCTCGTCCCAATTCAGCACCGTGCCGCTTAATCCTCCGGGCTTTGGTTCGCGCATGAAATTTTTTTTTTCGGGATATAACCGGGGTGAAACGCTGACGGAATTCCCGGCGCTGGTCAATTTAAGCGCCAGTCTGCCGGGCTTTTCCTATCGGCAGTTTGCCTCACCCTCCGGCGGCGACCTTCGCTTCGCGGACGAAAGCGGCTACGTGCCCATTCCTTACGAAATAAATCAATGGAATACGAGTGGGGTCTCCAGTGTTTGGGTCGACGTGCCGGCCATTTCCACGACCAACGATTTCGTTTGGGCTTATTGGGGAAATCCTTTGGCGACCAATCCGCCCGATTACTCCACCAACGGCGGCGCCTGGCCCAATTTCGACTTGGTTTGGCATCTCGAACAAAGCGGCTTTCCCTATGCCGACAGCGCGCTGAACTACCCGGCTTTGGACGGCGTCGCGCCGGTCCAAACCCAGGGCATTGTCGGCGACGGCCAGGAGTTCAATGGTTCCACGACATTTCTCGACGCCGGAACCGTTACTAATCTCAGCAGCGCATTCACATTATCGGCCTGGGTGAAACTTTCGGGGACCATTGACAACATCCAGACCATTTGGGCGAACCAGAAAGGCGGCTTTGGTTCGCCCGGTTTCGCGCTGTTTGTCAACTCCTACAATACCAGCAATGGCGCTGTGCTGCTGGACGCGGGCGATGCCCAGGGTAATGGCTCGGAACTCGCAACGACCACCAACCTGGTCACGCCCGGGCAGTGGCATTTGGTGACCGCGGCGATCAATCGTTCCGAGGCCACGGTCGCGTTTTATGTCGACGGCGCATTCGCCCCCATCGTCAGCGGCGGGCCGCTCGTCTCGGATTTTATCAATAATGCCGACCTCGACCTCGGGCGCTTTACGAACAGCGCGCTTTACTTTGAGGGCGCGATGGACGAAGCGCGCATCTACTCAGGAATCGAAGATTCCAATTGGGTTTGGGCCAGTTGGGCAACTGTCGCTTCAAATGCGACTCTTGAAAGTTTTTCAAGTATCGCCCGCGAGCCGCCGGCGCTCTCTGTCAGCGCCTCCGGCGGAAGTACTTCATTCGTTTGGCCGGCCAGTGGCGTCGGCTACGCTCTCTATACGGCGACCAATCTCACGCCGCCGATTTCCTGGACGCCCTGCGCGGTTCAGCCCGTGTGGACAAATAATCAGTGGCAAATCACCCCGCCTCCGGGTAACGCCAGTGGCCAGTATTATCGGCTTCAGTCGCAATGAATCCGCATTCGCCACCCGCCCGCTTCCGCCTGTGGCGCTGGTTTTCGTATCTCTTCCTGGCCCTGCTGTTCGCGCTGGCTGCCGGTTCAAGCGCCTTCAATCATCACTTCCGGGAAAACGCCGTGTCCGACGACGCCGCGCTTTGGCGCCCGCGTTTCGCCACTCCGGCCATCGTGGCCCTCGATAGCCCGGTTGACCGCACTTTTACCGCTGAAGTGAAAGCGCCGCCGTCGGCCCGCGATTGGAGCGCATCCATCGCCAACGACCTGAAATCCTGGCCCTGCGAAATTGTTTCGGCAACGTATGCGGCCATTGACAATGATTCCGAACAGGGCTGGCAAATCAAAATCCGGGTCCCCTCAGACGCCTCGCCCGAACTGTTCGCCCTCACCATCGCGTGCGACAAATGTGCTGCCACGCAACCGCAGGCCGTCAGTGTCATTACAGATTTCGCCACGGACTTTTACATTCTGCACATGAGCGACGAGCAAATCGTGAACCAGTATCATACCGACCCCTCCGGCCAATATTATCACATGGTCGGAACATGGGAGGAATTGATGTGGATGCAGCAATCGGTCAACCTCATCAACCCGCGCTTCGTGCTGGTTACCGGAGACCAGATTGATTTCAACGGCGCGCTCGATGGCTGGAACAATTGGGCGAACTGGGGCTACACTCCTAAAGGCAAAAAGATTTTTTCATTTCAGGAAACCAGCAATCTGGAGTTGCGCTTGAGCGCGATGTATAAGGATTGCCACAAAGGGTATCACGTTCCGTACGTCGAGACCCCGGGCAACCACGACGTCACCCCGCCGGGAAAATTGCTTTCGGGCTCGCACATTGACTGGCATCCGATTTCCGCAAGCATTTATGAACAACAATTCGGGCAGCGCACATACTCATTCCGCATGGGTGACTTTTACGTCTTGATGCACGATTGGAGCGACGCCGGGCTTGCGGATTGGGCCGCCAAAGATTACGACGCGGCGCTGAATGATCCCACCATCAGGTTCCGGCTCATCGGCCAGCATTATCACGCCAAATGGAACGGCGCGCCGACGGGCAACTATCCATTTACTCCGACCAACTGCGACCTGATGCTCATCGGCCATGGCCACAGAACGCTCACCATCCAGACCTCGCCCTATTACATCTACATGGACGGTGCGACGTTTTTCTGGGGCAGGTCGGGATTTTTTAATTTCCGGCGCGCGGCAGACGGGTGGACCTGCGACCAGACTCAGGGTCCAAGGGATGTGAAAAAGGACGTTTGGGGCTTGTTTACTGACAATGGCGCGACACGCGAAGTCTCCGCCGATGTGCCCGACACCCGGAATATCACGAACAATTTTGTGACGATCAACAATGCTTTGCCTGAGGAATTCTATGACGGCCGGTTGAGATTCATTTTGCCAAAGGGATACTATGATCAGGCCGTCAATGGAACCATCCTTGCGCAATACAATTGTTTTAACGAAACCCGGACCGCCGTCCTCGTCAAAGTGGACATCCCCGCCAGCGGCACGATTACCGTAAGCATCGTCCCGCCAGAACCGAACGGCGTAGCGCAGGTTTCCAAACCTGCCGTGTCGCCGATTTCCAAATCGGCTGACCGTGCGACGTCGTCCCATCAGCAGATTTGGAAAACCCGCGATCCGTCACCGGATCAACTCGACTCCGTCACTTTATGACTAAACTCACATACCTTTCCAGGAACCACGGCATGGTGGAACGCGGCGCGCTGCGCCGTGTAGCGCCGCGTGCAGCGGCGCAACAAGCGGGTTCATGGTCCTTACGCATGATTTGCGAATCTTTGAAATTCCTAAAGAACGTGGCGCACCCTTTCAAACTACTAGATCATGCGACGTCGCACGACCAGCGGGTTTGGAAACCCGCGATACAGCAGGTTTGGAAACGTGCGCTACGTTTCTCCGTCCTTGCCATCACGTTCGCCTGCGCGTTCAGCGCTGCTGCCACCGAAACACCGGGCGAATTTCGCCCGCAACCCGTTCTCCATCCTACCGAAAAATGCGGCGCCACCGGCGACGTCGTCGAGCCTCCTGACGAATTTCCCGTATCGCGCGCGCCCCTGGTGAACACGGCCCACCGCAAACCCAAACTCACGGATCCGGGCCAGCCAACCTTGCGCGGAAACGACCTCGTTTTCGACGCCGGCTGGGAAATGATCGAAGCGCCAAAATTGAGCGCCGATGGCTCAACACTTTCACAGCCCGGCGTGGACACGCGCGATTGGTATGACGCCACCGTGCCCGGAACCGTCCTGACCACGCTCGTCGATGAAGGCGTCTATCCCGACCCATATTTCGGCCTCAATAACCGCCTCACTCCCGAAACTCTGAATAAACAGGATTATTGGTACCGCACGGAATTTACGGTGCCGGAGAGCTTTTCCGGCCGCCATCTGACCCTCCAATTCAACGGCATCAATTACTATGCCGAAGTGTGGTTCAACGGCCAATATCTCGGCCACATTACCGGCGCATTCATCCGCGGTAAATTCGATGTGACGAGCCTCATCCATTCAAACGGCAAAAATGTTCTCGCCGTCATGATCGCTCCGCCGCCCGACCCGGGTCTCTTGAGCGAAGAATCCGTCAAGTTCGGTCCGCGTTTAAACGGCGGCAAACTGTGCCTGGACGGCCCCACGTTTGAATGCTCCGAAGGCTGGGACTGGATTCCGCCCATCCGCGACCGCGACTCGGGCATCTGGCAGGACGTCATCCTTCGTGCTACCGGCCCCGTCACCATCGAAGACCCGCAGGTGATCACCCAATTGCCCTTGCCCGACACGTCGAGCGCTGATGTCACCGTCCAAACCGACTTGCGCAATCTTTCGGACACCGTAGAGCAGGGGGCGCTGGAAGGCTCGTTCGAAGGCGTGACATTTGAGCAGCCCGTGACATTGCAACCGGGCGAAACCCGCAGTGTTTGTTTTGCTCCAAAGGATTTTGCGCAACTGACCGTCCAAAACCCGCGCCTCTGGTGGCCCAATGGCTACGGCAAACCCGAGTTGTATCATCTCACGCTCAAATTCGTCGGCAGCGACGGCGCCGAATCCGATCACACCGACCTCCGGTTCGGCATACGCGAAATGAGTTACGAATTTGAAGTGAAAAAGCCCGACGGTACACACGAGCGCGTCGAATACACGCCCATCCTCGCGCGCGGCACGGACAAACCCGTCATTGACAATCGCCGTTACACAATGATGTACGGTCCGGAAAATACCGCGCGTCGCAACGCCGCAATTTTGGCCGCAGGCGGACAAATTTCTAAGCATCCATTTCACTGGGGCGAGGGCCAGCAAACGGACCCGGGCCTGTGGCCGGGCATGGAAGATTCGCCCGCTCTTAGTCCCGCCACAGATACCAACATGGGCATGTACCTTGTCATCAAAGTGAACGGACGCCGCATCGAATGCATCGGCGGTGACTGGGGCATGGACGACGCCATGAAACGCGTTTCGCGCGAGCGCCTGGAGCCGTACATCCGCCTTGAACACGACGCGCACCTGAACATGATCCGCAACTGGGCCGGTCAAAGCACGTCCGAAGCGTTCTACGACTTGTGCGACCAATACGGGATCATGGTCTGGAACGAATTTTGGATGAACACGGAAACCTGGGATTATACAGCGGTGGACCACGCCCTGTTTCTCCGCAATTGCGAAGATACGATCAAACGGTTCCGGAACCATCCGAGTATTGCGCTTTGGTGTCCGCGCAACGAAGGCGTGCCGCCCGAGGACGTCAACCAGGCGCTTGACCGCATGGTCCGCGAACTGGACGGCACTCGCTATTACCAGCCCAATTCGCGCCTGGTCAATTTGCGCGACAGCGGGCCGTGGTCGAATTATCCGATGTGGGACTATTTCCACAACTTCAACGATGGCTTCACAACCGAGCTCGGCGCCAGTTCCATTCCCTCCGCCGAAGTCATGCGCACGATGATGCCCGCTGCGGACCTGTGGCCGTGGAACGATGATTGGGCCTACCACGACCTGCACGCCAAAGGCGCCGCGGACGTCAACTCGACCTTCGAACGGATGACCGCCCGGTACGGCGCTCCCACCGGCCTTGAAGACTGCTGTTGCAAGGCGCAAATGGAAAATTACGAAACCTATCGCGCCATTATCGAAGGCTTCAACAGCCGCCTCTGGAACAATACCAGCGGCGTCATCATCTGGATGACCCATCCCTCCTGGCCAAGTCTCGTCATGCAATTATATACGTGGGATTACGACCCCAACGCGTCGCTCTTTGGCGCAATGAAAGGCGCGGAACCGGTGCACATCCAAATGACAATGCCCGAGTGCAAAATCCAGGTTATCAATCATCGCGCCGAGCCACTGAACGACGTGACTGCCACCGCGACCATTTACGATCTGTCCGGTCATGCCGAACAATCCACGAACGAGATTCTCACCGCCGCCGCCGGTGATTGCACCGACGCTTTCACGCTCGATTTTCCCGCGGATGGCGCGCATTTCGTCCTTCTGGAACTGCGTGACCATGATGGGAAACTGTTGTCCCGGAATTTCTACTGGCACGCCCGCGATGAACACCAGTTGCGACAGCTCAATGGGCTCCCGCAAGTCGCCGTCAAAGGCAAATGGCATCTGCGCCGTTCCGCGACTGATCCATTCATCGAAGGCCGGATTACCAACACCGGCAATGTCCCCGCGCTCGAAGTCCGCCTGACCCTGCGCGACGCCAAAACCGGACAACGCATTCTGCCCGCGTATTACGATGACAACTACATCTGCCTCCTGCCGGGCGAAACCCGCAATTTCCGCATCGATTTTCGAAAGTCTGATGACGACAAACATCCGGAAATCACTCTTGATGGGTGGAACATAAAACCGTCCGTTTTAAGGTAGCGCAGGTTTCCAAACCTGCCGTATCGCCGATTTCCAAATCGGCTGATCGTGCGCCGTCGTACCATCGTCGGATTGGGAAAAACCCGCGATCCGTCACTGGATCAACTCGACTCCGTCACTTTATGGCTAGACTCAAATGCCTGCAAATAACCGTAGCGCAGATTTCCAGGTCCGCCGTAGCGCGGGGTTATAATTTCGGTCCTCGTACAACGTCGTACGACCAGCGGGTTTGGAAACCCGCGATACGGCAGGTTTGGAAACCTGCGCTACGTCTCCACCTCAATGGATGGCGAAGTTTCCATTTTTGCATATATAGGTTGGAAACTGGAAACTTCGGGAAACGAAAATGGAAACAAATTTGTTTCCAAGCAAAAACGATGCGGTTTTGTTAGCAAAATTGAAGATATCAGGAAACTTGCGAAATCGCCCTGATGGAAATTTCGAGCCCCTTTTTGACCGTCCGAAGTTTCCATCATGATTAGAATTAGGAAATTAAAGCATTAATTGTCGCGTCTTTGCGTCTTCGTTGTTTAAATCCTCGGGGCAATCGTGAATTGATAAGGCGGGCTTTCAGCCCTTGGTCGGTTTTTGGCGTTTCTGTTCCTGGGGCTGTTGCCCCAGGCTGGTATAAAATGCGCCGTTGGCGCTGAAGAGGGTGCGCCGCCATTTGCGAAGTCAGAGTGGCCTTTTGTGCCGTGGTTTCGGCTGCGCCGGAAAATGTAGCACCCCTGTAGCACCTGTGTAGCACCCAATGTAGCACCCTAAGCAATTGCTACCCAAGGATGTAGCAGGTGTAGCACCCTGTACGACTTCATATTGTCATAGCGATAGGTCCGCGATCCTCCGATTTACGGCGTTGCCAGCCGGTAAAAACACGCCGCATTGGTCGCGGACACCGCCAATTGCTCCCGCAGGTTCGCCATGTTCAAGACCGGCGGATTTGTTACCTCAGTCCAGTTGTACAGATTCGGACTTTGTTCCAGGAAAAAATTGGTCGAAAAGGGGGGTGATTCATTCTAAAATCACCTCGCATTGAAATCTATTTTTAACCCATCAAATCGCCGTTTCCTGTTCGTAATATTCATATGGTCCGTTCTCGTCAATGCCCACGTATTCGCGGCGGAAAACAATGACTTTAACAATCTGGACCGCGTCCCCGATAGCGTGACCGTCACGACTGAATCCGGCACGATGGCATTAGTCCGGGTCCCAGACGGTTCCTGGACAAATGACTCCGTGCGCGTGATGACGACTCTGCGCCCCAGCGGCCTTGGAATTGTTCTTTCTGCGCCGGGTGTCGCGGTCATGTCGCTGGAGATTCGCTGGCAGGGCAATCCGCCCCCAGATGCGCTTTATTTAGGCGATGCGTGGGAGCGCGCTTATGGAGATTTGGAATGGAAACCTTTAGACGCGCAGCGGATCATGCCCTGGTACTTTCTTGCCAATCGTGGAGGCGTTACGGATGGTTTCGGCGTGAAAACGGACCCATCCGCTTTGTGTTATTGGACTATCGATACCAATGGCATCACGCTTCATGCGGATGTTCGTTGTGGCGGCATGGGCGTCGAATTGGGCAACCGCAAGCTGCCGGTCTGCACCGTCGTTTGCCGGCACGGACAAATCAATGAAACTCCATTTGCCGCGGACCAGGCTTTTTGCCGGCTAATGTGTCCCCAGCCGAGGATGCCGCGACAACCGGTCTATGGATTCAATGATTGGTATTGCACCTACGGCCATGACACGGCGGCAACGTTTCTCACGAATGTTGAGTTTATCGCCGAATTGTCCGAGGGGAATGCCAACCGCCCGTTTGCTGTCATGGATGACGGCTGGCAATGGAAAGGTGAAAATGGAGACAGTCCCGGCCTATGGAATCAGGTCAACCCGGCTTTCAGTACGACGATGACGATGCCCGAAATTGCCGAAGCGGTGCGTCGGTTGGGGGCGCGGCCCGGGCTTTGGTTCAGGCCGCTGGTGGCCAACGCGGACCAGCCCACTAGCTGGCGGTTGCAGCGTGACCCGAAATATTTAGACCCGACGGTTCCGCAGGTCCGGGTATTCATCCGCCAAACCGTCCGTCGATTTCGCGGGTGGGGCTACGAACTCATCAAACACGATTTCAGCACCTTCGATCTTACCGGGCGATGGGGAATGGATATGAACGGAAGTGTCACCGCCGATGGATGGGCATTTGCCGACCGCTCCAAAACGACGGCTGAGGTCATTCGGAGTCTGTACGAGGACATCCGTTCCGCCGCGGGCAATGATACCATCATCGATGGTTGTAATACGATAGGCCACATTGGCGCGGGCATTTTTGAAATCCAGCGTGTGGGCGACGATACGAGTGGAAATAATTGGAAGCGGACACGAAAGATGGGTGTGAATTGTCTGGCATTTCGCGGGCCGGAGCAGGGGACGTTCTTTGCCATAGACCCGGATTGTGTTGGGCAAACGTCCAGCAATTCGATTCCCTGGGAAAAAAACTCACAATGGCTGGACCTGCTGGCCCACAGCGGCACGACGCTTTTTATATCTCTGTCGCGGGATATCGTGAACCCGGACCAGCAACGCGAATTGCGCGAGGCGTTGTCCGCGGCATCACGAGCGCAGCCAGTGGGTGAGCCATTGGACTGGATGAAACGGCGGACGCCGGAACAGTGGCTCCTGGATGGGCAGGAGAAGAGATTCTCGTGGTAGAGCGGAGCGCGCGGAGAATAAATGGGACATATAGGACCTATACGACCTATAGGAACTAAAACCGGGATGGGCGCGTGGTAACGTGTGCGGCTTAGCGGGGCTTTTTCGTCACCTTCCGCAGCATCGACCGAATTTCCTTAATCCTCGGCGGTTTGCTCAGGATGCCGTCCACTTCGGACGGAACGTCGCCATCGTTCTTCAGGAACACGCCCCAACCGGTTAGCATTACCACCGGCGTGGTTGCGGATTCTTTCTTGACCGTGCGGGCCACGGCATTGCCGTCCACGAGGGGCATTCCCAGGTCTGTCATAACCACGTCGAACGGCGCTTTGCGTGTGAGCGCTGCGCGGAAGGCCTCGATGCCGGCCTGGCCGCCATCGGCCATTTCAATGTTATGGCCGTCGCGCAACAGCATTTCATGGATAAGAAGGCGCAGGGCCGGTTCATCATCAATGCAGAGGATGCGGAGCGGGGGCGGAACTTGATCGGATTCGGACGGTTCTGTGGCTCCCGTGATTCCCAAATTGCGGACGGGAAAGAAAAGCCGGATGGCCGTGCCTTTGCCGACGGCGCTTTCGATCTCTATCTTGCCCTGGTGCCGCTCAATAACGCCATAAACCATGGCCAGGCCCAGGCCGGTGCCGCGCTTTCCTTTTGTCGAAAAGAACGGTTCGAGGCAGCGTTTTTGGGTTTGTTCATCCATGCCCACGCCGGTGTCGCGCACTTCAAGGACCGCGTGCATTGAACGGTCGCCGTTTTTGATGGCGCGTTCCACCGCGGCAGTGCGGACGGTGATGACACCGCCGCGCGGCAGGGCGTCCACGGCATTGAGGATCAAATTGGTCAGAGCCTCGCGGATTTCGCTTTCGATGCCGGCAAATTCCGGCGCGATGACCGTAAAATCCGGGCGCATGTCGATATTGATGCCGTTGGCTTGCGGGATGTCCCTCCAGCGAGGCTGCATCATGTCAATGACCTGTTTGGCCAGAACGCCCAAATTAATCGCCTGAAGCGGCTCGCGTTCATTGCGAGGACGATAAAATTCCCGGAGCCGTTTGACGATGTGGGCGATGTCTTCGCCGGCCGTTTTGATGTAGAGCAAATGTTTTTTGGCCGCATCGCTCAAGTTGGATTCGGTTTGGGCGATGAGTTCGGAGAATCCAACGACGGGAGAAAGCGCGTTGTTGATGTCGTGAGCGATGCCGCTGGCCATCTGGCCGAGCGCCTTGAGCCGTTCCTGCTGCATCAGGGATTGCTGGGACTGGCTCAAGTCATTGTAGGCTTTTTGAAGGTTCTGATATAATTGCGCCTGATGGATGGCCATCGCCACGTGCGCGCTCAAACCGCGAATGAAATCGCGTTCGGCCGGGCTAAAACCATCCATTTCGCGCCGCATGAGCACCAGCAGGCCAAATGTTTTACCCTCAATGACCAGCGGCACACCCAGGACCGAGCGGAATCCGGACTCGGCGATTTTCTTTGCCAGGGCCAGGTCCACTCTGCCGAGGTCGGCTGCATAAACGATCTCCTCGGCCAGACAAGGCCGAAAAGGGGTGTCGTCCACAGGCAGGCAATCGGGAAGTTTTAAAGCGGCGGCGACGGACTGGCTTTTCGGCGCGCGCGCCAGGATTTTGAAGGATTGCGAGTCGGCAGCGAACAAATAGGCGCTCCCGCATTCCACCGGGAGATGGGCTTCCAATTGCTGAAGCACAATGGAGATAATGCTTTCGAAGTCCTGCCGCGCGGCGACTGCATAGGTGATTTGGTTGAGCAGGCTGATGCGGCTGAACTGCTGCTCCAGGTCGCGCGTGCGCTCACGAACCCGCTTTTCGAGTTCTTCATTGGCATGATTCAGGGCCGCGTCGCGTTCCTGGATTTGCGACAGCATTTCGTTGAAACCGTCGATGAGATTGCCCAATTCGTCGTTGGATTCCTTTACCGCGCGGACGGCGTAGTTTTTCTGGCTGGATACGATTTTGGCCGTTTGTGCCAGGTGAAAAATGGGCCTTGAAATGACCCGCTGCAAACGCGAGGCCAGGATGAACGTGGCCAGGAGCGAAACGACCGCAAAGGCGCCGATGAAGAAGCCATAATGCCAGAGTTTCGCGTACAATTGAGCCAAATCCGATTCCAGGTAAATGGCCCCGGCTGTGTCGCCGGACTTAAAATAGTGCCACACCGCGAGTTTTCCGTTGTTGATGCTTGTCCCTTCGGTTTCGGGATGCTGCGGCGGATCCAAATGCGGTCCGCCGGGCGGGGAATACGTCGCGAAGAGGCTGTAGTCTCCCCTGATATCCTTGTAATACAGGCAGGCTGCAGTGATATTGGGTTGGGCGTTTAAGGCGCTTAAATTCTCTGTGGCGGTTGCCTTGTCCCTATAGAATAACGCCCCGGTATTTTCACTTCCGACAATATTGGCCTGGGTCAACAGGCTATGGATTATGTTGTTGCGGAAGGAAAAATACTCGTAAGTCAGGACAGCGGCGGCGTCCAGCAGCAGGGCCGTCGCGGTGCTGGCCAGCATGAGCGCAATGAGCTTGCGTTTTATGGAAATCGCGCGCAAAGGAATACTCCGGGTTGCTCGATCTTATGAATCTTATGAAGCATCGTTGTTTTTGTGGCTAAAATAAGCAATTTCGAGCTGATTTTCAATCCAACCTTTTCCGCCGCCGAGTTATCGATCTCGAAACGGATCCGGTCGTCTTCCACGATAAAGTTAATCATCACGCCCGGCTGGGTGGGATCCATATCTTCGGTGACCGTCAGGACGCCCGCGCCGTCCAGCGCGGCGAGGATCTGCTTGATATTCTTTTGTTCGGACCGGGAGATAAAAAGAATCTGGCAGCATTTCAATTCGCTGAATGAAACCTTCCGGGTGATGACGGGATGGCCATTAATGATTTTGTTCCGGACGACTTCGGCAAGGTCGTTGCCGAACGGGTTGTCGCCATAAACCCCGATGAGCAGGGGAGCATTTTCGGCGGCAAAAGCGTTGGTGGGCCATTCGACGAATTTGCCAAAATTATACAAAAACGCGGCTTTGACTTCGTATTCGGAAAACGCTCCGTCCTGCGCGGCGGCAAAACTCGCGTGAAACAATTGGGCCGCGATGACCACTGCCAGCCACGCGCGCCATTGAAATACGACATTCATAAAAGCCGCATTAAAACTGGAACGTAATCTCGGCAAAAATACTCCGTGGAATTTCCGTCGGCTGCGTACGGACGTACGTTGGCAGAAACTCCGTGTGCCGGTCGTGCAGCAAGTTCTGGCCAATGACCGCCACTTCCCAATTTTTATTGATGCGCCATGCAAGGCGCGCGTCCAACTCAAAATAATCCGGCACGCTAATCGTGGACGCGGCACCCGCCTGGGGAAACTCCAGCTTATCGACATAACGCAACCCCGTGTCGAAGGTTATATCATGGGGCAAATCCATTGACGAGCGGATCATGAATTGATTTTCGGGACTGGCTCCTTCATCCAGGCCGACCGTGTATGCGTCCGTATAGCCGTCGACGGTGTTCGCGTGAAGAATCGACTTCGTATAGGAATACGAAGGCTGCAGCCGCCACCAATCCAGCACGCGCCAGGTCGCCGAAATCTCGCCGCCATACGCGTTTCCGTGGATATTATTAGCCAGGTAAAATTCCGGCAGGGCCGGCGGGATTGGGGCGGTGGGCGGGATTTCTACTTCGCTTCGCAGATCATTGTAATGATTCCAATACGCGGCCACGTCGAATGACAGATTTTTTATCGGCTGGGCGCGATAACCCGTTTCGTACGCAATCATGTTTTCGTTTTTGAACGTGTTTGTTCCGAGAATTACGGCTGGATAATAAGCGCCCGGCGCAACTTCCACCGGCTGTGTCAAAATTACCGATTCCTCCGCGCGCGAGGGCGTTCGCACGGATCGGGAGACCGAAGCCCAAACGGTTTGATGTTCCGTGGGCGTCCACAAAAGCCGGGCACTGGGCTGGACGTCAAAACCGGTGTAATCGTTTTGCTCAAATTTCGAACCGACGGTCAGGCTGACGCAGTCAGGGACAATCGTCAATTCGTCCTGAACAAACGCGCTGTATAAATTGATTGCCTCCGAATCCGTATAGAATGAGATGTTCGGATTATCGCCCTCGTGATCTGCGGTAATGCGATAACCCAGGCCCCAGTCGACGTTATTTCGCGTGCCCAGCGCAAACTGATGTTTGAAGTCCAAATCAAACGTATGTCGTTGTTCGTCGAAAAGGTTCTCCGCAAACCGGGCGGTGTAATCATAATACATCTGGAGCTTGAAATTCGAGGTGTCCGAAAAGGTATGTGTCCAGCGGCCGAGGGTGTTGGCGCCGCTCACCTTCATGACTTCGGCATTTGTGGAGGTGAACGTGGGACTGGCGAGATCGAACTCGTCAAACACCTGATTGATCCAGCCCGCGTATCCATCACCCTGAAACGTAAACGAATTCTGGTCGGTTGGGTCCCAATCCGTGCGGAAGCCGGTGCGCGCGAGTTGCCACGAATTGTTCGCGTCGCTGCCGTCAGATAAAACCGTCGGGCCATGGTTTTCGTAGGTGGCGTAGACGCGATAAAAGGCGTTGCTGTTAATTGCGCCACCGTAGCGCGCGCCCGCAAATCCCCGTTCTTCTGCGCCGCCGCCCCCGTCTACCAGGAGTCCTTGGGTGTCCGCGGCGCTTTTGGTGATGATATTGATGACGCCGTTCATGGCGTTGGCGCCCCAGATGGTCGCGCCCGGGCCGCGGACCACTTCGATATGATCGATGTCCTCCATCAACGTCCCCTGCACATCCCAGAACACTCCCGAGAACAGGGGCGTATAAATGCTGCGACCGTCCTGCATGGCCAGCAGTTTGTTCGCGAACACGTCGTTGAACCCGCGTGAACTGACGGCCCACTGATTCGCATCCACCTGCGCGACGTTCATGCCCGGGACCAGTCTTAGCGCTTGCGGGTAGTTTTGCGCGCCTGAACGTGCGATGTCCTGTGCCGTGACCACGGAAACCGCCGCGGGCGTTTGGGGGATGGTTTCGGGCGCATTCGGCGAAACGATGGAAACCTTGATGTTGACCAAATTGCTAATGTCCATATCCGCCAGCGCTGAAAGAGCGGCGTTTGTGTCAGCGGCATCCCGGGCGGTAGCGACCACCGCCATGAGGGAAAGCATGACGGTTAAAATGATTGTATAACCCCTTTTTGATAAAGGAGGTGCGCTGGGATTGAATCCTGACTGCTTCATTGACGGTCCTGGCCCGTAGACCGTTATGGCAAAAGCAGTTTTAATGCCTTCTTATGAATATTTTGCGATTTATGGGTGTAGACTGGCCCCGGAAAAGACACGGGCAGAGGTACTTGTAGCGATCGAACCCGGAATTCTTGCCGCCGCAGGGCTGCTGTATTTACGTTAGCCGCTTCTGGGATGGAATTGCCGATGGATTTCGCGGAGGCGGTTTCCAGCCACGTGGGTGTAAATTTCTGTCGTGCTGATATTGGCGTGGCCGAGCAATTCCTGGATGACGCGCAGGTCCGCGCCGTGCTCAAGAAGATGGGTGGCAAAGCTGTGACGCAGCATGTGCGGGGTGACGTTGCGTTCAACGCCGGCGCGGCGGACGCGATTCTTAATCCGAAGCCAAAGGGTCACGGAGGCGAACGGCGTCCCGCGTTTGGTCAAAAAGACATTCGCCGGCGATTTCGGTGTGATGAATTTTGGCCGGGCGGCTTCGATGTAGCGGGTCAGGGCGTGCACCGCCTTCTTTCCCACGGGCACAACGCGCTCTTTGTTTCCCTTGCCGATGACATTGATGAAACCGGACTCCAAATGCAATTGTTCCAGGCGCAAATTTTTTAGCTCGGACAGGCGCAGACCGGATGCATAGGCCAGTTCCAAAATGGCGTGGTCGCACAGATTTTCTGGCGTGGGTGGAATTTCCGGGGCGAGCAGGCGTTTCATTTCCTCGTCGGTCAGCGCCTTGGGCAGGCGTTTCCAGCGGCGGGGAAGAGAGAGGTTTTCCGCGACATTTTGTGGCAGCAGTTTTTCATTTTCCGCGAATTTATAAAACGCCCGCAACGCGGCAATTTCCAGATAAAGGCTCTCGCCGCTTAGCCGGCGGGGTGAATCTTTTGGTTCGGTTTCCAACTGACGCTCGCGTTCATGCTGCAAAAACGCCATCAGATGCCGCAAGTCCACGGCTTTCCAGTCTTTGAGATTTTGTTTCTCGGCCCAGGCAACGAATTTTCCCAGCACTGCGGCATACGTTTTTGCGGTATTGTCAGACTGCCCGCGTTCGTGGCGCAGGAATTGCAAAAAATCTTCGACAAGGTTTTGCATTTAGAGAGCGCTGTAATTTGAATAAATTCCAAACATCGAACATCGAATGTTGGGACCCAGGGACCATGAATCTTGGATCTCGCGATAGTTGGCGTTCGTACGGCCAGCCGATTTGGAAATCGGCGATACGGCAGGTTTGGAAACCTGCGCTACGGTGCTGCGGTTCATGAAAATAGCGATAATTGCGGTCCGTCCGGGCGGCGAAATGACGCTGTGGAAAGTTCGTAATTTCGGACGTCCGCGAAACCGGCCTTTCGGCGGGCGACGTCGAACATCGCCTCGATTTGTTGCGCGAAGATGCCTTCGCCGCGCATCCGGCTGCCCCATTGGGAGTTGTAGAGTTTTCCGCCGCGCATGGCCTTGATGCGGTTGAGCACGAGTTCTTTGCGATCGGGAAAATGAGTTTCCAGCCATTTCTCGAATAGCGGGGCATTGGCGTAGGGAAGCCGCACGACGGTGAAACCGGCGGAAGTGGCGCCGGCATCGTGCGCGGCCTTGAGAATGGCGGGCATTTCGTGGTCAGTCAGGCCGGGAATGATGGGTGCGACGTTTACGCTTACTGGAATGTTCGCTTCAGCCAGTTTGCGGATGGCGTTGAGCCGGGCTTGCGGCGGCGAGGTTCGCGGCTCCATGGCCAGGCGCAAGTCATTGTCCAGGGTCGTAATGGACAGGCATACGCTCGCGCAATGGAATTTGGCAAGTTCCGAAAGCACGTCCACGTCGCGCGTGACCAGGACATTTTTTGTGATGATGGCTACGGGATTGCGAAATTCCAGAAGTGTTTCGAGGCAACGCCGGGTTAATTTCAGTTTTCGTTCCACGGGCTGGTAACAATCGGTCACGCCGCTCATCACAATGACTTGGGGCTTCCATTTGGGGGAGGACAGTTCGCCGCGCAATAGCTCCGGCGCGTCGAGTTTGACCATGATTTTGGTCTCGAAATCGAGGCCGGACGAAAACCCAAGATATTCGTGCGTGGGCCGGGCATAACAATAGATGCAACCATGCTCGCAACCGCGATAGGGATTCAGGCTCGACGTGAAGCCGATGTCCGGGCTGTCGTTGTGGGCAACGACCGTTTTGCTGTGGTCCACGAAAAATTGCGTGCGAGGCAGAACGTCTTCATCCGGATTCCAGTCAGCGTCCGGTTCGAGGCGCACCTTTTCGAAGCGATTCGGCGGATTTTCCGGCGCGCCGCGGTGGGCGGAGATGAGCTGTTCGGCTTGCACGAACACAATCTAACATAAGGCGCAAGGGCCTGAGAGAATCATAATCGCCCTCATCGTGATCCTCATTCCCGCGTTCACGTGGTGCGTGATGTATGGCCCCGGCGTCGCCTGCACCCAATTGTTGGGCGTTTTCATCGTTCAAATTCTCGCGCGGCGACGTAGGCCTTCCGTGCCCAGAACTCAATATCAACCTTGGGCCAATCATCACGGAAAAGCGTAAACGATACCCATTGTTTACCGCATTCGGCATAGGGTACGCCTCCGCTGGCAAGTGCGCGAGCATTCATCCGCTCATCCAAACGGAAGCCGGTCGTGTCCATTCCGACGGCGAGCGCAATGATGATACCCCTGGTGGAAGCGACCACGTACCGATATTGCTGCCAATCCGGGCAAAATATCTGGACATCTCCCAGCGGCTTTAATGCTGTGCTCAGGGCATCTGCGACGTCAGAATGCGCGGACAGGCCTTCAAGGTGATCGAGCACTTGCCGATTGATGCTGGTCTGTAGTTCAACTGGGACATTCTGTTCCATTGTATCACTCCGCAACGTTTATTAGATCACGAACCACATCCGGTTCTCACATTATCTTCAGCTTCGGCAAATCCTGCGAATCCACCAGGCCGACGGGCTGTTTCTTTGAATTGACCACAATCAGATCGTCGATGTTTCGTTCGTCGAAGATTTTCAGGGCTTCAGTGGCCAGGGCATTCTCAGAAATAGAAATCGGATTGCGGGTCATGACGGCCTTGAGCGGTTCGGAATGCAGGTTCCCGTTGGCGGCCATGTGCCGCCGCAAATCACCGTCTGTAAAAACGCCTGTGAGCCGCCCGCGCTTGTCCACGACGCTCAAACTGCCCGAACGGGCCCGATTCATTACGAGCAGGGCCTCCATCACCGACACGTCTTCGGGCGCAATCGCGTTGCGGTCACCGGTGCGCATAATTTCGCCGACCTTCTGGAGCATGGCCCGGCCGATAGCACCGCCGGGGTGGTTTCGCGCAAAATCCTTTTGTTTGAAACCGCGGGCCTGCAAAATCGCCATGGCCAGGGCATCGCCCGTTACGAGCATGGCGGTGGTGCTGCTGGTCGGCGCGAGGTTAAACGGACACGCTTCGCGCGGCACTTTTACGTTGAGGACGACGTCGCTGTGGCGGGCAAGCGAGGATTTGGGATTTCCGGTTAGTGAAAGGAATTTCACTGAAAAGCGCTTCAGCGCAGGGAGCAAATTCAACAATTCTTCGGACTCACCCGAGTAACTCAAAGCCAAAATAACATCGCCATCATTAACGATTCCAAGGTCTCCGTGCAAGGCGTCCACGCTGTTCAGGACGACGCTTGTCGCGCCCGTGCTGGTGAGCGTGGCGGCGATTTTCTGCCCGATGTTCCCGGATTTGCCGATGCCGACTACGACAACTTTGCCCCGGCGTTTGATGGCTTCAACGACAATCTCGACGGCGCGTTCAAAGGACGAGTCCAATTGCGCGCGCACCTTTTTGAGCGCGGCGATTTCGATGTCGAAAACCTCATGTGCTTTTGCCAGATGGTTCACAGGCCCGAGAATGCGCTTAATGGGAAATTAATTCAAAAAAAATTTGAGCTGGTTATTTGATATTTTCCAAAAGCGGGTTCATGGTTATGGGTTCTCAAACAAAAGGAGTACAAATAACGAAAGGAAGTGAGGGATTATGAAAACGTTACTATTGGGTATATTAATCATGGGATTGGCCATTTCGGCGAAAGCGGTGGACAAGATGAAATTGGACGAGCGGGTGCGTTCACTGACCGATCAATTCACCGCCATGCAGGGAAATCCGTCCACGGCCGTGCCGGCTGACCAGTTGGCGGCGGCGAAAGGGATTATTTTGCTGGATCGGACGAGGGGCGCTTTCATGTTTGGCTTTCACAGCGGAAATGGCGTGGCGCTGACCAGGGACGAATCAGGAAAATGGGGCGCGGCCGGCTTTGTGAGTTCCGTTGGCGCGAGCCTGGGTGCGCAAATTGGCGGGACCAAGGACTTTTACGTGATCCTTCTGAAGACCCCGGGCGCGGTTGACCAACTCAGGCAATCCAGCATGGATTTTGGAGCGCAAGCCTCAGCCACTGGTGGCTCGACGTTCGCCGGGGCGCAGGCGTCAACAGCGACGTCGCAATCGGTCGTGGTTTATAGCGCACGCAACGGGCTGTATGCCGGCGCCGCGATTAAGGGAGGTTCTATATCGACCGACAATGATGCCAACCAGGTGTATTACGGTCGGCCAGTAACAATGGACGATATTCTGTTCTCGCGTCAGGTTGCGCCAAGCCCTGCTGTAAGCGATCTCATTGCAAAGATTGACCAATACTCCAAATAGCGGAAGCGGATTCGCCGTCTCCGTCTTATAGCAATCGGCTCGTGGCGAATTGTTCGGAGATTTGAAGCAGCCGTTTGTTATCGGCGCGAATGCGGGAGGAAAGCGTTCTGGCGGTGGCCTGCAAGAAGGGGGTGGCCAGCGCCGGCGCCTCCCGGATAAGCCGGTAGAAGTTCACGGCGGAAATTTTAATGAGGCTGCAGTCCATGTTGGCGACGACGTCCGCCGAGCGGGGGCCGTTATCGAAGAGGGCCATGTCTCCAAAGAAATCACCGGTGCGGAACGTTGCGAGAATGGTTTCGGAGTCTGCCATTGCGGTGCGGGCCCGCAATTCCCCGGTCAAGACCAGGAACATGGCATCTCCAACGTCGCCCTGGCGAATCACGATCCCATTGATTGGCCATTCCTGAAGCTCCATGAAATCGGAAAGGCGCGCCAATTGCGCGTCATTTAGGTGTGCTAAAATCTTGATGCGGCGGAGCAGGCCGGGTGTTAGAGCCGAAGATGGATTAGTTTCCGCACCGGCTTCGAAAGAGGCCTGAAGTTCCGGGAATTGAGAGGCTTTTCCCCATTTGTTGGCGCTTTGCTCAAAGACCCAGGTGTCGGCAATGACGCGGCCATCTTTAATCCATTCCGTGAGCAGGGACAGCTCGATGGGACCATAAGGCGAATTGTCAATTCCCCAAATATAATAGGATTCTTCCTGATCCATGGAGACATCCTACCATAGTTTCGCAAATGGAATAAAGAAAAAAGCTCCACTTTTGGGTGGAATGATATCAGTTTTGGGACTTCGTGGGAGACCCATATATTCGTATCCCATTCCTGGCGGTATCGAATCTCGCAGGCAGGATGCCTGCGCCACTACTTGGTCTGCGAAAAAAGCATGAAGAGGCGCGGTCCGCGGGCGGTCGTGAGTGCGAACTGCTCTTCGTCTCCCTGCGGCATCGCCATTCCGTCAGATGGGCCCGAAACGGGTTTGTCGTCGGCGAAATACATGAAATGATGCGTGCGGTTGCCGGGGATTTGGTGGAGCGTGGCGTGCCATCCGCCGGAAATTTCTTTGGTCAAAGGAACTTTTTTCCAGTGCGAAAATGTCCCGGCGACTTCGACTTTGGCCGGGGCATGTCCGTTGGCCGGCTGCCAGCGGAAGATTTTACTAAAGACCTGTTTTCGTGCTTCAACTTGTGTTGTCATGTTATTTCTAACGATGGATTGTGTGTCCAGTACCAGCCTTGGGATATACCAAACGCAACAGAGGAATCTTCCGTTACACGGCTCGCGCCACAATGCGCGAGATCACCCGGCCTGTCTAAAAGCGCCTTTCTTTCGAACCGCTTTTACTTTTCAAAGCTTAACATTGTCGTTGCCCAAATCCAAAGAAAAAATTTTCTTTTAATGATTTTTTAGTCATTGATTCATCGTATTGCGACCATGGACCCGGGCGTTATTCGGAGTTTGGATATGACCCGAGGATTTTTACAAAGTTGCAATGTTCGCCGAGATTTTGGATGGCGCGAGCGACTTTTTTGTCCTGAGCGTGGCCATCGCAATCGATGAAGAAGAAATATTCCCAGGCTTTGCGTTTGCTGGGGCGGGATTCGATTTTGGTCAAATTGATTTTGGCGCGGCGGAAGGAAGCGAGGGCCTCGTGGAGCGCGCCTACTTTGTCCGTGACGCTAATCATCAGGCTGGTGCGGTCCTGGCCGGTGGGAGGGCTGCACTGCCGGCCCAGCACGAGAAAGCGGGTGGCGTTGGCGGCATTGTCCTGGATGTCCTGTTCGAGAATTTGGAGGCCGTATTTTTCGGCGGCCAAAAACCCGGTCACGGCCGCCGCTTCGCGGTCTGTGGAAGCCAGTTCTGCGGAACGGGCGTTTGAAGAGGCTTCAAGAATTTCCGCGCCGGGCAAATTTTGTTGGACCCAGCGACGGCATTGGCCGAGGGCCTGGGGATGGATGTGGAGGCGTTTGACGTGTTTAACGCCGGCGCCGATGCCGGCCAAACAATATTGGATAGGCAAAACGATTTGGGAAACGATTTTTAAATCACTGTCCGGGAACATGTCCAGTGTGTGTGTGACCACCCCTTCGGTGGAATTTTCGACCGGCACGACCCCGTAATCGGCCCGGCCTTTTTGGACCTCGGTAAAGACGTCGGCTATGGTTTTTTGGGCGGCGTAATGGAGGCTGGAGCCGAAGCGCCGGATGGCGGCCTGATGGGTGAACGTGGCTTCCGGGCCGAGATAGGCGATGATGAGTGTTTTTTCGAGGGCAAGCGCGCTGGACATGATTTCCCTGTAAATCGCGCGAAGCTGCTCGGTGGTCATTGGGCCCGGGTTGAGCTTCGCAATACGGTCGAGGACAGCGCGTTCGCGATGAGGCGCGTAGATTTCTTCGCCGCCCTTGCGTTTGATTTCGCCTATGGCCAGGACGTGGCGCGTGCGCTCGCTGAGGAGTCGGACGAGTTGTTCATCGAGCTTATCAATGGCTTTGCGATGTTCGGGAATGTTCAAAACGCAGAAAGGATGAAGAAATGCGAGGGAAGAATCAATCTTAAGCGGCAGGTCGAAACTGGCGGCGCGCTAAAAATACTACAATACTACATGTCCGCGTATAAATAAAACGACATGACGTTGACCAAAGGGCTTTCCTCACTGGTCAAAATGACTTCTCAAAATCAGACTTTCAAAAGGAAGGTGCCTTTTCCCTTGCTCCGCAGCATGAAAATGTGCTGAACTGTA
>DATJTK010000114.1:0-11280 GCA_035503455.1 Candidatus Sulfotelmatobacter sp. | reverse complement strand
TCGGTTCTCTGTCCGGACTGCTTACTCCCCTCGCCGCCTTGCGGGGCGACAGGCACCGGACCGTTCCGTCGTGAACCGTCCAATTCGACGGGTGGGACTCTCACCCACGAGCGCAACCACTTTCACGGGCTGCTGCGGCGCATCTTGACGCTGTTCCTGGTAGGGACGCTGCGCTGCGGCGTCCAGCGCCGCGTGCAGCGGCGCAACAAGTGGAATCGGACCTTGTTCGACGCATATTCCGCCCGCATCTGCGCGGGCGGGGACATCGCAGCGCGATGTCCCTGCCACTGGCGCCGTCAAGGATTAGCCTGGCAGGGATAATGTTGGGCAACCCAGTTGGCGTCATCAGCCCAATTTTTGCTGCCCGTGTAGGATGTAGAGTACGTCGCGGTTGAATTGGCATAGGCGATGGTGTCCGCATCCAGCCATCGGCGGTTTTCAGCATGGCCGTCCGCAAAACTGAAAGTACTGCTGTTACCGTGAAATGCCGCGACTTTATCGCCGAAACTCGGAACGATGGGGTTATTGGGCACTCCATTGGCCGAACTATCGCTTGAGTCATACTCAAATTCCCACTGTTGAAGATTGTCACCGCGCGTATCCGATTCTTCGACAAACACAATCCTGTCGCTGGTATGGCGGATAGCCGACAGTGTGCCAATAGTTGTGACGCCCCATTTGAATGCCGTGATGTTCGTGCTCAATCCCTCCACTCCCGAGTAACTGCAAAATCCCGAAACGTTCAGGAGAGCCCGGGTATCTCCGGGACAGTGGATGACGTTAGGGCTCGAAGCGTACGGATACAACGGTCCCTCCACCCAGCCTTCGCAGATAAACCAATTGTTGATGGCAATCATGCTGGTCATTGTCGTCGGCCAGCGTAGCTTCAGAGGATACGGAGTGGGAATGGCAGCGCTTGGGTCCAGGCCAATGCGCCAATCCAATTTGCTGTCCGTGCTCATTCCAATTAACTGGTCGTTGTGGTCCTGCGCATACATCATCCAGGCAGTGACCAATTCCCGCTGATTATTCACGCACGTAGCCACATAAGACCGGCGTTTGGCCCTTTCAAGCACCGGCAGCAGAACGGCCGCCAGGATTGCGATGATGGCGATGACGACCAACAGTTCAATGAGCGTGAACGCTCCGTCCGAATTCTTTTTAGGTTTGGCCATATCCTCAAATATAACTCGAAGCCTTACGGCTTCTGGTATACCAGCCGGTAAAATACGGCGCCGTTGGACACATTAATTGGAATCGTGAGTTGATCTACCGAAGTCGAGCCAGTGACATTTACCCAATTGTTGCTGAGACCCACGGACAGGCCATTCGTTTGGGCCTGTAACATCCATCCAGTATGATCTTGAGGCCAGGACAACGTCAATTGATTCCCGGACACGGAATACACAATGTTCGTCGGCTGGGTATTGACACTCGATACGGCTCCGGCCTGGTAATCAGCGGCCACCTGGCTTTGGCTCAACGCGTAGTTGTAAAGAGCCACTTCGTCAATGGTCCCAACAAATTGGGAGCTAAAGCTCGTCGCAGATTTGTTCGTGGTGCGCGAGCCAATGCTGACCAGGTTCGCGCCGGGTTCACTGGAGGCCGTCGTGGACAAAAGCCCGACGTCCGAAGTGATCGGGGCGTTTGTTACATCTACACCATCCACGTAGAGCGACACGTGCCCGCCGGCTTCGTCGCAAACACCTGCCACATGGTGCCAATTGCCGTCCAATGCGAACCCGGAGGCAGCGCCATAAACATTACCGGAGGCGTCACGCACAATGAATCGCAGGATATCGCTTTGGACTACATCCAGGTCGAATTGCTCGCCGCCATTTCCGTAACCTTTGGTGACGATTCCAGCTCCGCTGACCTGATTTGAGCCCCCGTTTATCCACGCTTCCACGGAAAATTCAGCGTTGCTGCCTCCCGGTTGCGAAAAGTCAATATTCGGCAGGTCGTTCCCCGAATTATCTATTTCTCCCGCGTAACTATTGGTGGGCAGGACCGTCCCAAACAACGCCGCCAGGTCCGGATCCGCGGTCGGATTATAGCCCGGGACGCCTTGTTGAACATTATTGTAGAGAGCATCATGCCCGCCCACATAATCGTTGGCGACTGTTCCGGTCGTTTCATCCAGGCGCCAATAGGCGATTGGGTTGTTGCTCAATACGGTGGCCGGGTAAAGGTTGGTCGGCGCGGTAATGCCTGCCAATGAAGCGGTCCCAACGTTGGTGACGCTATAGCCGTTATAGGCATTGCTGACCACACAGCTATAGGTGTTTGTCACGCCGAGCGCAGCGGTGGCGGCGTAACTGGCGTTTGTCGCATTTGAGATCGGCGACGCGCCGTGATACCACTGGTAATGCATCGGCAGCGTGCCTGATGCCTGAACATTGTATGTGAATGTTTCCCGGGCGTATAACGTCAAGTTGGACGGCCCCAGGCTCGCGGTCAGTCCGGGAAACGCCGTGGCAAGCTGGTAAAGATTTTTCACCTCTCCGGATGTCAAAACGTTGGTAAACAATGCCACCTCGCAGACGCGCCCGGCAAACTGCTCGCCAGGACCCGCGGGGTTGTTCGTATATTCCGGATCGCTTGCAATCATGACATCGGATGCTGAACCCGGGGCGATTCCGTTGGTGCTTGCCGTCACTGTGGTGGTATCCAATGCCCCATCCACATACAAAGTAGCGACTCCATCGGACGTTGGATTCGCCGAGGGCGCATAGACCGCCACGGCCTGGTGCCAATTGCCGTCGTTGTAAACTTTAGAGGAAGTCAAACTGGTTATGTTTGTGCCCAATTGCCATACCAGTTTGCCGCTGGTGTTCATCCAAAGATGCCAGGAATTGTCCGAATGGCCCACAATCGTCTGGTTGCGTCCATCCGCCGGATTGCCGCGGAACATCGCGCTCACGCTGATGGGCATCGTGCCGATCGGATTATACGTGGCCGCATAGCCGGCATCCGCAAAGCTGCTGACGCCGCTGAATAGAGCAACATTCGTCCCGGACAATCCATTGAATGGCACGCCATTGGTCGAAGCCGGTCCCGGCAAAATGCCCGGCATTGTGCCCGGCGTATAAAAGCCATTGACGCCCGCGCTGCCAAAATTGACCAATGCAGGCAAAAGCGTCGCCGCCGGAGGCGTATAGGCGGGCGAATCCATTCGCAGATAAATCACCGGGTTATCATTAGTCACATCCGATACATAAGCGTCGGCAGCGCCGCTGGTTCCAGCATTATAATGCGCCAATATATCACTCGCCGAGAGGTCATTGGTATAGACCGCAAATTCATCGATAGCGCCGGGTATATTGCGGGTGAATCCCCTGCTCGTTGCCAATGTCATCGGCGACCAGTAATCAGGCGAATACAGTCCCGCGCCCGAGTTGGTGGACTGCGGAACGCCATCGAGATACTCAGTAAAGTTGGTATTGGCGTCGCAGGCGACGACCAAATGGTGCCATTGGCCTTTTGAGGCGCTGGATGAAATGCCGACCTGGTTCAATACTGAACTATTATCGTAAGTATAAATCGTAAATTTGCTGCTGTTCCAATAGATGCGAATGCCGCAAACGCTTCCGTTGCCCAGGCCCGCGCTTCCCGCATTAAGCCCTTCATAGCCGGACTGGCCCCAAACATCGCCCGAACCGGTGTTTGTCGGCCAGAACCAGCATTCAACCGTGAACGGTGGATTGAGTGCCGACAAAGGCGAGCTTTGCGGAATTAAAAGACAATTGGTCATGCCGCCGTCGTTCGATCCACCGTTCCAGGGGAAATAAACCGACGTGTCCGGGTCATAGGTCAAAGCTCCGGCAAAACCATGATTGATCCCCTGCAGGTTCGCCCAATCTACATAGTAGCCTGTTCCGAGCAGGCCCAGCGAGCCGTAGTTGGTTTCAATATCGCCCGGAGCGGCGGCTTCGATTTCATGCATCGGCCAATATCCAACAGGATTCAATGCCAATATATTGGCTGAATACGCGCTGGTTGGTGTCGGAAGAACTGTCAACGCCGAAACAATGCTGGTGGTCGAACCCAGGAAATTGGTTACAACCACCGAGTAGCTGAAAGTGCCTGCACTGGGGCCGGTTGCGGTGTATGTGGTGTTGGTTTGGTTAAGGATCGGAGAGGCGCCCGAAAACCATTGATAATGCAACGGCGCGGCGCCCACTGCGCCGATGGAATACGTATAAGATTGTCCCTGCGCGATGTCCACCTGCGGCGGCAGGTTGTTCGTGATTACTGGCGAGGACTGCACGATGAATGCCACATACACATTCGTCTGGCCATAGCTATTATTCACTGTCAATTCCAGTTGGCCGCCATTCCACGACAAAGGAACACTATTGGTTGTGAACGTTGCATTGAGCGATGTCCCACCCGAGGATCCGGTTGCCAATACATTGCCGTTTGGATCATACCACGTGTAAGTGTTTACAGGTGTGCCGTAGGCCGTTGCAGGCAGAGTCAATGAATTGCCCACGATGACCGTGACGTTGGTCGGAGGCGGTTGGGTGAAGAAGGGAGCGGTGTTGCCCGCTTCAGCGTATTCGTTGGCGACCTGGTTCGAACTCAAAGCATAACTGAAGACCGAAACGTCCTGGACCCATCCGAAGTATTGATCATTATAGTTCGTATCGGCGCTTCCCGTCCGGGCGCCGATGCTCATCGGATTGGTGGATGCGAGAACGCCAATTCCCGGTGAAAGAGCCGCCGTACCGACCAGTGTCCCGTTGATATAGAAGGCCATGTTGCTGTTCACTTCATCGACGACGCCGGCCAGGTGATACCAGACAATATTGTAATACGAAGTCGCAATCGAACTGCTGATCGCGTGAACACCGCCCGAGGAGTCACGGAACAGGAAACGGAAAACATGGCCGGTTCCCCCTGTGTCCAGGTCAAATTGCTCGCCTCCGCCGCCCCAACCCTTCGTCACAATGCCCGCGGCGGACAATTGAGGTCCATCACCCTCCGTCCACGCTTCAATGGTAAAGGCCTTGCTCGTGTTGGTGGGAGATGAAAAATCTATGCCTTCAACCTGCCCGGCGTAACTGTCAGTGACATAACCGTTCTCGCCAAACAACGCCGAGGTATCGTCCGGATAGGCTGGATTGTATCCCGGTTGACTGAGGTTGAGATTGGTATACAGGCCGTCATTTCCGCCGGCATAATCATGGCACAAAGCGTCGGGATTGCCGTCGCCGGGGATGCTGCCGCCATTATCATCTACCTCGTTCAATCGCCAGAAGCCAACTGGATTTAACGCCAGGACCGCCTGCGGATACGGTGAGGTCGGGTCTGCAATCACGGATGCGGACCAAACCGCGCTGGTCGCCGTTCCCGATACGTTGCTGGCAATGCAATAAACGATGTCTGGCCCTGACTCAAGCTGAGTCCAGGTAAAATTGGAACTGGTGACGCCGGCCGCCAGCACGCCGTTGGTGAACCAATAATACGTCAGCGGCGTGGCGCTGAGAGTTGAAAGCGAGAACGTTGGGCTTGCGCCCGCAAACAATTCGAGAAGATTGGTTCCGGACAAGTTGTTGTAGGTGCCGGACACATTGGTGTAGGTATTGGGATATTGAGCGATGATTTCCGGCTGCACGGGCAGGACGGTCAACTGCGCCACCTCGCTGGTGACCGCGCCGTATGTGTTTGCCACCACCACATCATAAGTGATGTCGTTCCATATCGGCTCGGCAGGATTGATAATCAATTGAGCGCCGGTGGCCCCGCCCAATGCCACGCCGTTGGTGTACCACTGGTAACTGAGCGGGCTGCCGCTGATGGCCGAAACGCTATTCGTATAAGCGTTGCCCTGGGCGACTGTGGCCGAACTGGCGGGCTGAGTGGTGATAAACGGAGGCAATTGACTGGCCTCGGTATTGTAGAGCTCAAGGACATCGCTGGCTGACAAGGCCCGGTCGTAAATGCGCACCTGGTCGATGGTGCCTTCAAATGGGGTGTTGATCGTGCCGGTGGCATTGGCGCGACAGCCGATGGTCACCGGCAGATTCGTGGTCAAGACTGTTGTGTAGGTATTGGCATTCGTACCGCTTAGCAGCACGCCGTTCACGTAAACAAGGGCTTCGGCAAGCGAGCCGCTCTGTCTCGGCACCCAAACCGTGGCCGTGACATTATACCAGGTATTGATCGCAAGATTATTTGTCGCATTTACGGTTTCCGTGCCCGAGCCGGCGGCATTGTGGAATTCGGTGTAAAAATGTCCGCCGCTCATATACAGCACATACGCTTCGTGGCCCGAGTTCCCTTTGCAAATGATGCCGGCGTTGGCCGGTTCGGACGAAGGCGCGACGCTGCAATTGACCCAGGCCGACAGGGTCCACTGCATCGTCTGGCTCGGCTTGTCCAGGCTTGAAGAATCCGCGATGTTCACATAGGTATTTGTGCCAAAACTTGTGCTTCCGGCGCTGCCCCCGGAATTGAATAGCAAAGCGTACGCATCCCCATTCATAGGATCGGCAGCCGTCGTCCACATATTATTATATGTGGCGTCGGCATAATTCGTTAGCGTGCCGGTATTGCCGTTGCCGGAGCCGTCGGCGGCGGTTGCGGAGCCCGGGCCGTCCTCCAGAGGCCAATAGCCAACCAATCCGGTCGTGATATCTGCCTGGGCCAATAAGGCGCTTAAAAAAAATGTGGTTACGACGAGGGAGAATTGCGCACAGAATTTCGCGTTCATAATACGGGGCTGGAAGATTCGCAGCGAGTATACAGAATTCTTTACCCTCCTTCAAGACTTATCTTTGAAAATTCACAGCGCCGCTTTGCAAAATGACACACTTGGCACACGTGAAAGGTGCTCGCGATCAGAAGGAATTCGTTTTAATGATTTTGACCCGGGCGGGAAGCGGGTCATTTAGCAATTGTGCCAGGCGTTGAGCCTCCTTTTCCGTAAAACTTCCGCTAATCATGCAGAGACCGTCAGTGATCGGTCCAGCAATCCGCGGAGCGGAATACAGTTGTCCATCCAAAATAACTGCTATCCGATGATAAACCCCGGTTGTATTGTCGGGAGCATATTCGGTCGTGACCTCGGCAAACTGGGCAGTCGCATCTTTGTTCATCTCAAATTCGATTTGTGGTTCCCCCATATTTCCATAAGCCACGTGCGCGCTTTGGACAATGGCGCCGGCCAGGCCATTCTCCGCCTCTTTCTTCACAACCAGCCGTTCGGGAAGTGTCTGGCCGGGGACCAGTTCGAGGGACTGAAACACTTCATAGCCAGGCGGAATCGGCTCGTTGCTTTTGATAATCTCGTCGCTGTTGTCATTTACTAATCTAAATTCCAAAGAGCCGGAATGGGTAATATTATCGCCAATTTCTTCAACGATATTGCTTTCGGTGGACGCCAACACAATCCGCAGTTGCGATGCCGAGACCGGCTCCATAAATGCTCGGGCCCCGATGCCTGAGACTCTTCTCTGCAATGCTTTTTCAAGCAAGGCCAGGTTTGTATTGCCCGGTATTTGGAAAAAATCCGCCTCAACAAGAAATTCCGTGCCATGTTCGGGCGCTTCGGAGAGCGGTGCGGTTGCCAGGTTTTGCAACCAGGTTAAAAGGCCCGCCAGAGCTAGAAAAGAAATAACCAATCCCGTAAAGCCCAGCAAAACGATCAAAACTGTTTTTTTCATTTAAATCGAGATTTCCTGGTCGGACTCGACCCGCCCGCGAAACGCAGGCATTTTTCGTGATTTTCTTCCCAGTCAACTCACGGCACCTTGCCGCGCCGAAGCCGTGCGAAGGCGGGTCATGGCGCTAAACTGGTGCCGGTGGCCGGACTCGAACCGGCACGACTTTTTAAGGTCCCAGGATTTTAAGTCCTGTGCGTCTGCCATTTCGCCACACCGGCAACCCAATTTTTACAATGTGATTGTAAATTTCTGGAAGCGGAAAACTTGCGTTGTGCCACTATTTGTGCCACTATTATGGCATGAAAGCAAATGTTGCCATAAGCAATGGGTCGGGCAGCCAAATCAAGCGTCGCAATCATGCGCTCACTTTCGCAAAAGTCTTGGATGGACGCAAGCAGCCGATTCGCGGCCTCTGGCTGCGGGGCTCCCGGTACTACGCCCGGTTGAGCGTCGAAAATCCAATCACCGGGGTCAAAGCAACCCGGCGCGTGCCATTGGTTGACAGGGACAACAACCCCGTTCAGACCGCAGCACAGGCCGTGGCCGAACTGAAACGCTTGCAAACGAAAAGGTCAGACAACACGCTTCCAGTACTGACCCGCACGCCAAAATTTGCCGATTATGTAGCGCATTATCTGGATTTTATCAGTAGCGGACACGGAGCAAAAAAGTCAGGCACGGTGGAAAAGGAGAAAACGATTCTCAATCGGTGGATTGAATTTATCGGCGGTCTTCGTCTCGATCAGATCAAGCCGGTCCACGTCAATCGCTTTGTTGAACTTCGGCTGAAAGAGAAGAAGTCGCCACGCACGATTAATTTAGACGTGATTGGTTTGCGCGTTGTTTTGAAACGGGCCATATCCGATGGCTTCATCCAGCGTTTGCCAACCGAAGGAATACGTCCGCTAAAAACCAGCACAGAAAAACGGACGTTGTTCTCGTCCGCCGATTTGGACGCACTTTGCAAGGCCGCATTTGAGACCAAAAAGAATAAACGAGACGAAGATGTGCCAGTCACCGAAAATGGGCAGGAATTTGTGGATTACGTCCGGCTCATGGCCTATTGCGGCGCGCGCCGTAATGAGGCCCTCGGTTTGCGATGGGATGACGTTGATTTTGGGAATGCTCAACTTTTCATCCGCAGGCAAATAACGAGTCGAGGAATAGAAGAATTGAAAAACCGGGATGCGCGCGTCGTGGATTTTAACCCAAAATTGAAGACCCATTTGAGTGCCATGAAGTCCCGGTCGCACAATGTGTCGCAATGGCTTTTCCCGTCACCACAGCGAGGCGAGAAGGACATTCCGGCCAAATCATTCCGTGAATCTCTGACGTTGGTTCGTGATCGCGCGAAGCTAACAGCTTTTGGATTTCATGATTGCCGGCATCATTTTATTTCGATGTGTGTCATGAGCGGTATTGATTTCATGACAATTGCCGCGTGGGTTGGACACAAAGACGGCGGTGTTTTGATCGGAAAAGTCTACGGACATTTGGCTAACGAACATCGAAAGGCAATGGCCGAACGGCTCAATTTTGAACCAGCTATGGCGCAAAATGGAGTCAAGCATTGAGGTATTATGCCTGCACGGAACAGGCCAAAATATAGGCTAGCCTGAACACTTCGCGCGGGACCGCCGGGACACAATTTCATCACCCTGTATCGCCCCGCACTAAGTGAACCCAATATCATTGATTGCTCAACGTCAAAATTTCCAGATTGCGTAATTTGCCGTTTTTTCCTTCACCGCCGACGGCGAGCAACTGTCCCTCGTCGAGCAAAATCAACCGATGAAAGAAGCGAGGCTGCTTTAATTCACCGACTGCTTCCCATTTGGTTCCATCCAGTGAAAGACGAAGCAAGTTGCCGGAGAAACCATTGGCATAAATGGCGTCACCAACGCCGATGGCAGCAAATCCAAATCCGTTAAGCATGGAATGCGGCAAGTCCGGCCCTTTGCTCCAATGGCCGGTGGCCGTGTCATAAATATCAACAGCGCGGCTGGTGTCATTGTCCGAATCCATGCCGCCGATGAAATAGATTTTGGAGCCGATGGCGGACATGGCAATAGCCCGGCGTTTGAACGGTTGCGGCACACTTTGCCATTGTGGATTGTCTTGGCTCAAATCGGCCACGAGCAGGTTGGTTTGCCATTTGGCCGCATCGTCATTATCAAAAGGGTTGCCATTCAAATCCCAGCCGCCACCGACATACAGCTTATTTCCCACGACAATCGCGTCATGCGTGGACCGCCCATCAGGCAATGGGGACAGCCGCGTCCAAGTATCCTTTTGAATGTCATAACGCTCGAAAAGGTTTTGCGATATCAAATTCTGGGGTTGATTCTCATGATTTTTTGCTGCCATGCCGCCGATGCGGTAAATGTAATTTCCATAAGCCACAATGGCCGTTCCCTGAGCGGGTTCACTCCCCGGTAACGTTTCCCAATTCTGTCCCGAGCCATCACCGGCCAGTTTGATCCGATAGAAGGTGCCGCGAACTTTTTCGACACAATAATCGTGTCGTTTGCCAGTGTAACCGCCAAATACATAAAGATACCCATCGTCAGTGGCAGCCCCAAAGCTCGTTATGCCTTCAGGTAAAGGAGGGAAATTGGTATCAATCATCGTTTCGGAATGGCCGAGTTTAGTCGTGGAACAGCCCGTTAAAGCCACTGTGGAAATGCAGGCGAAGGCAAGGCAGAGTATTTGAGCGATTGGTTTCATAAATGGATTTCAGTTTTCAAATTCAGCGGCAGCTTTTTCGGCGTCCTGGTGTTTGTTGAAAGATTTCTGCGTCGACGATACCGGAACATTGCGGTTAAATGTTCTTTCGTTTCTAATGAAAGAAGACGCAACCCCAACGCAATTGTTGGAATCAGTCCAAAAGCGAGAGGCTAAAAATCAAGGACAGACCGAGGTACTGTCAGATAGTCGCTTCTTGCTCAAATATTCCTTCAAAAGTGAACAAAATGGCGAAAGCCTAATAATCTATTGCTGGGAAGTGGCGAAAATGGTGTCGCCACGAGACTATAATATTGCTGTGTTTACGTTCACGGTTACAGCCGCTCAATCGGAGGTTCCCAGCATACGCCAGGAAATTTCGTCAATTGAAGAGGAGATAAAGAATGTTCGCTTTGGCGTTCATGGTAATAGTTACGAGCCTTGAATTGTGACACTTTTGCCGTTGACAAGTGGGATCTGACTCATATGTCCCCAAACGCTTCAGTTCATGATTGACCTTGAAAACTCGAGGGACTTTGGCACTCTGCCGCCAGCAGCTGAATGAAGTCAACGGCTGAATTTTATTTCCTTGAGCCAAGCGTTCGGTTCGACAACCAATTGGAGTATGCTAGTACTATGCGGATGGAAACGACGCTGTGTCCATTGAACGCGGGGCAACCGTCGCAGCACGCCATGCGGCAACGTTGGCGGCGTCCGCTCCAGATAATCGCACCAGTCCATCGAATGACCGTATCCGTGTTACTAACCCCGTATGGCAATGGTTGAAGGGGCGGTTAAACTGCGGGAATGTCAGGATGTTTTTTGGCGGGCCGCTTTCCAGGCTGTGGGCGTCAATTCGGCGACGCGGTTGATGGGCCAATCGCCC
>DATJTK010000113.1:0-7867 GCA_035503455.1 Candidatus Sulfotelmatobacter sp. | reverse complement strand
TCCGTAAAAAAACGTTAGTTGATTCGCCTTCAATCGTAAAATTGAAGGGCTTTAATTGGTTAAAACCTTCTTGGACAACCCACTAACAGGCTATCCTTGAAGGGGCTCTCACTAATCGCACAAATCAATTTTCAAAGAACAATGGCGCCATAAAGGACGCCAAAATTTTTCCCAAACGTTGCAAACGTCTTCAAAACGTCTTTATCCTTCAGGGGATAAAAAATCCCAACTGCCGAATCGCCACTTTCAAACCCGGCAATCAGTTCGTTTTCGGGGACGCGTATCTTGCTACAAGCGCGTCACTTGTCAATGGACTCTTTTGTCCACCCTCGCCTCTCTTATCGGCGAGCGGACGTTCACTCTATCAGAGAACATAACCCTCGCAAGCTTTTTTTCAAAAAATTTTTGGATATTTCAAACATCCAAAATCCCCAATAAAATCAAGCTAATCCAGCCCTCTTTCCATCAAATCATCCTCGTCCAACCCCAAAAAATGTCCCAGCTCATGCAAAAAAGTCGTCTGAATTTCTCCCGGAAAGGCATTTTCGTCCCCCTCCGCCTGGTCCCAAATGTTTTCCAGGAACAAAATAATTTGCGACGGCATCGGCACGTCGCCTCCTTCCGCAAACTCCGCGCCCACAAACACCCCCAGCGCGTCCTCTTCAATTCCATCCGCCTGCAATTCTTCGCCCGGCTTGTGCTCAAACGTGATCGGCAATTCCTGCACACGCTCGCGCAACGCCTCGGGCAATTCGTTGAGCACGCCCTCCACTTCCGTTGAGGCCACCTCGCATAATTTTTCCCAATCGAAATTCATCACACCCATTTCAAACCAAACCGATCCCTGACTATAGTCGCCCAGACTCAAAATTTTGCGACAAGAAAACATTTGATTTCAAAATTCCACGCGACAAAATCAATATGTGACCCGGGATGAGTTTGACCATTTGATTCAGAAGCTGGAAAAAGTCTCACGGAAGCATCCGCGACTTTACACGGCCCGTATTGTCTGCCTGGTCGCCCTTGCCTATCTATACCTCACCCTGATCCTGGTTGGCTCGCTGGCACTTTGCATTCTGATGATTGTCATGGTGATTTATGCGCCCGCAACGGTCAAATTAGCCATCATCGGACTCATTGCATTCGGCGGCATTTTTCTCGCAGTGCTGCGCGGGCTTTGGGTCAAGCTGGAAGCGCCGGAAGGACATGCCATCGCGCGCGACCAGGCGCCAAAACTATTCGCTCTTCTCGACGAACTTCGCACCGCACTCAACTGCAAGCCGTTCCATCGGGTCATCATTGTCAACGACGTCAACGCCGCGGTCGTTCAGGCGCCCCGACTGGGAATTTTCGGCTGGCATCGCAATTATCTCATCATTGGCTTGCCGTTGATGCAAATCCTTGCGCCGGATGAGTTCAAGGCCGTGCTGGCGCACGAATTTGCCCACTCATCGCGCGGTCATGGCCGGTTCGGCAACTGGCTTTATCGCATGCGCCGCACCTGGGCGCAGATTTTCGAGCAAATGGCCAAACGGCGCACGCGTCTGGGCGGCATTTTCTTTAATTTTTTCAATTGGTTTTGGCCGGTATTCAACGGCCATGCCTTCGTGCTTGCGCGCGCCAACGAATATGAAGCCGATGCCTGCTCCGTCCGGCTGGCCGGATTGGAGCCGGCCGCAAACGCACTCATTCGCACGCCCGTTCACGGAGCGTTTATCGGGGGAAAATTTTGGCCGGACATTTTCGCGCGCGCTCAATCGCAAAAAGAGCCTCCGGCCGATGTCATGCTCAGGCTGGGCGAAACCTTGAAAGCCGGGCCGACCGCTGACGACGCAGCGCGATGGCTGCGTCAATCATTTTTGGCTCAAACAAGCAATGCCGACACCCATCCCTGCTTAAAAGACCGTTTGCGCGCCATTGGCCGATTGCCCGCAGAAGTCGAAAATGGCCAATTCCCGCCGCAGCCGCCCATGCCGCCGCAAACGGCCGCGGAATTTTTCCTTGGAGACTCCGCCACGGTCATCGCAAAAAAGATGAGCGACGAATGGCAAAAAATCATTACCCCGGCCTGGAAGGATCGCCATGAATACGCGCAAAAAGTCACTACCGAACTTTCCGGCATGGAAACATCGGCTGACGCCCCGCCATCCGCCACACACCTATGGGAAAAGGCCCAAAAGATCGCCGAGCTTCGCGGCGACGGCGCGGCCGTAACAGTGCTCGAACAGGTCATCGCTCTCGACCCCAAACACGCCGGCGCAAACTTTATCCTCGGACGCCACTATTTACACCTGGACGATTCACGCGGCGTCGCATTCATCGAAGCAGCCATGGAATCCGACCCTCTACTGACTCAGAACGGCTGCGAACTTCTGCACGCCTATTTCAATCGCACCGGTCAGCGCGACAAGTTGCGGCCGCTCGAAGACCGGTTTGATGAATTTCAGAAGGTCAGCATCCTTGCCCGCCAGGAGCGGGCCGCCATGTCGGCGGCGGACACCTTCCTGCCGCACGAATTGACGGAACAACAAATTGCAGCAATCCGGAAAGTTTTTGCGGGCGAACCGGCCATCGACTCCGCCGCCGTTGCGCGAAAAAAGGTAATCCATTTCCCAAAGAGCCCATGCTTTGCCGTCGCGCTCAGAATCAAGGCGCAGGGCGGCAACAACAACGGCCAATTAGTAAACCGCGTCATAACGCAAGCCTCTTTGCCGGGCCATTTCCTGGTTTTTGTGGACGAAAAGAATCTACGCGGACTTGCCGAGGAAGTATTCAACGTTCGCGGATCTGTGATTTACGAGCAGTCGAAGAATTGAGAGCAGCCGGTGGCTGTCCTTCGTGCACGGATCGTTGGACAACCACCCCCGGCAAAAATTCAGGTCCTCTAGAAATGGCTTGAACGAAGCCAATAGTCCAATGTACTGCCGGCATCCGAATAAAGATGGGCCAAAATAACCGGAGCGATACGATTCGTTTTTGCGTAATAAATTGAAAAAATCAGGAACCCCGCCCCATGCGCGACGACTGCCGGACCGCCTTGATAAAAATGATAACTGGCTTGCAACACGGTACTGAGGAGAATTGCTTTTGGAATGCTCTTTGTCAGCCTCTTCACCTCTGTCATCAGATAGGCCCTGACGATCAGTTCTTCAAAAAATGGATTGATGAACTGAACTAAAATCGTCGCGAAAAAAATTCCTCCGCCGAACAGGAGATGGCCAACCGCCTGATGCACTGTTTCGGGATTGCCCGCCGCCAGGCCTAAAGAGTAAATTCCAGATCGTACAAGGTTGTAAGCCACATGCGCCGCGAGCCACAGAATAATTGACCATCCAAAATCCTTCGGCGACCAACTCAGACCCAAATCCGCAAGAGTCTTCCCCCGTCGCTGCAATAAATACCAAAGCAATCCGAGACACGCCACTTCCCGCAAACCTTGAGCAGCCCATGCGTAGGCGCTTCGCGTTGTTTCACCGTAAATATTTCTATCAAAAAGCAAATATATTGATCCCAAAACGCTGACACCAAAAGCAATGACACAAACCAGAACCACTTCGAATATCTCCATTTGCCTGTCCGTGAGAACAATTCTGGTCAACGCGGGACCTGGCGGCGCCAGCAAAGGTCGAACGGCGACTTCTTCCGCAACCGGAATCACGCTTTCTCCACCCGAAAGCGGAAATTCGTCAATGGAACATCGGACCGCATCATCCGGATACTCCTTACCGCAATAGGTGCACTTCTTCATGCCAAAGAGACCCTGAGTTTCCTATGAAAGCTGCTTCCTCCACCTCGCCAATTGCCGCGCTACTTCCTTCGTCCCCGGCGCGCCAATCACGTTCCGCTTCGCCATCGCGGTCTTCAAATCAAACACGCCAGGCGCATCCCGCCCAAACGCCTTGTCCACCGATTGCAATTCCGCCAGCGTGAGAGCATTCAATGGTTTCCCCGCTTTTTCCGCCAGCGCCACAACCGCTCCCACAACATGATGCGCCTGCCGAAACGGCATTCCTTTGCCCACCAGATAATCCGCCAAATCCGTGGCCAGCAACGCAGGATCGCCCGCCGCCCGGTCGCATGCCGCGCGATTGACCTGGGTGTTCCGCAGCATCGCCGCCATGAGCCGCGTCGTCGCCCGCACAGTGTCCGCCGTGTCAAACAACCGCTCCTTGTCCTCCTGCAAATCACGATTGTACGTCATCGGCAAACCTTTCAGCAGCGTCAGCAATGAAACCAGGTTGCCAACGACACGCCCGGTTTTTCCGCGCGCCAATTCGGCCACGTCCGGATTTTTCTTCTGCGGCATCAGCGAAGATCCGGTGGTGTACGCATCGGCAATTTTAATAAAATTAAACTCCGCGCCCGCCCAAAGAATCAAATCTTCCGCCAGTCGCGAAATATGCACAGCCAGCAAGGCGGCCGCCGCGCAAAATTCCACCGCAAAGTCACGGTCACTGACAGCGTCCATCGAATTCTGCGTCAGTTGAGGCCTTCCGCTCGCGTCCACAAAACCTAACAATTTGGCCACCAACTCACGCCGGATGGGCAACGTGCTGCCGGCAATCGCTCCGCTGCCGAGCGGACAGACGTTTACCCGCGAATGGCAGTCCCACAGCCGTTCACAATCCCGCTCGAACATTTCCACGTACGCCAGCAGATGGTGCGCAAAATAGACTGGTTGCGCCCGTTGCAAATGCGTGTAGCCGGGAATCAACACGTCCACATTTCGTTCGCCCAGCAGGACAAAGGCCCGTTGCAAATCGGCAATTTCGCCCAGCAACGATGTGATTTCATCGCGCAACCAAAGCCGTATATCCAGCGCCACCTGATCGTTGCGCGAGCGCGCGGTATGCAGCCTGGCGCCCGCCGGGACCCGCCTCGTCAACTCCGCTTCAATGTTCATGTGCACGTCTTCCAGCGCCGGGTCCCATTTGAATTTCCCCGCTTTGATTTCTTTCCCGATCGCGTCCAGCCCGCGGACGATGGCCTGGACCTCATTTTTTTTCAGGACGCCAATCTGATGCAGCATTTCGGCGTGCGCCATTGAACCCAGGATGTCGTGCCGCCATAAGCGCCAATCGAAGGAAATGGATTCGGTAAATTGCGCCACGTCGGCGGCCGGGCCGCCGACAAAACGTCCGCTGCGGGACACGGGAGAAGTTTTTTTCATAAAGCCGCGATTTTCGCGGATGACACAGATTTTTTGAAACGACGGCCAAATTCAACCACAAAGAGCGTAACTATAACTAAAAAATCATTAAAAACTCCATTGCCGCGCGAATCGAAATATGAAATGTTTCGCCGCAACATGAGCGAGTTCAAATATGCCTGCCCGGTGTGCGGCCAGCATATCAAGTGCGATTCGTCACAATCGGGCACGGTGATGGAATGCCCGACGTGTTTCCAGAAAATCATCGTACCGCAGGCGCCTGCAGGAGAACAGACCTTGATCCTGACCGGAACCAAGGCAGGGAACGGTCGTCCCGCTCCAACATCTCCTGAACCCGGCCCCAAGCATCCATACCCCCCGCAAGGCGTTTCCGGAGTTCTCGTCGTCGTCCTGATTCTCATCGGCATCGGAATCGCCGTCGGCTTTGTATACCACGGCACGATCTTCAAGTCCCCAACACCGGTTGCGGCAAAAAACGCTCCGGGCGATCAAACAAAAAAGACCGCTCCCGAGCTGGAAGCCCCGGTCGCAAGCGACCAGTACTGGACCCTCGATTTGATTGGCACAGGCATTCCAACTTATCCGGCCGCCGGTCGCATAAACGGACAGAACTTTATTTGCGAGCGCGCCACACTCCAGGGCGGCCTCTTGACATTGCGCTACGGCGACCTCGACTTTGTCATCAACTTTGCCGGCGCAAACGCTCAAATGCTTTCCGGAAAGTCCATAGACGTGGACACAAACACGCCGTCAGCCGCGCGCGTAGTTTTGCGGTGGAAAGACGGCGATCATGCAATGCACGAAACCTTCACCAACGGTTACGCCCTGCTCCTGGATTTCGGCGAAGCCGCCAACAACCGGATTCCCGGAAAAATTTATCTGTGCCTGTCGGACGATAAAAAAAGTTATGTCGCCGGAACATTTAAAGCCGAAATCAGAAAGCCGAAGCCAAAAAAACAATGACGCTGGCGGCCTCGTTCAGCTTTTGACGAAACGCAAGGAGACGCTGGCCCTGGCCGAATCCTGCACCGGCGGATTCATCGCCAATCAAATCACCAATGTCTCCGGCGCCTCAAAAATGTTCAAAGGCGGCATCGTCGCCTACAGCAACGAGGCCAAAGAAAAATTCCTCGGCGTCCGCGCCACGACCCTGGAACAACATGGCGCCGTCAGCAAAGAAGTCGCCGCCGAAATGGCCGATGGCGCGCGGAAACAATTTAGCGCCGATTATGCCGTATCCGTGACCGGCGTTGCCGGCCCCACAGGCGGGACCAAAGCCAAACCCACCGGCACAGTTTTCATCGCCGTAGCCGGAAGTTTTGGAACCGTGGTCGAGCGGAAATTAAACCGCTTCAGCCGGGAAAAATTTAAAGAAGTCACCGCGCAGCAGGCGCTGGAATTGCTGAAAAAACAAATCCCTTGCTGATGTCCAGTGCCATATGGCTCGCCACATTCCAAAAGATCTCAATCGGGGCCGCGCTGCAAAACGAAACCTGGAAAAGGTCGCGGCAAAATATGTCGCCGAAAAATCTGAGCGTGAGATTGAGAGACTGACTGGCAAACGGCGTATTCGGGTGAAAAAGCGGAAAGGCCCGTTATTGCGCGCGGCCAGGACGTGGATGGAATGGGAAGTCGCCTTGATCGGCACTGCGACGGATGCCGCTGTCGCGCGAAAGACGGGCCGCAGCCTGTTCAGCGTTAGAAAGAAGCGTTACAGCATGGGCGTGCCCTGTGTGCCCGAGATCAAACCGTGGACACCGGCGGAGATTGCCCTGTTGGGAAAATTGCCTGACAAAGAAATTGCGCGGCGCGTGGGACGATCCCACAGCACGGTCCAACTCAAGCGCGTGCAATTGGGTATTCCAAATTCGGCTGGCCTCATCCGGTTCTGGACGAAGGCGGAAGATCGTCTGCTTGGCGCCGCTTCCGATAAGGAAATCGCGCGCAGATTGAATCGCACGTTGGACAGCGTCTCCCTGCGCCGGATCAACCTCGGAATTCCTTCGGCCAATCCAAATTATCGCATTTGGACGAAGACTGAAGACCGGCTCCTGGGACGAAATTCAGATGTCGAAGTTTCGCGGCAATTGAATCGTTCGGTATCATCCGTAGTTCACCGCCGTACCAAGTTGGGCCTTTCCCTTCCCAACCCAAAGGTCCGCAAGTGGACTAAGGCCGAAGATGAGTTGCTTGGCACAATGCAGGACGAGGAACTGGCCAGGAAACTGAATCGCCCCAAAATGGGAGTCGTGCTGCGGCGCCAACGGTTGAAAATCCCGTTATTCTTGCGGTTACGAAAAAGATGGACGGATGCCGACGACCAGTTGTTCCTTAAATTATCAAATCCCAAAATCGCACGGCGCCTCGGGCTGACGCTGTCTGCGGTACAAAACCGCCGGTTTCGTTTGGGCGTGCCTGCTCCGATTCCCTCGGCTGCGACCTCTTGAAACCTTGAAAAAGCGATTGCCGCACATTTTATTTGTGTAGGAAAGTAAACGAGTAAACGGGGCGGCCAAAATGAGCAAATACCCCAAAAAGGGGTCGAAAAGGGTTCGGTTCCTACATGTCCGCGTATAAATAAAACGACATGAGAAGCTCAAAAAAAAGGTGCCAGCAGGCCTTGGATTTTTTCAGGATGCCGCTGCATGTCGGTAAAGGTTGCGAACAACGACTGGCATAACGCGGCTGGCCGATCAA
>DATJTK010000112.1:0-11503 GCA_035503455.1 Candidatus Sulfotelmatobacter sp. | reverse complement strand
TGGAAATATTTGGAAGAGCGCAATCTCAATCCGGTGCGATATGAGTGGCGAGCCGAGGGAAAAGTGATTTTGGAAAAAATTCAGCGGGCTCGAGAAGCTTTGGCACGCAGAATGGATGTTAAATAAGTCTCTTATGCGACACTACACTAGATGAATGTGAAAGCCGTCGGGATATGAGCCCATGGCCAGCTTGGCAAAAATCTCCGCCATAAGTTTACTCGCATCCTTATTAATGTAAAGAACTGAAATTTCGCTCTCGACCGCCACAGCCGCTTTTTCTCTGCCAGTTACTTTATAAGTAATCCTTGAAGGGGCCGTATCTTCAAATTTAAGTCGAAAATTCAATGTTTTAGCCATAATTATTGCGTTTTATGAAGTGTGTGACCGTTTTCTGGCCAGCGTGTTTCGTGACTGTTTCAATATTTACATGTCGGACGGGTTGGCCCCCGCTCTTTGACAGGCGATCAGTCGATCCTCTTTAGGAACTTCTCAGGAATTTCAACTGCTACGCCATCTGAAAACTCGACGAGATAAACATTCTCGGACTCAATTTGGCGCACGCCGCAAACGGAACCGCGCTGCTTGGGATTTAGTTCCGCCGGGGCTATCGGAAGCACTTCAACTTCTTGTCCCCAATCAAATTTGTTTTTTGAGTTCATTGTTTTACTGGCAACCAGGGCGTTTTATCCGAATCTGTTAAATGCTTTTTTGCCGGTCCCATTGGCTGCTTTTCGATTTGCAACCTAAAGGGATCGAAAAGGGTCGCAACAGATGGATCCAATTGAAATTCCGTAAGGATCGATTCTCCGTAGGTTCGAAAAATTGATGCCCAAAAAGTGGCCAATAGGATTATTGATTTCATATGTTTAATGGTATAACGGCGAGGAATGCGACCTTCGCACCGTCCAGCAGTCCGAATTTGGCGAGCCCTTGCTCATTTGAGACTAACGGCAGGTAACGGGTATTCATGGCGGGGGAAATGAATGAAACGTTCCAAATCCGGCGTCAAATCGGCGATAGTTTTCTAGTGCTTCTTGAGGAATATCCGTTTCAGTTACATTTTTTATTTGAATGATTCTAATGAGCGTAAACCCCATAAAATCGCATTTGTCTCTTAAGATTTGCTCAATTTCAGACTCATGCGCCTGGGGAACGTAAGCCTTGACAAAAGCTTTTCTTCTATCCGTCCCTAGAGAATCATTACCTTCAAATGCTTCTACTTCGATCAAACATTCATTAACAAAGGCCATAACTAATTTGAATAATTGTGAAAAGGGGTCAAAAAGAAAAGGGGTCAGAGATGACTAATAATATATTTTTATTTCTCTGCCGTCATCTGTTTTCATTTAGCATTCGAACTGCGTTGGCTGCCGTGCGCCAGTGGCCTATTTCCAGTCGTCGCGCAATCCATTCCCACGTCATGGTAGTTTCTGATCGCAACCGTGCCGCCATTCGTGCCTTGATCCTGTCGCCCTTCCGATGCTTTCGCAAGTCTTTAGGCGCCCATCCCTCCCGTTTGAGCATCAGATCAACCAGTCGCTCCGCCTTTTGCTCGTCAGATTCCCTCAACTCCTCACCGTGATGTTGTCGCCCCTTCTGCCGGCCGATCTTCTCGAGGAGTTCTTCGCGAAATTCCTTCGGTCCCAAACACCAACCCCTTCTCAGACGCTTCCAATCCACGTTCTCCTTGCTCCATTCCAGCTCTTTCCGTTGCTCCATCCCCGCCTCCAACTTCTGTCGTCCACGAAAGGCTGTCAAAGAAGGCTGGCTCGAAAAAGACGGCCGCCTGTACACCCTCAAATCGCCAAATCAACCCAACAAATAGAACAAGTGTGCCGTTCCAGAAGATCGGAAATTCCTTCCAACTACCGGCAAGGCCGCAAACTGAAAGCCCTGGTAAGGGCGACCGAGAATAGCCCAGGGCAAGCGAGTCCGTAAGCGCCGCCCTGGGTTAAATCGTCTAGAAACCCAGCCGCTAACTGACCAAGCCGCGCGATAGTGCGAATCTAATCTGCGGCATCCGTCATGCTGACCCCAAAAAACGAAATTGAAAAATTTCTGTCCCCAAATCCCCGCGCCAACATTGAACTTTTTTGGGGTTCCAAATGTAGTTCTTGTACTCCGCCGTGCATCTGAGAAATTCGAATCGGTATTAAAGTCATGAACGAATCAAGAACCATTGAACCTCATGTAGGGCAGGCATCCTGCCTGCCGGTTAACGCGGCTTCCAGCCGCGTGTTCCCAACAATCCAAAAATCCATTTATCCATTTATCCAACCATCCGAATTGTCCCCACGTTCCCGCTTGATGGGGGGACAATTCGCTGAAACCCTTTCAAAAGCCCATATTTTCCACACATCTTTGACGCCGATGGCATTCGCAAGGCCGGTTTTTTCCGTGATTCGACGCATTTTTGGTGAAAAAACCGTGTCTAAAACTCATTTTTTGGATCATCGAAAGGGACAATTCCCCCTTTTCCACGGCGACCTTGTCCTCAGATCCATTTCACCGAAAACAGCGAAGAACGAAATGTTGCCGATTAAACCCTCATCCAAAACTCGCTCCCATATCCCGTCCCCACGAAACGAAATCCCTCTTCGTTTCCTCCGCCAACCGTCCTCTAAATCCGCGGATTTGCCAACAAAAAGACTGTTTCCTGCGTCAAGTCTGTCCTCGTTTCTCCGTTTCCCACATATAGGCACAAAATGGAAACGAGGCTGCTTTTATCAGTGAAAACCTGTGACCCGGAACTTCATTCCGCAATCGGCATTCCGCATTCGGAAATCGAGGAGATGGTGCCCGCGACAGGACTTGAACCTGTACGATGTTACTCACTAGAACCTGAATCTAGGTAAAATCGAGATTTATTAGTTAAAATCAAACGTTTGATTGATTTATGATTGACTTGTGCGCCTAATTGTGCGTATATTCGCGCCGATAGAGGAACCGAAAAGAAAGCGAGCGCATTATGAAACATCGAACCGGACACCTATTCAAACGTGGCAGCAACTTCTACGTCTTTTGGCGGATCAATGGCAAGGCTTTCAGCAAAGCGTTGCGCGGTGAAGACGGCCTGCCGATCACCAACAGGCGCGAAGCGGATGAGGCCCGTGCAAAACTCATGGCTCCATTCACTGTAGCGGATGAGGCCACCTCCCTGGAAGCCATTGCTGGCAAACTGGAAGGCCGCAGGGCCGAACTTGCACGCTTGGAAAATGAGCAAAACCCGCCGCTCACAATCGGTGAGGCGTGGCAGGAATTTCTGGCTTCTCCAAGCCGTCCTGACACCGGGCCGGAAACTTTGGTGATTTACGAATATCAATTCGCCAAATTTGCTGAATGGCACAAAACCAAATATGCGGAGCGCATAGCGTTGCGCGACGTCACCAAAGAAATAGCCGAGGAGTATGCCACTACGTTGAATCATGGATCACTCACCGCGAACACTTACAATAAGCATCTCAACGTGCTGGCGATGGTGTTTCGTGTTCTCAGGGATAAGGCCAAATTGAAGCATAATCCCTGGGAGTCGCCAAAGCGCGGTGGCTTTCTTCAACGCAAACGCGCCGTTACGAACAGTCGCCGGGAGTTGACAATTGACGAATTGCGAAAAATCTGTAAAGACCTTACAGGCGAAATGCGGATTTTGTTTGCGCTTGGGATTTACACGGGGTTGCGCCAGGGCGACTGCGCCACCTTGCGCTGGAGCGATGTAGACCTGTCACGCGCCATCATTCGCCGCATTCCAAACAAGACGGCACGGCGCAATCCCAAACCCGTGATTATCCCGATTCATCCCGTGCTGGACGGTATGCTGGCTGAAACCCCGGTTGACCAGCGCGGGGAATACGTGCTGCCACAGACGGCAGATAGCTATTTTCATCACCGGCGAAAACTCGTCGCGGCCATTCAATCCCGCTTTTCAAAATGCGGGATTCGCGTCCACAAAACCGGCGTAATGAAAGACCGCCGGCGACCCATTGTTGAAGTCGGCTTTCACAGTTTGCGGCACACATTCGTTTCGCTCTGCCGTGAAAGCAACGCACCGTTGGCGGTTGTGGAATCAATCGTCGGCCACAGCAACCCGGCGATGACGCGGCACTATACTCACGTCGGCGAGCTGGCCGCCGGCCGTGCCGTTGCCCTATTGCCCACCGTGATTGGCGATGTCAAGGCAGTGGAGACGAAACCTGGCGACGTCCTGCACTCTTTGAGGACCGTCCTAAAGGGGATGTCCGTAAAGAATTGGCGGAAGAAAAAGGCTGCTGCACTTTCGTTGCTCGCCGTAAAATAACTATACGGGAAATCATGAATTCGGGAGCGGCGTTGATGTTCCAGCATTGGCGCGTTCGGATCGTTGGCCTGGACGACGCAATCAGCTTCCGATCTCCTGGATGCACTGAAGGCCTCCGATCATTTGGAGGGTTCCGACCGGGTTCACCACGCCTGGCAGGAATCTGAGTCCTCTGCGAAGTATAGGTCCACAAACGCCCGGAGAGAAAGGCAGCAGTGCTGTGGGCGTAACACACGCACAGTGTGCGCATCGCTTTCGCTGTAATATGTCACTTATTATCAATGAGTTGCGACTGGATGAAGAAAATTTTGTGTGAATGTATGGACTGAATCAGCATTTAGCGGAGATATTGCGCACACACAGGCGGCACTCAGGTAGAAATGCAAAAATGAAACGTTGGATCGCAAAATTTCTTCTCGGGCTGGCTATTCGGTTGGGCGCGAAGGCCCCCTCCGCTGATTCATCGGCGCTGGCCAGTGCGCGTCAGCTTTGGAGCGTGGAGGCTAGGGCGGTGGACTTTTTTGCATTCGGGCGTGGGATGAGTGTTTCGCGCCGGCTGCGGGCGGTCGCGGCGCGGGGGAAGCAGACGAAATGAAAAACGACTTATGTTAACGACAACTCTTGATATCATTCGCTCAGGACTGAAGGCTGATCCGTCGCTAAGTCCAGCCGATCGCTCGCGTCTTTTGGCAACTATCCGCCATAGCCACAACGCAAAGACCGCCGAAACCGCAGGTGCCCCACGCTTGATTCGCCGTGCCGAAGTCGCCCGCCGATTGTCTATTACGATCCGGAGCGTGGATAAGCTGGCGTCTAGCGGAGTTTTGTTGAAGCGCAAGTTTCCAGGGCGAGTGCGCGCATCTGGTTTTCTGGAAAGCGATGTTGATGCTTTGATCTCTGGCACACCGGACGGGGCGGCGCAGTTCCTGACTCCGACTAACGCGACTCCAGCAACGCAGTGACATGCCAATTTTATGACTCAGGATTTAACGTTATCGCAGGTGGGCGGGCAAATGCCGTCCATGACCTGACTGGCAAACAGCAGGGACAATTCGGAATGCAATGAACGCCACGGATTTCCTGGACGCAACGCCGCAGCCGCAGATGGCGGCGGCCGATTTTCTTGATGCGCCGCCACCGAAACAGTCGGCGGCGGACTTTCTTGAGATGCCGAGCGCTTCGCGGTTGCCGATTCGAGGGCTTCCGGACGTGAATCCGGAGCAGGCCGGCATGGTGCATCAGCCTGGGCTCATGAGCAGCGGTTTTTTTCCCACTGGTGGGACTGTGGGGGCGGTGACACCGCAGAATGCTGATGACGCGGGGATTATCGCGGCGATGGGTGAGGCACAAAAGCAAGAGCCGATGGCGGAGCACGTTTTTGATTTCGCGAAGAATTTAGCGACGTTGCCGGCGACGGCAGCAGTATCGATGGCGACGAAAGCGGCGGAGACGCCGGCGGCGGAGGTAATGAATCTTGTCAAGAATTCGTTGGATGTCGAGCGAGGGGTTGCGCCACATGACACTTTCGAGCCGGGGAAACCGATTATTCCAGCACCCGGGGACAACGAGCAAGGGATATGGCCGGCGATACAGCGGACGATTTCGGGGATGACGACGCCTGGGAGTTTGGCGTTGCTTGGAGCGGCGCCGGAGTCGGATGCGGTGAAGGGATTGTTTTTGAGTGGGATGGCCGGGAGCGTGCCGGATTCGCTGGAAAAAATGGCTACCGCGAAGGATGGAAAGGAATTGACGGACGCGGCGACGGAGCTGGGACTGAATGTGGGGATGATGGCGCTTTTGGGGCGGCATGGTGCGCCGGACGATACGGGGATGATGCCGGAACAGGCTGAAGCGAATCGTGCGGCGGCACTGGGGTCCTTGCCGGCGGGATTTGTGCAGCGTTACGCGAATGTCATACCGAGGGATGCGCGGATTGTGGGAGGTGGAAACGAATCTGGCGGATCTGAAAAACCGGTTGTGGTTTCGCCGGATTTGGCCAACGAAATACAGGAAGCGCTCAGAGGGAATCAGATGGCTGCTGCCCCGTCTCCGGCTGCTCCTGCGATCGTGCCGACGCTTGGGCAGCGGGCGGAAGCGGAGGCGATTGCGCAAAAACTTGAGGGATTGGGAGTTCCCAGAGGGGAATCGTTAGAGGCGCAATCGGCTTCCACCAAACCTGCTACCGCCAGCTCCGGGCCGTCTGCTGATGTTGTTACAGCCGAAAACAGACAGACCAATTCTACGGCGACGCCTGCTGAAGTCAAGCCGACACAAGATGGGCCAAGGGGGCCTGGCGTCGCGGCAGCGACGCCCTACCAAGCGGGACTAACCAGTGCGGCCAGGTCGGCGGTGCTGGCCAATATTGGAGAGCCGCACGGCGGGATGCTTAATCGCGGGCTGGATCCGTCGAAAGTTGTCGTTATGACACCGGATGGTCAGGTTGATCCAGTGCTGACGGCGATTGCAAGGATGCGGTTGGAGGGGGCTGGAACCGGAGTTGGGGTTACAAAAAATGTTGCCGGGTCGGACGTAACAACATCGGCCTCGGAGCAATCACCTGGAAGGTCGTTTTCGGACATCGCGAATGATTTGGCCGATAAATTGGAGGGCCTCAAGGTCGGCGCAGTGGGGTCCGGGCAGATGCACGCTTTCGGGGTTGTGCCTCACATTTGGGATGCGGCCGTAAACGTGGCGCAACATCTGATTCGGAGTGGTGGCACGGTTGCAGACGCCATTAATGAGGCGATTTTTTTCATTCGCCGGTACCAGAAAGGTTTTGATGAGAACGCCGTGCGGGGTGCGTTTTCGCAGATATTGACGAATCCGAAGGGGCTTTCGAGTGAGGTCGCGCAGGAGGTTAGGCGTGGCGGGGCTGGACCTGTTCCTGCTGAGCCCGTCACAGTGCCGAGCCGGGCACAGACTGGCGGCGAGACCTCGCCGTCGCTGCCGCCGGCGGCCGGGGCCCGACGGGTGCCGGATATCAAATCGGATATCGCGACGGCCCAGGGTGATTTGCAGCAGGCGATAAAGGAGCGGCCGGGGCAAGGGAAGGCGGGGGCGCAGCGGCTGGCCCTGGCCACGGCGAGATATCGGAATTTGCGCGAAGAGTTGCTGAGCCATCCAGATTATGTGGCCGAGAATCTTTCGGCGCACAACGACGCCATCACCGAGGCCAACGCGATACTCAAGCCGCATGGGATGGCCGTGCGCGCGGATGATTTTCCGAATCCAGGAACCTTGTATCAGAAACTGTCGCCGGCGCAGTTGAAGCGGTTTAATGAGCTGAGCCAGGTTGTTTCAAACACGCATGCTGAGCTGGTGCGCATGCCGAAAAAGTTGGTTTCGAGTGTTCACGCGCAAATGCAGGCGGATGGCCGACTGCCAAAGTCGCCCACATTGACGGACATGGGAGCGGGCCGGACGCTGGACCGCCTGACACAATCCTTGAAGGGAAAAATTGATTCGCCTGGGCTTTCGCTGGCGGACCGGATGGCAATTGGGAAGAGGATTGCCGACTCTGTCACTGGTGTGAAGGATTTTGCGACGCGAACTATGTTGCGCGCGCAAGCATTGTGGAGAGCTGGCGTGGAGGGTTTTAAGCATCCTCCAGTGGACGATGATTATCGGGCGGCAAAGAAATCGTGGATTGTTTATGACGGAAGGACTGCGGTCGAGAATTATCAGTATGCCAAAGCGTTGACGGCCAAGGTACCGCAAAAGGTGCGCCGAATGGCAATACCGATTTGGCTTGAGGCGGACGGAGACGAGAATCTTTTGCGGTCGCAACTTGCGGATGTTCCGGACCGGTTTAAGGAGGTCTGGCAAGCGGCGCTGAAGCTGACTCCAGACGAAAAGCGCATTGCGCTGGATATCAAGGCGAATTTCGACGCGAAGCTTGACGACGCAATTGCGACGGGGCTTGTCGAAAAAGGGCGGCAAACTTACGTTCCGCAACGGTGGCAAGTTCTGCCGGAGACTGGCGAGAGTCAGGATCCGTACGGCGAGGGCAAGAAGGGGACTGCGGGTAATCCTTTTGCGAGGTTGGACCCTCGGGACCCGTTCTTTTCGTTTCAACGTGAGACGCCGACATATTTTGACGGAATCATGGCCAAGGGTGTTCCGGAGAATCTGGACGCGGCGCACCTTGTGAGTGTGTATGACCAGGCGTTTCACAAGGCGCTGGGCTCGCGCGGGTGGATTGCGGCGCTCCAGGATGCGACAGGCAGGGACGGCCTCCCGGTGGTAAAAATCAGCGGGAAGGCGAGTATGGCCAATAGCGCGGAGGGTGGAAAGACCTACTTTGTGGACTCGAAAGCGCATGCGCCCGGGGACGTGGCGGCGGACGGACGGCCGTATCGGGCGATTGACCATTTTGCGCTGCGGGACTGGAAAGTGGCGTTCAAAGACAAGGACGGCAATCCTATTATCGTCAATGGCGACATGCTCGTCCATCCTGATTACTTCGACGATGTGAAGAACGAATTGGAGACGCCGAAATGGACCACTAAGGGAATCGGAGGCGCGGCGCTGAAGACGAGCGCATTTCTTAAAGCGTCAAAGTTCGTTGGGCCGTTCCATATTGTTACTGAGGCGTTGCATTCAATCTTTCACGGGGTGTCGCCGAGCGTTCGCGGGTTTGACATTGATCTGAACGATCCAAAACAGGCGCTGCTGTCGCGTAGTATGTCGTTAGGATTTGGAGCTGCGCGGGAGATGTTCGAGGACGGTCTTGCGAATCACAAGGGCATCTGGGCGCACGTGCCTGGCCTTGGGGATGCCGTGGTGCGAATGAATAATTTCACGTTCAACGAATATATACCGCGGCTGAAAATGAAGGTCGGGCTGGCCGTGATGGACCGGAACACGGCGCGGTACAGCGGGAAGCTGACGCCGGAGCAGATTGGAGAATTGACCGGGCGCCAGATGGATGCGGCTTTTGGAGGCCAGAATTGGCGGTTGATGGGAACGAACAAATCTACACTTGCAGTTCTGAGGCTGGGATTTGTGGCGCCGGACTTTTTGATTTCAAGGGCAAAGGTAATCGGCCAGGCGTTCAAGCCGTACAACCGGGAACAACGGGTTTTCCTAATAGCGCAGGCGGCCGGGGTGTATTTGCTGTGCCGGGCCATCAACGCGACGTTCAGTGAGAATCATGATCCGCACTGGGAACCCGCAAATTGGGACTCGGTTGTCATCGGTAAGCGGGCCTATCATGCGCGGTTTCTTGTTTCAGATGCGGCGAACCTGGCGAGGGATTTACTGGGCATGGGAAATTTTAATCAGCACGGCATTCCATTTATCAGCGGACGCCTGGGCGTGGTGCCAAAGATCGGTATCGAGACGTTGACAGGCAAGGACCTTTTTACGGGACGCGACGAGGAGGGGCTATTCCAGACACACAATCCGCTTTTGAAGGCTTTTTCAATAGTCGCGAAGGACACAGCAGATTGGATGACGCCGATGGCTCTGGATGGATTCATTCGCGGGAGTGCGGGCGGTCAGAGCTGGCCGGAGAGCGTGATGACATCGCTGGTCGGAGTGAGTAGCCGGGCGGCCAATCCGGAGGTGCCCGAGAAACACACTAAGAGATGACAGACCAAACTTTCTGGGCGACCCATCGAACAATCTCAAATATAAGCGACCACGTGAGCCAGGCCAGAAATAGCGCTGCTGCGCCGCTGACAGCTATGCAGATCGCAGCTATGAAGAGGCTCGCACATCGGATGAAAATGTTTGGCCTGGGCGCCTTTGGCGAATCGACTTGCATGGCTTTTAGCCGCTCGGTCATTCCGCGCAGGGAAGATGGCTCGTCTTTCATTTTGCCAGGACAGATTGGGCTGGTGCCGCTGGGGATTAGCCTACTCAACCTGGCCGTAAATGCAAATGGCATTCCCGTGGCAGCGGCCAGTTTGAGACTGCAATAAATTTTATGGAAAATCTCGTCAATGGTCCGACGGCACCGATTGGACGAACCGGTTTTTCGGCCCTGCAGCGAGCGACCGGCCAGACGGGGCGTTACGTGAGTGTATCTAGAGATGAGAACTTCAAACAACCGCATTGCAAAAGGATCGCACGTGGCCGAAGTACCACGACTTAACCTGGAAATCTTCGGGGCGCTAATTCGGGATCGCCGCGTACCGCATGGCGCGTTCCGGCTTTGGCACACCCTCCGCGACTACACCAATTCTGAAAGCATGTGTTTCCCTGGCCAGCGCCGGCTGGCCCAAGACATCGGTTGCGATATTCATTCTATTAAGAAATGGACGCAAGGGCTGGTTGATTCCGGCTGGTTACGTGTTGACGCTGGAAAGCCTGGCATGACGTTCACTTACACGGTTTTAGATGGCAGCGGAAAGCCTATGCGAAAAAGCACAAAGCCGAAAGTGGCAACCGCCTCAGAGAAGCGACAGAGACCCGACCACGCCAAAGGATTTTGAATTTATGAGAAAACGCTGCAAGAAGTGCCTAAAAGAGTTTTGTTCAACTCCGTTACAGTTGTTTTGTACGAAGTGCATCTCTGAGATGCCGGAGGCTACCATGGCCGCACAAGCGCGAGCGGACAGGAAACATGAAAGGCGATGGCTCGACCTCTGCCCGCCGGCATACCAAGATACGGTCATTGAAAAACTTCCAAACCCGGTAAAGGCGGCAGAAGTTATGGACTGCGATCTCAGACCTCCAGGCATAATTTTGCACGGCCCGACTGGCACTGGGAAAACCCGTTGCGGCTGGCTGCTGGTCCGCAGGGAGTTCGATCGTGGCAAATCGATCCGCGTTCTCAATTCGAAGGCTGCCTTTGATTACAACGATGCCTATTTAAAAGGCAAAATATCCAACTGGGTTGATTCCCAATGCCAACCCGATTTGCTGTTTTTGGACGACGTGTTCAAGGCCAAAATTACCGACTCATTTGAGCAGGCCATGTTCGCGATCGTTGAATACAGAGTTTCGCACTATCGGCCAATTTTGGTGACCTCGAATGATACGGGCGAGACGCTGGCCGCGCGGATGTCGCCCGACCGCGGGGACGCCTTCGTCGAACGACTCAGGAGTTTTCGTGAGATTCGATTCCTACATGTCCGCGTATAAATAAAACGACATGAGAAGCTCAAAAAAAAGGTGCCAGCAGGCCTTGGATTTTTTCAGGATGCCGCTGCATGTCGGTAAAGGTTGCGAACAACGACTGGCATAACGCGGCTGGCCGATCAA
>DATJTK010000111.1:0-18234 GCA_035503455.1 Candidatus Sulfotelmatobacter sp. | reverse complement strand
CTTGTTGCGCCGCTGCACGCGGCGCTACACGGCGCAGCGCGCCGTGTTCCACCACCTTGTGAGGGCAAACGTCGTTGGATATTTGTGATCACAGATTTAACTGCAGACGGTAAAACGCGTTCGCTGCCGGCGCATTCGAATCATCCAGCACCATCGACTCGCCGTTCGTCGCCGTAAATGTCAGAATCGGCGTCCACGTCATCAGGTTCGTGGAACGTTCCAGCGTTTCGGGACAATTCGGCACGGGCGTCAATTGAAACACAAAGCCATTCGTCGCGGACAATGCCGTCAAGACCGGCGGCACGATCTGCGAAACGACAAACGCCGAAAAATTCGTTACTCCGGGCACAGCCACTTCGTTATTCGATGCGTCATAAGTAAATGGCTCCGAAGTCCAGTTCGTGCAACTCCATTCAAACACGCGCAGGTCGCTGCCATTCCCGCTATATCCATTGCCCGCGCGCAATCCCACCGTGGCCGTGTATGTAATCGGTCCTTCGACCAGGGGCAACGATTGGATCTGATACGCGCTGGATACGTTTCCTTCCACGGGCGCAAATGGCGAGAGATCGCTCAGACTGACGGCGCTGACCCTGGCAATGCCGCTCACGTTATCAAAGCCGACAGCAACCTGGTTTTGACGATAATCGTCCACACTTTGGAAAGATAAATTCGCAGTACCCGCCGCAATATCATCCGGCGCTATGGACAGCGCATCGCCGGTAACCACTGAATCCACCGCCGCAATCGCATCAAGCACCATGTAATCGCCCGGTGCGGGTTGGATGCGAACATATTTGATCCACGGCAGCCCCACTTGCGCCAAACTATAACCAGTGCCTCCCGACGCGCCCGTGTACTGGTCCAGCACACCCGCAACCGTTTCGCCGGTAAAGTCGTTCGTGTAAAGATAGGGATTGAGCGGTTTAGTCGGGTTCATTTGCTCTTCAGTCCAGGATGCGTTCGTGTCATCCCACCGATACGCTTCATCAGGGAACACTTCCTCCACGTTTGTGAATGTAAACCAGTTGGTGTTGTCCTGGCTCACCGATACGACGGCTCCATGACCCCAGTAATCGCTGCTGTGAAACCTGACAGCGCTTAAGTCGGTGCCATTATTAATCGCTCCGGCGGATGTCGCGTCGAAAAATGCATAGCCATAGACGACAAAATCCACGCCGTAGGGATGGTGAGGGTCCGCATAAATTTTGCGGCCCATTTGCACCGTGATTTCGCCGCCGCCTTCAATTTCCACCAGAATATTGCTGCCCGATGGCGTCACGTTGTACGGCGGATCAATGATCGAGACCAGGTCAGTCACATCGCCATCGTACGGATCGAAAAAGTCCAACGCGGGCGCTCCCAGCGCCGCGGTCGGATCATTATAGGGAGAAGAAGTATCAATGCCGTTTGTGCTCATGACTTGGAAGGCGAAGTCGTTTGTATTTGGAACATAAGCCACATACGTGCCGTCCGGTGAAGGCGGCGCCTGTCCGTCATCGTTGGCGATGGCGTTAGCCGGATCGCTCGGGTCGCTATAATCGTAACCGGCTGCCGCCACGGAAAACCCGATCCATGAACCATTCGTCAAAGGCAAATCATCCAACGTTTCCTGGGAATAGTTCCATTGGCCCTGGTTATAAGTGTTCGGGTCCCAATAAGTGCTGGAGCCGCGGTTCGGCGAATTGCAAAAGCCGCCGCTGTCATTGGTTTCGTTAAAGACCTGCCAATTTGGCCCGTCCCAACCGCCCCAATACAAATCGGCGGGATTAATTGGACCGGCTGAGTCCGCAAACGTGGTGTCATTATTGGTCAGCAATCCGTTCGTGAAATAATTCGTGGTTACACCGTCGGTCAAACCGATGACTCCATTGCCATTGCGGTTGTAGCCGATGCCCACGACAATTGTGGCGCCGTACTCTTCATTGACCATGAAATACAGTTTCGGGTCGGCGGCGAGAATGGCATCGAGCATCTGGGTACCCGTCGCCGTGCCGTTGAAGCGATAGCCCCAGACCATGGTTTTATTGGCGACCGGGGCGGGCACGGTGGTTTGGTTTAAGAGTTCCGGCGAGTTCCATTCCACCACGAGTGCGGCGCGGTTGGTGCCCGAGCCGGCCCAGAGTTGGATGTCGTCCAATGAAATGGCACGAGCGTGGCTGAGGGCGAGTGTGAATACTGCCGCAAGGGCGAGGTTTGCCTGCGTGTTGCGTGTTGCGTATTGCGTGAATAATTGTATCCACGCGTTCCTTTTTCCTTTTTCCTTTTTCCTTTTTCCTTCTTTCATGGTGCTGATCTTTCAATTGCCGCGTGGAAAAAATCCGCGCGAGCGGGTTTTGGTTGAGAGACCAGAGCGGGATTTGAAAATAAAAAAACCTCCAAACCCCGCAAGACGGAGAATGAAGGCATTCACGAATCCGGACGGAAACAGTCCGGCCGGCTGGCCTCATCCTTCTCTTTGCGGAGAAGCGCCCCGAAACGTTCGGGGCAGACGAGCGCAATCAAACCGGTATCCTGACTTGGGCTTCAAACCTCATTCCGCCTTCCCGCAATGGTTCACATCGCAGTGGCATTGGAATTTGTAGCCGTCACAGTGGCGCAACCGTCCCGGATTCTCACCGGGTTCCCTGACATTTGACTGCAACAGTGGCGGAAACCTTCCGCCATTTTCAAAGAGCATTCCCTATTTACACCCATTCACCATCTTTTCAAGAAAAATTTTCCTGTAGCGCAGGTTTCCAAACCTGCCGTATCGCCGATTTCCAAATCGGCTGGCCGCACGAACGCGGACCGACGCAAGCTCCTCTCCAATTCATCAATCACACGCGCCGACCCAAAAATCCAAAAATCCATTAATCCAACAGGTGCGGCTGCACCCTCTCCGCCCCACTCCAACCACCGGGAGCGGAGAGGGTCAGCGTGTTCAATATTGGCTATAGCGCGGGCGCGTTATCCTTGCCCGAGCCGGAAACACTGCCGGTCAGAACTCCAGACACCCCATCGGTGCCGAAGTTTGCGATACCTCTGCCGCTGGACCTCCCCATTGTTAATGTGACGCTGGAAAATCGTCCTCGTCCTCGCTCAAACTTTTTCAGTCCGCCCGGCCCCACATCACCAACAGTCCTGCGAATCCACAAAGAAGCAGAATGCTGACGGCGATTGCTCCGCTGTTCTCGTGGTGCGGCAGAAATTGCAACGTAATCGCGCCCACCGCCGGTCCAATGCAATTGCCCATGCCAATCGCCGCCTCGTGAATCCCTCCGTGCTCGCCCTTCGTGTCCCCCGCATCCATCGAGTAAAATAGCGACGAATAATAAATCAATCCAAGCGCCCCTCCCAAAAAGATTTGGCCTGTCATTAGCACCGCAATATTCGGCGCCATGAAAATTGTAACAAACGAAACAATAAGCGCGACAAACGCCCCCGCCAGCCACTGAAAACGATAGTGCCAACCGGTCCAATGCCACAGTGCAATGAACGCTCCGACCCGCGCAAAATACCAAAGTGTGCACACAAATCCGGCGGCCATCGGAGACAATTGAAAATTTGCCGCGATGCCGGGAATCACCGCAATCAAGGTTTGAATCGCGATATAAGCAAACGGATTTGCAAGCCAGGCCATTCGCAGAAACACTTTCGCGCGCGGTGATCCCGGCTGATGCGGTTTGGCCGGTTCCTGTGCTGCCGCTTCCAGCGCCTCGCGCGCCATTTCCTCCGCGTGGCGTCCTTTCAGCCAAAACGTCAGCGCCAGCATTCCCAGCACGACCGCCAGCGGCAGCGCGAAAATAATCCGATATCCAAATATATGGATCAGGCTGCCTCCGATAAAGTATGCCAGCGCCGCCGTGAGCGCCCAAACGACGTTGTATATCCCCACCATCCGTGGCAGTCGCTCCGCCGTCTCGCGGTCGGTCGAAAACGCTTCCAGCGTAGGCCATATAAAACACATCCCCAGCGTGAACACAATGGCCACGCCCACCTCGCCCAGCGCGAATTTAAACCACAAACCCAAAAACAAACCCGCCGCCAGCGCCACCGCCATAATGACGTAACCCGTCTTCAGCGCCGCGAAGTAACCCCGTCGCTGCGCAAATTTTCCCGTCTGCACAGCCGAGACGGCATAGACCAGCCCCAACGATGCCGCCAGCGCAAGGTTCAGCTTATTGTCGAAACCAAATGCGTCGCGCATCCAGAAATAGAGGTAATTAAAATAGAATACGGTCGCGAAAGAATTTAATCCTTCGAGCGTAAAGACGGTGAACTTGATTTTCTGTCGCGGGGTCATCGCAACGCCAAAACCTCTTCGATGGCTTTGCGGCAGTACCATTTCACCGCATCGGACATCGGCGGATGCAGTGTGTCCAATTCGGTGTCAGAACACCAGCGAATGTCGTGGTGCTCGGCTTCGGCGCATGTCACCTCCGCCGAATTTCGCGGTCGCGCCCAATAAATCATTCCAATGTGTTCGTGCGTGTCGCTGATGCGATGGATATCGAGAAAGCGCGGCGCAATCAGCGCGCGTGTGCCCGGCGAGGTCGTCGGAGGCCGTTCCCCGATGAGTTCCACGTCCAGCCCGCTCTCTTCCCTGGCCTCGCGCAACGCCGCCTGTTCCGGATCTTCGTCCAGTTCAATATGCCCGCCAAGCGGCAGCCATTTGTCGAGCTTGCGATGGTGAATCACCAAAACCCGCCCGCGATGAACGACAAAAATCGCCACCGTAAAATCAATTTTCTCGTGTATATGTGCCATCTTAGATTTGCATCGCAGCGGACATGGTCCGCTCTAACTAATTCGCGCCCTGACCGTACGGCGTCGTTTGCTGTAAAACCTATCCAACCATCGGCGTACAATTTTCCCTCTCCCAGGCGGGAGAGGGCCAGGGTGGGAGAACCGTTCGAACGAGAATATTATGCGGACCTTGGAAAGTCACCTTTCGGTTTTTTCACATGCATTGGAACCGTGGACATCGAACATCGAACGGCCAAAATCGAAAGGCTTGTTCGGGCCTTTTCCTTCGGCGTTCGATGTTGGGCGTTCGATGTTCGATGTTCGGGAACCGCAATTAATAGTCATAGAGCCCCTCATCCTTCGAATAACCCGCTCCGCCCCCTGCGCCTCCCATCATCTCCCCAAAGACATCTCCCATGTCCTGCTCGATCTTTTCCGGGTCTTCACCGGCTTCAAGCCGTTTGATCGCGGTTTCAAATTCTTTTGGAATGGCGCCGGGGGGCATAAGGTCTTTCATCTTACGCATCATGTGCGCCATGTGACGCGGATTATTTTCATCCAAATGTTCCATGTCCCGCTCCATTTCAGCCATTGCCCGCGCGACCCTGGGATCATCAAAATCCATCCCCTCGGGACCGCTTGCCGCTTCGCCAGGCTCCTTTAAATTCCGGGACATCGCGAACCGGCTCAGCTGCTTATCCATTTTCTTGTTCCCGCACTTCGGACACACCGGCAGGCGCTCGGGATTTACCCGCTTCGAGAGAAAGCTAAAAATCTTCCGGCACTTTGGACACGCAAATTCGTAAATCGGCATGCCTCGAACATAATTAAAAACAGATTAAAAGTGAAAAAATTTTATAGAGTGTTTGGCGTCCACGCTTTCTTGTCCGTAGCCTTGGCGAAGGAGGAAGCGCGCTGTTCACAGGTGCGAGGCGGGGCGATTCCGCGCTGAAAGCGCAACCCCCTCTTAGCCGTAGGCAACGCCCACGGAACCGCCAAAGAAGAATCTCCACGCCCTGAAGGGGATCCAGGTATCACGCGAAGTTTCCAATTTTGCATCTATAGGTTGGAAACTGGAAACTTCGGGAAACGAAAATGGAAACCTGGTTGTTTCGAATGTGAAAAGGGGTGTTTTTACTGGCAAATTTGAAGGCGCCAGGAAACTTGGAAAATCACGTGTGTGGAAACTCCGAGGTGATTTTTGCCCCTCCGAAGTTTCCATTTTAATAAGACATAATAACTCACACATTAAACGCTACGAATAGCAATCAACTGACAATTTGGCTTGTAAGAAAATACATTTTTATGACAAGAACAGCAGGAGGATTAAGGTGCTAAAATACAGCCGTACCCAATACATGAGCTAACCCTGTAGGCCCGGTGTCCACGGCGCAACCGCACGGCGTCACTTACCGCCAAACCTGTCCAACCATCGGGCGGCAATTCTCCCTCTCCTTGCGGGAGAGGGCCGGGGTGAGAATTCGCCCAAGGAAAACTTCGCGCATTGAACCCCTGAACCGATTGGCATACGGAGCGCGGCTGTGTGCGGGGCAAAGGGGCACCAGCCGCAGCAGCCGCGAACGTTGCGACGCGCTGCGGCTGGTCTTCGACACAGCCGCGCTCCGAAGCAGGTTCATGGGGAGGGAGAATCGTTCAATGTCGTTCAAGCTCTCGTCTATGCGTGCCGCAAAAACGCCCCGTTTCCGTGTCCTGTGACTGTTTTTTCAAATTCCCCAATAAAATCACGCATTCTCGCCTCGCCTCAGCCTCGTTTCCGGTTTCCCCGCCTATACCCAAAAAATGTGTGCATGTTCCTAAGCCATCGTAATCCGAAAAGCCGGCAACCCGCAAAAGCGCGGCCTCAAAATTCCAAAATAATCCGTTGACTTCATGCCTTTGTTTGTTAATATTTTTCCCCTTTATTTAATGAAAACGTATCTGCCCAAAGTGAACGTGAACGAGCGCAAGTGGCATGTGATCGATGCCGATGGCGCCGTGCTGGGCCGTTTGGCCGCCCAGGTCGCCGATATTTTACGCGGCAAAAACAAACCCGTCTATACCCCGCACCTCGATGCCGGCGATTTTGTGGTCGTGATCAACGCCGAAAAAGTCCGCCTCACCGGCAAAAAAGAAACCGACAAGGAATATATGACCTATTCCGGTTGGAAAGGCGGCGAAAAATACGCCACCGTCGAACAAGTCCGCGCCCGGCACCCGGAATTGCTCATCGAGCGCGCCGTCAAAGGCATGATTCCCAAGAACCGGCTCGGCCGCGTTTTGCTGACGAAGTTGAAAGTTTTCAAAGGCCCGAAACATAATCACGCCGCGCAGAAGCCCGAAGCCCTCAAAGCGGCGGCCTAACCATTTTCAATCAACCCACCACTACGATGGCAGCAAAAGCAACAAACGATTTCCTCGGCACCGGCCGCCGCAAAACTTCCATTGCGCGCGTCCGCCTCGCGACCGGCACTGGCAAAATCACCGTCAACGGACGGGCCTTCGACAATTATTTCCCGCTCGAAACCCTGCGAGCCACGGCGAGCCAGCCGTTGGTCCTCACCGGCACAGTCGAAAAACTCGATGCTAATATTAATGTCACCGGCGGCGGCCCCAACGGCCAGGCCGGCGCTGTGCGGCACGGCATCGCCCGCGCATTGCTGAAGTTCGACGCCAACCTGCGCCCCCAACTCAAAGCGGAAGGTTTTCTGACCCGCGATCCCCGCATGAAAGAGCGCAAGAAGTACGGCCAGCCCGGCGCGCGAAAACGCTTCCAATACTCGAAACGTTAATCGCATTGGAAATTGAAAATTTCGAAGCCCCGCTGGTTCGCCCGGCGGGGTTTTTTATTTTATGAAACCATACGAACAATTTGGCTTCGCGCCGCTGCAATTTCCCGAACGTTTTATGGAATTCCGGCCGGTGAATCGTTAAAAATACACTGGTTGATAGCAATCAATCGGGGCGAGCATTTGATACAACCCTTTCAGGGTTGATGAATTTGCGGGGCGCGTTACCCAGGGTAGCCTCGCGGACTCGGCAACCCTGGGCTGAGTGATTCAATGCCGTTGGCATTGAGAAGCGCTCTCGAATGGAAATGTTACGGTCACGGAAATTGGAAAATCCGTCCAAAGCACGGAAAAATGATGCCGGAGTAAAATTAATTAACTTATGTCGATACAACGAACGATCGCTGGGCGGGTGGCAATCCTGAAAGGATTGAATCACTCAGCCCGGCGTTGGCGCAAAGCGACTACGCCGGGTCAACGGCCACAAAGAATCATCAACCCTGAAAGGGTTGAATCAGACCGTTTTGTGTTCGGGCAAATTTAAATTTATGAAGACAAAGAAAATCGCAATCGTCGGCGCGTCGGGCTATTCCGGCGAAGTGTTGGTCCAGCTTTTGTTGAACCATCCGCATGCGGAATTGACCGCCGTAACGTCGCGCCAGAATACGGGGCAAACTTTGGCCCGGGTTTTTCCCAAATTTGCGGGCCATCCAAAATCAAAGGGCATCCGTTTTACTGAGCCGAATGCAGAGGTTGTGACCCGCAATGCGGACGTCGCGTTCCTGGCGCTGCCGCACGGGGTTGCTGCCGAATATGTTGCGCCTTTTTTAAACGCCGGTTGTGTCGTTATTGATTTAAGCGCCGATTTCCGCCTTAAAAGCGCCGAAACCTACAAGGAATTTTACGCCCACGACCATCCTGCGCCGGACCTTCTGAAAAAGTCGGTTTACGGCCTCACCGAAATCCATCGCGACCAGATTAAAAAGGCATTGCTCATTGCCTCGCCCGGCTGTTATCCCACGAGTGTATTGTTGCCGACGATTCCGTTGTTAAAAGCAGGCCTTGTCAAGCCATCGGCCATCATCGCCGATTCATCGAGCGGTGTGAGCGGGGCAGGACGCAAGGCGGAACAGGATTATCTGTTCTGCGAGTGCAACGAGAGTCTCCGGCCATACGGCGTCCCAAAACACCGCCATCTGTCTGAAATCGAAGAGCAACTCTCGCTCGCGGCTGGATCACAGGTCATCATCCAATTCACGCCGCACCTGGTCCCGGTCAATCGCGGCATTTTGACGACGTTATATTTCGAGCCGGCGGAAAAATTATCGGACGAAACGGTTTCCGCCTGTTACAGGAAATTTTACGGCGATGAGCCGTTTGTCCGTTTGCTCGAAGGCAAAAACCTTCCCGACACGAAGAATGTCGTTGGCACGAACGCCATCGAAATCGCCTGGCGGCTCGATTCGCGGACCGGCCGGCTCATCGTGATGAGCGCATTGGATAACCTCATGAAAGGCGCAAGCGGCCAGGCCATCCAAAGCATGAATCTCGTTTGCGGATTTCCCGAAACTGCCGGATTAATATGATTTGATATGATTTGATTTGTGACACCGCACGCGGCCAAACCCGGTACCGAGCATTTGAACGAGCCCGTTTTGTCGTTCGCCCGCCGTGATTTCGCCACGCTTTCAATGGATTTGACGGTCGAAGAGGCGCTCACCGCCATTCGCCACCACGGCGTGGGTGAAAAAGTCATCTATTTTTATGTCGTGGATGAAGCGCAACGCCTCGCCGGAGTCGTGCCCACACGGCGTTTGCTCGTCTCCGGCCTCGATCAACGCCTCGACACGTTGATGATTCGCAATGTCATCGCCATTCCGGACACGGCCACAGTATTGGATGTCTGCGAATTCTTCACGCTGTACAAATTCCTTGCGTTTCCCATCGTTGACGCTCAGCACCGGCTGGTCGCCATTGTGGACGTGAGCCTCTTCACCGACGAAGTCTTCGACATCGCCGAACGGGCCGAACGAGAACAAATGGAGGGTGTGTTTGAAGCCATTGGCTTTCGCGTGTCCCAGGTCCGCAACGCTTCATCCCTCCGCGCATTTCGCTTTCGGTTTCCGTGGCTCCTGACGACCATTGCCAGCGGCGCATTTTGCGCGCTGCTTGCGGGTGCTTTCAAGGCGACGCTCGCCCAAAGCCTTGTCATCGCCTTTTTCCTCACGATGATCCTGGGCCTGGGCGAAAGCGTGAGCATGCAATCCATGACTGTCACCATCCAGGCGCTCCGAAATCAAAAGCCGTCGTTGTCCTGGTATTTCATCACGTTGCGGCGCGAATTTCTCACCGCCATATTCCTCGGCGCGGCCTGCGGCATCCTCGCGGGCCTCATCGTTTATTTTTGGCAGCATGACGAAGTGGCCGCGTTCGTTATCGGAGTAAGCGTTGCTTTTTGCCTTTGTGCCGCCTGCGTCACGGGCTTGAGCGTTCCCACCCTGTTGCACGCCCTTAAACTGGACCCAAAAATCGCCGCCGGCCCAATTACCCTCGCCCTGGCGGACATTTTCACTCTATTGTTTTACTTCAGCCTCGCAAAATATTTTTTGAATAGATGAACGCATCGCTTAAAAAAACGGAATCTCCAAAATGGGATGCCGCCGGTTACGCCGCCCATTCTGTCGTCCAGCAAGCCTGGGCCCGCGAATTAATCGCAAAACTCGGCCTTCGCGGAACCGAACAGATACTGGACGTGGGCTGCGGAGACGGCAAGGTAACGGCCGAAATCGCCCGGGCGATTCCCAACGGCTCCGCGACGGGCATCGATGCCTCCGCCGAAATGATCGCCTTCGCCCAAAAAACATTTCCCAAAAAACAGGTTCCAAACCTAGAATTTCATGTTATGGACGCCCGGAACATAAAATTCGATTCGCCATTCGACCTGGTTTTTTCGAATGCCGCGTTGCACTGGGTGGATGATCATCAGAGATTCCTGGCCGGCGCGGCCTCGGTGTTGAATCCCGGCGGCCGCCTCGTGGTCTCCTGCGGCGGCAAAGGCAACGCCCAGGACGTCTTTGTGGCGTTGTTGCCGGAATTGCGGTCGAGGCGATGGCGCGAATTTTTCCGCAAAATGCCCAACCCCTATTTCTTCTACACGCCCGAAGAATATCGAAAATGGCTCGTAAAAGCCGGCTTCACTTCTCACACCGTTCGCCTGGCGCCAAAGGACGCTGCGTATCCTGGTGCTGAAGGTTTTGCGGCATGGCTGCGGACCACCTGGATACCCTACGTGCAGCGTGTCCCGGAACATCTTCGCGAGGAATTCATCAACGCCGTCACAGGCCGCTATATTGCCAAACATCCGCCGGACGCCGAAAACAAAGTCCACGTCCAAATGGTCCGGCTGGAAATTGAGGCGGCGATTTCTTAATTTCTGAAATTTGAATGCCTCGGCTTTTTCCGAACCCTTCACGCCACGAGGCGTGGCCGCCTTCGCCGGCGCAAGCATCCGCTATCTGCTGGTGGTCCAACTAATTTTCGCTTCGCTTGCCGCCGTCGCCGTCGCGTATTTTTTTCATGCCGCCTGCGCGCCCGCCATCCAGGCGGCCATTGACAGTTTGCCCGCCAACGGCCAGGTCCAATTCGGACAACTCAGTTGGACTGGCGGCGCGCAAATGCTGAGCGATGGCCGCTTTCTGGCCTTCGATGTTGACCCGGGCCATTCCGGACAACTGCTTTCCACCACTGCGGACTTCCAAATCGAATTTGGCCGTTCATCGATTCGGATCATTTCATTGTTAGGCTACGCCGATTTTCGTTATCCGGCGCGCGAAATGCCCATGAATCAACCCCAATTGGACCCTCTCTGGAAAGCGTGGCGCGCCGAAATTCTATTTTTCATCGCCCTCGCGACCCTCATCATTCTCCCGGTCACCTGGTGGATTTTGGCTGTCATTTACTTCCTGCCCGCATGGCTCATCGGGTTTTTGACAAACCGCGACCTGACTCTTCGCGCCAGCCTGAAACTGTCCTGCGCCGCCCTCTTGCCCGGCGCGCTCGTAATGATCGCCGCGATTGTTTTATACGGCCTGGGATTTATGAACCTGGTTTCGTTTGGCTTTGTATTCGCCGCCCATTTTGTCCTGCAATGGCTCTATTTGTTGTTCGGCCTGTTGTTCTTCCCGCGCGCGTCCGCGGCAGCGCCGAAAGGAAATCCGTTTAAGACAGCGAAACAATGATTCCAAAACATCGAACATCGAACATCGAACGCTGAACATCAAACGGTAGGGCGGACGTGCCCGTCTGCAGGGCGAGCGCTTCAGCGCTTGCGTTTCGGGCATTCGATGTTGCGTTCGATGTTCGATGTTCGATGTTTTTGGGAATGGGCGCATCTCAGTTTTTAGATAGGTCAAAATTCGTTATGAGGAAAGAGCAAATGCCAACGGTTATTTCGCCAAAATGTTTCCAAACAAAGTAGCGCCTCGTCTCCTTGCTGGCTCCAATATTGGCCCGGCCGTTTAAAACGGCATTGGGCTTGCCGGCATGTAGATTCAATGGCACCGCTGCCGATGGGCTCGCCGCAACGTGAACCGGTCCGGTAATCCATCCGTCCGCCGGGCGAGCGCTTCAGCGCTCGCGTTTCAGGCATTCGATGTTGGGCGTTCGATGTTTTTGGGAATCGCGTTAGCGCCCCTGCATTGATTTCTTCGCCCCGGCCCTCTACTCTTGCCAAATGTCGAAACTGCCGTTTGAACTCCTTCTGGCCCTGCGTTATTTGCGCCCCAGGCGGACGTTCGTCTCGATTATTACCCTGATTTCGATTCTAGGCGTCGCGCTTGGCGTGGCGGTCCTCATTATTGTCATCGGAGTTATGAGCGGGTTTGACCACGATTTGCGGCAGCAAATTCTCGGGTTCAATGCGCCCCTGGAAATTCGCGGCACGGATGCCCGCCCCATCGACAATTATGAGGAAGTGATGCGCGTTGTATCATCAAACAAAGAGGTCACAGGCATCGCTCCATTCATCACCGGCCCGGTCCTGCTCGAAACCGAGGCCACAAATGGTTCAGGCAACTATTTTGCCACGCCTATCATGCGTGGCATTGATGCCAACACCGAAGGTTCGGTGAGCGTGCTGCCCCGGAAAATCCTGCCCGGCGGCAGTTTCGATCTAAGCGGGCAAACCGTCATCATTGGCAGCGATTTCGCGGAACAAAATGGATTGAACGTCGGTGATCGCGTTTCAATTTATTCTCCCAGCGAACTCAGAAAAATGGCTGACGAACTCCAACACGGCAAAACAAACCAGGAAGCCGTTTTGCCTGATGATTACACGGTCAGCGGAATCTTTCACATGGGCTTTTATGAATACGACACCGATTTTATCGGCATGTCCCTTGAAAATGCCCAGGACCTTTACGACCTGGGAGACAGTGTCCACGGCCTTACGATAAAAATACGCGACCCCGACCTGGCCGCCCAGGTAAAACAGGAACTAAACGACGCACTAGGGCCCGATTTCGAGATCACGACGTGGTTGGAGCAAAACTCGGAGCTTTTGGGCCAGGTTGTGGTGGAAAAAAATATGATGTTCTTTCTTTTGTTTTTTATCGTCCTGGTTGCGGCGCTCTGCATCCTGAGCGCGCAAATTACTTTTGTGGTCCAAAAAACGCGGGAAATCGGAATGCTCAAGGCCATCGGCGCATCCAACCTTCAAATCTCGGGCATTTTTCTGGGCCAAAGCGCGATTATCGGAGTATTCGGTGTGCTTGCCGGTCTGGGCATCGGCATCCTGGCGCTGACGTATCGAAATGAATTCCTGCACTTTATGAACCGCCTCACCGGCGCCGAATTGTTTCCCGCCCAAATTTATCACTTCAGCGAATTGCCGGCGCTCATTTCGCCGCACGACGTCACGGTGATTTGCATCAGTTCATTTATCATTTGCCTCCTGGGCGGCGTTTTGCCGGCAATCCGCGCCGGGCGATTGAAACCTGTGGAGGCGTTGCGCTATGAGTGAGACCTTGCTTTCGGCCAAAGGCCTGACCAAATCCTATGCCATCGGCAGCCGCTCGCTCGAGGTCTTGCGAGGCGTGGACCTCGAAGTTGACCGCGGCGACTTTCTGGCGCTCCGGGGCGCATCCGGCGCGGGCAAAAGCACGTTGCTGCATCTCATCGGCGGGCTCGATTCGCCAAATTCCGGCGAGATACTCTTTGAGGGCCGGGACATAACGAAGTTTTCCGAAGCGGACCTGACCCACTTCCGCAACCGCCGGGTGGGCTTCATTTTCCAGGCCTACCATCTTTTGCCCGAACTGACCGCCCTGGAAAATGTCTGCCTGCCGGCGCGCATCGGAAGAATGTCGGCGACCACCGCTGAAAGCCGCGCAACCGAGTTGCTCCAGCAGATCGGGCTCAAGGACCGCATCGACCACAAGCCGTACGAACTTTCCGGGGGCGAACAACAACGTGTGGCGATAGCCCGTTCGCTCATTGCGCGCCCGGAAATGATCCTGGCCGATGAACCGACCGGCAACCTGGACTCGCGCACAGGCATGGAAATAATTGAACTATTGAAAAACCTGTGTGTCCAAACGAACGCTGCGTTAATCATTGCCACGCACGACGCAAAAGTCGCGGCGGCGGCCAAACAGGTCATCGAACTTGCCGACGGTCGCATAGCCGCCGGGTAACAGGCAGCGGATAAATGGATGTGGATTAATGGATTAATGGATTTTTGGAACCGGCGGCTGGAAGCCGCCCCAATCCCGATACAATCGGGGGGAACGCATGCAAAAGCTCGTCGTTGCCTTGATGGATTAGCGGAATCCCCCAAAAATCCATATATCCAATAATCCAGCAATCCAATCGGCAGCGCAAAACCGGCCATTGATAATTTGCCTGGTCGGGTTTAATTTTTGACATCATGCTTGAGGATCGCGATTACATGCGCCAGGCCGGCCACCACCGGTCGATGGAGGCGTTTTCCATAACGACCCTGCTCATCGTGGTGAATCTCATTGTTTTCGTATGGGAATCCGTCACCGAGTGTTATTTCCATACCGCCTATTCCAACACTATTGCGTACGGCGCCCTCAGCAATGAAGGCGTGGCTCACGGGTTTGTCTGGCAGTATTTAACTTTTCAGTTTTTGCACCAGAATGGGTCGCATATTGTCATCAACATGCTCGGGTTATTTTTTATTGGCCGCGTTTTGGAACCAATGATCAGCAAGCGGCAATACTTAACTCTTTATCTTTGCAGTGGAGTGCTGGGAGGCGTTTGCCAGAGCCTTTTGGGATTGATATTCCCAACCTTTGCAGGACCCGTCCTTGGGGCCTCAGCAAGCGTGTTAGGCCTTTTGGCGGCTCTGGCAACTCTGGAGCCCGACATGGAAATGCTGGTTTTTTTCCTGCTTCCGATTCGCGTAAAGTACATCGCGTGGGCTACTGCGGTGATGGCCTTGTTTTATACTCTGGTTCCGGTTCAACCGGGTCCCGGGCAGCCTATAATTGCTCAAGCGGCCCATCTCGGCGGCATGTTGGGCGGTTTTGCGTTTATCAGGTTCTTCATCCAGCATCGCTGGCATTTGCCGCAATGGAAATTTCATTCACGGCACTATGTTCCCCGTGAATTGGCCGCTAAACGCGCCAATAAAAAGTCGTTCTGGAATGCAACGCCCATTCCACCCGCGGAAGATTTAACACCGGACGAGTTTCTGCAAAAGGAAGTGGACCCCATCCTGGATAAAATCTCCGAGCGGGGCATCCAGAGCCTGACCGCCCGCGAACGTGAAATCCTGGAAAAGGCCCGTTCCAAAATGAATCGGCGGTAACTCGCAGGCAAGACGCCCGCGCCACTAAGCCACTAGCCGGCTCATTTCAACAAACCGCCCACCTTCAGCTTCTTGCGCAGGAGACCGTTATCGGCGCACATGCGGAGGCGTCCATCCGGCAACTCCTTCAAAAACATTTCACCGCCGGAACACTCGACCATGAGCGCGCCTGCGGCGATGTCCCAAATGTTGATGGTGCGTTCGATATAGGCATCCAGCCGGCCGCAGGCGACGTAGGCCAGTTCAATGGCGGCCGAGCCCATGATACGGATTTTTTTGGCGCGCCGCGCGATCGAGTTTAAATGGGGAATGCTCTTTTCGAGGTTCTCGCGATTTTTGGAAAATCCCATGGCAACGATGGCGTCTTTCACGTTTGCGCGGCGGCTGGCGGTCACAACCCGTCCGTTTAACTTCGTCTTTCCACCCAGGGTCGCCGTCCAAAGTTCATCCGTAAACGGATCGTAGATGACGCCGACGATCGATTGGTATGAAGACGGAGGAACCATTGACCCCGGCGCAGCCATTTTACCCTTATTCGTTTGCTTTTTTCTTTGAAGCGCGATGGATACCGCGGCGTGCGGCATTCCAAAGTAATAATTGACCGTGCCATCAATCGGGTCCACAACCCAACGATATTCCGCGTTGACATCACCGGAAGAGCCTTCCTCACCCAACAATGGAATTTGCGGGAACGAACGCCGGAGAACGGCTTCGATTGTTTCCTGGCAGCGAACGTCCAGTTCAAGCTTGATGTCGCGGGCGTCGAGTTGCTTGATGCGTTTAGGCGCGTTCCAGTTGTCGCGCATGATGCGTCCGGCGGCGTGCGCGGCGGCGACGGCGGCCTTTTGGGCGGCGATTAAATTCATCCTTATTATATGCCATCAAAAAAAAGCGCGGTCGAGATTCTTCCGCGACAACAATAATGTGATAAACCACTTGTCACGTCACATTAACGTTATTGTTGCGGCGAGGGACGGCGGGATATCGAGCCGTTAATGAGCTTGTAACGATTCCATTTATGGTTGCAGGTCACGGGAACCGTTCGGATTTATAGCGTATTGAACATTAAAAATGCTGACATTATTGTAGTCGGGAATCAGGTCAAACCCGATCCGTCCAAATACTTGTCCATTGCGGCTTTCGCTAACGCTCAGTTCTAGTCGGAGGACAGAAAACCAATTGATGTACATTTCCGATTCGATTTTCGCAGGAATCGACTCTTTCTGCTATGTTAACAATGCCTATAGGGTTTTAAAGTGAAGGGGTCGGTCCTATGAAGGGGTCGCTCCTATAATTGTGACAATTTGCCCCTAAAACCAAGGCGGCGCGCTGGTTGACGGCATCGGCACAACGGCTTACACTTATGATCAGGCTGGCCAGATTTTAAGCGAAGGCGGCCTGTGGCCGGATGACACCGTGAATTATACGTACCAAAATCGTTTGCGAATGAGTTTGAGCCTGGCGCATCCCAATGGCTCTCCATGGACGGAGGATTATGGTTATGATGACGCCCGCCGGTTGACAGAGGTCGGATCGTCGGCGGGTACTTTCAGTTACACCTATGACCCTGTGAAACTGCAACGAGTGGACGAATTGGAATTGCCCAATGGCGCTTATATCACCAACGGCTTTGACTCCGTGGCCCGCCTTTTGAGCACGGCACTGGTCAACAGCAACGGGGTGGTCCTGGATTATCAGACTTACCTTTACAACACCGCCGGACAGCGAACATCGGAGACGAACACCGCGGGCGATGGTTGCGCTACTCCGTTCAAAGCAAGCTTGGGAAAGAGCTAACGCAGGTAATATCGATAGTTCAGTTAAGAATCCATAGTTTATGTCTAGGCCATATTCAATATCATATATGCCGTTATTGGTTATCGTGTTGACCTTAGGTCTAGTTGGGTGTCAAACAGCTTATGAGCAACGAAGCAACGCCGCCAAAGAATTTAATGGTCGCAGAAATGATCTATATGAGTCTTATCTGGCAGCTGATATAGATCATGCGAGGCAATATCTGCTCGAATTAGCGGAACTGGGAGAGGCAGAAAAGCAAATTTCGCCCGATGCTCAAGCTTCACATTTGACCCGTGCTTACGGCTGGCTCTACGTGTTTGAAAAAAGAGTAGGGAACGAGCCGCTGGCTGAAGTTTATTTTGAAAAAGCAAAATACTGGAGAATACGTGAAGCGGAGTTGAACGGTGAAACCGATTCGGAAATAGGTGCAGAACTGGGCACGTTCACAAAAGAAAAGGTAATTTCTGACGTTGATGAATGGGACAAAGGAGCCTCAAATGGTAAAGGGCCTAATTATTTAAGGCTGCTCAAGGCTCACTAGATCACTACCACACAAAAGGGGCCGCTAACTAAGGCGGCATCTTTTCCAAGGACGCTACAAAGCGGTAATCGTTGACGAACAACGAACATGAACCGATGTATTTCCAGGTTGTCAGTAAGCGGTGATTTAGCCGCCTTCTGTTGTTGCTGTTGGCCTCGGTAAAGGGGTCAACCCAGGGTCAACCCATAGCATGGTTCGTTTTTGAGTTGACTTCCGGAGACCTAAACACCTATTGTTATTCCATGAAGGGGTCACCCATTAAGGTGGCGGATCCTATAATTGTGACAATTCGCCCTTAAAACACGTGGGCACAGAGGCGGCGGGCGCGAGGAACAATGCGACATTTCACGATAACGATAATGTAGCTTTTTGTAGCTTTTCGTGTTGCCGAAATGTTGCCGACTAAACGTATCCGTGTTACTAACCCCGGCTAGGCAGGGCTGCGGAAGTTCTGTCAGAGTGAGGGTATGGAAAATTCGACCAGTAATCGTCCCCATCACACGCCGGAGCAACGCGCACAAATTCTCAGCGACTATCACCAGAGCGGT
>DATJTK010000110.1:0-13598 GCA_035503455.1 Candidatus Sulfotelmatobacter sp. | reverse complement strand
AAACCATTCAAATTGGAGGAAGTGAAGGATGCCTTGAGTGAAATCGGCATCGAAGGCATGACCGTGAGCGAGGTCAAAGGTTTCGGCCGCCAAAAAGGCCATACCGAAATTTACCGTGGCAGCGAATACACGGTGGATTTTCTGCCGAAGATTAAAATCGAACTGGTTGTCGCGGACAATCAGAAGGACGCTGCTGTTGGCGCTATCATTAAGGCCGCCAAAACCGGAAAAATCGGGGACGGAAAAGTGTTCGTTTCGTCCATCGAGGAAGCTGTCAGGATTCGCACCGAGGAGAAAGGCGAATCTGCTGTTTAAACCCGCAAACGAAACCAAATAGCCACATAGAAAACCATGAAACGTATTTTATTAACACTCGCTCTAATCGCAACCGCCTCGTTCGGCGCTCTGACTGCGGGCGCTCAGACCAATACGATGGCGTCCACCAATGCGCCCGCGATGGCCTCGACAAACGCGCCGCCGGCTGCGTGGACAACCAACGCGCCGACGGTCGAACAGCGACTGGAATCGATCGAAGCTTATTTTCAAAACGGCGACCCAACTGCGCCTTACACGGATACCAACGGCAATTGGACTGTAAATTTCGCGTTGGCGGGGTCCATTATCAACACTAACCTGGCGAACAGCACCGGCCGATACGTTTCCTTCCCGGGCGCCGGCCATAATGCATGGCTTTTGACAAGCACCGCGCTTGTATTGTTCATGACGTTGCCCGGCCTGGCACTCTTCTACGGCGGCCTTGTCCGCAAAAAGAACATTCTATCGGTCTGCGCACAGTGCTTCCTGATCACAGGCCTTACGACGATTCTGTGGATCATCTGCAGCTACGGAATGATCTTCGGCGGTTCCGGTGGTATGCACGGCCAGGTGACAACCGGCGCGGTGAACGTTTGGGGTGAAAAATACACCCAGGGCGAAGCCGGCCATGACTGGATTCCCGGTATCATGGGCAATCCAAAGGTTTGCTGGATGTTCAGCAATGTGACATCAGCCCCGAACCCTGGCTACTCGTACTGGGTTTCTGAAAACGTGTATTCGATGTTCCAATTGATGTTCGCCATCATCACTCCCGCGCTCATCGTCGGGTCCATCGCCGAGCGCATGAAGATCTCAGCCATATTCGTTTTCATGACGTTGTGGATATTGCTTGTGTATAACACGCAAGGCCACATGGTCTGGGGCGTTAACGGCATGATGAACGGCTGCTGGAACCCGGATGCGTGGATCAAAGGTCTGGACTTCGCTGGCGGCACAGTGGTGCATATGTCGTCCGGCTGGTCGGGCTTGGTGCTCTGTATCATCCTCGGCAAACGTATCGGTTTCGGCAAAGAAAACTTCACGCCGCATAGTATCGTGCTCACCTTTATCGGCGCTTCGATGCTCTGGGTCGGTTGGTACGGTTTCAACTCCGGCAGCGCTGTGGCCGGTGACGTGATTGCCGCAAACGCGTTCACGACCACAACTATTGCGACCGCGGTCGGTTCGTTCGTGTGGCCCATGTGGGAGTGGATTGTTAAAGGCAAACCCAGCGTGCTGGGCTTCTGCTCAGGCGCGGTCGCCGGACTGGTGCTCATCACACCTGCTTGCGGTTACGTCCTGCCTCACGGCGCCCTTTGGATCGGCATCGCTGCCGGCACCATTCCCTGGTTCTTCTGCTACAAGGTCAAAGGCTGGCTGGGCATGGACGACGCGCTGGATGCCTGGAGCGTTCACGGCATCGGCGGTATGTGCGGCGCTATCATGACCGGTATGTTTGCCCGTCAGGAAGCCAATCCAAATCTGGCGACCAATCTCAGCAAATATGTGACGGATAGCATCTTCCAGCCCCAATTATGGGAACAGATCAAGACTGTTATTGTTTCGCTGATCCTCTTCATCGTGGGCACTGTCGTAATTACGTTCATTACCAAAGCGCTGGTGGGCTTGCGTCCGACTGAGGAAGTCGAAATTCAGGGCTTGGACGTCAACGAACACGGCGAAGAAGGCTACGTGATGTAACAAAAAATGTCTCGACGCTGCGCCGGTTGTTGGACACAGTCTCACACCGGCGCAGCTTCCGGCTGCGCAACTATAACAAAAAAAACGCATAGATTAATATGGCAAATCCCAAAAGTGTGTTAGAAATGGCAAAGAAGTCCGGCGCCAAAATGGTGGACATCAAGTTCGTGGACACCTTCGGCACCTGGCAGCATTTCAGCTTACCCATCAGTGAAATTACCGAAGACAGCTTTTCAGAAGGACTCGGCTTTGACGGTTCATCCATCCGTGGGTGGAAATCAATCGAAGCGTCCGACATGCTCGCAATGCCCGACCCTGAAACGGCGTTCATTGATCCGTTCATGATCGAGCCAACGCTGTCGCTCACCTGCACTATTGCCGAAACCGGCACTCGTGAAGCCTACAGCCGCGATCCACGCGGCATCGCCCAAAAGGCCGAGGCGTATCTGAAAAGCACTGGCGTCGCCGATACCGCCGTGTTTGGTCCCGAAGCTGAATTTTTCATCTTCGACAGCGTCCAGTTTGACGCCAAACAAAATGGGTGCTTTTATTCCGTGGATTCCGAAGAAGCCATTTGGAACATTGGCAAAGGCGGCAGCTGCTGCGAAAAACCGAACCTGGGCTATAAAATCCGCAACAAGGAAGGTTACTTCCCGGTTGCCCCGGCGGACACCCAGCAGGACATCCGCACCGAAATGTGCCTGGTAATGGAATCGCTTGGCGTGAAAATTGAGCGCCAGCACCATGAAGTGGCCACCGGTGGCCAGGCGGAAATCGACTACCGCTTCAACACTCTCGTCACCGCGGCGGACTGGATGATGATCTACAAATACGTCATCAAAAATGTTGCCAAAAGACACGGCAAAACGGTGACGTTTATGCCCAAACCGCTCTTCGGCGACAACGGCTCCGGAATGCATACCCACCAATCCCTTTGGAACAAAGGCAAGCCGCTCTTCGCCGGCAAGGAATACGCGGGCCTTTCACAGATGGCGCTGCACTACGTTGGCGGCATTTTGAAGCACGCCAAGACCCTGGCCGCCATCTGCAACCCGACGACGAACAGCTATAAACGCCTCGTTCCGGGTTACGAAGCGCCAGTCAATCTGGCTTATAGCGCCCGAAACCGCAGCGCTTCCATTCGCATTCCCACGTACAGCGAAAATCCCAAGGCCAAGCGCATCGAGTATCGCCCGCCCGATCCGGCTGCCAACCCGTACCTCGCCTTCGCTGCGATGCTCATGGCCGGTTTGGACGGTATTACCAATAAAATCAAACCGGGTGAGCCAATGGACAAAAACCTTTACGAACTGCCGCCCGAAGAGCATGCGAAAATCCCGCAGATGCCCGGCAGCCTGGATGAATCGCTGGATCACCTGGAGGAAGACCACGACTTCCTGTTGAAAGGCGGCGTGTTCACCAGCGACTTCATTGAAATGTGGATTAGCCACAAACGCAAGGAAGCCGATGCAGTTCGGCTGCGTCCGCATCCGTATGAATTCTTCCTCTACTACGACGTATAACTGAACGGGCCAGGAGAAACCGGGGAACGGCGCGAATTCAAACTTCGCGCCGTTTTTTATTTTAGCGAAAGATCCGGCGGATCAGATAGATCCGACGGATAGAACCTCAGAAATCCGGAATCTAACTGTGTGAACCCAGCTGCAGCCTCGAATCCGATTCGAGGATCTGCTTGAGATTCGCCCAGTTGGCCTCGTTCATGTCGTTGAACGCGTTTAAATATACGGCCACGGCTTCATGCGGATATTTGGAAAGAAGGGGCTCTATTGCCGCCTTCAGTTTGGCGTCATCCACGGCCTGGGGCAAATCGTCCACCACGCCTTCCTCATTTTTGATTTCCAGCGCGTTTAGAAAATCCACCAGCATCGCCTTGTTTTTTTTCACGAGCCAGTCCCGGAGAAGCCCGGCCGCAATGGTGTCCAGCCCCGGCCGTGACAGCACCTGGATCATGGACGTGTGGCGTTGCGTCCGCGGCTGCCGTTCCAAATACACCGGACGCACCCGTAGCGCCTGCGCGACGCCATTTAGCGTCGCCTTATAAGTCGGTTTCTCGGATTCAAAGGCAAAATTCAATATTTCGTTCGCCAGCGCAGGCGACATAAATCCAAACAATTCGTGAGAAGTCAGCATAGATACAGATCAATCCCAATGGCACTCCCTGCGATTCGTTTCATTCTTTCGTCAAACCGTCGTCACAGAAATCTTATCTTTAATGGCCATTCGTTCGCAAGCCTGCCGTTCAAGCAATAACGCCTTGCCCGCCTCAATCGCAAGCGCCGAAATGCGCGCCGCCGCGCAAACCTCGAACGTTTTGGCCCCCAGGCACGGAATGTCAAAGCGCATGTCGTGTTTTTCCTTGGCCACTTTCACGGCCACGGCCCCGCCGTCTTTGCCTGCCAGTTCGCCGCCGCGGGCGAGGCATTTGTCGGTGCCTTCAAAGCCTTCCACCGCCAGTACGGTTCCGTTTTTGACGACCACCGTCTGCCCGACTTCGAGTCGGGAAATCTCCTTGGCGATTCGAAAACCAAAGGCCACGTCTTCCCTCTGTTCGTCGGATAGCTTCGGTCCAAGGTGAAAATCCTTCCCGGGCATCAGGGGAGCAAGCCACGGCGTCGCTTCAATCAATTCTACGCCGTCCTTTCTCAACTCGTCCGCAATCGTTCCGAAGATTGTGTGCGCGTTCCGTTCCTTGATTTTAAACAGCAGCGACATCGCCCGCATGTCCAGGCGCAGGTCAAAAAGATTCTTCGGCGCAATTTGGCCTACCATGACGCATTGTTTGATCCCGCGGTCGGTAAATGCGGATATCATTTTCCCAAGTTGCCCCACACGCAGCCACACGGTTTCATCCACAAGTTCGGCCAGTGCCGGGTCAGTTTCATTTTCAAAGGCAACAGCAACAAGCCGTTTGACCCCGGATGCCCGGGCATGGCGCGCAAATTCCAGCGGGAGGGAGCGGTTGCCGGCGATAATGCCAATTGAATCCAGCGCCAAAGTCATTGTCCGGGGAGGATATGCAGGAATCGAATCATGGGCAATTGTAAGGCAATCACTCGCCATTCCTCTCAACGGCTTTCAGGTCCTTTTCTCCTAACGGCTCAGAAATGACATGTTCGCCGCCCAGCCATTTGCCCAGGTCAATCAGCTTACAACGGTGCGAACAAAATGGACCATGCTTCCCGGCAAACCAGTCTCCCTTCTTTTTACAGGTTGGACAGATGACGTGTTTTGCGGACTTTTCATTCATGGCTTGCGACGGCATCGCCACCCGCCCGATCAAGCAAAATATAGTCCTCCATGATCCGCTCAGCCTCGTCCAGCATCGCATCCGGAGGCACCGAGTTGGTCAATGGCACGACATTGATCGAATTGGTCGGATAGATCGCTGTATAAGCTGCTCCCGGGTCAGGGGCAGGCGTTTTCGTCAGTATCACGGGCGCCGGCAATCCTGGCTTTTCAGTGTCCGCCACGGTTATTTCATACATCTTTTCGTCCGGTATCGGGCGCGAAGCAATTTCTTTGTCTCGCGCGTCTCGTTCAGCATCCAGACTTTCCTTTTCATCCCACGCCTTGCGTTCATTGAGCGTTTCCGATTTTTCAGACTGCAATTTTTGAAGTTCCGCAATGTCCTGGCGGACATATGCAAAATCCCGGTTTGTGGCCACGCGCATCGCTGAGTCCCTCTGCAATGTCGGCAAATACGGCATAACGTCATTCAGTCTCACGTAATTTGTCGATGGAATCGTGTCCCAGGGCAGGGCGTTGGGCAATGCATCTTCACCAATCTCCTCGCTGTAACTGAGCGGATCGGGCAATACAATGTCCGGAACAACGCCTTTCAACTGGGTCGAAGCGCCGTTAATACGATAGAACTTGCGAATGGTGATTTTAACCAGGCCAGGATCGTTTGTGGCCGAATCCGACGCAGCCCAGACAAAGGGCCGCAAGTAATCCAGGTTTTGTACAGTTCCTTTGCCAAAGGTGGACGTGTCCCCAACAATCAGCGCCCGCCCGTAATCCTGAAGGGCTGCGGCCACAATTTCCGACGCCGAAGCGCTAAGACGGTCCACCAGGACAATGAGCGGGCCATGATAAATGTCCGGCGCATGGTCGTTTCCGTCTTCCATATCGCCATTGTCAGGCGAGCGGGTTAGAACAACCGGGCCGTTGGTTACAAACAGGCCGACAAATTGGATCGCTTCTTCGAGTGAACCTCCCGGATTCCTTCGCAAATCAAGGATAATTCCGCTGGCCTTTTCCTCCGTCAATTTTTGGACAAGCTTGGCAACGTCTACGGAGACGTGGTTGCCCACCGCGGGCGTGACTCCCGAAGAATCCACAGGCGCGTAGAACGTCGGAACATCAATGATGCCGATCCGGTCGGAGCCCCCGTTTCCATTCGGCTTATCGATCAGCAAAGCCTTGGCTTGCTGGTCTTTGATGTTAATTTCGTCGCGCACCAGCGAGACTGTTTTGCGAGACGTCGGATTGTCCGCGGGAATAATCGTCAATCGCACCTCAGTTCCCTTTTTTCCGCGAATGAGTTGCACAATTCTGGACAATTCCATGTCTACTACGTCCACGGAGGGTTGGTTTCCCTGCGCGACCGCGATAATCTTATCGTCTTTCTTGAGCTGATTGCTTTTCCACGCCGGGCCGCCGGGAACAAGACTTTCAATTTGGCAATAACCATCCTCGGAAGTGAGCTCCGCGCCAATTCCGAACAGCGCCAGGCTCATGCTGATGGAAAAGTCCGTCGCGTGCTCATTGTTCATGTAATCCGAATGCGGATCGTAGGCATGCGCCAGCGAGTCCAGGTACGCCTGTAAAACGTCGCCGCTATCCAACTCGTCGCATTGGCGCAATTCGCGCTCGTAGCGCCGCTGAAGGGTTTGGGCAATGTCCGCCTGGTTTGTCGCCGTTCCGGGGGATTTTTCTCCATCCATTTTCAGTTGCAAAAATTCCCCCATCAGTTTTTCCCGCCAAATGCGTTTCGCCTCGTCCAGGTTTTTGGGATAAGGCGCGTCTTTACGGTTCACGCTCACTTCCTCATTCGAAGTGAATTTAAAATTGTCCCGTTTCAACAATTCGTCCACATAGGCCACGCGCTGGTGGAGACGTTCCTTGAACCGCTCAAAAATTTTATACGCCGGCGCCACGTCGGCCTGGCCGTGAGCGCCGAGTGTCAATGTGTCAAGGTTTGTCCGATAGCGCGAAAATTCCGCGATGTCTGACTGCAAAAAGTACAGATGGTCCGGATCATACCCGTCCAGATAGCCGTCGTAGAATTTTTCAGAAATTTCGGTGTCGAATGGGTGCTGGGTGTAATGAAATTCCTCAAGCAATCGCGCCGTGATATACGCGATGCTGCCGTCGTTGGAACCGGGCGTGAGTGGTTCGGGCGCCGCTGTCGCGCGAAAAACGCCGAACAATCCCAGCACTGTAATCAAAGTGAACGTTGTTATTTTTGAATGGCTCATGACAATGACACGAATCCGTAGAACATAGCCCAACTCGCGCTGAAATAAAAACCTTTTTACGGGAACTTTCGAAGATTAGCTTCTATAGTTTTGGCGCCAGGCACATGGATTCCACAACTACTTGGACTTCATTTGCCAAAAAACGTTCGCAATTCATTTAAAGACTCTTCAAATTCGTAGTTGGTTTGGTGTCCACCCTTTAGGGTGTTCCGGGCTCGCCGTCCAGTCTCCGTGGTGCTCCAGAGCACGCTAAAGCGTGTACACCAAACCAAATGCTTTGATTTAAATCTAAAATCAGGCAAATTGATGCAGCGTGAAGATTTCCATCGTCGTTCCCGCGTTTAATGAAGAACGATTGCTCGGCGAGTCTCTTGCCCAAATCAATCTGGCCGCCGGCGCTTTCAAACAACGCGGCTGGGCAAGCGAACTGATCGTTTGCGACAATAATTCCACCGATAATACGGCCCAAATTGCCCGAGCCTCGGGCGCAACGGTAGTATTTGAGCCGGTCAACCAAATCGCCCGCGCCCGAAACCGCGGCGCCGCCGCCGCCACCGGGGACTGGCTGCTGTTTGTGGATGCGGACTCACATCCGGGCGCGGACCTTTTCTCCGATGTCGCCGGCGCCATTGAGTCCGGCAGATGCCTGGCAGGCGGCGCGACCGTTTCGTTGGACAAAAAGTATTGGCTGGCCGAACTGGTCACATTTACGTGGAACCTTGCAAGCCGTTGGCGCCGGATGCTTGCCGGTTCATTTATCTTTTGCGAAACCGCAACTTTCCGAAAAATTGGCGGTTTCAGCGAAGAACTGTTTGCCGGAGAGGAATTGGAATTGAGCCAGCGTTTGAGGAAAATGGCCAAAGAAACCGGCAAACGCATCATTATCCTGCACCGGCACCCGCTCGTCACCTCAGCCCGAAAGCTTCATCTATATACAATGCGCGAACATTTCCGGCTTGTCGGGCGGCTTTTCAGAGACCGTAGCGTTCTGGCCAGCCGCGAGGCCTGCCACCTGTGGTACGATGGCCGGCGCTGATACGCTTGAAAAATTCTTCCTTGATTTCCGGCGTTGCCATGGTTTCCTTCTGCCCGTCAATTTTAATTGAATCGCAACATGGCTTATAAATATGTAACACCGCCCCAGGGCGGAAAGATTTCAATCCAGGCCGGCAAACTCAACGTGCCGGACAACCCGATCCTCCCGTTCATTCGCGGCGACGGCACAGGCCCGGACATCTGGGCCGCCAGCGTGCGCGTGTTTGACGCCGCGGTGCAAAAAGCTTACGGCGGCAAACGAAAAATTTCCTGGTTCGAGGTCTTTGCCGGTGAAGAATCGTTTAAGCGCTTTAATAATTGGCTTCCCGACGACACGGTGGATGCGTTCCGGGAATATCTTGTAGGAATCAAAGGCCCCCTCACCACGCCCGTGGGCGGAGGCATTCGCTCGCTCAACGTCGCTTTGCGCCAAATGCTCGACCTCTACGTGTGCCTGCGTCCGGTGCAGTACTTCTCAGGCGTGCCTTCACCCGTCAAACATCCTGAGAAGGTGGACATGATCATATTCCGCGAAAATACCGAGGACATCTACGCGGGAATCGAATACGCCGCCGGCACGCCGGAGGCGCAAAAGGTCCTGGATTTACTCGCGAAAGAGTTTCCAAAAGCGTTCGAGAAAGTCCGTTTCGGCACAAAACCGAAGGCGGAAGAATTTTGGAAGGCCGTGGGCGCAGCCGGTTTTCCAACGGATGTGCAGGTTGGCATTGGCATCAAACCGGTCAGTTACAGCGGCAGTGTGCGATTGATTCACAGCGCGATTTCCTACGCCATAAAATTCAAGCGCAAATCTGTCACGCTGGTTCATAAGGGCAACATCATGAAGTTCACTGAAGGCGCGTTTCGCGACTGGGGCTATAAAGTCGCCAAAGAATCTTTCGGCGCCGTCGAATTGGACGGCGGCCCGTGGTGCAAAATCCCCGAAGGCAAACCCGGCGCGGGCATCGTCATCAAAGACAGCATTGCCGACATCACCCTCCAGCAGGTCCTCACCCGTCCGGATGATTTCGACGTCATTGCCACGCTGAATTTGAACGGCGATTATCTCAGCGACGCCCTCGCCGCGCAGGTGGGAGGCATCGGCATTGCCCCTGGCGGCAACATCAACTACATTTCCGGCCACGCCATTTTCGAGGCGACGCACGGCACCGCTCCAAAATACGCGAACAAAGACATGGTCAACCCCGGCAGCGTGGTGCTTTCCGGCGAAATGATGCTGCGCTATATGGGCTGGACCGAAGCCGCGGACTTGATTTTGAAAGGCCTCAACGGCGCCATAGCTTCCAAACGCGTGACCTATGATTTCGCGCGTTTAATGGAAGGCGCGACTCAAATCAAGTGCAGCGAGTTTGGGGATAATATTATTGGCAAAATGTGACGGGCATTACTCGAATTCTTCACAGAACAAATTCCGCCGAAATTCTTTCGGCAGCGCGCCGTTCGGCTTCGCCGGGGCGGCTGTTTCGCCACGCTAAATTCTCAGCAATTCGACGAAGCATGACTTGGGGATCGATTTGCGGCGGGCGCGAAACAAAGCCCGGGTCGACGGGCAATTCCAAGGTCGGGCACTCGTTCAACTTCTCAGTCGTTGGCGAGCGAGGTGGATATTTTCTCATACAAATCAGCCGTGCCGTATTTGGCAAACAATCGTTTTATACTTTCAGATTTTATATCGAGCTTGTTGATACGAATTAAATTTTCCACATCCATAAAATCTTTCAAGAAACGATTGAGGTTGGCGTTTTTTAGAGCATGTAGCTTTAACATCAACAAATGTTCCAGGGATGGGATTCGCGTTTGGGCTCCGTAAAGGTTTACTTCGCGGCTTGCGGAATACATCGGCCGAAACGTATTTTCCCGAACTAGCATTAGGTCCACAGGCCAGGCGCTTTGTTCCGGCGCGGAGAATTGCAGAAACCCCTGACCCTCGCGGTAAACCGTGTAGCCGAAATTGGAAAACAGGTCCAGCCATTGCTCCCGGAAGTCCCGGTGAATCAACAGATCTAAATCTCCAGTCTCTCTCGAATAGCCGTAAAAGGTGATTGCCAATCCGCCAATAACCAAAAAACTCAAATCCCGCTTTTTTGTTTCCGCTGAAATGGTCTCAAAAAAACTCACAGCGGCTTATTGTGAATGCTCTGGTGCGCCGCCGCTATGAAGCCCTTAAAGAGCGGATGCGGCTGGTGCGGCTTGCTCAAAAATTCCGGGTGAAACTGGCTGGCAATGAAAAATGGATGTTCCTTGATTTCAATGACTTCCACCAGTTTTCCGTCCGGCGAATTGCCGCTGAAAACAAAGCCCGCCTTTTCAAATTTTTCCCGGTAGGCATTGTTGAATTCGTAACGATGGCGATGGCGCTCGTTAATCACAAACGCGCCGTAAAGGCCGGCCGCTTTGGTTCCCAGTGTCAACTGGCACGATTGCGCGCCCAATCGCATCGTCCCGCCTTTTTTCGTGACGCGCTTCTGCTCGTCCAGCATGGCAATGACAGGGTTCGGCGTGCTTGCATCAAATTCCGTGGAATGCGCCTTGGGTAATTTCAACACGTTTCGGGCGAATTCGATGGTCGCGATTTGCATCCCGAGGCAGAGGCCGAGATACGGGATTTTATTTTCGCGCGCATACTGGGCCGCTTTGATTTTTCCTTCCACCCCGCGTTCGCCGAACCCGCCGGGCACAATGATCCCTCCCAGCCCGTGCAATCCGTTTTCCGCGCCGTCCTTTTCGATTTCCTCGGCATCCACCTGCACAATCTCCACGCCGCAGTCGTTGGCAATGCCCCCGTGAATGACGGCCTCGTAAACGGATTTGTAGGCGTCCTGCAATTCCATGTACTTGCCAACCACGCCCACGCGAACGCGATGCTGTGGCGCGATCAGTTTGCGGATAATTTCCTGCCAATGGCCCATGTGAGCCGCGGGCGTGTGCAAATCGAGCATCCGGCAAACCAGGTCATCCATGCGCTCGCGCTGGAGCATCAGCGGCACCTCATAAATCGAATGGTCCACGTCCTTTTCCTCGATCACTGCCTCGACGGGCACGTTGCAATACAAGGAAATTTTCTGGCGCAATTCCTTGTCCAAAGGCTTTTCGCAGCGGCAAACCACCACGTGCGGCGCAATGCCGATTTCGCGCAACTTCGCCACCGATTGCTGCGTCGGTTTGGTCTTTAATTCGCCGGCCGCCTTGATATACGGCACATAGGTCACGTGCAGGAATATCGCGTTGTTATAACCGACCTCCAGCGCGAATTCCCGGATCGCTTCCAAAAATGGCAGCCCTTCGATGTCTCCGGTCGTGCCGCCGATTTCAGTGATGATAACGTCGGCCTTGGTCTTTTCCGCCAGCAGGTGGATGCGGTTTTTGATTTCATCCGTGACGTGGGGGATCACCTGGACCGTTTTGCCCAGGTATTTTCCTTCGCGCTCGTTGTTGAGCACCGTTTGATACACCTGGCCGCTGGTCAGGTTGTTCATGCGTGTGAGCTTGGTGCCGGTGAACCGCTCGTAGTGGCCGAGGTCCAGGTCGGTTTCCGCGCCGTCATCCAGCACGTACACTTCGCCATGCTGGTACGGATTCATCGTGCCCGGGTCCACGTTCAAATACGGGTCGAACTTCTGAAGCGCGACCTTCAGTCCCCGGTTTTCGAGAAGCGTGCCGAGCGCGGCAGCCGTCAGGCCCTTGCCCAACGAACTCACCACTCCGCCTGTTACAAATATGAATTTCATTTAAAAACTATTTTAGAAGCGCGACAAAGCCCGCCTGTTCAAAATGCTTATAGCCAGTCAACGCATCCATCACGTCTCGGTCGAGCATGATAATAAAAGAAACGCAATCCGTCAGCGTCTATTGGAAACCATCAGTTTTTCAACTCTTGCCACGTCTTCGGGCGCGTCCACGCCCACACTATCGTAATCCACTTGCACGACCGCGATTTGTATCCCATTTTCCAGCGCCCGCAACTGCTCCAATTTTTCGGCATTTTCCAGCGGTGACACCGGAAATTTCACCAGCCGCAACAGCGTCTCGCGCCGAAAACCGTAAATGCCCAGGTGTTTCAAAAACGGAAATACCCCCACCAGTTCGACGGTTGACCTGCTGGCGGCCTCGCGCAAATACGGAATAGTGCGCCTGGAAAAGTATAGCGCGCGCCCGGCGGCGTTGACCACTGTTTTCACCACATTGGGATTGATCAACTCGCCCGCGTCCTTGATTCGTGTCGCCGCCGTGGACATCTCGCAATGTTCGAGCGCTCCCGCGACTGAGTCAATCACGACAGGCTCTATCATCGGCTCATCTCCCTGGATGTTCACCACTCCATCACACGCAATTTTCCCGGCCGCCTCCGCGATGCGGTCCGATCCGCTCGGGTGATTTGCCAACGTCATTTCAACGCGGCAGAATTTTTTTGCCGTGTTGTAAATCCGCTCATCATCCGTGGCGACAATAACTTCGGAAAGGGATTTTGCTTTCCGGCATTGCTCGACGACACGTTGGATAAGCGGCTTGCCTGAGATAAGCGCAAGCGGTTTGCCCGGAAACCGTGTGGAAGCATAACGCGCGGGAATAATACCAACGATGTTCACGGGGCTCCATTAAGCCACATCCGAGCTGCATAAATCAATGGATTAATGGATTGTTGGATTGTTGGATTGTTGGATTCATGGATTCATGGATTAATCGATTTTCGCACGCATAGGGACCATGAACCGATTGGCATACGGAGCGCGGCTGTGTGGGGCACCAGCCGCAGAAGCCACGAACGTTGCAACGCGCTGCGGCTGGTCTTCGACACAGCCGCGCTCCGGAGGCGTTTCATGGAAAGGTCCCTGTTCCTTTCTGACCTGCTCACGGCCCATGAACCCGCGCCAATCATCGGAAGACAAATCTCCCTCTCCCAGCGGGCATAGGCGCTAACTTAATTTCTGTATTGGTCAATTATGTTCACTAATCGGGACATCTGCGGCAGACGGTTGCGGGGTGGTTCCCTTAGCCTGCGCGAGATTTTCGGTCCCTCGTGGATGAGTT
>DATJTK010000109.1:0-4714 GCA_035503455.1 Candidatus Sulfotelmatobacter sp. | reverse complement strand
GCAAAAGAACTCAAAGAAAACCAATTTCAAAAAAGCAAAAACGGACGAATCTTTCAATTCGTCCGTCGAGTAATTTTATTTGAATTTACGCTTTTGCCAAAGCTGCGCCGGGCTTGTTCTTGAGCGCGGTCTTGGCGACGTTCACCAATTCGGTAAATGCCGCCGCGTCTTGCGCGGCGATGTCGGCCAGAACTTTCCGGTCGAGCGCGCATTTGGCGGCCTTGAGTCCTTCCATGAACCGGCTGTAAGTGAGTCCGGCGCCGCGGACGGCAGCATTGATGCGAATTTGCCAAAGATAACGAAACTCTCGCTTCTTGCGGCGGCGGTCGCGGTAGGCGTATTGCCGGCCGTGATCCACGGCGTCGGAAGCGTAACGGTAAAGTTTGCCGCGCTTGAGTCGAAAGCCTTTGGCGGCGCGAATCATTCGCGTGCGGCGTTTGCGTGAGGCGGGAGAATTGGTGACGCGCATGGTTAGTTAAAGCGTTGAAGTGTTAAAACGTTGAAGCGGCGAAATTACCTGGTGAATGGAAGATTCTGGGTGATCCGGTACGCATCGGTCGAATGGACTTCGGCGGTTTTACCCAGTCGACGAAGGCGCTTGGCGTTTTTGCTCTGGGCCAAATGGCGCCGTCCGGCGCGAGGGCGCATCGCTTTGCCGGTGGCAGTGATTTTAAACCGCTTCGCCACGGATTTTTTAGTTTTGATGCCTTTGGGACGTCTCATAATCAATTCAATTCAAAAGAGCGTATATCATACGCCTCAGACGCTGAGGCGCAAGGGAAAAGGCAAAATATTTTGAGAACGTGCGCAACCCGGGTCAAGCCGCAACGCAACGCAAAGTGACATGGACAATTTCCGCGGGGGCGTTGATACGAACGGGGAAGGTGTTGCCCACGCCGTTTGATACGATGAGCTGGCTTTCGCCACGTTTGTAAAAGCCCGACCAATACCGAAATAAAGCCGGGCCCACGCCCACGTTCTTATCCAGCATCAACTGGCCACCGTGCGTGTGGCCGCTCAGCGTCAGCGGCAAGCCATTCTCAATCGCCGCGTCAAATGCATCCGGATGATGCGCCAAAAAAATGGGAAAGGCGTCGGGCCGCCGTTGTTTGGCGAGTTCGCGCACCTGCCAGGGAGTGATGTCGTCGTTAAGGCTTCCCACGCAATCCATCCAGCGCAGGCCGAGGAATTGGACCGGATAGCCGCGCACGTCGCAAATGGCCGATTCATCCAACAGCAGCGACAGACCTGAGCGCTTGACGCGCTCCTCGAACTCACCGCCATTCTCAATCAGGTCGTGATTCCCTTCAATCATATAAAGGCCGTAGCGGCCATGCATCTGCTTCACCAAATCAATTGCCGTGGATAAATCGCTCAGCTCGTAATCAATGAGGTCGCCGGTGACAACAACCACGTCGGCATTCAGGGAGTTGGTCGTATTAACGATTTTCTTTAAAACCGGACCGTGCGTCCACTGTCCGACGTGGATGTCACTGACATGGGCAATGGTAAGGCCGTCCAATGGTTTCGGGAGCGACGGGAGCGAGAGTGTAAAGCGACGGAGACGGAAGCGGTCAAGCTCGCGCAGCGCGATACCAGTGATGCTGAAGGTCAATAATGGAGGCGCCAGGGCCGCACAGGCGCCGATGAAGTTGCGGCGGGATATTGAGTTTTCGACAGGCGATGCGCCGGACGGCGTTTGAACCGGCGCGGACGCGCGGCGGCGGCGAATCCTTCGGATGCAGACGTACAGGACGGCGATGCCGGTGAGCAGGGTGAGGCCAAAAAAATGCCAAACGACCACGCCAATCAGCGCGGGCGTGGGAAGATACAGGGACAAATCCACGCCCGCGACGACCATGAGGACGGCGAACAATTGCGCGGCCATAAAAATACTGGCGAGGACTCGCCAGAGAGTTTTCTTCGCCAGGCGCATGGCAATGAGCCACCACACCACGTCCAACATGGCGAGCAGGTTCTCCTCCGCGATATGGATCCAAAAAGTTGTCACGATAACTTTATCATAGCGTGCCGCTAGAAATCAGACAACGGATCGCCGGTAAAGTTCGCGGAAATTTAACAAACGGAGGCAAAAAGTTTACATGCCCAGGCGCTGCAATTGCTCCTGCAACGCCATTTGGAACTCCTGCACATCGGCGGCGGACGGTTTGTAGCCGTGTTGCGAGGGCAACACGCCCAACCGTCCCATCTGGTCCAAATACCATTCAGCCTTTTGGCCGTCGCTGAATGTGACCTTGCCGCTGACAAGGGCGCCGGGCCGTGCAATTTGGTCCACGCTCACGGAGACCTGGCCGGCCTTGGCGGAGTCAGCGGGAGCTGCTTTTTCACCGCCCGGCTTTTTTGGTTCCGGAGGGGGCGCCTTTTCGGTTTTAACCGGTTCAGGATCTTTTGGGGTAAGCTTTAAGTCATCCACAAGGAAGCGCGTTTCCATGTAGGTCAATTTGAGACCGAACTCCTGGTTGATGCGGGTTTGGACCTCGGAGAGTTTTGCGCCCTGCGAAATCCAGGCGGCGACATGCTGCCGTTGTTCTTCATTCAAATTCATCAGACCTAATCTTTCCATTTCATTTTCAGGTTTCAAGTCAAACTTAAATGTACGGCATCATTGCACCGCCCGGAGGGTTCGTTTAATTTTGTTGGCGATGTCATTTTGGATTCGGCTTTTGTTTGTGTCAGTGATCGCCGCCGCATTGAGCGGGTGCGCGCCGTCCGACCAGGACGAGGAGAAAGAGCCGCACTACGTCCTGGGCATCAGCCGCGTAAACGCCATGGATTACCAGGGAGCGGTCGAGGCCTTTGAAGAGTCGCTGGAAGTCAATCCTCATTCCGCCGCCGCTCATTATCAGCTCGGCATGTTGTATGAAAATCAGGAAAGCGATCCCGCGGCGGCAATTTATCACTACCAGCAGTATCTGAAATTTGACCCCAGCGCCGAAAACGCGGACATCATCCGCCAGCACATCGCCGCCTGCAAACAACAACTGGCCGCGGACGTCCTGCCCCTGCCCAGCGCGCCGCAATCACAGGAGCAATTGGAAAAACTCGTCGAACAAAACCGGCAATTGCAGCAACAGGTCCAAAGTCTGCAGGACACCCTCAAGCAATGGAACGTCTGGTACGCAAATCAAACCGCCGCAAAATCAAATCCCGCAAATTCCGCATTGCCGCAGGATGTCACCATTCAACAGGAACCCGCCGAACCAGCCAATCCGCCCCAGCCCCAGCCCGTCCAGCCGGTTGTCACCCATTTGCCGGCGGTCACTCCGGCGCACACAGAAGTTTCCGTTGCGCACGGCCACACACACGTCGTAGAACGAGGCGAAACCGCGATGGCAATCTGCCGGAAATTCGGCCTGCACTTGAACGAACTGCAGGCCGCCAACCCCGCCGCCAATCTCTCCCGGATCCGGCCCGGGGAAGTTTTGAATATTCCGTGACCTTAGCTTAATTCTGTCCCTGAGCAGTCGCTCGCGCGTCGAGTTGCCGTTCCAAATACCTGTCTTCAGGCGCATCGAGCCACGCCGTGTACCACAGGTTGCCGAGCATCTGGCCGGCTTTCACGATTTGTCCCTCCAGAAACGGCAGGCCTTCCATTCCTTTGTCGCCCTCGCCGGTAAGCTGGCCGTTTTTGTCCATTTCATAAAGCGGCTCGACAAATTTATTCTGTTCAACCAGGTAATTCACCACGTAATGAAAGAATGCATCCGGATCATCCGCGTCCGGAATACGGGTTGCGGGCTGGATTTTTACGATGAGCGTATCGACAGGAATGCCGCCGACCTTGCGGAAGTAACCGCCGTCGATCCAGGCATGGAACGTTCTTCGCGTGGTGTAGCCTTTGGGATTGTTTTCCGGGTCCCATCCATTGAAATACTTCGACGTGTGCAGCGGCTGCGATCCGTCGCCCACGTAATGGCCCATGACGCCCATCACATAAACGATATCCGCTTCCGCGTTGGCAATTTCCTCGGGCGTGCCGCCGTGAGATTGAAATGCTTTGAGAGTGCTGAAGCCTGATTTCAATTTCTCGTAGTTCTCGGTAATGGCCCAGGGCAAAAAGCCGCTTAATTCGCGCGTATGGTCGGCATCAGTATCCGGGTCAATCGGCGGAAACCGTTCCGGATGCGCGGCCCGTGCGCGAGTGATGTCCTCAACAAAATCATATCGCATGATGGGCAGCGTATCGGGCGTGAGCCCGTAAAGAGGCAAATCTTCCAAATCAATATAATGGTCGGGGCCGTTCTCCTGTTTCAACGGCAAATCGCTGATGTTTCGCCAACGGTCCGGCTCGCCGGCCAGATATTCAATTCGCGTTTTGAGGGCGGGAGTCAGTTCGATGCCGAAGTCCGGCGGCAGCGACGCCAGGGCGAGGGTGTTCACGGCGTGATGGCCTTCGTAGTCCCATGCAAAAAGATTTTGCGCGCCTGCCATGGAAGCGGCAACAGCGGCTGTCAGGAGAGAGATTTTAAAATTCATAACTTCGATTCCGCAGCCTGTGAGCGTAGCGCAAGCGCTGCCAATTGCAAGCACGCGCCGGTTGCGGCCTGGCAAGTGGTAGAGTAGGCGAAGTGAAACGCTGGGGATTGAACTGACCGAAGTTGTCGGTTCCGTTGTTTCACTTCACCCCTCATCAAACCGGACGAACGGATTTCCCGTATCCGGCTTTCCGGGTCGCTTCATCACGAGGCATTCG
>DATJTK010000108.1:0-7776 GCA_035503455.1 Candidatus Sulfotelmatobacter sp. | reverse complement strand
AACCTCAAAAATGCGTCTTGCGCTCAAATTTTGGAGCCGATTGCCAGTAAAATCGTGGTGTTTTGCGACATTTGCTTCGGTGTCAATAAGTTCACATTTAGTGAGGTTATTGACACCAAGCCAAAAACGGCTTTTCGGTCGGTAGAATCAACGAATTTACTAGCCTCATGGCCATAGACACGCATTTTTGAGGTTTAACGACTGAAATTATTGCTCAAAGCACGACCGAGTCGAATTGCAAACGTTTTTGCCAACGGGCCGGTCATCCACTCCGACGACCGTTTGCGTGCGATTGCACCAGACGTGGCACGGGGTTGCGTGCTCGGGTTCCTTTTCAGCGAACGCTTGCTCCGGGGATTTGCCGGTGTACATGGATTTGGTCCGCAGATGCCTGCAAAAATTCTGTTTCATCGTCAGCCTTTCAATTTAAGCAAGGTGCGGCGGACAAGGGCACGGGCCATCGGCACTTTGTACGCGTTTTGCTGCAGCGGTTTGGCGTCCTTCAAAATCATGTCCGCGGCCTGCGATACGGTGTTGTCGTCCAGCGTTTTGCCGTCGAGGAATTCATTGACGGCTTCGACCTGGTGTGGAACCGGTGAAATGCTTCCCAGCGCGACACGCGGCTTGTCCAATTTGCCGTCCACGACATTTGCCGCGGCGGCGCAACTGACGAGCGCCCAGTCGAAGGCATGCTTGTCGCTGATTTGCATATAGGCGCTGCGGCTGCGGGCGGTGGGAATTTCGACGCGCACGATTAAATCGCCGGGCTCCAGCGAATTGTGCGCGAGCGGATTTTCCCAGGCGCGATGGTACAGATCATCCATGCTCATGGGCGTTTCCTTGCCGTTGCGCAGGACAATGGCTGTGGCGTCGAGCGCGGCAAAGGTGGTGGCCAGGCTGGATACGACCGGGCTGATGCACGGGTTGCCGGTAAACAGGCTGTGATAGCGGTTATCGCTTTCGCGCGCGTAGCAAGTGTCGCCGCCCTTTTTGAGGCAAACGGTGTCGCGATGGCGAAAATACCAGCAGCGCGAGTGCTGGGCCAGGTTGCCGCCCACAGTGGCGACATTGCGGATTTGCGGGGAAGCAATTTCGGAGGCAGCGTCCCGAATGCCTGGAAATGCGGTTTGAATTTCGGCGCTATTTTCGAGCTCCACAATTTTGACCAGCGCGCCGAGGGTCCAGTTATCCTGTCCCTGCTCGATGGTTGCCAGTCCCGGCAGAGACTTGATATTGACCAAAATGTCGGGGCTAACCAGGTAATCCTTTAGCAGACCCAGCAAATCGTTGCCGCCGGCGATATAGGCGCCGTGGTCGCCGACGAGTTGCCGGGAGCTGTCAGGCGAGAGGGCGGTGGCGTATTCAAAACTATTCATAGGACTTCACGCAGTCGCAGCTTTGCCCGTGTTTGGTGTCCACGCTTTAGCGTGCTCCGGAGCGACGGGAGGAACTTTGCCCAGCGCGGCGAGCACTTTTGCCGGCGTAATCGGCAGGTTGGACACGCGCACGCCGATGGCGTTTGCCACCGCATTGGCGATCGCGCCGGCCGTCGGAACGGTCGAGGGCTCGCCGATGCCGATGACTCCGCGCTCGGGCATGTTGATGAGCACAACATCGATTTCCGGCACGTCGGCAATGCCGCTGAGTTTATATGTTTCAAAATTGGGATTGAGCACGACGCCGGTTGAGCGGTCCATGACGCGCTCTTCATAGAGGGCATAACCCATGCCGATGATGCAACCGCCATTAATTTGGCTTTCGAGCGTGAGGCGATCGATGATTAGGCCGCAATCGTGAACGGCCACGATTTTTTTCACTGTGACCAGGCCAGTTTCGGTATCCACTTCCACTTCGGCAAATTGGACGCCATAGGCCGGACCGCCTGCGAGCGAATCCTGAAATTCGCCGGTAACTTTCAGCGGCGTGATGCCGAGGGATTTGCATGCGGTAAACCAGTTGTCTCCGCGCGCATCGGCTATGCCGCTTTTGGATTGCAACTGCTGAAGCGCATTCGAGCAGACATCATAAACGACTGGTGACACGGACGCGCAGGTCGCGCTGCCGCCGCTGCCGGGACCGGGCGGGAAATTGGTGTCGCCGACTTTGACCGTAATTTGCTCGGGCGTAAGACCGAGCATTTCGGCAGCGACGACGGCGATGACCGTTTTCGTGCCAGTACCGATGTCCTGCACGCCGATGCGAATCTCGATGCTGCCATCCGGGTTGATTTGCGCTTCGCCCTGGGTGCCCGGGTTTCCGCGTCCGCCGGGCCAATTTGCGCCGGCGCAACCGAGTCCGGTTTTGACAATGCCGGGAGAACTGCCGGGTTTTTGATATTTCTCTTTCCAGCCGATTCTCGCCGCGCCGACCTTATATTCGTTACGGCGGATTTCGATTGGATCATTGATGAGCCGAAATTCGAGCGGGTCCATGCCGAGCTTTACGGCAAGGTCGTCCATGGCGCATTCCATTCCGTATGAAGCGGGCGGGTTTCCCGGGGCGCGAAACGCGCGGGCAGAACCGGCGTTGACGGCTACAGTCCTTTGTGAGGAGCGGGAGTTTGGAACTTTATAGAGATAGGGAGCGGGAATAGTCGCGCCGCCGCCGCCGCCGCCGGAGTCGCCACCGGCGCCAATCCCGGGTGTTCCGTAGTTTTCCAATTGGAACGCATGCAATTTTCCGTCGGCGGTCGCTCCCATTTTTATTTTCTGGAAACTGGACGGGCGGTTGCCGACGGCGAGCGCCTCATCAAATCGTGTAAGCATCAGGCGCACGGGCGCATTTGCCTGTTTGGAAAGTTTCGCGGCCAGGACGCCTTCGACGCCGGCGCCGAATTTGGAGCCGAATCCGCCGCCCATATAATCGGTGAGAACGCGCACCTGGCTGATGTCAAGCCCAAGAGCGCCGGCAAATCCGTCCTGGACGCTGGAGATGCCCTGCGTGGAAGCCCAGACGGTGACGCCTTCGTCCGTCCACGAAACTGTATTGCCGTGCGTTTCCATGGGGTTATGGATTTGCACGGGCGAAGTGTAAAAGCCTTCGATGACCGCGGCGCATTCGGAAAACGCCGAGTCAACATCGCCGCGTTCGCGGACGCGGGGATTGCCCGCGTTGGGAACACCGTTCCATACTTGCGGCGAACCATCCTTGATCGCGTCATTTTCGTGAACAACGAAGTCGGATGAGGGTTGGGCGTTGACTTCGATGGCGCGCAGGGCGTCGAGGCAGGCTTGTTTGGTCGTGCCGGCCACGGCGGCGATTTCTTCGCCGTAAAAACGGACAGTGAACTGGCCATCGCGCGCGAGCACGGCGGCTTTGATGCCGGGAACCTGGAGTGCTTTATCAAGATTGACGGACAAAACGGTGGCCGCGGGCCATTTCGAGCGCAGAATCATGCTATAGAGCCAGCCGTTGGCCTGGATATCGGAGGAATAGCGGGCACGGCCCGTCACCTTGGGGACGGCATCCACGCGTCTGGTGTCACCACTGATATACTTACGATTTGTCGGCCATTCAGCCATGTTTAATTACCTCCGTTTTTTCCGCGACGCTAACGCCTGCCGCTTCAAAGATTGCTTGTAATACGTGCGGTTGTGTCCCGCAACGGCAAAGATTTCCGGCGCAGGCGTGTTTGGCTTCTGCAAGTGTGGGGCGCGGATTTTTGTTCAACAAGGCTGTGACGCTCATGACAAAGCCCGGGGTGCAGTAACCGCATTGGAGCGCGTCTTTGTTGATGAATGCCTTCTGCACTTTCGACAGCTCGCCGTTTTGTGCGAGGCCTTCGACGGTCGTGATTTCGTGGCCCTGCGCTTCGATGGCCAGTTTTTGGCACGAATAAATTGGGTCGCCGTCAAAGAGGACCGTGCAGGCGCCACAGGCTGCGCGGTCGCAACCTTCCTTGGAACCAGTCAGGCTCGAATAATTGCGCAAAGCATCCAGAAGCGTGACCCGCGGTTCGAGTTGCAGTTGGAGTTTTTCGCCATTGACGGTGAGTGTGACCGGCGCCGCGCCGGGGCCGACGACTTTCTCGGCATTTGCCTTTTCGAGTTCCTGCGCTACGGCGGCGGTTTGAGCGGCCACCGTCGTGATGGCAGTCGCTCCAAGGCCTTTGATAAATGTCCTGCGCGAAACGGCGCCGAAAACGTCCTTGTCCTTGTCCGTCTTTTTCATGCGCTGAATTGAGTCATGGCTCTTATGTAATCCTCTGGCGTATCCAGGTCAAGCGATAGTGCGGCATCATCCACAGGATATTGGACGGCTGGGCGGGGGATAAGTTTCAAAAAATCTTTCAGAGTCTCCTCATTAGTTTGTTTTAATTCAAAAAAAATTTTCCGAGGCAAAAGGACCGGATGCCGCGGACGTCCCAGAAATTCCGGCTGGCAGACCGCGTCGGGATGTTCGCTGTGACATTTGAGCAGTCCGCGAAGCATGTCCAGGCGCAGGTGCGGTTGGTCGCCCAGGGCGATGGCGAAGCTTGCAATTTCGTGGTTCCATCCGGTCCAATTGGCCGCGCAGAAGATTGAACTGAACATTCCAAGTTCCGGCTGCGGATTTGTGATGCGGTCTGATTTCGGCAAATCGAGGCGGTCCAATTCGGCGGCCAAAGCGGTGTCATTGTGCCGCAGCACAACCGCGATCTGGAGCGCTTCCAGTTCGCGCCATTGCGCGATGATGTGGCCGATGACAGTTGTGTTATGCCAGGGCAGCAGCAATTTGGGCCTGCCCATTCGGGAAGACGCCCCGGCGCCCAAAATTACCACACCAATTTGGAGGGCAGTTTTCATTTTCTCATTAATACGCGCTGGATTCTATTTACCGCCTGCTGCAAGCCCGTAGGGCTGACGTATTTGTAGAACTCACGCCCCAAAATAGGAACGAGCTCCGCCAGGAGCGGTGTAATCCGGCAATGAATCGAGCATGCACAGATGATGCCGCTCCTACGGAGCTTAGGAATCTTTTTTTTGTCGGTTTTCTGCAAATACGCCAGCCCTACGGGCTTCAGAAGTGGCCGCCCAACGTGCGTTTTAGTGTCTGCAAAGCCCGTAGGGCTGGTGTATTTGTAGTAACCACGGACCAAATCATTGACGAGCTCCGCCAGGAGCGGTGTAATCCGGCAATGAATCGAGCATGCGCGGATGACGCCGCTCCTACGGAGCTAGGAAATCTTTTTTGGTCGATCTACTACAAATACGCCAGCCCTACGGGCTTCAGAGAAATGGCCGCCCAACGTGCCCATTAGCGTCTGCTGTAAAGCCCGTAGGGCTGATGTATTTGTAGTACCCACGTGCCAAACTAGTAACGAGCTCCGTCAGGAGCGGTGTAATCCGCTAATCAGTCGCACGTAAAAATATACCGCTCGTCATATTCCACGTTGAATTTCCTCAACAACTCGACGTATTCCTCGCGAAATGATTTTTTTGCATGGTGTTTCTGCTGGTTTTCAATGTAGCGGATTACCGCGCCCAACTGGGAACGTGAGTACGAGAACGCTCCAAATCCTTCCTGCCATGAGAATCGTCCGGCTACCCAATGTTTCTCATTAATGAATCTTGAAGAGCCTGCTTTCACACGCCGCAACAAATCCGAAAGTGCGTAGTCAGGTTGTAAACCAACCAGGAAATGCAAGTGATCGGGCATATTATTGATGGCGATCATTTTTTGCTTTTCGCCCGAGACAATCCCCGTGATGTATTTTTGCAATTCATCGTTGTGCTCCGATTGGATGAGGTTTTGCCTGCTTTCAACGGCAAATACGACGTGTATGTAAATCTGCGTGTAGGTGTTCGCCATGCACAGATGATGCCGCTCCTACGGAGCTTAGGAATCTTTTTTTGTCGGTTTTCTACAAATACACCAGCCCTACGGGCTTCGCAGAAATGGCCGTCCAGCATGCGCTTTAGCGTCTGCTGTAAAGCCCGTAGGGCTGATGTATTTGTAGGACTCACCTGCCAACTGGTAACGAGCTCCGTTAGGAGCGGTGTAATCCGGCAACGAATCGAATCGAGCATGCACAGATGATGCCGCTCCTACGGAGTTGGGGAATCTTTTTTTTTGTCGGTTTTCTACAAATACACCAGCCCTACGGGCTTCACACAAATGGCCGCCCAACGTGCACTTTAGTGTCTGCTGCAAAACCCGTAGGGCTGATGTATTTGTAGTAACCACGGACCAAATCATTGACGAGCTCCGTTAGGAGCGGTGTAATCAGCTAATCAATCGAACCGAAAAACACACGACCCACGTTGAATTTCCTCAAAACCGTCTACGACTTCGATCCCGTATATTTTGATAATTCCTGTTTGGAAACTTCGGAGGTCTTTTCCAGATAATTGCAGATGAGTTGAAGCTCAGCGTCGCTGAACTGTTCGAGCATGGCCATGTAGGCTTTGCCGATAGCTTCGAATTTCGGCTCCAGGGGCTTGAGGCTGGCGTGATTCACCACAATGAACACGCGGCGACGGTCCTCCGTGTCACGAATGCGGCGGATATAGCGGCGCTTTTCAAGCCGGTCCAGGATATGGGTAATGGCGCCGGTCGTGAGCCCGCTCTGCTGCGAAAGCCATCCAGCGGTCACTCGGCCGCTTTCGTTCCGGAGAATTAAATCCACGCACTTGGTATCGGTCGCGTTGAGACCGGCGCTTTGGGCGATGGCCTGGTGGAGGAAAACGGTTTGCGTGCTCATTTCGCGTCCCAAATCCCACATGCGCCGAAGCAATTCCGGCCGTTCTTTTTTGTTCATATTTGCCATTGACGCCAATTAGCTGCAATATTAAGATACTTATTTATTAAGATAAATGCCGGGCGGCCAAAATCAACTTTGGGCCGGACGGCTCTGAAAAAGGTATGCACGAATTGACTATGACACAACAAGCATCAAAACCATATATCGGAGTGGGAATGGAAGGGTTTATTGCGCGCTGGTACGCCAAAAGCACCAAAAACGACCTGACCAGTTTTCGGAATGAGGCGCAAAAGATCGCCGCGCAACTCAAGCCCAATGCCGCCGTGCTGGAGGTCGCGCCGGGACCAGGCTATTTTTCGACCGAATTGGCCAGGCTCGGTTCGTTTCAGATTACCGGATTGGACATCAGCCACACATTTGTCCAAATCGCGCAAAAGAATGCACAGGGGCAGTCGGTGAACGTCAACTTCCGGCAGGGAAATGCATCGGCAATGCCGTTTGAGACGGATTCATTTGATTTTATTTATTGCCGCGCCGCATTCAAAAATTTCTCACAGCCGCTGGAAGCCATCAATGAGATGCATCGCGTGCTCCGCCCCGGCGGCGCGGCGCTGATTCACGACCTGCGAAAGGATGTCTCCATGGACGACATTAACGCCTACGTAAAGAGCAGCGGGCGCAGTTGGTTTGACGCGATGTTCACGCGCCTTGCATTCCGCAGTTTTCTGGTCAAACGTGCCTACACAAAACAGGACTTTTTGGATATGGCGCAAAAAAGCCGGTTCGGTAAATGTCGCATCGAAACAACTTCCATTGGTTTGGAAGCCCGATTTGAGAAAGCGGTTTAAAATCCGTGTCCCTTGCCGTTCCGTTGGCCGCAGCGAACCTATGATCAAAAAAACAGTTACCAATTGCCCCGTCAATATTAGGCTTTTTTTGGGGTTCCAAATCTAGTGCTTAATTGCATTGACAAGCGATACAATGTTTGCGAAGTTTAGGCATGGCAAGAACCGCTCGGCAGATTCATTGCGGCGCTGAGGACCGGCAAGAACTGGAACGCTTGGTCTGCAGCCGCACCGAACCGAAACAAACTG
>DATJTK010000107.1:0-17892 GCA_035503455.1 Candidatus Sulfotelmatobacter sp. | reverse complement strand
TGCTTACTCCCCTCGCCGCCTTGCGGGGCGACAGGCACCGGACCGTTCCGTCGTGAACCGTCCAATTCGACGGGTGGGACTCTCACCCACGAGCGCAACCACTTTCACGGGCTGCTGCGGCGCCTGTTAACACTGTTCTTGGTAGGGACGCTGCGCTGCGGCGTCCAGTGCCGCGTGCAGCGGCGCAACAAGCGGAATCGGACCTCGTTCCGCTCATGTTCCACGCGGTCTACGCGGGCGGGTCGCTGCCACCGAACACACCCGATATGGACAAATGTCGCGCACAAGGTAATGTCAACTCGACATGTGCAACTTACAACGCAGATGAGCAACCCGCGATTCGAGTCGCCGCAGGCCGTTGAACCCATCCAAATTGCGCAAGGCGAATTATTTTGAGCTGAGTGGCTGCTACTGCGTTTCCACCCGGAAGAATTGCGTGGGCGAGTTCGTCGTCGGAAATGTAAATTGCTTCACAGTGCCGTCCCCGGCTAAATTGGTCAGATTGATCCATGAACCTGTCAGCAGGTTCGTTGTGGATTGGACGGTGTATGAATAGCTCGACATCGTTTGGAAGGAAAATTCAATGCCTCCCGCTGCCACGCTCAGGTTGCCAAGCAATGCAGGAGACGGCGGAAGCACAGTGACCGTTCCACCGGCGGTAATACCTGGATGCGCATACAGAAAAGCAACGTCGTTCGAACCCAATACGCGATTGTAGATTTCAATATCATCCAGATAGCCCTGGTAACCGTTGTAGCCGGTACTTTGCGGACTCCCGGGGTCTGGATTGCTGGCATCCGCGATGGCTCCTATCGTCAATAGTTGCGGCGCATTAAATAATACCGTTGTATCGATATCCGTGGTATCGAGTTCGCCATCCACATAAATGTCCTTTTCTCCGGTCAATTGGTTGCGGCAGACGACAACATGGTGCCATGAGCCGTCGTTGACACTGGCCATGGAAGTCAATGTATCGTCATAGGTGGATTCGGTATTAAAAGCAACCTGGCCTCCTGTTAACGCGATTGGCACGAGGTCGTTGGTGACTTCGTTGGGAATGTATGCCGAAATGACACCGGCTCCGTTGTAGGCCAAATCTCCCGCATAATCGACATCCTGCGTCGTATTGAGCCATAGCGAAATGCTGAAATCGCCCTCCAGTGTCGTCAACAGGTTGGTTGGGGCGCTCAGGAAACTACCGCCGTCGAAATAGACCGAGCCGAGTTCTCCTATGGCGTTGGTGCTGATGACCGGCCCGTTGCCGCCGAAATCACCGGCAAAGACTATGTTATTGCCATTGCCCGACACGTCAGGCGCGAGCACAGTGCCTTCGCTAAAATCGTAGTGGGCCGCGAGGCCGTCGGAGGGCGCAGCCGTATCAGGGATTGTAGTGCCAGGATTTGCGTACAGGGCGGCCACGTCGCTCGCAGACAATACGCCTGAGTAAACCTGCATGTCATCCAATAGGCCGGTGTAACTGGACAAAGTCGTGCCGCCTATGGACAGGAAATAATTGTTTCCGTTAAGCGGATCTGTTGGGCCGACTGTAGAGGCCTGGATCTGCCCGTCCACGTACAAGCACATCAGGCCGCTGACCTGGTCGCGGGTAACCGTAACGAGGTGATAAGCACCGTCATCTACAGCGGTGGTCGAGTGAATGGTGGTGGTATTGCCCAAATGATCTCTGACGCTAAATGCCGCGTCGTCACCGGTAATCGCCAGCGGTATCGCATCGTTGGTGCCATTATGGTCGTCGTAGGCCCAGAAAATGGAAGCGCCCGAAATCGCGTCGTCGGAATCATTGCCGACGGAGTCGGTCGTCTCTATCCACGCTGAAAAGCTAAAACTTCCGGCCAGCAGGTTGTCATAGTTGGCCAGGACGATGTCATCAGGTGTCATACAACTGGTTCCAAAAAACTGTACGGCGCTTCCGTTGACGACCGCATTGGCGCTGGCAACGTGGACGGGTCCCCAATAGCTGTAGCTATCATTCATGCCGTTTCCCGCCGGCGATGAATCATCGCCCAGGTCGAACGTGCTCGAATCGTTGGTAAAGGCGTAGTGCGCGAACAATGTGTGTCCGCCCACGACGACCGTCGCCGTCGGATTGGTCGTTGCCACGAATAATGATTGCGCGAAATCGCTCAGATTTGCGCCGGACATCCAGCTTGAAATCGGTTGATTCTGGCTATCAACCGGCGTCGAAATGGTGACCCAGGGCGTTGCGCTGAGTGTGTAGGTCACCTCAAATTCATTTGTCCCTAGAATCGGATTGGGCGGATTTTGCCAACTGTTGACGGGAGGTGAAAACGTTGCAGGCGCATAAAATGAATAGTCCAGGCTGTGGTCCAGCAACCCTGCCGCATCCCAATCGTCAGGACCTGTCCACGTGAACGCCGTGTTGGTTGAAACCCCGGTGCTGCCGTCGGCTGGTTCCGTAATCTGCACCTGCGGAAAAGACCCATTGGTCAGCCCGTTCACCGAAACGGTAAATGTGTACTGTTGCTGGGACGGATCGCCCTTATTGACAGTAAGAGTCCATACGCCGTTGGTCACATTCGCCAGGGCTGATCCCATGTCATTGAAAAGATATTCACCGTAACCCGTTTCCGTCCCTGAAAATGAGGTGTTTGGCGCCGGCGAATCCACCTCATCATAGGTCAGAGGCTGGCTGTCCGATGAAACAAGCACTCCAATTGTGTAATACGTGTCGCCCGGATAATTGGGATTAAGGGCTGAGTATTGGAGTTTGGTAAATTCCAGGTTCAAGGTTATGGTCCGTGCAAATGTTGCCGGCAGCCAGGTAAGGAAGGTTGAAGCGATTGCGAGATGGACGAGATTTCTTGGACGTATCATATCACGGCGTGTTTTCAGATATTTGGACTTTTGATTTGCACTTGCGGAGCCCGCGCAATTCGGAATTTTGAAAGGCCGAAATGCGTGGATACAACTCTTCCGCGTCAGGTTCGTTGGCGATAGTGTTTAGGGTTACGCAGCTATTTCTGTCTCGAACGCGGTGAATGTAGCAAACTAATTTAAATCAAGTCAAGGGAATTTAAATAAAAAAACTTTTGGCCGGTCGCGTCTTGTCCTGCTGGCACTAAAACTTCGTTTTAATACCGCAGGCGCGCATGATGCACCAGTTGGAAACGGCTTCGAAGATGGCAAACAAGCCCGGGACAACCAGAATCAATCCGGCCCACCAAAGGACGTCGCCGCCGACAATGACACCTGCAATGACACAAATCGCCCCTATCACCCCGCGGGCCATGCGGCCCTGGCGATCCAAATTTGGACGGAAGAATCTGCTACTCATGCTGACATCGCCTGATTGCAAATTAATATCGTTCCGTCTAGCCAAAATGGCAATCTTTTTCTAAGATTTTAATGATGGGTGCCTGGTCTGAAAGTTTTATATGGGCCTCAATGTTTTGGGGCGCCGTTGGGATGGGATATTGCGCCTACGGTTGGAAGCAAAAAGCAATGATCCCATTGTTTGCAGGCATCGCGATGAGCGTCATCGCCTTTGCGCTGCCGGCCCTGTCCATGTCCTTGGTCTGCATCGCGTTAATGGTGGGTGTTTGGTGGCTTGTCCGGCAGGGGTATTGAAGAAAATTCAAAAACACCGAACATCGAACATCGAACGCTGAACATCGAATGGCCGTTCGCGCATCCCAACATTCGGCGTTCGATGTTGGGCGTTCGATGTTCGATGTTCAAATCCAGTTCAGCCTCGACGCGCCATGCGATTGACCCGGAAGGGATCGTCTCCCTATTAGCGACTCAAAAACGGTTCAAACCTCCCAAACACCAGCCCGCCTATAATCGCCAATCCCGCCAGAAACAGCCCCATTCCCAAACGAAAGCTTTCGGGCTGATAACTGAACTGAACGACCGACTTCCCTGCTGGCAATCGGACCGCACGGAAATTGTAATCGGCTCGCAATATCGGCGAACTGAGTCCGTTAACCGTGGCTTTCCAGCCGGGGTACCAGGTATCCAGGAGCAGGAGAAAACCCGGCTGGGGCATTGAAGCTTCAACAGTCAATTCATCAGGTTTTTCGGACGCAATCCGGGTCGTGGACTCAGCCAACGCCTTTGATGCCTCGGGGCCTGACAGGCGTGGTCCGGAAACAGTCGGCTCCTGTTCCAATAGAAGAGATTGTCGCGGATTGAATGATCCGGAGCGGATAGTCACCAGAATAGACGCCGGCTTGTCCACGGAATAGTCAAAGACGGTCATCGCCCGGCCTTGGAACTGCCTATTGCGATAAATCGTGACCGTATTCGAATACACCAAATCGAACTGCGGCGGAGCCGGCGGCGCTGAATTGAAGTTCAACACGTATTTCACCCCCAGCATTGGCAACGCATTGGGAAGGGCCGCCGCCGCCCGGTAAAAGAAGAGCAAGCCTGGAGTTCCATCAATCAATTGTTCATAGCGCTTTATCGAGATGAAGTCGTATCCGCGGGCGTCTTTGATGCCGTACAGTTCGGATGTGTCAGGCACAAGAGCCGTCCCAAGCCCGAGAATCCTGAAATTGGTTTTGTCCTGTTGCAACCATCCGATGGACGGCGCTCCGGGATAATAGTCATCATGAGAAATCGTGGGGTTTATTCCCATGCCAAAGGACAGCAGGTCCAGAGTCACCCAGCCCACGCCGATGATTGAACGCATCACCCGTTGCCCGCCTATCGAAGGCAAAAGCAACGCCCCGGCCACCACCACGTTCCCCGCCATCATGAGGAACTGTGGCTCGACATACGCGCGGGAAGCGGCGTCCAGGTATTTCCAGCGCGGCTCGATCTTATCCCAAAAGCACAGGGCAACCACCGCCATGAACAGCCAGAATCCAGCCATGGCCCATAGTCTCTTGCGACTATTCTCGAGCCGGTAAAAGCCGTCCCACCCCAATCCCGCCAGTACTGCCACTCCAAACCCGGCTATCAGTAGCAGACGCGTCGGATTGGCGTCTTTGATGATTGGCGCCGATTCAAACAACGCCGGGAACGGCGGCATCCCATAAACAGCCAGCAAAGACACGACAATGGATAGCCCGAAGAAAACGGTCAGCCGGTTTCGATTGAAAATCACACCGCAGAGCGCCAGCATCCAGGGCAATATCCCGACGTATCCCGAGCGTTCCACAAAATTCGGCAGCAGATTTCCGATGCCCAGCCAGAGCATGATATCTTCATGACCCTCCAGGGCAGTGCCGTTCAGCTTCGGACACAACCATAAAATCAAAGTATTGAGCGGTAACTTAATCGCCGCCCGGTTGAGCGCCATCGAAGACGCATCCGTAGAACCGTAACGGTAATATTCCAGAAACGGCAATATCGCAGGCGCCGCAAGGAAACAACCAATCACCACAGCGGCCACGGCCAGCCCAATCCGTGCAAGAGCCTGGTCATCCCATTGTCCGGTCAGCCGAAATAGAAAATAAATACCTGCAAAACCGGCGACGTGGATCATGGTCGGCGGATGGCCACCCAATAAGAGACAACCAAAAGTGATGCCCAGGCACGCCCACACGCGCAACGAGGTTTTGCTTGCCAGCGATTCCACGTGATTGCGCCCAAATTGAAATGTCCGTTCGATGAAATACAGGAGAGCGGGCAGACACAGGGCACAATTCACATGGGGATGGCCAAGCCAGCAAACCATGAATCCGCTTAAACTGAATACGACGCCGGACAGAAACGCGCCGGCATTGCTCGCGCCAAGGAGCCGCACGTAAAGCATCGTGAAAAGCCCGGCCAAAAACAGTTTCAAAAATGCCGCGAGTCCAGCCGCGTAAAACGGGGCCACAGGCAGCAGCAACAGATTAATAGGATATAATAGCGCTCCTGCAATGGAGGCCAGATTCGGAATGCCGCAATCCAGATTCGGATTCCACAAGGGAAAGTCTCCCCGCATGAACTCCCGATAGGTAAACTCGTGTTGCGGAATAAAGACAAGGTATTGGTCCGCCAGCAGAGAATCGGAAGGCTGGCTTTTACTTTCCAGCCACGGCGGAAAGTTGAAGATGCCGTCCGAGGAAACCAATCCCCTGCCCTCAAACAACGACGCATGCAGAAGAACCGCCAGGACGCCCGCCAACGCAATGACCCACAGATAAAAGCCGCCGCGCTCCGGGCTTTCTGCCCCCGATGCGGAACGCGGGGAGGATGTCTGCGGTTCGGACAGGCGCGTCTCACTCATAAAGAATCCATAAACCGTCCACTCCGCGCTTGCCGTCTTGGAGTGCGGTGGCAAGTCCGCGCGACACCGCCTTCGAACGTCGCTGGACTTTCAAACGGCAATGGACGCCTCGAAGTGGCCCAACATTCTGCGTTCGATGTTCTGCGTTCGATGTTCGATGTTCCCGACCGTCCACTCCGCGCTTGCCGTCTTGGAGTGCGGTGGCAAGTCGGCGCGACACCGCTTTCGAACGTCGCTGGACTTTCAAACGCCAATTGACGCCTCGAAGTGGCCCAACATTCTGCGTTCGATGTTCTGCGTTCGATGTTCGATGTTCCCGGCCGCCCATTCCGCGCTTGCCGTCTTGGAGTGCGGTGGCAAGTCCGCGCGACACCGCTTTCGGACGTCGCTGGACTTTCAAATGGCAATGGACGCCTCGAAGTGCTCCAACATTCGGCGTTCAATGTTCGGTGTTCGATGTTCAACGTTTCCCCCAGCCCCCCATCACCCCCCAGCAGCCATCCCCACCCCCGTCCCCGGCTCTGTCTGGCTCCTGGCATCAAGAAGTTCGGCAATTTTCCCCTTATCAAGTCCCGAAGTTTCCAGGGCGACCTCACGCACGGTGCGGCCGCTTTCGTACGCCACTTTGGCAATCTTTGCCGCTTTGTCATATCCGATGACGGGGGCAAGAGAAGTGCACATGGCGAGGCTCTTTTCGATGTTGCTCTCACATTTTTGCGCATCAGCTTCCAGGCCAGCGACGCACCGCCGGGCGAATACCCGGCTCGCGCTCGTCAGCAATTCGATGCTTTGAAGCAAATTGTGCGCCGCAACGGGCAGCATTGTATTTAACTCAAAATTTCCAAAGGTACCCGCAAACGCAACCGCCGCGTCGTTTCCAATCACCTGGGCGCCGACTTGAATCACCATTTCACACATCACCGGGTTGACTTTGCCGGGCATAATGGAAGAACCGGGTTGCGTGGCCGGCAGTTTAATTTCGCCCAGGCCGCATCGCGGACCGGAGCCGAGCCAGCGGACGTCATTGGCAATTTTTATCAGGCTCACGGCTACTGTCTTGAGCGCGCCGCTCGCTTCCACAAGCGCGTCAATGGCGCCTTGTGCCTCAAAATGATTTGCGGCCTCGCGCAGGTCCAATTTGATTTCAGCGGCGATGCCGGCAATCGTCCGCCGCGAAAATTCCAGGTGCGTGTTGATGCCGGTGCCAACGGCGGTGCCGCCCAGGGGCAATTCGCCGAGGTGTTTTTCGAGCCCCTTCATCCGGGCGATGCCATGGGCAATCTGGCTGGCATAACCGCTAAATTCCTGTCCCAGCCGGATGGGCGTCGCATCCTGCAAATGCGTTCGGCCGATTTTCAGAACCGCGTCAAACTCCTTTGCCTTCCGGTCCAGCGCCGCGCGCAGATCCTCCAGCGCCGGAACCAGCGTGTGGACAATGCCGTCCAACGCGGCCAGATGGATCGCCGTCGGGATGACGTCATTCGAAGATTGGCCGCGGTTGACATGGTCGTTTGGGTGCACGGATTTGTCGCCGCGTTTGCCCCCGGAAATTTCGCACGCGCGATTGGCAATCACTTCGTTCGCATTCATGTTCGTTGAAGTGCCCGAGCCGGTTTGAAAAATGTCCACGACAAATTGCGCGTCCCATTTTCCTTCGATCACTTCCTGCGCGGCCTGTTGCACAGCGCTGGAAATATTTTGCGGCAGCAAATCGAGCGACGTGTTCGCGGCTGCCGCATGTTTTTTAATCAATCCCATCGCGCGAATAAACTGTCGGGGAAAGCGCAAAGGGCTGATGGGAAAATTTTCGACGGCCCGGGCGGTCTGGGCGCCGTAATAGGCGTCAGCGGGGACCTGCATCGGGCCCATGGAATCGGATTCAGTGCGAAATTGATTATTCATGGCGGGCAAGTCTATGGCGAAATTCCAAAAATTCCAGAAAACAAAATGCTCGCATTCAGTCTTCAGGGGTATGGTAGAACACGGCGCGCTGCGCCGTGTAGCGCCGCGTGCAGCGGCGCAACAAGCGGATTCATGGTCCCAATCGCGCGAAGACAATCGAATGTACGCTCCCCATGATCCATCCAATCCGTCGAATCTAATTAGCTAAAACTTTGAATCTGCGTTTCATCTGAGCCAATCTGTGGCTAAAGACCTCAACCCTGAAAACCCCGATAATCCAACCAGGGGATCCGGCCAGAAGTTGAGGCGCGCCAACAAAGTCCAGCAAAGTGGAAACCGCAATTTTCCAGTAAGCGCGCGGACGCCAAATTGCCCCGGTGGACTGAGGCGCGGATGACTGCAAAGGGATATTTTTCCCGCGCCATTCGAGTGACGGCGCGCACAGCCTCGCTTCCGTAGCCGTGTCCCCAGAACGCCGCGCCCAGCCAAAAGCCCAATTCAAATGTTCGGAGGTCCAGTGTGATTTCCCCGATAATTGAACGATCAGTCTGCCGAAGTATTGCGAGGTTGATCGCGATATTACTGTCAAATTCGTTGATCGATTGCTCGATCAACTTCTGCGCGAATTGGACGGTGAATCCTTTTGGAGCCGTTGGCATCCATCGCGTCACCCGGTGGTCATTCAGCAACGCAGCAAAGATTTCAGCCTCCATCGGCGCGAAGGCTCGCAGTTCAAGCCGCGGAGTGATGATCGAGCTATGCTGGCTTGCCATCGCGGTATACCTTGCCGCCTGTGCGTTCGATATATAACGGCCCGGCGAGAGTTCCAAAATCCAGTGAGAACTTCGGAAAGTCGAACGTCGCGCCTTTGGCGGCACTCACTACAGCGCTTTTGACAGCTTCAACGGCAGTGATCAAATCGACAACTTCCGCGCCTGTCTTTCCTTCCATTTTAGCCGCCACATTCTTGTCAGACACCATCCGCTTGATTTCCTGTTGCACCTGCTGAACATGTCCATCTAAACCGGCCTTGGTGAGAAACAAATCGCCGATGCGGCCCTTCTTGACCGACTCAGCCCAGCGTTGCGGATCCGCGTAAGGATCAGTGATATTATGCCGATCGTCTGGAGTAAAATGCCTTGCCATAAGATTTAAGCATCTAATTGGGATTACCAAAGCAGGCCAGCCAAACGGTGTCAATGGAAATACTAAAAAGTTTCATTCCCAAAATGCCCGGTGTCCGCTCTTCAGGGGTGTGGTAGAACACGGCGCTGTTCGCATGTGGCGCTGCCACCGCCGTGTAGCGCCGCGTGCAGCGGCGCAACAAGCGGATTCATGGTCCCAATGCATGTGAAACAAATCGAACGGAGGCTCCCCATGATTTATCCAATCCGTCGAATCTAATTAGCTAAAACTTTGAATTTGTGTTTCATCTGTGCCAATCTGTGGCTAAAGACCTCAACCCCGAGAACTTGAAATTGAAAACGCCTCTTTCCCGCCGCTCCTTCCTGAAACGTTCAGGCGCCCTCGCCGTGACAGCGGGCATCATCAGTCCGCTATCGCTAACCACGGCCATTGCCGATGACGCTCCATCTCCATCCTATGAAAGCGCTGCTATCGGCCTCGAGCGCGACGCCCGCCGCGCCAAATTGAGCGTCCACATTGCACAGCTTCTCGATGAGATGTCCCACAAAACCCCCGCCGACCGCCTCGCCTGGCACCGGGCCAATCGCGGGGCGTTTTTCTTCTCGCCTCAGGACATTCCCGCGCGTTTGGACAGAATCAGACGCCTGGGTCCCGGCCACAAGGCCGGCGTCGTTCAAACCGCCGATCGCCTGCTGCGCCACGAGTTCGACATACTCGGAAGCGGCCTGACTGCCCTGGGACCGGAGATTGACTGGCAACGGGACTTTAAATCCGGAAGACAATGGAGTAACAAAGTCGTTTACCCCGCTTCGACCTGGCACAAGTCCGCTCCGCCCGCCGGGCCCGTCTTTCACGGCCCGCTGTACTCCGTGGACGGTCCCGCCGACCTTAAAATGCCGTGGGACCTGTCAACGCTCCTCCACTTCCCCACCCTCGCGGAAGCTTCACTGCTCACCGGGCGCGATATTTACGCCACAGAACTGTTCGATGAACTGGACGATTGGCATCGGCAAAATCCATTTTATTACGGCGTTAATTGGACCAACCCCATGGTCGCCGGCTTGCGCCTGGCGAATATCACCTGCGCGTGCCGGCTGCTCGAGGATTCTCCGCGCAGACCAGTATACTACGGTGAAACCGGCCTGATTTCGATTCTCCAACACATGCAATTTATCCTCGACGCGTTGGAAGTCTTTCCATCCGGCGCGCGAAACAACCATTACCTGAGCGACCTGGCCGGTCTTGCCTTTGGCGGGATGGAAATTGCCGGGCATCCCGCCGGACAAAGCGCGCTCGACTTTGTTCAGGACGAATTCGCGCGGGAATTGACCGTTCAATTTCTTCCCGACGGCGCCGGCTTCGAAGGCAGTATTCCTTATAATCGCCTCAGCCTGGAATGCGCTATCCTGTCCCTCATCCTGCTGGAACGCAATGGCCGTCCGCTTTCGGATGAATCGCGCCGGCAATTGCAACGGACCCTGCACTACATCGACCTATACACCAAATCCAACGGCCTCGCCCCGCAGATCGGCGACAACGACAATGGCCGCGTCCTCGTTCTGCATAACTACGGCCATCAGGAATATCGCGACCATCGCCATATCCTGGCCGTCGGCGCCGCATGGCTCGGAATCAGCCCGCTCATGACCGGCGTCTCCGCCCAGGCGCCCGATACCGTATGGCTTCTCGGCAAAGCCCCGCCAGCCAGCCGGCCCATCGGAAAATCGCTCCAGTCCGGGCTCTACCGCGACGGCGGATTTGCCATCGCGAAAACCACTGGCGCAAGCCTCATCGTGCGCGCCGGTGTTATTCATCCGCTATCCGGCGGCGGGCACAATCATTGCGATCAGTTGTCCTTTGAATTTCACGATTGCGGCGAGGACGTCATCGTAGATCCCGGCACAATGGTCTATGGCGCAAGTGGCGCGCTCCGCAATCGCTTCCGCTCAACCGCTTCCCACAATACCCTCCAACTCGACGACCTCGAACTACAGGAATTCGATCCGCGCAAACTGTTCTGGATGCAGGAACGCGCGCACACCGTCGTGGACTTATGGCAGGCGGATGGGCAGTCCGTGCGATTTCGAGGCCATCACACCGCCTACACTCCATGGCGCGTCACGCGTGAAATCCATTGCGATTTGGCGCAAGGCCGTTGCGATATTGCCGACACCGTTGAAACTCCCGGCGGTAATGTGACTGGAAAAGAATTCTGCGGTCGCCTCCATTTAGCGCCCGGGATTCAGGCGACCGAAACAGGTTCCCATAACCTCCGGCTGCAATCAGCAAAACAACAATGGACGGTGCGCTTCTCCAACAATGTTCAAGTGTCTGTGCGGCCAGGCCATGTTTCTCCAAGCTATGGCATAATGGTCGACGCGCTGGTAATCGAATATCGATTCGGCGCTGTTCCTGGAGAAAAGGCGGACGTTTCGCTGGTGCGTGGGTAAGTGAAGCGCCAACGGCGCGTTTTTATACCAGCCTGGGGCAGCGCCCCAGGACATCGCCCGCAAAGCAGATCAAGGGCTGAAAGCCCGCATTATCTATGGACTATTTCCTCAACGCCACCCGCACCATTTCCATCACCTTTCGGTCCGTGGGGCGCCCTCTTTCGATTCTTTTGCCCACGCATTGCGACCATGAACCTTCCGCATTGCGCTTGCCGTCTTGGAGTGCGGTGGCAAGTCCGCGCGACACCGCTTTCGAACGTCGTTAGACTTTCAAATGGCGATTGACGCTTCGACGTGGTCCGACATTCGGCGTTCGATGTTCGATGTTTCCGATGGTTCACGGAGTGGCGTATCCACAAAGACCTCGCTAATCTGAATCCGCCCGGCTGCCAATCCAATTATTTCCTCAACACCGCCCGCAACGCTTCCACCGCCTCACCCACATGCGGCGCCCCTTGCGCTTCCAACCGCTCGAAATTCTTGTGCTCAAAAATCGGCGATTTCACGGCATCCGACGACTCTCCGACAGCATCTTTCAGCGCCCCGGCAGTCGCCGCGACCAACCCGTTCATGCGATCCAAATTCTCACGCAGCTTTGACACCGACCTCTCCGGCCAATACGCGCCTTCATCCATGATATTCACGTCCAAATCCGGCATCCTGCACGCCGCGAGCAAATGCACCACCGCGCAATGGCAACGCTTGAAATGCTCCCAGCCGTGAACACTGGCGTACTGCGTTTTGCAGAAACCGAATATTCGCCAGCGCGCCGGCTTATCCGTTGGCAATTTTTTTCCGTGATAGCGGACTGTTTCAGGATACCGGCACAACCCAAGTCGAAGCGGTTCACAGCCCTTGCCAACGCTGATGAGAAAAATCCAGCCGGCCATTGGCACGATTTCCACGCCGGTACTTGTGTTCTCCTCGCCTGGAACCGGCAGAATCAGAAAATCACAGGCAAATCGATTCAGCGTTTCCAGATCAGACGCAATCGGCAAAACTTTATCCACGAAACCTTCGCGCTCAAAGCTGATAGCCAGATCGTGCCACGACGCGACAATTTCTTCGGCGCGAGCTGCAGTCACACCAGCGGCAGCGGTGAATTCGAAATTAATGGATAGGCCCATAGATCTAAAGCAAAGAGATTTTTATCGGCTCTGAGTGTTGACTGTATTCAAAATCCGATCATTCCGCAATCGGCATTCCGCATTCCGCAATAGGAAATCGCGAGGGTTAATGAAATCTTGACCACGCAAAATCTTCTGCTTAAACTATTACCGTGACGTGCGTTCAGAAGAAAGGGCAATGGTGGTTTTCGCATACTTCGCTTGCTTGCATGGCTCAGTGGCTGCCATTACTCTTCCTCATTGTCCTGCCACGCCTCGTCCAGGCGCAGCTTGTTTACACTTTGAATGATAACTCCATTACCATCACTGGTTACGCCGGCCCCAGCGGCAATGTGGTGATTCCAAATACAATCAATGGCTATTACGTCACCAGTATTGGAGATTATGCGTTTCTCGAAAATACGAGCCTGACCAGCGTCACTATACCCAACAGTGTTACGAACATTGGAGATGAATCCTTTTGCAGCTGCACAAGCCTAACGAATGCCATCCTTCCTGACAGCATCATCAGCATTGGCGAATTTGCTTTTGCGGGATGCAGCAGCCTAACCAACTTCATGATTCCCGATAGTGTCACCAGTATTGGAACAAATGCGTTTGAAGAGTGTTCCAGCCTGACCAGCATCACTATACCGAATGGTGTTACGAGTATTGACGATAGCGCCTTTGCCTCCTGTACCAGCCTAACGAATGTCATCCTTCCTGACAGCATCATCAACATCGAGGAATTTGCTTTTGCGGGCGCCAGCCTGACCAACCTCACGTTGCCCGATAGTGTCACCTGTATCGGACAGGGAGCGTTTCAAGGCTGCAATAGTCTGAGCACCATTATCATTCCGGATAGTGTCACCAACATTGAAGTGGACGCATTTTTAGACTGTACCAGCATGACGAGCATCTCCGTGGATGTAGATAATCAGGACTACTCCAGTCTAAATGGCATCTTGTTTGACAAGGCGCAAGATGCCTTGCTCGAATGCCCGTCGGCGCTGACGAATACCGATTATACCATCCCCGAGGGCGTCGTAACCAATGCCGAGAACGCGTTTTGGTACTGCCCAAATTTGGCCAAAATCACAATACCTGGCAGCCTGACTAACATCGTTGGTACTCCGTTTTACGATTGCACTGGCCTGACCAATATCTGTGTAAATTCCACGAATCCGGCCTACAGCAGCCTAAACGGCGTTCTGTTTGACAAGGCGCAAGACACGCTTCTCCAATATCCCCCCGGCCTGACAAATGCCAGTTACACCATCCCCAATAGTGTCACAGATCTTCAGGACTATGCGTTTTCGGATTGCATCAACCTGGTCAACATCACCATTCCAAATAGCGTTACCAATATGGGATATGGCGCTTTTTTGGGATGCACAAGCTTGGCCAGTGTCGTCATCCCAAAGGGTGTCACCAGTATCCCGGAACAGACATTTTCCGAATGCATCAGCTTGGCCGATGTCATCATTCCCTACAGTGTCACGAACATAGGAGAGTTGGCATTCAGCCAATGCATCAGCCTGACCAGCGTCACCATACCCGCCAGCGCTGCCACAATCGGCGATTTCGCGTTTGAAAGCTTGCCTGCCCTGGCCTCAGTATATTTTGAGGGCAACGCCCTGCCTAATATTGGACGGGTTTTCTATGATGACCCTGGCACCATTGTCTATTACTTGCCCGGAGCCACCGGTTGGGCTGCGACGTATGACGACGTCACAACGGAGTTGTGGAATCCACAGGCACAAAATGCTTCCGTCACTGCCGGACAATTCGGCTTCAGCATCACCGGCCCAACCAATGCGACTGTTGTAATCCAGGCCTGCACAAATTTAGCAAATCCTGTTTGGATTCCAGTGAGCACGAACACCTTTGACAGCAATGGCGCTTCCTCATTTAGTGACGCACAGTGGGCTAATCATCCGAGTCGTTTTTATCGATTCAGTTCATGGTAAGGAGCCCGGCGGACTGTAAGCGCAAGGGGAAGAAATGGCCTTGCCGTTCGATGGCGTTTTGGCCATTAATTCGGCAAATGGAACCTGCTTTAATACTTGGAACCGCCGGCACTGCTACCGGGTGCCGTGCTCGGTTGCTATCGTAGGCTCTCGAAATCAGACCTGAAAGCACATGAGTTGGGCCAAGTTTGCAATTGAGGCATTGAGGCGAGGTGAGACGGTTCAGATCCGTCCACGTGGCCACTCGATGCGCGGCAAAGTCAACAACGGCGATTTGGTTACGCTTGAGCCGTGCGATCCATCGACGATTCGTACGGATGACATTGTACTCGTGAGAGTTCGAGGGCGTGATTACCTGCACCTCATCAAAGCCGTCGGAGGCGGACGGTTTCAGATTGGCAATAATCGCGGCCACATAAATGGGTGGGTCGGCCACAACTGCATTTATGGCAGGGCTACAAAGATTGAGAGATGAGAGACAGGCAGGACGTTTTAAGTCAATCCGACGCCTTGACATTGTTCCTGGTCAAAATGTCCGTAGATTCGAGGAGTTTTTCCACAGATCCCGGCGCCTTTGATTCAAGCTCCGTCAGGCGTCCAGGTTCAAGCCCCAGGCGCTTTTCGATTTGCTCAAGAGCTTTTCGCTCAACTCGGTCCCGCCTGGCTCTTTCGGCCGCAGTTTCGTTCGTTGCGATTTTTTCCAGGCCCACCTTGAACTCACGGCGTTCTGCGCGAAGGTCAACAATCTCCATTAGAACTTTACGAACTTTGTTTAATGCAGGCGCGAACACTGCCGATTTCTTTTTTAGCGCCAAAACAAAAGTCCCGGGCGAAGAACCGTTCAATCGCCTGAGCGCAAACGCAGGTTCGATGTAATCCAACCCTGCAACTTCCGGAAGAAAGTCATTTTGAAAGATATTGAGTTCACTAAACAGGCCAATCAATAGTGTGCTGGCCCGGTTTGCGTGCCTGGTGATCAAATAAAGCGCGTGAGGAGTCAGAACATTGCGCGGGACCATAAAAGGGATGATCTCGTCCTGGAAAAGTTCCGCCTTGAACCGTTCGGTCAATATTTCAGGCCGTTCCACTGCCAAATCTTTCAAAAATGCAATAACCGAAGCACTTTCAAAGGCAATCAAACCTGCGCGTAATGCAATTTGTACGGAAAAATCATTTACATATTTTTCCAGTTCCTCCGGCAGTGCAGCCCCATATCGAGTCCTGATGCGATAAAAGACTTTTCCCAATTCAACGCCAAGAGCCAAACACGCTGCCAGTTGGGCGGACCGCCACTCGATTTCGTGGCCGTTTCTCAAAAGACGCGGCGGCCGGGCCAGTATCTCAACAGACCCTCTTCCTTCTGACTCTTCCTGCAAACTGACTGCAACTGGCAATTGTGTGCTGTTTCCGCCATCGGTCTTTAGAGCGTCGGGAGTAAAGCGAACACGCACCTTGCGCTTGATCTCCAATTCCCGAATAACGGCCAGATAATATGGCGGATACGTCGCATCAATTGCGTCCAGGAAAGTTGAAATGTTGCCATTATTCATTTAGAAACGGATCCGAACTGAGCTGTAAGCAACACTTATGCCGTTCAGCATGTCGGATACGAATTTCGCACGCAGGATGAACAGTCTCTTGAAACCGTGCGAAGCCGCGGCAGGGCCGGCGTGGATTGGAGTTGGCGCCCCGATTACGCATGGCGATAATCTGCCGCAGTGGCCCAAACGCACACTCCATGTCCAGGACCGAACTGAGCCTCCCGAGATGCGCATCACGTCGAATATTGCCCAAAAGCATAAATGTTGCGAGAATTCGGTCTAGACAGGATTTATCATGACGCCGGACATCCTCACTGACCGCCTGCGGATCAACGACCTCACCCCCGCCGATGCACCAGCGCTGTTCAGCTACCATTCCGATTCTGAGGTTGCGCGTTTTCAGTCATGGCTGCCCGATTCCGTCAGCGACGCCTTGGCCTTCATCGTTCGCAACGCATCGACTCCGTTTAACCAGCGCGACTCCTGGTATCAGTTGGCTGTCCGATCAGCGGCTACGGACGCGCTTCTAGGCGATGTCGGCTTGTACTTTCCGGCGCACGACGACCACCAGGTCGAGATCGGCTTCACCATTGCGCCTGCGCACCAACGCCAGGGTGTCGGCACGTCGGCGGTGGTCGCTTTGCTCGACTACGTATTCACAGTGCTGAACAAGCACCGAGTGTTCGCATCGGTCGATCCCCGCAACGAGGCATCCATTGCCCTGCTGAGAAGTATCGGTATGCGCCAGGAAGCGCATTTCCGCCAAAGCTTGTTTTGGAAAGGCGAATGGGTGGATGATATGGTGTTTGGACTCCTGCGCTCGGAATGGAAAAGCCAGTCAATTCCTGCGCGGCCTTGAGCCCAACGAGCATCCATGAATCAGAGCACGACAGATTGGCCGTTCGACCAACCGCGAAATTGTGCCACGTTTGCCATGCGTCAGGTCATGGATGGCTCCGAGCCGATATTGTTGGTGACACACGATGAAGATGACCACGGTTGGCAGTTCATCGGCAGTTCTGACGCTTCGACGGCTGACGCTATGCTCGTTGCCTTAGAGGAGATTGTTCGCCGTGACCCAACAGTAATTGAGATAGCTGACCTGGAACCGGGTTGGCAGGCATTGCGTGATTTTGTCGGCGGCCCGTGGACACGAAGACGACATCCGCCGACCCCAGACGTTGAAAAATAGAAATGGCCACCGACAGACAATTTGATGATGCCGTGGTTGCATATCTTGCTACCGCCAACGGCCATTGGCAAAAGGTCGCGATGTTATCCACAAGTGTGACCCTGGTACATGGGCGTGAGGCAATTGCGCACGTGGATCGGGGATATTTCGCCACCGTTGAGATGGGTGCTTTACCTGTCCGTCAGGGACCTGTTAGAATTATACGTAATACCTCTTTTTTCTCTGGGTCGCAGTTTTCTCCTAGTGTAGTGTCGCAGAGAAGGCTTTGCTAACTATTTGATTTCATGCCAACCTTCGGCATGGCTCGTCCAAAACTCGAATTGACTTTGACTGCGCAACAACAGAGCGAACTGACTCGAATTCTCAAGGCGCCCGCCACC
>DATJTK010000106.1:0-28527 GCA_035503455.1 Candidatus Sulfotelmatobacter sp. | reverse complement strand
CATCGAACGCCCAACATCGAATAGATGGCTCGCGGCCTTTCCTTCGGCGTTCGGCGTTGGATGTTCGATGTTCGATGTTTTTCGGAAGGGTCATAGCCGAATTGTCCCCACGTTCCCGATTGATGGGGGGACAATTCGCCGAAACCCTTTCAAAAACCCATATTTTCCGCCTATCTTCTACGCCGATGGCATTGCCGTGGCCGCTCTTTTCGGTGATTTGGGGCATTTTTGGTGAAAAAACCGTGTTTAAAACTCATTTTTTTGACCATCGAAAGGGACAATTCCTCCCTTGGCCATGCCATTTAATCATTCACATGTCAATCCCGATGGCCAGACCATGGTCAGGCGATTTTCGCCGATGACCAGGATCGTAAGACGTTTTTGGAGACCTTGGCCGAAGCCTGCCGGCGAACCGGCTGGCGCGTCCACGCATACGGGAGTTTGCCAATACTAAAGTTCGTGGGCATCTCACTTATGTGTTAGGCTGCATCGTGCAACTATTTCGGGATTTAGCTGTTCAAAGAATATGACATACAATCAGCCCATCATACTTTTCTTGATCCTGTTCGCCTTTCTGGCTTATCGGTGGTTCAGCCATCGCCGCGACGGTCGGTCAGGCATCAGGCATATCACCGCCTACGGTATAGCTTTTTGTGTGGCCAGCCTCAATCTGTGGTTTGTAACCCGGTTTGAGGACATTTTGGCCAGTTTCCACAATCCACAGTTGCAGGGCATTTTTGCAACGCCTTGGCTTTGGGTTTCAGCGTTATGCGTCGGAATTACGTTGCTACTCACTTCGTTTTTCACTCGAAAGAGCCGACGAAATGCGGCCTGACGCGCTGGCATCTAACACCGACTGCGCCGGATTTTGCGAGGATGAGGATGAGAATTATTCGTGGCAGGAAAATATGGACGGCGCTCGCGGCAATGGCTAAAATTTTTGTACTATGAAGTCCATATCGTTAAGTGTTTCCGCAGTGGGTTCTTATGCCGCCGCCGCAACCATTTTTCTCGCACCGTCCTTGAACGCCGCAACGTTGCCGGTGGATGATGCATTGCCCATGGTGGGCACGGACGCGCATGGCCATACGTTTCCGGGCGCTACCCTGCCCTTTGGCTTTTGTCAGTTGAGCCCGGACACGCGGTGGGGAGGATGGGACGCCTGCGGCGGTTATTATTATCCTGACGATACGATCCAGGGCTTCAGCCATACGCATATTTCTGGAACCGGTTGCACGGACATGGGAGACGTCCTGGTATTGCCGATGGTCGGTGATCTTAATCCATCGGGAACCTATCAACCCATCAGTTCTGACCGTCTCAAATCGAAGTTTTCTCACGATGAGGAAATTGCGCAACCGGGTTATTACAAGGTTAAACTCGATACCTATAATATTGTGGCGGAATTGACGGCCACGGCGCATTGCGGGATGCATCGCTATACATTTCCGGCCTCGTCGCAAAGCCATATCATCATCGATTTGGTGCACGGCATTGGGAACAAGCCGACCGCCGCCGAGTTGACGGTGGAGAACAAACATTTGGTGACCGGTTACCGTTGCGTGGATGGCTGGGCGAAAGGCCGTTTGATTTATTTTGCGCTTGAGACGTCGAAGCCTATCCGGCGTTTCGGCCTTGAAGCGGAGGGACAACCCTTGCCGGCGGGCCAGAAGGACGCGAAGGGCGTCGACATTCGCGGGCACCTGGATTTTAAGACTTCGGACGGCGAACAAATCATTTTGCGCGTAGGCCTCTCTCCCACCAGCGTGGAAGAGGCGAAAAAGAACCTGGAGGCGGAATTGCCGAACGACGATTTTGACGCTGTTCGCGAGGCTGCGCGGAACATCTGGAACGACAACCTGTCGCGGATCCAAATTGAATGTTCGAACCCGGAACTCCGGCAGACGTTTTATTCGTGCCTGTATCACACGATGATTGCGCCGCAGTTGTGCAATAACGCGGACGGCACGTATCGCGGGACGGACAAGCAGGTGCATTCGGCGGATTTCCAGAATTATTCGACGTTTTCGATGTGGGACATTTACCGGGCGGAAGCGCCGTTGCTGATGCTGACGGAGCCGGACCGCATCAATGATTTTATCAACAGTATGCTGACGTTTTACCAGCAATCGCCCGACCATGCCCTGCCCGTTTGGCCGCTGGCCGATTATGAAACGGATTGCATGATTGGCTACCATTCCGTGCCCATTATTTGCGACGCATACGTGATGGGCTTCCGGGGCTTCGACGCGAACCTTGCGCTCAAGGCAATGGTGGACACAGCGACGAACGGACGCCGGCGGCAGGACGAATATCAAAAATATGGCTACGTCCCGTGGGTGAAGGGCCAGGGCGCGGCAACGTCGCGGACGATTGAGTTGAGCTACGACGATTCGTGCATTGCGCAGTTGGCCGAGGATTTAGGCAATGCCGACGTGGCTGCGACATTCTCGAAGCGGGCCCAGTATTACAAAAATGTTTGGGACCCGAGCACGCGGTTTTTCCGCTCGAAACAGGTGAACGGCACTTATCGCGAGCCGTTTGATCCGCGTCAAATGGTACAGGGAAACGATGACGCTTCCGGCTATTACACCGAGGCGAACGCGTGGGAATATGCTTTTGCGGCCGTGCAGGACGTGCCCGGGATGATACAGCTTTATGGCGGGGACAAACCATTTATTGCAAGGCTGGATGAGCTTTTTGACCAGGATTCCTACATGCCGGATTGGCGCGTGGACGCGACGGGTTTGATCGGCCAATATGCCCACGGCAATGAACCGGACGAAGCGACGCCTTACCTTTATGCGCTGGCCGGCGCGCAGTACAAAACCGCCTGGATCGTTCGCGAAATCGAGCTGACTCAATTCGACAACACGCAGGAAGGCATCGATGGCAACGACGATTGCGGACAAATCTCCGCAACGTACGTCTGGAGCGCCCTGGGACTTTATCCAGTAAACCCGGCGAGCGGCGTTTATGTCATTGGCAGTCCGCTGGTGCAAAAGGCAGTCATAAACCTGGACCCCAAATATTATCCCGCAGCGCGAGACGGGAAGTTTACAATCATCGCGCACAATTGCTCGAAACAATATTGCTACGTTCAGTCAGCCAAACTCAACGGCCAGCCGTTGAATCATCCGTGGATTACAAAGGATGACATCATCAATGGCGGCACGCTTGAATTGGATATGGGGATTTTGCCCAATAAGCATTGGGGAACCAAGGATGTGGAAGCGGGAGTGACGCGGACGGGAATGGATGTTGGGCTTGCGGCGTTGAAGCGTTGAAGTGTTGAATTCCTGTCTTCCTGTCTTCCTCATTCCATTTTACCTCATTCGACCTGAAACCCCTGTTCGCGGAAACGCTGCAATTTGTAAAGCAAAGCGCGGCGGCTGATGCCCAGCGCTTTGGCGGTTTCGGTGCGGTTGAAGTGGTGCTGGCGCAGGGCCTGGAGGATGGCGTTGCGCTCGATTTCTTCCCAACTCTCGGCCTCAAATGGTTTTTGCGACGGAGCGCTTTGCCCGGCGGCGTCGCGGACGCGCGAGGGCAGATGCTCAGGCAGGATGAGTTCGCTGCGTGAGAGGAGGACGGCGCGTTCCATCGCATTGCGCAATTCGCGGACGTTGCCCGGCCATCGATAGGCTTCCAGGCAGGCGGTGACGGTTTCGGAAAAGCGCGCGCGGCCTTTGGCAAATTCTTCGATGAACCGGCTCGCGAGCGGCAAAACGTCTTCGCGCCGCTCGCGCAACGGCGGGATGTTGATCTCCATGACGTTCAGGCGGTAGAACAAGTCTTCGCGGAAACGGCCGCTTTTGACTTCGTCTTCGAGATTGCGATTGCTCGCGGCGATGATGCGGGCGGCGGTTTGGATTTCCTTGTTGGAACCGATGCGTTGAAAGCGGCCGTCCTGGGTTACACGCAATAATTTGGCCTGAAGCGGCGGGGACATTTCGGCGATTTCATCCAGGAAAATCGTTCCGCTGGAGGCTTCTTCAAACCGTCCGATGCGCTGCGCATGCGCGCCGGTGAAAGCGCCGCGTTCGTGCCCAAACAATTCGCTTTCGAGGAGAGTTTCGGGAATGGCCGCGCAATTGATCTTAATCATCGGGCCGGATGCGCGGGCGCTCCAGGAATGGATCACGTCCGCGACGACTTCCTTGCCCACGCCGCTTTCGCCAGTGATGAGGATGCGGGTTTCGGACGGGGCAATCAGCGAAGCGTCTTTCAAGACGGCCTGCATGAGGGGACTGCGGGCGACAAGAAACGAGGGCAGCGGTTTGTCGGCCGGGCCGACCGGGGGCGCGGTTTCGGTGATGCCGACGGCGTTGCGAACAGAGGCGAGCAGTTCGTCGAGGTCAATGGGCTTTGCGAGATAATTGACCGCGCCATCGCGCATGGCAGCCACGGCATCGCGGACGTCTGTAAAAGCGGTCACGAGCAGGACGGGGAGCGCGACGTGTTCCTTGCGGGCGCGGCGGAGGGTTTCGAGTCCGGAAAGACCCGGCATGCGGACGTCAGAAATCATCATGTCGAACTTGCCGTTGCGAAGGAGTTCGAGGGCGCGCTCGCCTGAATCGGCTGTCACGGTTTCGAAGGACTGGCTTTTCAGGAAAGAGTTGAGCAGGCTGCGCTGGCCTGGGTCATCGTCCACAATCAGGATGCGGGCGGTTTTGGTTCCGTTTTTCATCACCTGTGGGCATGGTACATGGTTGGGCGGGCGAAGACAAATATAGGTGGTAGTGTCTTAATTCCAAAACATCGAACATCGAACGCCGAACGCTGAACGCCGAAGTTTTTGAAACGCGAGCGCTGTTGCGCTCGCTCGGCGGACGGGCACGTCCGCCCTACCAGGCTAGCTAACGGGCTTTAAATGACTGATACGGAACACCGCGCCCTTTGGTTCGTTTGCGAAGCACTGGATTTCCCAGCCGTGGGCGAGGACGATTTGCTGGACGATCGCCAGGCCCAGGCCGGTGCCCTTTTGGTGGGTCGTGAAATAAGGCTTAAAGATTTCCTGGCGTTGCTCAGGCGGTACGCCGGGGCCGTTGTCGCGGATTTCCAGGGCTGCGCCCGTGGCGCCGTCTTTGCGGGCCAGGAACTGGATTTGGCCGTTTTCGCCGACGGCCTGCGTTGCGTTGAGGAGGAGGTTGAACAGCGCCTGCCGAAGCAATTGTTCATCGGCTTCGATACTCAGCGGCTCCATCTTCGATTCGACGCGGATTTTCTTTTCGTCGATGTCGTAGTTGAGAGCGCGAATGACTTCCGTGACGACGGCGTTAAGCTCGACCCTGGCGCGGCGGACTTCGCGAGGACGGGAGTAGTTGATGAATTCGTTCAATTGGGCGGTGACCTTGTCGGTTTCGTCGACAATGGCCCTCGATTTTTCCTTGAGGTCGCCGGCGACGTCGGATTTTGAAATCATTTGTGCCATGCCGCGAATGATGTTCAGCGGGTTGCGGGTCTCGTGGGCGAGGCCGGCGGCGGCAAGGTTCATTTCGCGCAGATGGGAATTCAATTCGCTGGCGCGAACGAGACGGATTTGGAGTTCCGAGGTCTTGGCGACGTTGCGCCAGGCCCACCCGACGCCAATGCCTGAAATTCCGGCAAAAAAGACGATGATAGCGCGCATATATAAATCGTCGCGGGAGATGGCGCGCAGATTTTCAGTGGACATGGTCAGGACCAGGCCGTGCAATTCGCGTCTGGCTATGAGAGCTTTGAAGTCATCTTCGCTCATCCACCACAGCCACGGCGGCCGGTGGGGAATATCACGGCGTTCACGACGCCCCGGCCCATTGCCGAAATTTGCTTCGCCGGGCGGCGGCCCCATGAAGCCGCCGGCCTGCGCATTTGTTGAGAGAGGATTGGATGGAATGTCGTTCGTGCGAAAATCGCGGCGATCAAATCTTTCGCCGCGCGGGATCGAATTTGAGAATTCGTCGGGCGGGGGCAGGACGAAAGTGGCGTTTGACGCATTTTCGATGCTCGCGCCCCAGAGCGGATTGACAAAGGTAACGTTGTCACGCGTCCAGAAGACGCCTTCAGACAACGCCGCTTTCGGAATGAGGTTGGTATCGCCGGCGGTGACGACGGGCTCGCCATTGGTGTTGAGCAGGGCTATGGACAACACGCCGGCCGAACCGACAAGCTCGTTCGTACGCACCAATTCGTTGAGGACTGAACCCAGCCGGTCCTGCACCACCCCGCCGCGAAAGCGGGAGGCACGAACGACCGCGCTCAAGGTATCGGCGATTACAGCGGAGCGACTCCGCAAATCGGCTTTGGCCGCGGATTCGACGCGATGGTGTTCATCACCCTGCCAGCCGACGACCAGCAGCCATATCCCCAGAAGGAGTATGTAAACCAGCGAGTCGCGGCGTTGGAGTTCCATGCGGTAATCGAATCCTATATTAGTGCCAGCCCTTAGTCCCTTGTTTTTCGGGAATATTTTCGAGGAATCTGTCCAATTGCTGTTCAGATACGGAATTGGTGATAAAGCCGCCGGTCAGGTTTGGGGCGTTGACGGTGCTGGCCAGTTCCATCGGCGCGCGAACGACATGGGGCGTCAGGAAGATCATCAATTCATTCTTGGCATCGGAATTGGCTTTATAACGGAAGAGAGCGCCGAGAATCGGAATATCGCCGAGAAGCGGGATCTTGGTGGCGGAAGATTCTTTATCGTTTGCCATCATGCCGCCGATGACGACCGTCTGGCCATCGGGTGTGATCACCACGGTATCGGCCTGGCGGGTATCAATGACAGGAGCATTCACGCCACCGCCGATAGGCTCGGTGAGCGTGGGGTCCACTTCGGAGTCCTGCGGCGTAACGATCATTTCCACATAGTTATCGGGAGAAATGAAAGGGGTGACGTTCACCTGAAGACCGACTGGAGTATAGCTGATATTGTTGATCGGTTGGACAGTGGTTCCGATGGTTTCATAGCTGAGACCTGTAACCAGGGGCACTAATTGTCCGACGAGGATTGTGGCAGGCTGGCCGTCACGCGCCAGAATTGATGGGCGCGAAAGAACCTGAGCTTTTCCGGCGGTGGCGATCGCCTGCAACGTGGCGGTGAAGTCGCTGCCGAGGACGGAATAGACGCCTGCGTTTCCGGTCGCGCCCGCGAGCGTTTGGGGCAATCCGAAACCGTTGTTCACGTTAAATGTTTGCCGAACGGGGTTGATGCTCTCTGGCACAATCGCATTGCTCACGACTGTGAAATTCGTCACAAAGCCTGTGATTTGATTGAACCAGCTTTCGTTCGGCGTGTAAGAACCCTGGACGCCAAGGGCTTCGGCGTTGTTGAGTTGGACTTCGAGGAAGACGACCTTGATGAGCACCTGCGGCTTGGGCGCGTCCATGTTTGCAATGACATTGCTGATTTGCATGGCCGTCTCACGGTCGGCAATGACAATGATATTATGGGTGTCGGGGTCCACTTCGATGGTGGCACTGCCGACGGTGCCGTTATTGTTGTACTGGGAGCCGGTGGTAGCACTGTTGTTGCCGAAGCCGCCGAAGCCCCCGCGGTTGCCGCCGCCAAAACCGCCGAAGCCGCCGAAGCCGCCTCCGCCGAAACCACCACCGCCGCCGGGGCGTTGTTGCGCGGAAAGATGAAGGGCGGCGCAAGCCATCAGGATGAAAATACCCGTTATTTTAAGTTTTGTTTTCATAATTTGAATCTTTCTTCATGAAGCATTTCACGGCAGGCCACCACCGCCGCGGCCACCACCACCGCCAGAGCCGTTACCCGAGACGGAACTGATGGTCGAGGAAGTGGTGCTGACGGTTTGGGCGTTTCCTGTTTCGCGGTTGATTAAGGGGCTGGTTTCAGATTGTTGCGAGGAGCTTTGTGAACCGCTGCCGCGGCCCGACGAACTGGACTGGAACATATTTTGGAGAACTTGCGCGACTTCCTGCGGATCGGCGTTGTGGAGAGAATATGAATAGACGCCTTGATCGCGCGGCGAGGCCACATCCAGGCTCTGCATCATGCCGGCGATTTCGACCATCAGATCCTTTGAGGCCATGACGATTACCGATTGAGTGCGCGAATCGGCCACAGCGGTGACCTGGGATTGTTTTTGGGCGCGGTCGTTATCGCTACTACCGCCGTTGTTGGCCGCGGCTGCGGCCATCATTCGACCGAAGAAACCGCCGCCACCGCCGCCGGGAAATCCGCCGAAACGAATGGGAAGATTGCCGGTGGTCCCGGTGGGATTGCCGGAGGGGAAGATTTCACCCAGTTCTGCAGCCACATCGTTTGGATTGGCGTATTTCAGGGGGAACACCTGGATTTCGGTTTCGCCGGCGGCGCTGTCGTCAATGGCCGAGATGATTTCGACGATATGATGGATGTGTTGCTGCGTATCCGTGATGACAATGGAATTGCCGGCCTGGTTGGCGACGATGGTCGCCTCAGGTGAAACGAACGACGACAAGTCCGAAACCAACTGGCTCGCATCCACGTAGCGGATGGGAATGATTTGAGTGACGATTTCGTCGTTTCTGGGAATGCTGTTGGGATTGTTGCCAACCTGGACGGGGGTATCACCGCTTTTGGCCGCGGTTGTATCCATAATGGTCAGTGTGCGTCCGTTGCGGATGGCGGCGTAGCCATTTTGGTTCAGGACCGAATTGAGCAGGTCTACTGCTTCATCGCGGGTCATGGGATGGCTGCTGATGACACTGACGTTTCCGCGGGCCTGAGTGTCCATGACGATGATAAATCCCGCCGCGTCGCTTAAATAAGTGAGGACCTCGTTCAACGGGGCATTTTTGAAGTTCAGGACCAATTGATCCGGATTGGCCGCCCCGCCGGCATCGTCCGGCGGCGCGAATGCTGAGGGGATTTGGACCGTGCCTGAGTTCTGCGCCCCATTTGGGGACGATGCCTGGGCCGTTGAATTTGTCACGAAATGGATTGGGCCTGAGGGCACGGATGGCGCACGCTGGGCGGGCGCGGTTTGGCCGCCATCGCCTGAATCAGACGGTGCGCCGGGCATTTCGGGTGGCATATCGCCCGGGCCCTGCATCGGCGGGCCGGCGGGCGCGCCACCGTCGTCCGGCGGCTGGTCACCGCTGTTTTGGGCGCTGGCCGGGACTAAAAATCCCGCCACGCACACAGACAATATTGTTAGAGTTAATTTTTTCATTTTAGTTCCTGTTCTCGTTTCTCCATTAATCGTTTTAAGACGTCGTTTTCTTCGCCGCTGGAGGGCAAGTTGGTGGACGTTTGGTCACTTGCAGTTGATTCACTCGCCGGCTCGGATTCGGTCGCGGCGGTTTCGTTCCATTCACCGGTTTGGTCTAAATCCCAGGCATCGCCATCCTTCCGCATGACCGCGCCCACTTTCAAGTCAATCGTTTTGCCGGAGAACTGCAGTTGCACACCATCGAAATCGATTTTTGCAACGGTGTAACCCGCGATTGTTCCGCCCTTTTGAAGTGCCTTTCGATAGTCGTCACTTGTGCCGTCAAAGAAGGCAAACATTCCCTTGCGATAGCTCATGGTGCCGGCGAGCGAAAACGTGGGAACTTCATACTCGTGACGGGGAGGATGGTACGTATACCCATAGCGGTCGGGGTTGAAGATGTTGCGCTCGGGAATGACTTCGAATGAAGAATAGTCAGTGCCCTGCGACTCGTTTGTGGTTGAATCGTTTGTGGATTGGGCGGAGGCGGTTAAAAGGAAAAGGGAAAAAGGAAAAAGGAAAAGGGCAGCCCAATGCGGAATGCGGAATGCGGAATGCGGAATGGGCCTCAACTCACCATGATCCAGAACGTCCCCATCCGAAAGACTCTTCCTCACCCCGGCCCTCTCCCGCTGGGAGAGGGAGAATTGTCGGCCGATGGTTTGACATACGAGCGGAGAGGGGACAGACGTTGAGCGTCGTTGGGTCAATTCGCGATCGCCAATCGGCAATCCGCAATTGATCGAGGACGAGGACGAGGACGAGGACGATTTTAGATAGTTCATGGATGTGTTGTTGTAACGAGGGCCAGGCCGCTGAATTCGAGGCCAAGTGTCAATTGCTGGCCTTTTTCGTCGGTCGCGGTTAGCTCGACGGATTCGAGTTGAAGGGCCATGGGGTCATTTTCTATTTCGTAAAGGAAACGGATCAATGATGAGATGTCGCCGGAGGCTTCCAAACGGCATTCGAGGGTTGAATAATCATCCTGGTCATTCTGCCATTGAGGCGTAATGCTTTCGACGTTGACGCCGCTGTCCCCGGCCCAGTTATTGAATGCTTTTAGCACCTGCTGTTCGGATTGTGATGGATCGTTCGGCAGGGCGTTGGCACGGAAGTGCTCCCACCGACCGCGAATGATCGAGTCGCGGCCAATCAATGCGCGTCCCTGTTTCACCTGGTCCCGCAGCGCATTGAGATCGGACTGGCGCGAACTCCACCATTTGGCCAGAGGCTCGTAAACCAGAAGATTCGCGAGGAACAGTCCCAGCAGTGACAGGGTGACTATGACAAGTACTTGCTGGCGATTTTTAATTTCCATTTTGTCCTCCATTATCGACCGGCGCTCCGTTAGGGGCCCATTGAAAGTCGATTGTAAATTCCATAGGCGCTTTACCGCGTTCCTGCTCAACGGTTACGTCACTGATGCCGGCGGTGGAGCGCAATCTATCCAACGTCTGCAACCATTCGCCGCTATCGGTAGCGATGCCGGTACAGGTGACCTGGTTGCCATTGTGGATTTCGATGGTCTTGGCTGTTACCACACCGGTGCTGGGAAAGGCCAGCGTGAGTTGGCGCAGAATCGAAAGGTCGCGGTATGTATCGTCGTACCAGGGCCTGTAACGCTGGACCTTGTCCTGCAAGGCGGACAAATCCGCCACTTTTGCGGACATCGATTTCCATTCCGAGCGCAGGTGCATCAACTCGATTTGCTGGACCAGAAACATGCCGAGCACGATGGCCACAACCGCCGCGGCGGCCATGCCGGCAGTCCGGATTTTGCCGGTGGAATAACGCGCGACAAATTGTTCGAGCATGGTCGGGCGCGGCGGCAGGAACTCGAAGACCGGAGCCACATCAGCCAGGCGGCGCGCCGCGAGCCCAAAAGCGCCTGAGACCGGCGCGTCGGGCGGAACTTCGACACCAAATTCGTTTGGCCGCCAGGCCGAGACGACTTCAACGTCAAGGCCCATTGGCTCAAAAGCCAATTCCATTTCGTCGGCGAGTTGCCTTGCGAGATCGCGCGGACCAAATATTCGGATATGGCGAACCCCGGCACGCAAATCCGGCGGCAATTGGCCCAGGGTAATTCGGGCTTCGCGGGCGATCACACCCGCCTGCAATACGCGCCGGCTCCCCTCGCTTTCCATGGTCCCTTCCAGTCCGCGCAGCGCGGCAACGCCTCCGTTGCAGGTGATTTGAAGTCCCACGCCGGTTTCACCGATGACGAGCGCGAGCACGCCATCTTTTGCTGACGGCGCCTGGAGCGCTGTCAATCCAAGTGAAAAGCTGACCGGCTTCAATTTGGCCGCGGTGAGCACAGCAATCAGCGGATTGATTTGGCCCTTTGAGACAGCGGCGAAGGTGACGTGCTTTTTATCGCCAGCGAGGGCGCAACGCGAGTCGGCCAGTTGCAAGGTTGTGATATCGCTGTGAAATCCGCGCTCGGCTTCGATTTGCAACAGGCTGGCGGCATCGGCGTCAGGAAGCGGGGGAAGTTCGGTGCCGGCGGTCAATACCCATTTGAGGGGCAGACCGAGGATGCAATGGCGCTCGCGAATGCCGGCGGCTTCGAGATGGTTTCGTATTTCACGGGCGACGAGTTCCGGCGCGGCGGTCAGCGGGTCCAGCGACAGTGTCGCCGAGCAGGTTTGCTGAACGGTAATGGAACCGTTATTGCGATGCAGCACGACGCCTTCGAGCCGGGGACCATCGAGCGTCAGGCCCAGGAGGTTGGTCAGACGCTTTCGTTTTCCAAACTTAATCTTTAAAACATTGTTCATTGCGTTGCGTTGACGACCCAGGTTTGACGGACGTTATCGCCCAGGGCCCAGCCGAGGCTGGATAAATCCTGGCGATAGATGATTTTGGGCGTGCCGTCACTGGTATCGAAAATGAATTTTACGCGGCGATAACCCCGGCCATGGGGACCGACTGCCGCGATGTCCGCCTCAAACTGATAAGTGTGCGCTGTGATAAAGTCTCCGGTTTGCAGTGCTTTGATGACAGGACTATCCGCGCCGAGCGCGTCCACAAGCCAGGCGACTGAATACAGGTTATTCTGGTTTTGCTCACGATAATTGATCACGGTCTCAGCGGCGCTTTCGGCACTGCTTTGATCCACGCCCTGGGTGTAGCCGACGCCCCAGAACAATGCTGTAAGGACGGTGAGACCGGCAGTATCTATGTTGATGCGCCCGCGAATGTAGGCGGCCGTGCTCGTGGTCACGTATGGATAAATTTTCGAAAAGTCCTGCGAACTCATGCCGTTGTTCTTGCAGAAAACACAAAAGTCAAGAATGCCATTGAACGCGCGTGTGGTGGTGGTAGTGGCAGTGGCGCCGCGACCGGTGGTTGTTTCCGGATGAGTGTAATTATGTATTGTCTGCGCATAGGACGAACTGACGTCCGCGCTTTGAAGCAGAGCCTGCAAGTCCGTCACGCCGGCAGTGCTGACGTTGGTCAATTGGACGTCTTCACCGTTATAAACCAAAAAGTTCGGCTCACGTGTATAGACTGTGGAAATCTCGAGAAGGCCCGGGGCCTGGCCGCTTACGGCACCGAAATTGGTGTCGCTTCCCATCAAAACATCCATGGTCGCGCCATAGACCAGCCGCAGTTCATCGACGGTTTCGAAGGGGGAATTTTTATCATCGTAACCGAGCGAACCGTAATCCAACGAATAGTCTCCGACGCCGTTGGTGCTGCGCCAGTCCACAATGGCCTGGGCGAAGTCGGGGGTCACATTTGGGAGGGCCATGAGTGTGTTGGTGCCGACGGTATTCAGGTTCAGTTTGGACGCTTCATCCACGAGGCCAAAATAGGGATCGGATGAGGGCGCTTCGGCCGGGTCGTGGCCAATGAACCAAAAATGGGAGTCTCCGATTGGCACAGCCGCGGCCTGATATTCATTGGTGAGAGGCATGGCGCCATTGGTGGCGTAATTATAGAGGATATAGCCGACGTAGCGCGCGGCGCCCTCGATGGCCTGGTCCGCAGCCAACCCGGAAACACGATTGTCGGAGGCCCGCAGCTCGTAGGTCATCGAATTTGCGAAATAGAGCGCGAGGCTAACCATGCCGATGGCAATCCAGAGAACGATGATAAGCACCGACGCATTTTTGCGCCGTTGCCTGCGAATCGAACTGGATTGATACGACTTCATGGCGTGTTCGTGTTCGCGTTCAACACGACGTTTGAGCGCGTTTGAGAATCAATGGGCACGACCATTTCAATGGGCGCCATCTGGTTTCCGACCGGCTGGATGTCCACGCGGACGGCAACCGGAAGGTTTGTATTGGCGGAAGTGATGCCGGTGGTGTCCCAGGTGGGCCACCATTGCGTGCCGTCATAACAGGAAAACGTGATGCTCTGGACGCCGCTCATCATCCATTGGTCTTCGGACGTGGGCGCAGTGGACGACAACAGGTTTCGGGTGACGCTCCGGAATAAGTCCCTGCCTTGTGCGTTGCGCGTCGCGGGGTCGCGCAATTCGTAGGTGACGCGCTGGATATCACCCCAGGGCTGGTTGTCGCTCAGTTCCCCGGTGGCTGTGTACATTTCAATCGCCACGGGCCCGCCGTTGCCGGCGCCGGCGATATTGCCGACCTGAAAACCGCCGGACAGGATTTTGGTGGTGCCGTTGGTTGGCGTGACGATGCAGGCGAGGTCTCGATTCAACATCACGAGGGTTTGGTCCACGGGCGTAGCGGCGTCCACATAATCCTGGGTCGCGTCGCGCAAGCGAATGGCGGCGAAGAATACGGAGCTGATCGTGACCAGGACAATTGCCGCGATGCCGATGGCGAGGATCATCTCGATGAGAGTGAAGGCGGGCTGAAGCGTTGAAGCGTTGAAGCGTTGAAGCGTTAAAGCGGGAGAATTAGTTGAACGACCGCCCTCACCTCGGCCCTTTCCCACTGGGCGAGGGAGAGTTGTCCGCCGATGATTTGGTGCGGCGATCGACAACGACGGCTTATGGTCCCAATGCACGCGGAGAAAACCGAAAGAGGGCTCCCCACGAACCGTTGGAACATCGAACATCGAACATTGAACGCCCAACATCGAAGGACGCTGCACGGCGTTCCTTCGACGTTCGATGTTCGATGTTCGATGTTCGATGTTTTCTATCATTGGGTGGTCCCCTGGGTCCCCATGGGGGTGGTTTGCGCCTGGTTATTGGCCAGGGTGCTGAGTTCGACCGTATAGTTCCTGCCCTGGGTGGAAAACGTCACGTCCGCGGTGAGCAATTCCATGGTGTCTTGCGGCCAATTCTGGCTTTTCAAGGTCCAATGAAATTCTTCGGAGCCTTCGTCAGCGACGCCGCTTTGGGCGCCGGTGCTCCAATTGGTCATGACCAGACTCTGGTTCAAAATGCGTTCAGCTACGTGCGCTGCCTCTCCTTTGCGCACGGCAATTTCACCCGCGCCGCTCGCGACATGGAGCGCTTCGACCGCGGCAGGGATCACGATGGCCATAAACGCCAGCGCCGCCATCGTTTCAGCCAGCGTAAAACCACGCTGGCAAGCGGTGGCAACGCCACCTGCCATGCGGGCTCTTCCTGCCTTATTTTGAGCTGTCGCTAATTTCATAGCCTGTATGGTTCTGCAATTCGACCAGCCAGAGCGTGTCGCCATTTTCGGTCAATTGCACATTTTGCGGGCTGTTTTCATCAACAGTGCCATCCGGCAAAAACCGAATTGCCGGCAAATGATTAAACGTGGTCATGCCCGACACGCCTTTATTTACCGGCGAGATGACAACGCTTTCGCTGACGGATACATTTTCCGCTTTGGTATCGCCGCCTTTCGGCGGTGTTTCCACTTCGAGTCCCAGGACATTTTGCTTTTGGTTGAACCACAGCACCATCGGCATGCCTTCGGAAACGGCCCGCGATTCTCCGGCATTGGTCAGCGCCAACAACCGGCGCGCCTCTGAATCCAGGGCGCGGCCGCGGACGAAATCGGAGAGCCGTGGCGCGACCATGCAAACGGCCACGACGAGCAACGCCATGACCAAGACCAATTCGATCAGCGTAAAGGCGCATCGGCTTCGCGGTTTATTGATTTTGCCGGTTTCCAATATCATCCTGGTCTCCTGACTTGCCGTCCGGTCCGGCGGACCAAAGGTCGTAGCCGGCCGGGTTATGTTTGCCGGGATAGCTGTAAAAGTACGCATTGCCCCGTGGATCAACCGGAAGCGACTCCAAATAGGGGCCGTGCCAATTCCGCGCGTTACCCGGCCGCTGGATCAGATCCTGCAGGCCTTTGGGATAAACACCGTTGTCCACGTCAAATTCAGCAAGGGCGGTTTCGATTTCTTTCAGCGCCGGCAACGCCTGCATATTTGAAACCTGTTGCGCCGACGCGCCGGACAAATCCAATAACCGCGGCACGACAATGACCGCCGTCGCGATGAGCAATGCGATGAGCAAAACCAACTCGATCTGCGTAACAGGGCATCGCGTCAGCGGTTTATTGTGTTTGTGTTTGCCAATTTCCAATATCATCCTGGTCTCCTGACTTGCCGTCCGGCCCGGCGGACCAAAGGTCGTAGCCGGCCGCGTTGTGTTTCCCGGGATAGCTGTAAAGGTACGCATTGCCCCACGGATCAACAGGAAGCGACTCCAAATAAGGACCATGCCAATTTCTCGCATTGCGAGGCCGCTGCATCAGGTCCTGCAAACTTTGTGGATAAAACCCCATGTCCACCTCATATTCACCGAGCGCGGTTTTGATGCCGCCATTGATGTCGGACTGGACGGCGGTGACACGCGCCCTTTCAGCGTTGCCTGCGATTTTCGGAACCACGAGCGCGGCCAAAATGCCGATGATGGCGACGACGAGCATGATTTCGACAAGAGTGAAACCTCGTTGACCCGTCTTCGCTTCGCTTCGCCGCGGCGAGAATGTTGATGGGTTGAAGCGGTGAAGCGGTTTAGTTGGAGCCTCCTCACGTCGGCTGCTACGGAATTTCGAATGGGGATTATTTAGTATTTTCATATTTGAGTATTTTACCTGTTGTCAATTGTCATTTGATGTATTGGCTCATCGTGAGAACCGGCAGCAACATGCCGATGAAAATGAGGCCGATAAAGGCCGCGATAAAAAAGAGCAACATGGGTTCGGCAAAGGACACGGCGGTTTTTAAATTTCTGTCCAGGTCAACTTCGGTCACCGTGGAAATCCTGATCAACTCGGCATCAAGGCGTCCGCTTTCCTCGGCAACAGAAATCATTTCCAGCACGGACCCGGCAAAAAGCATCTTGCAGTCGGCGAGGCTTTGGCCGAGACGTCCGCCCTGCTGCACGCGCTCGATGGACTGCCCGACCGCATCCACGAGGATTTGGTTGCCGATGGAACGGCGCGCGACGTTCAGGCTTTGGACCAGCGGCACGCCCGCGCCGAGCAGCGTGCCGAGCATGCGGCAAAAGCGGGCCATCGCGAATTGGGCCACCAACGGCCCAACCAGCGGCACGCGCAGGACAAATCCTTCCCATACGCGCTTGCCTTTTTCGGAACTGAACCACGTGCTTGCGGCGATTGCGATCGTGACGATTCCCAGCAGGATGAACAGGCCGTAAGAGCGCAAGGCGTGGCTGGTACCGATAATGATTTGAGTCAGCAACGGCAGGGTACCGTGAAATGTTTGAAAAACTTTCTGAAGTTTAGGAACGAAAAAGACCAGCAGGCAGGTCAAAATAACCGAAGCCATGCAGAACAGGATGCACGGATAAATCATCGCCGTCATCACCTTGGATTTGAGCTCCTTTTGACGCGATTGGAAGTCGGCAATTTGCGCCAGCACGACGTCCAAAAAGCCGCCGGCCTCACCGGCCTCGACCATCGCCACATAAACGCGCGGGAATGTATCCGGCGATTTTGCCATGGAATCGGCAAGTGACACGCCATCCACTACGGAATCATGGATTTCCTTCCATTTGGCCGAGACGACAGGCGCGGCAGCTTCCTTGCAAAGAATGACCAGCGCGCGGCTCAACGGCACGCCCGCGGCGAGCAGACTCGACAACAAGCGCGTAAAATTTTCCAGCGCCTTTGCGGGAACTTTCTTTGATTCGAATTTAAATGAAAGACCCGACGGTGAGGCCGCGCCGTTTTTCGAAACCTTCCCGGCTTTTTCAGCGACGTGAACCGGGCGCAGGCCGAGCGTTTCAATTTGCCGCAAGGCATCGGGACGGCCCTGCGCATCGAGAATGCCTTCGGCGATTGCGCCGTTGGACTGCAAGGCTCTGTAGGAGAAAGTGGGCATTTGTTATTGCGGAATGCGGAATGCGGAATGGGGATTGGTGAAAGCGTTCATCGTTACCTTGCCAGGGCGATTCCCTGGGGTCCTGCGGTTGCATCCAGGGTTTCGTTTTTGGTGGTACGGGCGACTTCTTTGGCGGTGGTGACGCTCAGGACTTCCTCGACGGTGGTAATGCCGAGGCGGACGAGGCGCCAGCCGTCTTCGGCGAGCGTTTTCATTCCCTGATGCCGGGCGGCGTCGCGAATTTGGTCAGTCGATGCGCTTTTCAGGATTAATTGGCGGATTTCGTTGTCGGTGTCCATCCACTCGAAGATGGCGTGCCGTCCGAAAAAGCCGGTGTTGCGGCATTCGCGGCAGCCCACAGATTTGTAGATGGTCGTGTTTGCCGGGATGTCCAATTGTGCTTTGAGCGCCAGGGAGGTGGGAGAATCGTCAGGCTGCTTGCAATGTTTGCAAAGCACGCGAACGAGGCGCTGGGCCAGCACGGCTTCGAGCGAGGAAGCCACCAGATACGGCTCAACACCCATGTCCACCAACCGTGTCACCGCTCCGGGCGCATCGTTGGTGTGGAGCGTGGAAAAGACGAGGTGACCGGTCAATGATGCCTGCACGGCGATTTGCGCTGTTTCCTGATCGCGAATTTCGCCGATGAGAATGACGTCCGGGTCATGCCGCAGGATGGAGCGCAGGCCGCGCGCGAACGTAAGGCCGGATTTTTCGTTGACCTGGATTTGGTTGACGCCTTTGAGCTGATATTCGACCGGGTCTTCAATGGTGATAATCTTGCGCTCTGAATCGTTAATTTCGTTCAGGGCGGTATACAGCGTCGAAGTTTTGCCGCTGCCGGTGGGACCGGTGACCAGGATGATGCCGTGAGGCAATTCGAGGACGCGGCGGAAGCAGTCCAGCTCGCGCCGGCCCATGTCCAGTTCGCCCATGCCGCGCAGGGTGGAATTTTGCCGGAGCAAACGCATGACCACCGCCTCGCCGTGAAGCATCGGAATAATTGAAACGCGGATGTCCACTTCGGCGTCTTCAATGCGGACTTTGATGCGGCCGTCCTGGGGCAGGCGTTTTTCGGCAATGTTCAAATGGCTTAAAATTTTGATGCGTGAAACAATGGCGGGTTGAAACCGCTTTAATTGCGCCGGCACCGGGACATCCTGCAATACGCCGTCAATGCGGTAGCGAATGCGAAACTCATCCTCGAAGGGCTCGAGATGGATGTCAGAGGCGCGCAATTCGATGGCATCCTTGAGCACCTGGTTGACGAAGCGGATAATGGAAGCCTCGTCTTCGGCGGCTTCGTCCAGGTTCGTGTCCTCGGCGTTTTCATCAACAACCTGGAAACCTTTTTCTTCGTCGAGGGTGCCGATGGTATCGGCGCCGACACCGAGGCGTTTCTTGATTTCGCGCTGGATGACTTCAGCGGAGGCAATGACCGGCTTGAGGTTCAAGCCGGTCATTGTCTTAAGCGCATCAAGACCCTGGGTCGCAAACAAGCGGCTGGTTGCGACTTCGACGGTCCCATTGTCCCTCTTCAAAGGAAGCAATTCTTCCTTCAACAATAACCGCGCGGGAAAGAGGGACAGTAACTGACGATCCGGGTCCACGTCATCTAGGGTGGTAAAAGCCAGGCCATATTCTTTGGCGAGCCAGCGCAATATGTCCTCTTCGGTTTGAATGGCCGGCTTTTCTTTGGCTAATATCTCCGCGTCAATCGCCGATAGCTGCCGGTTCGCCACCATGCGTTCCAGCAGCGGTTTCAGCGTCGATTCGTGGACGGGATCACTCATGGACTTCAGCTTCGTTTATAACTCAATTGAGCAAGCCGATCAGAGCAAGCCCATCAGCGTCGCCTGGGCTTCCTGCCTTACCGAGAGTACGGCGCGAAGGTTGTCCTGGGCACCTTTCAACTTTTCCTCCTTGGCTTTTTGGGAGGTATTGTATCGGGCGAGCAAGTCCTTGATTTGAGCCTCCGGCGCATTGTTGTCCACGGCGTCCTGCAACGCGGTAAATTCCGGGCTGGGCTGGCCCATGAAACCGCCGAAACGCTGACGGCGCTGGGAATTATCGTCCTGCTGGCCGGGACGGCGGAACATCATTCTCATGCCCTGAATTTGGCTGGAACGGACGTCGCGCTGGGCATCCATGACTTTTTGTACCAGCGGTTGCACAGCGTTCCAGTCAGAATCATTGGTAAATTCAAGCTCGTCACGGATGCGATCCATCATGCGTTGCTGAAATTGAGCGGGGTCAAAGTTGCCGCGGCCGCCGAAACCGCCGCCGCCGCCCGGGCCGCCGGGTCCTCCCCCGGGAGTTTGTTGCGCGTCCACGACGCTTGCACCGCAAATCAGTGCCGCCGCCATGCCGCATATTGCGAATATATGTTTCATTTTCATCGGACTATCCTTATCAGTTTTGGTTGATTGTTTCGGCTCACTCGCGTGATGCCGGTTATTGTTCAACTGGCCCTTTGCAATTCACATACCAAAGGACGAAAACCACGTTTTTGCTTGGAAATTGCAAACGTGTGTGCGCAATTGCTGCTCGCTTCGGCGAGGTGGCAGCGCAGATTTTGCGCAGGGGGATCTTGAAACATCCAAATCCAAAATCCAAGCTCCAGTGAATGTTCAAGCTCCAAACGACAAATGGTTAGCCGTACCGAGTCAGCCAGAATGAGCCGAAGAATAAACCAAAATTGGGGCAAAGACTCGCTTTGCCGGGTGAAAAAGCAGGAATAAGCAGGAATTGAGTTCGCAATTGGCTCAATTGGAGTTGAATTAGAGTGAATTGGAGTTCGCTCTGTCTAACCGACGCCGCGTCTGCAGCCTCTGGTTAACACAAGGCCGTGCAATGACCGAATGAGCCGGAATGAGCCGGAATGAGCCGGAATGAGCCGGAAAAGCCAATATTTAGGCCAGCCTCCATCTTGCCCCGCGGCCCAAACCTGTGGATTTTAGCAATCCCAGCGTCTTTAACACAGCCAAATCCTCCCGAATTGCCCTTGGGGGGAGATTCTCCAATTGGGCACCAATTTCTCGCAAGGCCATTCCGAAACCGGAACCAGCACCCACGACTTCAAGCACTCGCCTTTGCCGCTCCGTCAAATCCTGTGAAACCCGCAACGGCGGCACATACCGGCTGGGCCGAAACCGGACCGTCACGCAACCCGCAACCTCCTCAATTTCCGGTCTGGGCAAGCCCGCGCGCGTGACCAGTTCGGCCATCTTGATTGTTCCCCGGCCCCATGCCTCGATTACTCCACGACGGTAGAAGACACGGGCAATCAGCGGATTCCACGGCAGCGATTCGTGCGGCTGAAAAAGCGCCTCTGCCGTCAATCCGAAGTGCAAAGTTCCGGACGACGTAATCTCCAATCGGTCATCATAAAGCGCCACGGCGATTGAACCGCCGCCAATGCTGTAATCGCGGTGACAAACCGCATTCGCCAGCGCCTCGCGCAAGGCTACTGGCGGGTAAAGCGGATCATCCACCCGCTCGAACAAACCAGGTTGCACACGCCCGGCCACCGGCAAGTTTTCTCGCATGAACCGCTCCGCGCGCAGCAGCAGTTCAAAGGCGTTGCCATGAAATTGGCGATTGTCCAGGAATTCAGTTTTGTCGCGTCCACGAAAACGCGCTACACGCAAAAGGCACTGCGGCATTTCTCCTTCCAGCCGTTCCGACCGGCCAAACAAGACCACCGCAGCGCGTAATAATCGCCCGTCGCGCATCAATCCCAATCCGCGCAGCACCTCTGACGGGTCACGCACACCAGGGTCGTCAGCCCGGCCACGGCGAATGGATTCTTCGAGAGTGCGGATAATTTCGGTGGTATCCATGTCGCCGACCGCCCATCCGCTGGCTGGCTCATTCTCCCACCGCCGCTCACCGTGCAAGCGCTCCAGCAGCATCCGGTGATACTCGTCCCGCGACAGTTCCAATGTCGTGTTACCGACGCGGCGGTAGGCCGTCCCCTTGTAGCTGTAGGGCCGATTCGCGCCCTGCGCGACAGTAACCACCAATGCCTGCTTGCCGTCGGCCACATCCACTCGTTCAATCGAGGGAAACACCGGCGGATCAATTTCTTTCAACTCCTGCACAGCTTCTTCGATTGTGTGATCGGAAACCATCTGGCCGACGATTCGTCCGTCCGCTTCGACGCCAAAAAGCACGCGGCCTCCGTGATGATTGAGCATCCCACAGAGCGTCTGTGCGGCCGCACGGCGTTCGCCAGTAGAGCGTTTGAACTCCAGGGTCTCCGATTCCCTGGCACGCACCCATTCTTCGAGTTGTGAAAATGAAATCATGTGCTGACGCCCGTAATTGAAGAAGGTTGCCAAATTGTTGCGTCAGTGACAAGAAAGGCGGGATAATGGCTCCAAAAACGTGTCGCGTGGTGCGTGCTGCGTCAAGTAAAGGGTAACGAGGTGCGACCATACTTGACGTAACACGCACCACGCAACACGATCCCGAATTTTGAAAATCAGACTTTTTCGTCGCTCGCCATTGCCCCATGACCAAATATTTGCGATATTATCAATAACAATAGCAAGAAAGGCACGACGATGGCTCAAGCAATCATGGATCCGGAAAAGGTGCGGCGGTTTGCCGAAGAACTACAGCGCTTCAACACCGACCTGGATAATCGGCTCATCCTCCTGATGGCCCGGTTCGCCGCCCTGGGCGACACGTGGCAGGACCAGGAACACGAAAAATTTTCAGACGAATTCAAGCAGGCGATGAAAGCCTTGAAAAAATTCATCGAAGCTTCCAAGGTCCACACACCTTATCTGTTGCGCAAAGCACAGCGCATCGAGGAATATCTGAACCAGCGATAATTCATGGCCGAGACAGCCAATATCACTTCCGTTGACGCGATCGACGCCTTTCGCGCGGCGCTGATCGTTTTTCTCAGCAAAGTACGGCCTTTGCTGGAGGAAACCTCAGGCGAAATTATCCGGGTGCGGCAATGGATCGAAGAGGACCAGCGGCGGCACTGGGACCATCAGTTCCGGTTGCGCTGGCGCAAACTCGAGGAAGCGAAGGCCGAATTGTTCACGGCGACAATGTCCAAATTGCAGGAGGCCAGCTCCCTGCACACGATGGCCGTGCAACGCGCGGACCGGGCTGTTCGCGAGGCCGAAGCCAAGCTCGCCATGCTGAGAAAATGGTCGCGCGACCTGAGCGACAAAGCCGACCCCTTGCTCAAGCAGGCGTCCCAGTTTGAAACGTTTTTGACCACAGAGATGCCGCGGGCGGTGGCGTACCTGGACCGCGTGATCGAAACGATCGAAGCCTACGCCGGCGTCGCGTCTCCAAAACAGGGGGGTCCGGCATGAGCCTGAGCGCCAATAAAGGCCGGCTGACGGGCGCCGCGCGCGAGCTTTCCCTTCAGTGGGAACAGACGAAAAATTACTGGCGCGATGAAAAAGCCGCCGAATTTGAGAAAAAATATCTTGATGAACTGCTTATTTTCGCCAATAAAACGGTGGTAGTGATTGAAAAGCTTGATGAATTGTTGAAAAAGGTCAGGACCGATTGTGAATAACATTCCCGCCGTTAATGATACCCTCGCGCTTCTGGACAGTTTGAAGCAGACCGTCCGCGATTTTGCGGCGCGTGAAGAGAAATTGGAAACTGATTTTCACAATCGTTCCACTGCGGCCCTCAAACTCTACGAAACCGAGAATGAAAAACTCGAGTCTGATTGGCACGCGCGCGTGACCATGGCCGAAGCGGACCTGGAATCCACAAAGGCAGGCGCTAAATCGCTGACCAACGCCCGGAAAGACCGCATCGAGCGCGCCTACAAAAAAGTGCGCGAGGGCGCCGTGCGCAGCGTCGAGACCCAGGACGCGCAGTGGCGCGGGCAGGTCCAAAGCGGCCTCGCCGAGGCGGAGCAAAAACGCGATGCCGACCTCGCCGCCGCCGCGGCGGCGAATGAGAATTTCCGCCAAAAATTCGCCGAGACCAGTGCGGCCTTCGAACAGCTTGAAAAAAGGGCACGGCGCGCCTTTCACGTCAGCGGAACCTTTCGCCGCATGCTCCGCCGCGGACAGCCGCAGGAAATCTCCGCGGCGTTCGACGGCGAAGATTTTTTTGTCCGGCTGGCGCAGCTTCGGTCGCAAATCGAAAACGGCCTGAAACAATTCGACAACGCCCTTCTGCCGCGGATCTTTCGATTTGTTCCGATTTGGCCGCTGGCGATTGTGCTGCTGGCGGTGGCCGCGGCGGAGCCGGTCCTTGCGCATTTTGGTTCGCATGCCTTACCGCCTTCCATTGCCATCGGGGCACTGGCGGCGTTTGTCATTCTCATCGTTCTTTCTTTTATCGCGGCGAAAGCCGCCGCACCCGCTGCCACCGCCGTCGCCGGCCATTTCCTCAAAGTCCGTGACATGCTGGACGGCGGCGCGGATAAAATTGAGTTGTATCACCAGCAGGAACAGGAACGCGTTCAGGCTGAATTTCAAACTAATGAACGGGCGCTGAACCAGCGCTGGAAGGAAGGGGCCAGAAATCTGGCCCGCATGGGCACATCGCTGCCGATGCAGGTCGACGATAAAGCCCTTCGCATTCATCAAAAAAATCTCACCCGGGGCACAAACCGGCTTACCCACATCGAGGCGCAATACGATTCAGAGATGGAACGGATGCAGTCGGAGAACGACACGCTGACCCGGAACCTCCTGAACGATTACGAAACGAAAAAACGGCAGATGGAACAGGAACATTCAGCTTCCTGGGCGCAATTGGAAACAGACTGGAAACGGGCCATGGAGCCGCTGTGCCGCGATCTTCAGGCCTCCGCCGCTGCTGTCGAAAAGATGTTTCCGCCATGGATGACCGCCAATTGGGAGAATTGGACGCCGCCGCGCGATTTTCAAAACGCCGCCACCTTCGCCCGGCTGGAGGTGAACATTGCAAAACTCGCCGACGCGCTGCCCAAAGACAAACGGCTCGCCCTCCCCTGCCCGCCCACGCTGATGGTTCCGTTGTCGCTGGTTTGTCCGGCGCAAGGCTCGATTTTGTTTGAGACCGGAAAGACCGGAAACGAAGAAGCCGTGGCCGCCATCAACAACATCATTTTCCGGATATTTGCCACGACACCGCCTGGCAAGCTGATGTTTACAATTTTCGATCCGGTGGGCCTGGGCGAGAATTTTGCGTCTCTCATGCACCTGGCCGACTACGAGGAAAGCTACATCAACAGCCGCATCTGGACTCAATCGGCGCAGTTTGAAGAAAAACTCGCCGAACTCAACGAACACATGGAAAAAATCATCCAGATGTATCTGCGAAACGAGTACGCGACAATTACCGAATACAATGCCAAAGCCGGCGCGGTGGCTGAAAAATATCATTTCCTGGTGATTGCGTCCTTTCCCGCCAACTTCAGCGAGACCGCCGCGCGGCGCCTGCGCAACATTGCGGCCAGCGGCGCGCGTTGCGGTGTTTATACGTTCATCCATTGGGATTCGCGCATTGCCCCGCCGCAGGACTTTGTTCCGGATGAACTTCGAAAAAACAGCGTTTGTCTTTCGCGCGCCGAAAATTCCTTCATATTGTCGAATTGGCATCCGCCGGGAGTGAAGCTCATTCTGGATACGCCGCCCTCGGACGATTTTGCGACGCAATTTCTGCATCAGGTCGGCCAGACGAGCAAGGATTCCACGCGCGTAGAAGTTCCGTTCGAGCAGGTCGCGCCGCCGGAATCGCAATTGTGGAGCGAGGAAACCACCGAGGAATTGCGCGTGCCCATCGGCCGGTCGGGCGCGACAAAACTCCAATATTTGGCCATCGGCAAAGGCACGCGCCAGCACACGCTCATTGCCGGCAAAACCGGTTCGGGCAAATCCACGCTGTTTCACATCATCATTACCAACCTCGCCCTGCGTTGCAGTCCCGAGCAGGTGGAATTTTACCTCGTGGACTTCAAGAAAGGCGTCGAGTTCAAATGCTACGGCGCGCGCAAGTTGCCGCACGCCAAAGTCGTGGCCATCGAGAGCGACCGCGAATTTGGCCTGAGCGTGCTCCAGCGCGTGGACGATGAATTGCGGCGGCGCGGCGATTTGTTCCGAAAAGTGGGCGCGCAGGACGTTGCCGGCTATAAGCGCAACGGCGGGACCGAGCCCATCCCGCGGACGCTGCTGATGATTGACGAATTTCAGGAATTCTTCACGGAAGAAGACCGGGTCTCCCAGGGCGCGGCGGTTTTGCTGGACAGGATTGTTCGCCAGGGCCGCGCATTTGGCATTCATGTTTTGCTGGGTTCGCAAACGCTGGGCGGCGCTTACACGCTCGCCCGCGCGACGATTGGCCAGATGGTCATCCGCATCGCCCTCCAGTGCAACGAGGCGGACGCGTATCTCATCATGGACCAGGACAACCCGGCGCCACGGCTCCTGTCCCGGCCCGGCGAAGGCATTTACAACGACGCTGCGGGCGCGATCGAAGGCAACAGTCCGTTTCAGGCCGTCTGGCTGCCGGATACAGTGCGAGATGGCGCCCTGAAGCGCATTCGCGATTATGCCGACAAGACAGACAACGATTATCCGGGCCCAATTGTATTCGAAGGGAACGCTCCGGCTGACGTCCGGGACAACCGGCCGTTGCAAAGTGCGCTTGAGACTCTTCCGGCCACGCCGCCGCTGCAACCGCGCGTCTGGCTGGGGGCGCCCAATTCCATCAAAGGACCGACCGAAGCCGTTTTCATGCGCCAAAGCGGCGGCAATCTCATGGTTGTGGCGCAGAGCGAAGAACGCTCACAGAGCATTCAGGTGGTTGCGCTCATGTCCCTGGCGGCGCAATATCCGCGCGAGGCCGCCCGGTTCATCGTGCTCGACAACACGCCTCCCGGCTTTCCCCAGCGCGAATTTCTGCAACGCGCGGTGGACGCCCTGCCCCACGATGTGGTGATTGCCGGCAACGCCGAGCTCCAGGAAACAATGTCAGCCCTGGCGGAAGAACTGAAAAAACGCGAAAGCGCGAGCCCGGACGCGCCGGAAATTTTCGTCTTCATTCAGGGCATCCATAATTTCAAAAAGCTGAAACAGGAGGATGAATTCAGTTTTTCGAGCTCGGAATCCGGAAGCACGCCCGCAGGCGCGCTGCTCAGTCTGATTACCGAAGGCCCGGCGCGTGGAATCCACGTGATTGTCACTGTCGACACCTACAATAACGTCAGCCGGTTCCTGGGCAGAAAAGCGTTGAGCGAATTTGAAATGCGCGTTGTTTTCCAAATGAGCGCAACGGATTCAGCCAGCCTCATTGACGCGCCCAATGCCGGCGCTCTGGGCCTGCATCGCGCCCTCTTTTACAATGAACGCGAAGGCGTGCTGGAAACGTTCCGTCCCTATGCGCAGCCGGACAACGGCTGGATCGAGGAAATCGCGCGGCATTTTGCGCAGGAAGCCGTTTCGAAGTGAGACTGAAGCCCAGGGTGAATTGAATCAGAAACATTAGCCCGCGTTCACCTTTGCGCAAAATTCCATTGCCGCAAGAATTGCCGTCGCCCGGTTTTCAACTTTTAATGCCGCCAGAATTTCCTCCTGTCCTCCGGCCATCCTCATCGAACATCGAACATGGAACGCGACACCGTCCGGTGCGTTCGGCGTTGAGCGTTCGATGTTCGATGTTTAAAATCCATTTTTAAACCGCCCTATTGACACCACCGCCCGCGTCACTTATGGTCTGCAACCGGTACAATAACCATAAGAGGAGCCCTTATGAAAACCCATTTGAAATGGCGTCGCCTTATCGTCATGGCGGCAGCCGTATTTTTCGGACTGCTCCGCTGCGCTACGGCGCAATTAACCTGTGTCACAAACGGTGGCGCGATTACGATTACAGGTTACTCGGGTTCAGGCCTTTCGCTCATCATTCCCGGCGCAACCAATGGTTATCCCGTCACCACGATAGGAAGCGCTGCATTTTACAATAACATGACCCTGACCACCGTGACGATCCCAAACAGCGTCACCAATATCGGCGATCTCGCGTTTGCCAATAGCGCGCTGGTGAGCGTCACGATTCCCGGGAGCGTCATCGGAATTGGGAACCAGGCGTTTGCGAATTGCCAAAGCCTGACAAATATCTCCGTGAACGCCACCAATCCGGCGTACAGCAGTCTAAATGGCGTTCTCTTTGATAAGGCGCAGGACACGCTCATCCAATATCCCGCAGCCCTGTCCAGCGTCAGCGGATGCTACACCGTTCCTGCGGGCGTCTCAACTATCGGCGGTTACGCGTTTTTTGGCGCGTCTGGCTTCGCCACCGTCACTATGCCAGCCAGTGTCATCAACATTGGGGACGACTGTTTTGCCTATTGCCTTGCTCAGTATAATGGCAATCTGACCGTTTATTTCGCAGGGAACGCGCCCTCTGTCGGTGTCGACGCCTTTTATGCGGACGGTTTGAATGGGCAAGTCGTCGTCTATTATCTCCCGGGAACGGCCGGTTGGACGGGATTCTCAACGTCGTTAGGTTCGGACCTCGCGTCTGCCAACTTCTGGTTTCTGCCCGCACCAGAGGTTTTGGTCAACAACGGATCCTTTGGCGTGCAAAGCAATCTATTCGGATTTATAATCTCCTGGGCCACAAATGCTTCTGTGGTGGTGGAGGCCTGCAGCAACCTCGCCGATCCCGTTTGGCTGCCCGTATCCACTAACACAGTGACTGCGGACATCGGCACCGCCAATTTCACGGACCCGAATTGGATGAAGTTTCGAGCCCGTGATTATCGCCTGGTTTCGCAATAGTCGTGAACATTGTTGAAGCGCTGAAGCGTTAGATTAAACCGTGGCGCGGTGCGACGGATATGAACCGCTTCAACGGTTCAACACTTCAACGGTTCAACGCTTTAACCTTTAACACAGCCTTAACGGTATTCCGGTTGAATGGATGCACAGGGTCTGCTACTGCTTAATTGCATTGACAAGCGATACAATGTTTGCGAAGTTTAGGCATGGCAAGAACCGCTCGGCAGATTCATTGCGGCGCTGAGGACCGGCAAGAACTGGAACGCTTGGTCTGCAGCCGCACCGAACCGAAACAAACTGTGGAA
>DATJTK010000105.1:0-42697 GCA_035503455.1 Candidatus Sulfotelmatobacter sp. | reverse complement strand
GTGTTTTGCCCGTTCAATTGCAAACGGCCCTGGTCAACGTAATTGAACTTCGTGAGCTGGCCGATTTTTACCGTGCCTTCCGTGGGCGGCAATTGGCCGATTATAATCCGGAGCAACGTGGATTTGCCGAGTCCGTTGCGTCCGCAAATCCCGACACGACGGCCGTTTTCAAATGTGAAATTGAATCCTGAAAACAATCTTTTTCCACCGAGTTCCATGCCGAGGCCGGTGACATCGACCGTGCGATTTCCGAGTTGCGGCGGCGGTGGAATCACCAGTTCGATGTCTTCGTCGATAGCCGGTCCGGCCTGCGCCGCCGTCTCGTAGTAACGCTCAAAGCGGTTTTTCTGTTTGCTGCGCTGCGCGCGCGGGCCCTGGCGTACCCAGGCGAGTTCCTTCTTCAGAAACATCTGCCGCTTATGCTCGATGGTCGCGTCGGCTTCCTGGCGCTCGGCCCTGGCCAGCAGGTAATCGGTGTAATTGCCGTCGTGCGAAAAGAATTTTCCGTCGGACAACTCGATCATCCGATTCACAACGCGGTCGAGAAAATAGCGGTCGTGCGTGACGATGAGAAACGTGCCGCTAAAATTCTCGAGGAATTCCGCGAGCCATTCGATCGATTCCGGGTCCAAATGATTCGTCGGTTCGTCCAGCATCAGGAAATCCGGCCGCGAGACGACCGCGCGGGCCATTGCGACGCGCCGTTTTTCACCGCCGGAAAGCGAATCGATGCTCCGTTCGCCGGGCGGACAACCCAGATGCGCCATCGCGATCCCGACGCGCCGGTCCACGGTCCAGCCATCCAGCGTGATGATGCGCCGCTCCAGTTCTTCGTGGCGCTTCGAGTCGTGCGGCAGCGCCTCGAATTCGGCGATAAGGTTCAGGACATGTTGCGCGCCATCGCGAACGTTTTCGTGAACATTTTTCGTGGCGTCCAACTCGAAATCCTGCGGGAGATAGCTGACGGCCAGGTCGCGTTGCCGCGTGACTTCGCCGCTGTCCGGCGATTGCAGCCCGGCAAGAATTTTCATGAACGTCGTTTTGCCGCAGCCGTTACGCCCCACCAGCCCGATGCGCTCGCCTTCCTGGATGCCCAGGGTCACCCGGTCAAGAATAGCACGCTCGCCGTGGCGAACGACGATGTCAGTGGCGGCAATGATGGTGGACATTAAATTCTTCTTTTTTAACCCAGGATTTAACCCGGCAGATCGGAGCGCGGCAGGACCGTTTTCCCCATTTTTTGTCTGCTACCGTTAAGTTTAGCGGACTGAAGCGAAAATACGATAACATTCTGTGGTGGCAGCGCCGTGGTGGTGGAGCACGGCGCGCTGCGCCGTGCAGCGGCGCGACGAGCGTCGTCGGACGTTGTACCGCGCATGTTCCGCCCGCTCTACGCGGGCGGTGACGGCGCAGCGCGCCGTCCCTACCAGGTGCTCATCAAGCTGCGACAGCATCAGCGGTTTTTTCCACGGTTGCCCGGAAAGGCTCCAATGGCATCGGCTGGTCATGATCCAAAAATTCGTCGCAGACGCGGAAAAAATCCGCATTTGTTGAAACGCGGCGGATCTGGTGCAGAAACCGGCCTGTTGGCTCGACGCCCACGCCGATAAAATTCAGATATTTCTTCATCTTGCCCACCTGCGCCAGTTCGCGGACGCCGGGCGTACTCACGGCATCATAAAGAGCGCGCACGTAATCCAAAACTTCCCGGCCGGACGGAATGAAAAAGGGCTCGCCACGCTGTTGTTGCCGGATTTGTTGGAACAGCCATGGATTACGGATTGCGCCACGTCCGATCATGAGGCCGTGCGCGCCGGTGGTTTTCAATACCTCGGCCGCCGTGCGCGCGGAATCGATATTCCCATTGGCGAGCACCGGGCACGGCAATTCCGCCGCCGCGCGAGCGATGAAGTCGTAATGCACCTCGCTCCAATACAGTTCCTTGACGGTCCGTCCGTGGACCGTCAACAGGTCCAATGAATGCTTCGCAAAAATCGGCAGCAACTCGTCGAAAACTTCCGGCGAATCAAAGCCCAGCCGTGTTTTGACCGTGAATTTCACTTTCACCGCGTCGCGCAGCGCGCCCAGTATATTATCGATACGCCACGGTTCCCGCAGCAGCCCTCCGCCGGCGCATTTGCGATAAACGATGGGCGCGGGACACCCGAGATTCAGGTCAACGGCGGCAATGTCATACTCCTGCAACTCGCGGGCCGTGCGCACCAGCGACGGGACATCGTTGCCGATCATTTGCGCCACGACCGGGCGGCCGGTGGGATTTTCGGTGATAGACTTGAGGATGTATTTCTCAAGATTGGAATCGGGATGGACACGAAAATATTCCGTGTAATAGACATCCGCGCCTCCGTAGGCCGCCATCAATTTCCAAAACGGCAGGTCCGTCACGTCCTGCATTGGAGCGAGCGCCAGGATTGGCTGATCGCCGGAAAGCAGTTTCGCAAATTGTTCGTGATGATTCACTGTTTGGTGACGCGTTTTTCAGGCGCCGGAATTTTTGTGGCCTGGAGCTTCAACCAGCGTTTGAGCGCGGCTTCAACCCCTTTAATAACGTGAGCATCAAATTTACCCGGAGCTTTGCGGAGGAACTCGGTGAACTTCACTGGCTGTATGCTCTGGACGTTGATATAGCTTTGCTCCTGCAGCCACGGCACGCGTGGCAATGTAACCTCGTAAGGTGTGTCCTCAAATTGTTTGGTAATCAAAACCACGCTGGCCAGCGCCAGTCGGGCATCGGTCTGAGCCGCCAGAACGAGCGCATAACGCAGCTTACCGGCCATGCCCAAATCGACGAACCAGACTTCGCCGGGTTGCGGAACAGTTCTCACTCTTAAAATTCGTCAGCCAGGCGATTGCGGCGGGGAGCGGGGCTCAAAACCTCATCTTCCGGGCTGTCTGCCTGAACAGGGAACGGAATCGCCCGGCGCTTGATGATCTGCTTGTAAAAGAGTTCCAGCGCGGCCCGTGGTTTAAGGCCGATCTCTTCGAGGACCGCTTCGGCCTGGCGTTTCAGCTCAGGGTCAATACGGCTTTTTGCTATTGCGCTCATGTACTCAATGTGGCCCAAACGTGGCCTGATTGTCAAACCAACTTGTGAATCTGCGCCCTGCCAGAATCCGGTCTGGAAAGCTTTCATTCGGGCGGTGGTGCGCGTAATTGCCGAATCCGGTCGCGCAATTCCGCGGCGCGTTCGAACTCCTGCCGTTCGATGGCGCGGCGCAACTGCCGTTGCAGCAGTTCCACCGGCGATACCGGCTGTTTTTGTTGGAGTTGCTTCTCCAATTCGGCCAATGCGGCCAGGGAACGATCGCGTTCCATCTGGAAGGTCTCATCGTCCATTTCTTCGAGCGCCCCGATTTGTTCGCGGCCGCTTTGGACGACCTTTAAGGCCGCGCGGGCATCGCCTTGTTCCAGATGTTGCAGGGCGGATGCGGCGATGTTCATCCGTACCAGGTAGGGGCGCCACTTTTCCAGGAATTGCCGGTCTTCCTCACGCTCCGCGTAATGGCGGATGAAGTCGAAGAGCTGGAGGTTGCGGCTTGTGTCCCGCACTGTTTCCGCCCAACGATTGAGTTGGAACAACCGGAGATATCGCAGGTAAAAGAGAGTGCCCTCGCCGATCAGCTCGGCGCAATCCTGGGCATTCAGCTCGAACTCGTCCGCGCCGCCCGCAGCCCTGGCCTGCGCCAGTTTCTTCTGGTAAAATTCCAGCGCCGAGCCCATCTGATGCGGCCGGACGCCGTCGGGCCGGCCTTGCATTTCGAGCTGTTCCAATCCGACGGGTGTGCGGACCTGGAGGATTTCGCGCCCGTCCTTCCCGCGCACGATGCGCGCATCGTCGTCCGGGTCATACGGCCAGCTTTCCAGCAAATCGCGGATGTCTTTTGAGTCGTTCATCCTTCTTTATTATCCCTGTCCGCGCGGCGATTTTCAACCTATCCCGAACCGCCCGCGATTATTGGATTGATGGATTATCAGATTATTGGATTGATGGATTCATGGATTTTTGGATTAATGGACTGGTAGATTGCTGGGTGATGGTTGAAACGCGGTTTCCTCATTTATCCAACAATCCATTAATCCAGCTTTCGGCTGCATCCGTAGCTCAATTGGATAGAGCTTCTGACTTCGGATCAGAAGGTTGCAGGTTCAAGTCCTGCCGGATGCACCAGTTTTAGCTCGGCAAGCTACCCAGAGGACCAACAATTGAAAAAGGCACCCCGAAACCAGGGTGCCTTTGAAAATTGGGCCTTACTTATTTTTTACTTTGCCCCAAGGATCGCGTCTTTGGCGGCTTTCGCTACACGGAATTTCACAACCTTCTTCGCTTTGATTTGGATGGTTTCGCCGGTGGCCGGATTACGACCAACACGAGCCTTGCGGTTGACCAAAACCAGTTTCCCCAGTCCCGGAATGGTGAAAGAGTCTTTGGCATGCTTGTAAGCCAGCGAAGCCAGGTGCTCAAGAATTGCGACAGCTTGCGCTTTCGTAATTTCGTTTTTCTCGGCGATTTCAGATGCGATTTGAGATTTGGTCAGTGCTTTTGCCATAATTTAATTAATGCTTTGTTATGTGACTTGTTGTTGAACGGCGGATTAAAACGGTTTCGCAAATACAAAGCAAGTCAATTGCCTGATTTTATTGAGCGCCCTGGCGTGTTTGGCATTCGCATTCCAACCAAAACATCCAGTAGCCAAACACGGAGCACGCTAAAGCGTGGACACCGAACGATCCATTACCGTTCGGATTGGCCCCCGGGCTCGTTCACGCGCGGGCGCGTGCGCTCCCCATTTACCTAACCCCGTTCGCCTGCATAAAAAGTGAGATGCGCCCCCCGGGCAGCGGGCAATCTTTGGCCCAATCTTCATTGGGGGTTGGCCCGAGGTTGAGGACGAGCGTGCCGCCCTGGAACACGTCCTTTTGCGAAATCCACCATTGGTCCAGGGGTTTGCCATTGAGCGTTGCAGACTGGATGTAGATATTCTCCGGCGATACGTTGCGGGCCTCAATCGTAAACGTTTTCCCGCCATAATACTTTTTCGAGAGGTGAATGACGGTCTTCGGATAGAGCGGGGTGGCGATTTCATAATAGGGGTGAGTATCGCAGCCGCCGTCTGTCTGGAAGAGTCCGATGGCGCACATCATAAACCATGCGGCCATTTGGCCCTGGTCTTCGTCGCCCAAATACGCGTCAGCGGGATAATAACCGTAGTAAGCGTCGAGGATATCCCGTGTCCATTTTTGCGTTAACCACGGTTCGCGCGCCCAGTTGTAGAGCCATGACACATGCATGCACGTTTCGTTGCCTTGATTGACCGAGTGGTTGGGGCGGCCCGGCAAGTCGTTGAAACGCGTTGTGGCCGCTTGCTCAAAGCCTGCAGTTAAGGTATCAAGAAAACGGTTTCGCCCCATTGCCTTGATCAGGTCCGGCACATCCTGCGGCACAAACCATGTGTATTGCCATGCATCGGCTTCCGTGAACCCCGGTGTGCGGTAGGGACTAAATGGAGTCACCCAATCGCCGTCGGTATTGCGAGGGCGCGCGAAGCCGGTGTCCCTGTCAAACGAGTTGCGCCAATTCTGTGAGCGGGCGAGGAAATGGTTCGCGACGTCCTCATCTCCGAGCGCCAGGGCCAGTTGCGCGACGGTCCAATCATCATAGGCATACTCGAAGGTGTCGGATGCATATCCCTTCAACGGGCCGTCTGCCGGGACGTAGCCATATTTGAGGTAGCCTGCGAGGTAATTGTTGCCGACTTTTCCACCGTTGGGGGTTTTTTGAGGCATTGAGGTTTGCATTTTAACTGCGGCAGCCAGGATTTCTTTCGGTTTCAAACCCGAAATGCCTGACTGATACGCCGCAACCATCAGCGGGATTTCGTGTTCCGCGACCATCACGCTGATGTATTTTAGCCCGGCAGGGCCCTTGGCCAGCCAGCCGCATTTCTCGTATAGTTGGAGTTCCGATTTGGTCCAACGCGCCGCCCATTCCGGCGCCATCAAATTCATGACCTGGTTCAGGTTCCAAAATGTCGTCCAAAGCGCATCGGAGCCGAGCATGACATCGGCAGGATGGGCCAGCCTTTGTTTGCGTCCATACGGGTCGATCCATTGGCCGTTGACATCGCTCCAGGTATTGCGGCCTGACAACGCGCGGTAAAAATTACTATAAAAGCGCGTCTTTTCCCGCGCATTCGGCGTGTCAATTTGCACCTGGTCGAACAATTGATTCCAGACGTTTCGCTGATTTTGCACCACAGCGGCAAAATTCCAGCCAAAGGGCCTTGACAATTCCTTATTCAGGTTCTGCCGCGCGTTATCCACGCTGACCAGTGAAATCCCCGTGCGCACCTCGATTTTTTCCCCGGCACTGGTTCTGAATTTTACAAATGCGCCGCAATCTCCTGACATGGCCAGTTCCTGGACATTTGAAAATATTTCTCCACCCCGCCAGTCATCGAGTTCCCGGGCCGGACGCACGGTGCCTCGCGGGATAACAACATTCGTGCCGGCCAAATTTTGCCAGCCTCCGAACTCATCGAAGGGACGGCTGAACTGCGACACAAAATGAAGAGTATAGTTTTGGTCGCAATCGTATGGATGTTGAACATCGGTTTGTATGTCTCCTTCAATTTCGTTTCGGCTGGTCCGCCGTACTTTGACGCTCAGGATGTGCGTCTCATATTCATTGGGCAGCAGGAAGGGAATCATCACGCGCGCCTGGTCGCTGGCGGGAAAGGTATATCGCTGCAGGCTCGCCCGGGTCGTTGCTGTCAGTTCCACCTTGATCCCGCTGTCCTTCAAAAACACTTCATAATATCCAATCCCTCCGTGTTCCGTCGTCTTGTCAAAACGCGAACTGTAACCATCGTCAAGTCCCGCATGCGCGCGCAACGGCCCGACCGTTGGCATCATTCCCAGTCCCGACATCGTCCATTCGTGAATATGGCTGAAACAGTCAATATATTCATGGGTATAATCGTATCCGGCGCACCAGCTTTGCGGCTGGTTGTCGGGAGAAATTTTAACCATGCTGAAGGGCATCCACGGGCCGGGCGCAATCATCCAGCGCGAATGGGCCGTTCCCATAAACTGGTCCACGTAATCGGACGGCGTCACCGGCGGACTGGCCTGTAAGTCCAAGTCGGTTTCATACAATAATTGCCCATCCGCGCTCAATCGAATGTGTGTTTGCCCGGCAGGAGCGGGAATTTCGAGCGCCTGCAATCCCGTCTGGAGCGCCATGCTTTGAGGCGCCGCATTCCCGATTTGAACGTCAAGATTTCCGGGAGAGGCGTGGCGATAAACTTCCACGCGGACGGTTGCCGGAGTTTTTTTATCGGATGAAACCGCGTAAGGCGGGGCCGAAACGGAGCGAATGACGGTTTGTGATGCGGGAGCCAGCTTGATCTCTGTCGGCGTATCCAGGCGCAAAGCGTCGAACAAAGACCAACTGCCGCTGGTGGCGCGCAGGGCAATTTCGTTGTAACCGGACTTCAATAACGACGCGGGAAATTCGACCCGGACGGTTTGCGGTTTGGCATCTCTCAGATCGCCGCGTAAAGAACGCGGGCTGCCTCCCGGAAAAAGGTCGCGTTCAAAGATGGTTCCATTGACCGTGACTCGAATCCGCGGGGGCGGATTTGTGGGGGATGCATCGCAGAAGGCGATGGTGAGCGCGCATTGGCCCTCGCTGGAAACCTGACTCAGGACAAACCCTATGGGCAGCGTATTCATCTGGTCCCATTCATTATGATTGCGCGTGTTATAGTAGCTGCCGGACCAGGTATCAATTACCCCGGGGAGAACGCACGGCCAGTCCGTTTTCGGATTGGACAGCCCGACATAATAGACATGGTCCGGTCTGCCGAAATATTCGAGGAAATTTGTATAATCTCCATGCGCCAGGGCAAATTCCGAATCGCTGTTGTCAAACGAGCCAATCTGCCAAAGTGGTTGATTATCGGCCGCTACAGCGCGGGTGAATGCACAAAGAAGAATGGCGATGGCAAATAGGAAGGCGGATTTTTTCAACGATTCGACAGAGCGCATAAAATGCCAGTATGACGGCGCCCAATTTTTTTTCAAGAAAATGTTTTGTGCAAAAATATATACATTATCAGAAATTGAAGGCCTAAAATCGTAAGCCGTTGATAATAAGAATAATACGGTCGCAGAAACAGTTTGACATTTATTTTGAAAATGGAATAATAGTCTCACTCAATACCATGTTATGCCCGCGAGGCCAAAACTTCTTAAAAGCGAAGCGCTCCCCACATACGAGGTTGTTTCCATCAGACAAGAAGCCGAAATGAATCAAACTTAAAACTCACAAACATTATGCACACAAATAAAATCCTGGGCTTTGCGGTGGGAATAGCAATAGGATCTGTCGCCATTTCAGGAAATGCTCAATCGACTTATTCCAATGCCGTCATGAGCCTCAATCCCGCCGGCTACTGGCCGATGCACGAAGTGGAAGCGGCCGCACCGGGAGACATTGAAACCAATTACGGCACGCTGGGTCTTTTGGGCACCGGTTATTATCCAGATTGGGCGACTGGGACGGCGAAGGGAATGCAACGTGGATACGGTCCCGGCCCGCTGACCAATGATCCGGATCCGTGCGTAAATTTTCTTCACTCCATCACCAGTGGAAGCGGCTTCACCAAGGCGGACTATACAAACGCTATGTTTATTCCTCACACGTCGCCCCTATCGGTCTTGAACCCGCCATTTTCGGTGGAATGTTGGGTCGAGATCACCAACGCAACTTCGGCGGGCAATATCATTTGGGGCGATTACGGTTATGATTCGTTCAATGGCGCCGGCACGGCCAGCGCCGATTTCACGGCTGGCGGCGCTTTTGGCGCGACGTTGAATTGGAACGGGTCATGGTTCGTCAGTTATCAGGCCAACGGCAGCCCGGACAACGTGGATAACACCGGGCAAGGCCAGCAATCCAACCTGTGGTATTACGCGGTGATGACTTGTGACGCCAACTCGAACTCAACGCTCTACCTCAATGGCAATCCAACGACTCAAAACCCCGTTTCGGTAGCCGGGCACTATCTTCCTGATTTTTGGACACCGTTGACCATTGGCGGCGGCCGTGGCGGCACTCGCGCGATTGCCGGTTACATCGCCGATTTTGCCATCTACACGAATGCGCTGACTTCCAGCGACGTCGAGCAAAAATACAATATCGCGACAAACAGCAGCAGCGTCGCCGGTCAATATTTCGATGATGTGACCAACGACAAACCTGTGATTTATTACCGGATGGACGCACCGGCAACTTATACGCCGCCGGCTGTGAGCGCCTGGCCGGCACTGGACAACGTCGCAACGACAAACGGCGTGCCGATTGGCAATGGTGTTTACACGCCGGGGACAATGCCAGGCATCGTGCCTGGCCCTGCCACGATCGGCGGCATTCCCTATAGCGGGTTGTCAGGCCCAACGGTGGCGCAGTTGAGCGGCATCAGCAGTTATGCCGACGCGGGTTCCGCGCCGGTGTATAACCCAACCGGGTCAAATGCGAATTTCTCTGTGACCGCTTTGTTCCGGGGCAATCCCGGCGACGGGCGCTTTGAATCCATCGTGGGCCACGGCACCAATTCCTGGCAGTTAGGCATGAGCACCAATGGAGTTTTGGTGTTTAATGCCGGAAACGGCCATTCCGTCGCCAGCGGGACCGGCACGGGCGTCGGAGATATTACAACTGTGGGAATCTATAATGACGGCAACTGGCATCAAGTGGTGGCGGTCAACCAGACCAATCTGATCTCCATCTACGTGGATGGCGTGCTGGACACCGATGGAATACCCGCCGGAATTACGGCGACAAGCGTCATCCCTGGTAATTCAGATGATGTGATGATTGGCTCGGATCCCGTCTTCACGAACAACCCGGCGGGCGTGGGCCGGCAGTTTGCGGGCCAAATATGCGATGTGGCGTTCTTTGCCAATGCTCTTAGCGCCGCTCAAGTCCAGTCTCTTTACAACTCACTGGGAGTGGGCCCCTCCATCACAACACAGCCGGCGTCCGCATCTGTTGGCGCAGGAACGGCGTTTACAAACACCGTCACGGCCACCGGAAATCCGCCCTTATATTACCAGTGGTACACCAATAATGTGGCGTTTGGCGGGCAAACGAATGCGAGCCTTATTTTAAATCCCGTCGTGGATGGCGATGCCAGCACCAATTATTACGTTGTCGTGAGGAATGTAGCCGGTTCAGAGACCAGCGCTGTTGTGAGTTTGACGGTATATACGACACCGGTCATTACCAGCCAATTCCCGATAACCTACAGCAGCCTGCTAAACACAAACTTTTTATCTTTATATGCCGGGGCGTCCCCGAGCTTCTCGGTTTCGGTGGTGGCGGCGCCAACCATATATTACCAATGGTTTACAAACGGGACGGCTGTCAGTGGCGCGACCAACCCGGTGTTCACGACGGCCAATGTCAATGCCGGCACTCTGAACAGTTTTTGCATCATAACCAACTTTCTAGGCTCGGCGACCAGCGCCGTTTGGTCTGCTTCCGTCATTACCGACCCGACAAACAGCAGCGGCGGACTTTCGCCTTATCCGCAGTCCGTGTTGTCGTTAAAACCGATCGGCTATTGGCGATTGAATGAGCAGGACGACGGCAATTTTGACGGCAATCCCGGAGCCCTATGCCATGATTACGCGGGCGGCAACAACGGAATCTATACCAATGTCTACCTTGCCAACAATGGGGCGTATTCCGATCCCGGATACAATTCCATCCTGGATCCCTCCGATACAGCGGCGCTCTTTGGCTATTATGCTGCGAACAATTGCGACGCAAATGCTGTTGGAACAAACATCGATTTTGGCGCTCCGTCGGGCAGTAATGCCGAGTTTTCCGTCCAATGTTGGGTAAACTTCTACACGACCAACACCTGCGGCCTGATTACCAAAGGCTTCGGAGACGGCGGCGAAGAATTTGCGCTGTACGATGACAACAATGGCGGCACGAATTATGGCTTCAACCACAGGTTTCTCATCAGAATGAACGGTGGCGCCGCCCTCGGCCTCGGTTGTCCTTTTCTTTCCCTGGAGAACACGTGGTATCACCTGGTTGGTGTATGCGACGAAGCAAACAGCAACATATTCCTTTACGTGAACGGCCAGTTGGTTGCCCACACGAATACCGCGATCCTTTATGAATCGGGCATTTTGAATGATCCCAACATAAACTTGACCATCGGCGCCCGCTCCGCATCCGCAACGAGCGGCGACAATGACCAGACCATTGGATCCATGAATGATGCGGCCATATTCAATTACCCCCTGACTCCGGTTCAAGTTACAAGCGAGTACGAAGCGGCCGGCGGGACGGTTGCGCCCTATCTTTTCCCGGCGCCGCCGACGAAATCCGGCGGTGTGGCAACGACAACGTTGACGATTCCGGCCACGGGCTTTGGCACCCCGCCGCTTGGCTACGTCTGGGTCAATACCAACACCAGCACGACCGTTGCGTCGGGCGTCATTTCCGGCATCACTCTGAATGCAACGTTGGTCATTACGAATCTTCCTCTTGCATGGAACGGCAACGGATTGGAGCTGACGGTGACCAATGCCTCTGGCTCCGCAAACGCCTTCGTTACGCTGTCAGTGACAAACAATGTCAATGCCAATCCCACGAATATCCTGTTTGGGGAATCCAACAATCAGCTTACATTGAGCTGGCCATCCGATCACACGGGCTGGCAATTGCAGGCTCAAACCAACAGCCTTTCAGAGGGCATCTCCAACAACTGGAGCGACGTGGTCGGTTCTGCCACCACTAACGAGATTGTGATTCCCATAAACCTGACTAACGGCACTGTGTTTTACCGGTTGGTATATCCCTAAGAGGCAAGCAGCGAGAAGTCGAAGAATATGAATGTTTCGTCGTTGAAAACAACACCGGGCGCCGATCATCGGGCCGGCGTTGGCGGTCAGTTTGTGGAATCATCATGCGGAGTTCGAGGAACGCGGCTGGGCTTTACGCTGATTGAATTGCTGGTCGTCATCGCCATTATTGCAATACTCGCGGCCATCCTGATGCCGGTGTTAAAGCAGGCAGAGGAAAGAGCAAAAGAGGCGCAATGTTTGAGCAACAAAAAACAGATGGGCCTGGGATGGGTCATGTATTCGAATGACCAGAATAATGGCGAAATAATGCCCAACGCGGATGAACATGGACTCACCGAGTACGGTAATACAAACGTCTGGGTTGGCGGCGTGTTAAGCTGGGCATCGGACAACCTGGCTAACATAAATACCAATTATCTGTCCAAATCGTATTTGGGTGGCTATTGCAGCCAGGTGGTCCAGATTTATAAATGTCCCGATGACATTTTAAAGTGCCAGGAGGCTGCTCCTTTTCCTCCCATGATGGATCGTGTCCGCAGCGTTTCGATGAATGGTTTTCTGGAAGGGGGCGTTCATGCTCCGGACAAAGCAACCGCCGGAGACCCCCAGCGCGAAGACTATTATTTGGAATCCAACGGCGGCCCGGCGTACTACTCGTATGATAAATTGTCGGACATCAACGGGATTCATGGGCCGGATCCCGCCAGCATGATCGTCTTTACCGATGAAAGCTGTAACTCGATTGATGACGGCTTTTTCATGCCCGTCGATCCGAGCTCATCGCTATCTGATTGGTTCGATCTGCCCGGCAGTTATCATGACAGGGCCGACGTCATGAGCTTTGCCGACGGCCATGCGGAATCGCACAAGTGGTTGACCGGCAACGTCTGTGCGCAACCGGAAAACACCGCGACCGGCGCGGGTACGGTGTCCAAAGGGAATCCGGTGGATTGGAATTGGATCATCGCGCATTCAACCGCCCCTTATCCGTAAAACAAAAGCTCTTATTCTCTAAATATCTACTTAATTGATGGTTATTTATTTGTCATCGTATAGCCTGGGCGTTCTCTCCCCGCCCGCGAGTTCATTGCATTGAATGCGCAGATTACCACCCCTAAATCACACAAACCTTATGATCACAACACGAACCTTGGGTTTTGCATTGGGAATATTGGCATGGATGGCTGCCATCGAGGGAAACGGGCAATCGACTTATTTCAAAGCTGTCACGAATCTGGCGCCGGCCGGTTATTGGCCGATGCATGAAATGGAAACGGCAGCCGTCGGCGATATTGAAACCAATTACGGCACGCTTGGGCCTCTGGGCAATGGTTATTATCCGGACTGGGCCGTGAACCTTGGGGCATTTGTTCACCAGATGCCCGGCGCACTGGCGGGCGATAGCGATACCGCGACCTATTTTACCTATGCGGGCGCGGCCAACAGCGGGACCATTACCAACGCGATGTACATCCCACATACATCGCCGTTGTCCACGTTGAACCCGCCTTTTTCAGTCGAATGCTGGTATTACGCCAGCAATAGCGCGCACTCTGATTATTACGTTTGGAGCCAGAGCGGCTACGAGGGTTTGAACGCCGGGGGTGGTTACGGCGCCGGGGGCGGTAACGTTTGCGGCATACAATTGTATTGGGGACCGGCTCAAATGTCCGTCCAGTATTACGATAACAGCTCCGCCGTGACTGCATTCAACGTGAACGATTCATTTGGACAATGGGTTCATTTGGTTGTCACGTGCGATGCCTTCACGAATTTGAGCGTTTACGTAAACGGTTACATCAGCGGTTCTTCACACGCGGCAGCCGGGCATTACAGCCCTGACTATTGGACGCCCTTTGAGTTGGGCAATGGCCGTGGCAGCGGGCGGGCGGCGCAGGGTATCATTGATCAAGTGGCCATTTACACGACGAACCTGGCGGCGAGCGATATTTTGGCGCATTACCAGGCCGGCACCAATCCCGCGCCCGCTACAGCGTATTCCCAGTTGGTGACGAACGATAGCCCCGTGATTTATTTGCGGATGGACGGCCCTGCCTACAGCGCGCCCTCCCGTTCCACCTGGCCGGCGCTGACCAATTACGGGAGTGTGGCCGCCAACGGAGTTTATTCGCCGGGAACGTTTCCGGGCATCGCGAGTGGTCCGGTCAATCCGTTGGGTGAGCCTTATTATGGATTGGGGATCTCGAACGTCGCGCAGTTGAGCGGCGTGAGCAGCTTTGCCGATGCCGGCTATGCGTCGGCCTATAATCCCACAGGCACGACGCCGTTCAGCGTGTCGGCCGTGTTCCACGGCAATCCAACCGACACGCGCACGAACAGCATCGTGGGACACTCGGATAATTCCTGGCGCACCTTTCTCAATACCAGCGGCAGGCTCCAATGCCAATTGGGAACGAATACATCCAGCGCGATTACTTCCTCGGGTGTTTACAATGACGGCAACTGGCATCAATTGGTGGAGGTTTATACTCCGGCATCGAACCCGGACGTGACCGGAACCAACGCCTTGTACGTGGACGGGGCGCTGGACACCTCGGTCAGCACGGTGTCAACGAACGGCATCGGGCCCGGTTCGCCCATGGACGTGCTGATTGGCAGCGATCCTCAATATACCAACAATATTCCCGGCCTGGGCCGCCAGTTCGCCGGGCAGGTGTGCGAAGTGGCCGTGTTTACCAATTCTCTGACGTCCGCCCAAATCAGCGCGCTCTATAACGCCCTTGAAATTGGGCCTTATATTGTCACTCAACCGGCTCCGGCCGACGTCGGCGCGGGCAATGACTTTACCAACACCGTCGTGGCGCGTGGCAGTTCACTGGCCTACCAATGGTACACCAATGGAGTGGCACTGGCCGCACAAACGAACGCCAGCCTGATTTTGAATCCGGCTGTCCCGGCGGACACGGCGACCGATTATTACGTGATCATTACGAACGATTACGGCTCGGTTACCAGTTCCATTGTAAGCATCACGGTATTGAGCGCCCCGACCATCGAGAGCTATTCGCCGGTGCCGTACACCAATCCGTTCACGTTGTTCGCGGGTGCAAGTCCAACGCTCTCGGTCTCGGTCCTTGGCAATGGGGTGAATTATCAATGGTACACGAACGGCGTAGGGGTGGCTGGGGCGACCAACGCCAGTTTCGCGCTGACCAATGTCCAGGTTTCATTCACCAATGATTACTGCATCATCACAAACAATTTCGGCTCGACCACCAGCATCGTATGGTCTGCATCCGCGATCGCCGACCCGACATACCCGTACCCGGCGACAGTTCTATCGGCCAACCCGGTTGGTTATTGGCGTCTGGATGAGCAGGCGGGCGACGTCTGCCATGATTACGTTGGCGGCAATGACGGGATTTATACCAATGTCACACTTGGCAATAGCCCTGGTTATAGTTCCACAGACCCGGAAACATGCGTCGCCTTCGGACTTAACGGCCTTTTGCCTGTCGAAAATAATTTCGCCGGCCAGATTCAAAACGTGAATTTCTCCGCGCCCACGGGCACGACAACAAACTTCACCGTGGAAGCCTGGGTCAACCAGTATGAACCGAATAATGCAGCGAGCAGCATCCTGAGCGAAGGCGTCTATAACGTGAATGACACGTGGAGTTTTGATTTCGACACCTCGTCATCGCATTTCTACCGCTTTTACGTCCGCACGGCCAACGGATCAGTTGTCACCTGCACCAGCGCGCTGCCTGCAGATACGGGCAACTGGCATCACCTGGTGGGCGTGTGTGACGAGAGCGATGGCGTCGTGAACTTTTACATCGATGGCAGGCTGGCGACCAATGCGACCGTTGGAACCACCGCGGGGGCGTATAGTCCGGACGGCAACCCGATGCAGATCGGATCCGCCCAAAGCGCGATAGGCGGGGATTATACGGAGCAATACTTTGGCTATGTCAACGACGTGGCCGTTTACAATTATGCCCTGAGCTCCAACGAGGTTGCGGCCCAGTTCGACGCGACCACCAACGTCGCGCCATACTTCACCGAGACGCCTTCGCGCTTTTTAACGGTGAGTGCCGGCACAAATCTTACCATACCGGCGGCCCTCATTGGCACGCCTTCGTTGAGCTATCAATGGACCGATACAACCACTGAAAGCACGGTGGCGACAGGAACCACCAATGGGGCCATGCTCAACGCCAGCTTGACCGTTAATAATGTTCCCGCCAGTTGGAATGGCAACACGTTGCAGCTCTCGGCAAACAACAGTTACGGCTCAACGAACGCCAGCGTTTTGCTTACCGTCGTGACGACTCCTGAGCTTGACCCGAATCTCCCGGCTCAAATTACTGTCAAATCGGGACAGAATTATACCTATTCGATTGGCGCGACCGGCCCTGGGCCTTTTAGTTACAAATGGTATAATGCCGGGTCGCAGATTGCCAATCAGACCAATGCTACTTACGCGGTGACGGGCGCCTCGGGCAGTACAACGTACTATGTCGTGGTCGCCAATAGTTATGGGTCGGTGACGAGTGTTATTTCGACTTTGGTGGTTGTGCCCACGCCGACGAATGCTTACGCGCAAAGCATTTTGAACCTGAACCCGTCGGGCTACTGGCCGATGCACGAAGTGGAAGGCGCCGCGCCGGGCGATGTCGAAATAAACTACGGCACACTGGGCCTTTTGGGCACGGGCTACTATCCTGATTGGGCGGGCGGCAGCGGGACGAACGCGTTCGAACGCCAGGTCGCCGGCGCGCTTTTCGGCGATCCGGACACCGCAACGTATTTTGATTATACCGGCGGCGACAACTCCGGGTCGACCGCCAACGCGCTGTATGTTCCTCATACTTCGCCGTTGTCCACGTTAAATCCTCCATTCACCGTCGAGTGCTGGTTTAATGCAAATTCCGGCCATAACGAGGAATGTATCTGGGGCCAATCCGGCTATGAGGGGCTCAATGCCGGGGCGAGCGGCGCTGGGAACGGGGCGGTTTGCGGCATCCAACTCTATACCGGCCCGGCCCAAACTTCTATCCAGATGTACAATAACTCCAATTCGGTCACTGGCTATAACCAGAACATTACATTGGGCGTATGGAACCATTTTGTCGTCGCCTGTGACGCCAACACGAACTTGTACGTTTATATTAATGGCGCTCTGAGTGGGACGAATGCCGCCGCCGGAAAATACAGTCCCGACTATTGGACACCGTTTGAAGTGGGCGACAGCCGCGGAAACACCCGCGCCTTCGATGGCGCCATCGATGAAGTCGCCGTTTACACTACCAACCTCGCGGGCACGGACATCGCCACGCACTACAATGACGGCATCAGCGGGGCCGAAGGCGCGTATTTCCACGACGTCACCAACGATAACCCGGTCATTTACTTGCGAATGGATGCGCCGTCCTACATAGCGCCCGCCCCGGCCACCTGCCCGCCCTTGCTCAACTTCGGCACCGCGGGCGATGACGGCATCTATAGTCCCGGAACGGCACCCGGAATTGTAGCCGGCCCAACGGCCAATGGCACGCCCCTGGGCGCATTGCCCGGCGCGACCGTACCGCAATTGAGCGGAGTGAGCAGTTACGGTGACGCCGGTTATGCCGCCACTTACAACCCCACAGGCGCCAACCCGTTCAGCGTCATCGCCATGTTCAGGGGCAATCCGTGTGATAACCGCGTCCAGGCGATTGTTGGTCATTCCGACAATTCGTGGAGCATTTTGATGAACACCAACGGCACCCTCCAGTCGCAGTTGGGAACCAATACCGCCAGCCAGGTCAATTCCGTGGGGGTCTATAACGACGGCAACTGGCATCAACTGGCCGATGTCTATGCGCCGGCGTCGAATCCAACGCAGACCGGCACACACTACCTATACGTGGACGGCGCATTGGATTCGTCAGTGGGCACCGTATCCACCAACGGCATTGGGCCCGGTTCGACCATGGACGTTATTATTGGCGGCGACCCCGAATACACCAACAATCCGGCGGGCGTGGGACGGCAATTCGCCGGACAGGTCTGTGAAGTGGCGTTGTTCAACAGCGCACTCACTGCAGCCCAGGTGAACGCGCTATATAAAACGGCTGTGACTGGCACGAATTTCACGGTCAATACTGGTCCCACGACATTCGGATATTCGGTGAGCAACGGTGTACTGACGTTGACATGGCCCAGCGCCGCCATCGGGTGGCAGCTTCAGGCCCAGACAAACAATTTGTCAGTGGGCCTCAGCACCAATTGGTTCAATGTCGCCAATACGCAAAGCACAAACCAGGTTGTGATTCCCATGAGTCTGACCAATGGGGCTGTGTTCTATCGGCTGGCGTATCCGTAAACGAAAGAGTCGTAAATTGCAAATGAAAGTCCTTTCAATACTTAAGCGATCGCCGAATCGCAAATCGGCGTTGGGTTTTACGCTGATCGAACTATTGGTCGTCATCGCCATCATCGCGATCCTGGCGGCCGTCCTGTTGCCGGTATTGAATCTGGCCCAGGAAAAGGCCGAGCAAATACGCTGCGCAAATAACCTCAAGCAGGTTCAGTTGGGATGGATCATGTATGCGAGCGAAAACAACGGTTACTTTGCGGAAAACGTCAGCGATGGCAACGACACAAATTTTGATTGTGTGGCCGGCAACATGACTCCTCCCCAGGCCGGTTGCATTGATTGGCAGCAGGAGGTGAACTCCCAGTGCTCGCAACTGGCTCCTTACGTTACCGATTGGCGAGTTTATAAATGCCCGGCTGATCGGTGGTGCCAGAATGGTTTAGGCGGCCCGCCTCGTGTGCGCACCTACGCGATAAACGATGCGGTCGGAACCACGAACCTGGACGGCGCGTCCCGGCCTCAGCAGGGCATTGGCAACATGCAAGAGCCGACGACCGGGGACAAACAATGGACCATGTTTGCGAAAGAAGTTGATATGACATTCATGGGGCCGGCAAACCTCTTTGTTTGGATGGAGCAGGACCCGGATAACCTGAATGACACGGTTTGGGATTTCTATGAGGGCATTTATCCCAATCAAACCGATTGGTCTAATTTGAATGAAGCCATTGGCAAAATCCATGGCGGCACGACCTGCGGATTTAGTTTTGGAGACGGCCACGTCGAGTTGCATAAATGGATCAATCCCGGCTTGATTCCGAACATATACTATACGTTTGGTGTGCCGGCAGGCTCTCCCAAATGGCCGACGGGGCAAATAGCAGGCAATCCGGACATCTATTGGGTCTGGCAACACCAATCGACTCCCCATCCGTAATTTACGATTTACGATTTTACACGACACGGAGGAATCAACGGGTGTTTCACAACCAACGAACTTTTTGCAAACGTTGACCAAAGCTCAACGTGCAATCCCGAATTCACAATCTAAAATTTCGCTCCACGAACCCAGTTTACTCTCCATATCCTTCGTGCCGTCCGGCCAGCACAATGCCGGCGTAAATCGTAAATTGTATGGCTAACTTGCGTTTTTTGGTCGCGGTAATATGGCTGTCCGCCGTCGCGGCGCGCGCGCAATCTCCCGTCGCCATTTCGATTGACTCCAAATCTCCCGGGCCGGCGATTGCTCCGAGCTTCGGCGTGTTCAGCTTCGAAACCGGAAGCCTCGGATACGGCAACGGAAACTATAATCCCAACGGTTATTTTTTTAACACCGCCAATACCCAACTGATTACCATTTACCGGAACCTTGGGGTCAAGAGCATGCGCATCGGCGGGGATTCGGTGGATGGCACCTATATTCCCTCCGATGCCGATATCGATTCTTATTATGGTTTTGCCAGGGCCGCAGGCATCCAGACGGTATTTTCATTGGACCTGCTTGATGGCACCCCGTCTGAAGACGCATCGGAAGCGGCGTATATTTGGGACAATTACGCGACCAATACTTTCTGCTTCGCTATCGGCAATGAACCGGACGAATATGGCGCCAAGGCCCAGGGCATCACGAATTTCACGACTTACATCGCGGACTGGCAACCGTTCGCATCGGCCGTCATCGCGGCCACGCCCGGCGCGTTTCTCGGCGGTCCTGACAATGACAGCGCCGCCAACTCGTGGTCGGCGGATTTCGTCCAGGCCGAAGAGACAAACCCGGCTGTAAAATATCTGCACTACCATTATAAGCCCCTGGGCAACGCCGCGTCGTTTACACCTCAACAAATGGTCTCCGGCGAATTGTCATCCGCGCTGGACACATCGGATTATCCCTCCTGCTATAATACTATCGCGGCTCCGGCGGTGGCCGCCGGTTTTGGGTATCGGTTCACGGAATTTAACGACTATTACGTGGGCAGCGCCGGCACGACAAACATAGATAACTTTTTTGCCACGGCATTGTTTGCATTGGACGCGCTGCATTGGTGGGCGGCCAACGGCTGCCTGGGATTGCACTTTCACACGGGCGTGTCGGGTTTCCATGCGGCGTTCTATGTTGATGGCAGCGGCAATTATCAGCTCATTCCCATCAGTTACGGCATCGCCGCCTTCAGCGTGGGCGGCAGCGGAAACGTGGAACCGCTCACGATGATCAACAGCGCCGGCCTGAACCTCACGGCCTATGGAGTCGGCAACGGCTCCAATCTCTACGTCACCGTGATCAACCGGGAAAACGGTTCCGGCGCGCGCAACGCGGCCGTGACCATCTCTGAGAACAGCGCGCAAAACGGAACTGTGTCCGCGATGTACCTGGTCCAAAGCAATGGCGATGTGACGGCGACCAACGGAGTGACGCTGGGCGGCGCGACCATCTCCGGCACGAATGTGTGGCAGCAGAATTGGACGACACTGGGCACGCTCACCAACGGCCAATTCGCGCTTATTGTGCCGGCATCCTCCGCGGCTATCGTGAGAATTTCCGAGGTCACCAACGTTGTCTCATCCACGAATTCATACGCCTCCGACATTTTAAATCTCAATCCTGCCGGCTATTGGCCCATGCACGAAGTCGAACCCGCCGCGCCCGGCGACATCGAAACCAACTACGGCGCGCTGGGCCTTTTGGGTACGGCTTACTATCCGGATTGGGCCGTGAATAGCGGCGCATTCGTCCACCGGCAACCCGGCGCGCTGGCGGGCGACAACGATACTTCGACCTACTTTTCCTATGCCGGCGCCGATAATACCGGCTTCGTCACCAATTCTCTGTTTGTCCCCCATACGTCTCCGCTTTCCACATTAAACCCGCCATTTACGGTCGAATGTTGGTTTAACGCCAGCAATAGCGCGCATGCCGATTATTATGTCTGGAGCCAATGCGGTTACGAAGGATTGAACGCCGGCAACAGCGGCGGCGGCCAGGGAAATGTTTGCGGCATCCAATTGTATTGGGGGCCGGCGCAGATGTCCGTACAGTTCTACGACAACAGCTCGGCGGTCAGTGCGTTTAACGTGGGTGACACGTTCGGACAATGGGCGCACGTGGTCGTGACCTGTGACAGCGCAACGAATCTCACGATTTATGACGATGGCGCCAAGGTCGGCAGCACCTATGCCGCTGCCGGAAAATATAGTCCCGATTATTGGACGCCCTTTACCGTGGGCAACGGCCGGGGAAACGGGCGCGCCGCGCAGGGTGACATTGATGAAGTGGCTGTCTACGCCACGAATCTCTCGGCCAGCGATATCGAGGCACATTACCAGGCGGGCACCAATCCCGCACCGGCCACGCCGTATTTTCAGTTGGTGACCAATGATAATCCGATCATTTACCTGCGCATGGACGCGCCTGCCTATACTGCGCCGCCGCTTGCCGCCTGGTCCGCCCTGACGAATGACGCGATTGCCGGCGTCAATGGCGTTTACAGTCCGGGCACCGTGCCCGGCATCGTGCCCGGACCGGCGTCGTCGTATCCCGGATTGCCTGCATTGCCTGTTGCTCAATTCAGCGGAGTCAGCAGCTTTGCCGATGCGGGCCACGCCGCGGCGCTCAATCCAACGGGCTCGAACGCCAATTTCACGGTCATGGCATTCGTGCGCGGAAATCCCTGCGATAATCGCGTGCAATCCATCATTGGCCACGGCGCCAATTCATGGGAACTGGGCATCACCACCAACGGCACGATTGTCTTTAACGCCGGAAATGGAAACTCAGCCGTCGCGGGAACCGGCCAGGCGTCCGGCGATATGGCCACCGCGGGAATCTATAACGACGGCAATTGGCACCAGGTCGTCGCGGTCAATCGCACAAACGTCGTTTCCATTTACGTGGATGGCAACCTCGATACCAATGGCACACCCTCGGGTGTGACGCCCGCGAGTGTTATTCCCGGCAACTCGGGCGACGTGATGATTGGTTCGGATCCCAGTTTTACGAACAATCCGGTCGGTTTGGGCCGAAATTTTGCCGGCCAAATTTGCGATGCTGCGTTTTTTACGAATGCGCTCACCACGGCGCAGATTCAGGCTCTCTATTGGCGGGCTGTCACTCCCGTGACCCAGATCTCGCCCGGGCCATTGAGCTTCTTTATGACAGGCGCCGGGCAGCTCCAGCTTAATTGGAGCAGCGGCACACTTCAATCCGCCACGAATGTTAGCGGTCCCTACGTGGATGTTCCTGGGGTTTTGCCGCCGTACGCGGTTTTCACGACAAATCAGCAGCAGTTTTATCGGGTTAGGGAGTAGTAAATCGAAATTTACGATTTACGAGTGGCAGCGCCACCTGCCGTTACGATTTACGTGTGCAGGGGTGATGCGGCTGATGGATTTTAACATCGAACATCGAACATCGAACGCTGAACATCGAACACGCTGTCCTTCATTGCCCGTGGTGAGCTTCCAGCCACTGTGCACATTTATATAGGTGATGTAGCAGAAACGAAGCTGGTTTTTTCGGAAAAAGGTCCGCTTTTGTTGGAGAACTTGAGTGTTTTGGTGGCGGGACCTGGAACGAAGTTGGCGCGTCTGGCACAAAACATCTTCACTAAATACTACAATACTAGGAACCGACCCCTTTTGCGAGTGGGTCGATGGCGAAGGTGAGCAGGCGGCGGCCGGTGTCGCGAAGTTGATCGGGAGTGACATTGCGCCGGGAAAGCATTCCGTTGGCGCAAAGGTAAGCGGCTTCCTGCAAGTCTTCAGCGCTGTCCAGCAATCGTCTCAATCCACGACCGGCGGTGCGGGCGAGTTGGCGCCCGTTTTTGGGAAAGCGTTGTTGCAGCGCGGCGATCCAGCGCTGCGGCCACTCGTTTTCGATGGCATCAGCCGGCGATAGCTCGGCGATGGCGAGGACGCGGCCCAAATCTTTGTTCCGGCGTTTGTGGGCGCGGCCCAGGTAGTCCGTGCCTCGAATGGGATGGTCGAGAAACGACCGATGTTCGAGCAAATTGGCAAGCGCCATCATCTCAGGGCGGGCGCAGCGGATGTCGAACGCGGACTGTTGCGCGTCGAAGGTGGCGAGACTCGTAAATTGAAAACTGGGCAGGGCGTAGTGGCCGGAAGCCAACGGCAACCGCGTCCATTTGCGGGCGTCCTGGTCTTCGGAGGCAGGTTCTGTGAGCAGTTCAATGAACCATTCGCCGCCGCTCGGAGGATAAAGACGGACGGCGGGCAATTTGCCGGCGGGCGTGTTCTTCGTTCCCGGTTTGCCGAATTCGCCTTCGCTCCGTGGCTGCCACCCGGCGGCAAGCAACTGTTCCGCAACCGCCCGGCCCTTTTTTACGGCAGAGACGTGCGGCGAGAGAACGCAATCGACGTCTTTGGTGCGAACGCCGAAAGTGTCATCGTCCCGAAACAGCCAATAAGCCGCGGCGAGGCTGCCGATGATGATGATATTCGGATGCACATCCGGCGGGATGGCGTTCGCGACTTCGGCGAGCACCTTGCGCGGTGAGACTTCCCTGGGTTCGTTTTTCATTTGCTGGTGTGGCGCCGGCGTTTGAGTGCTTCGAGAAACTCGCCGGCCTGCATATCGAGGCGCGCTTCGTGCAGGTCGAAGAGACATTCCAGCGGGTCGGCCCAGGCCAGTCCGCCGTCACGCGGAGTGAATCGCGGATCGGCGTGGCGCACGGCATGGACGACGACGTTGGCCGGGGCGAACGGATCTTCCACGCGCTTGAGCGCGGGGTCGAGGCGCTCGATGAACTCGATGTTCAAGCGTTTGCCGGGAGAATGCACCGAGAGATCGAGCCTGGGCGCGCCGACCAGGTCGAGTTCGGGGCTATAGTGTTTTGCGCCAAGGACGCCGCCGATGGCCAGGCCGGGGAGATTCAGCTTTTCGAGACGGCGCACGTGAGCTTCGGCCGGACGGGATTGTCCGGAGTGATCGACAAAGCGGGCGGTGGAACGGGCGCGATCGGCCACCGCGAGCAGCCGCGCCAATTCGTCCTTTGGAAACCAGCGCAGAACCACGCGGCGATCCGAGCGGCGTTCCACCAGGCTGCCGAGGGCATTCAATGCCCGGGCGACAGCCGGATAGGAGCAACCCGCCGTGCGGGCCAGCCATTCCGAAGTCACCGGTTCACCGGAGGTGAGCCATTGGAGGAGCAGCAGTTTTTGAATGACAAACGAGTAATCGGTGCGAGTCACGGTGTGTGTCTTGCCGCGCTCCGCCTCGATTGCCCGGGCAATTTTCCGCTGAGTCCCGGCATTTGGATCACGCGGGATGCCGATGATGCGTTCGGGCGAATAGAGACAGATGTTGAGCCGGTTCAAAACATCTGGCCGCAGGATGGCGGAGAGCCGTTTCCATTCCTCCTCCAGGCGCACCTTCGAAATGGGAGAATCCGCCAAAACGACGTAGCCCCGGATAACGGGGTCCTGTCCAAGCGGGTATGCCACTTCCATCAGGCTCGCGCGAAGAGTGCGAAGGGCGTCCACGCCGAATTTCACTTCGACCAGCGCGTTGCCGGAGCCGGAGCCGGCGCAGGCATTCGCCCCGGTCCGGCGCTGTTGGCGTGGTTTCGCATTCATTTCGCATATTAACTTGCAGCATTTATATTAAACCTGCAAGTAAATATTTAGCCTGCAAGTTCATGTTGTATGTGGTTATGAGTCAGTGAGTTGTGAATTAGTGATCGGCGAGCACGCTAAAGCGTGTACACCAAACCGGGCTTACTTTTTAATTTTTAGGAGTGCTTCCACGATTGCCAGGTCTCCTGGCACGGTCACTTTGGGATTGGGCGCGATGCTGGATACCAGCCGCACGGGCTGGCCAATGAGTTCGCACGCGGCGGTGTCGTCGGTGAAGATCATTTTTTTGGCGCGCGCCGCCGCGATTGCGCGGCGAATGACGTCCAAACGGAACGTCTGCGGCGTTTGCATGGCCCAGAGCTGCGAACGGTCGAGCGTCTTTTGAATCAGACGTCCGTCCGCCGATTCCTTGATGGTGTCCGTCACCGGATGCGCGGCGACGGCCGCGCCTGTTTCCTCCGCGTATTTGACCGTGGCGGCAATGAGGTCCTTGTTGACGCACGGACGCGCGGCGTCATGGATGGCGACGATTTCCGCGTTTGGGGGCACGACCGCCAGGCCGCTCCAGACCGAGTCCTGGCGTTCGGCGCCGCCGGCGACGATTTGGTACTTCTTGCGAAATTTATATTTTTTCGCGATATCCACGAACTTTTTTTCGGTTCCCGCGCGGACGACCACTACAATCTCGTCAATGCTTCGGGCCTCATCAAACCGCGCCCAGGTATGGGCGATGACCGGTTTGTTGGCTACGGTTAGAAACAATTTGTCCCGCCCCATTCGTTCGCCCCGGCCCGCTGCTACAAGTATTGCTACATTCATATTTTTTCTATTTACGATATTTACGATTTACTCTGCTGTTCATGGGGTTTCCTTTTCGCATGCATTGTCGCCATGAACCCGCTGCACGCGGCGCTACACGGCGCAGCGCGCCGTGTTCCACCACACGGTGGTTCATGGAAAGTTCAGTGTTCATCTGCGGCTAAGAATCTTTCTTTTATCGACTGTTTGTCAAAAACCGTTCAAGTTCCATTTCTGTTTTTTCCGGCGTTTCGTGCAGCACAATCTGCCAGCCTCGGGCCGCGCCGGCCTCGACGTTTTCCGCCCGGTCATCAATATAAAAAATGTCCGCGCCCCGGCGCCGGGTCATGCTTTCGAGCGCCTCGTAAATTTTTGCCTGCGGTTTCATCGCGCCGATTTCGTAGGACAGGATGTAACCGTCAAAACCCTCAAAAAACGGGAAATTCCGGCGGATATGGCCCACGGCGATTTCGTTGGTGTTTGAAAAAATGTAGGTGGGAATGTTTTTCTTCCGCAGGCCGGCGTGGAGCCGGATCATGTCCGGCATGGGAGCGAAGATGTCCGCGAAAAAATCCGCAAATTCCTGCGCGGTGCCGTCGAATCCGGTGATGTCGCGCACTTCGGAAAAAAACTCGCGTGAGGACAACAACCCTGACTCAAATTGATTGAGCAGCGGCGAACCGCTGAGGAACTTGTCGAGACGTTCAACGGGCCGGGAACTGCGCGCCGCCACTTTTTTGGCGGCGATGGAATAATCAAAATCCACGAGCACTTTACCAAGATCAAATACAACAACTGGATCCATATTTAATTTTGCGATCCGGAATGCGGCGACAGTTGGCCGGCCATCGGAAGCAACGCTCCCTGTCGAAAACGGTCGAAGCATACATGTTCGGGTCAGCCAATCCCGTGCCAACGCCGGATCAGGGAAAATATAGAGGAAATCAACGGCTGGAACGAAGGAAAAAGGAAAGAGGAAAAAGGAAAAAGGCTGTCCCGTAATCGGGCAACGGCGGATTTTAAATGGACACGGGATTTGTAATGCGGAATGCGGAACGCGGAGTGCGGAATGAACAGAGCCGCGACCATGAGAAATGCGGCACTTTCCATGAACCTGCTTCGGAGCGCGGCTGTGTCGAAGACCAGCCGCAGCGCGTCGCAACGTTCGCGGCTGCGGCGGCTGGTGCCCCTTTGCCCCGCACACAGCCGCGCTCCGTGTGCCAATCGGTTCATGGTCCCAATACACGCGAAACAATTTCGAAAGGGGCTCTCCATGAGCCGCATGCCGTTTTTGTTTGGACGATTCTCCCTCACCCCGGCCCTCTCCCGCTGGGAGAGGGAGAATTGTCGGCCGATGATTGGCGATGACAGCGGTTCATGGTCTCAATGCATGCGAATACAATGGTAAGAGGGCTCTCCAAGTCTGGCGCTTTCCTTTCTGTGTTTCATCTGTGAAAATCTGTGGCTGAAAAATCCAAAGTTTTTCTGTGATTTGCGAATTTCGCGACCCCCAAAAAAAGAAATCGAAAAATTTTTGTCTCGAAATGCCCGCGTCGATATTGGGTTTCGTTGGGGTTCCAAATGTAGTTCTTGTGACTGGCCGCCAGTCTGTCATTTATGGCGCCAATGAAAGTTGCAGTTGCCAATTTACTTCTGAAACTCGCCACGCGGCTGAGCGCGAAAAGCGAGGATAGAGGATTGAAGATAGAGGATAGAAAACAAACTGATCGGCCATCCTCTATCCTCCATCCTCCATCTTCGCACCACGAGATGGCAGATGCTTTTCTCAACGCGCGGCCGATCTGGGGCGACGATGAAGCCAAAGCGGTGCTCGCATTTCTGAACTCGGCGGCGGGACAACTTTTTTCGAAACGGATTCGGTCGGTCGCCGCGCATGTGGCGATCGAAGGCGCCAGGGATCGCGCCAATACCATTCACTCGGCCGGCGTGAGCGCCGGATGGAATGAGTGTGTGCGGTATATCCATTCACTTTCGCGGGTGTCCGGCGCGCAGGACACACCCCGAGTCGGGGTTTCCGATTCCAATAACAGGCAGCAGCCAGAGGACGAGGCTGCGCTGCTTGAACGATTATCGCCCTAAGTTCGGAGATGGAAGACGGGAGATGGGAGATAGTTCCCTAACTCCGATCTGCCAACTCCAATCTACAAAACAATATGAGCCAAAACATAGCAGACATGCCGGGAATTGAAGCCGCGATGGAGCGGTTTAACGCGATGGTCCTTGCGGACGGCCACCAGCCGACTGCGAGTGCGAATGGAAGCAACGCGACTTCCGCCAGCGCGGGAACCGCCGCCAATGCGGATGCAACCCAGGCTAATCGCGAACATCGAACATCGAATGATTCGACGGCTGACGCGGGGCCGACTGCAGGTGGTAGCACCACGGGCGCGCGGCAGAGCAGCAGCTCTGCCCTGCCAAATAATGTTGAAGCTCAAAACTCCGTTACTTCTACAACCACCGACACACCAGCGGCGACAGCGTCTCCACAGGCGCCCGCCGACACGCACACTGATAGCTCAAAACGACAGGCAAAAGGAAACGAAGATGGAAGATCGAAGATAGAAGATGGAAAAGCGAAAGCCAATCCATCCTCCACCATCGACTCTCCATCCTCGCCGGAAAAGACGCGTTACGCAAAAGCGCAAGGGCGGCTCGAGAAGACCTGAGAATCCGTCAATAAACGCAAAGGCGAATTGGATGCGCAATCGCAGCAACTCGAACAGCAGCGTCTCGCGCTGGAGCGCGACAAGGCGCAGTTCGAGGCCATTCGCCGGCAGGCGGACCAGCCCTCGGCCACGCCGGAGCAGGCGCTCCAAGCGGCACAATTGCGCCGGCGCGATGCGGATGCATTGCGCATGCAGGCCAAACGCGCCGAGGAAGCCGGGCGACTCGATGAAGCTCAACGGCTGAACAAACAGGCTGATAAAGCCGACGGTTTGGCCGATGAGATGACCGATTACGCCGCGCAGCTCCGCAAAAACCCTCCCGTCTCCATGCAACAGCGCCAGCAACAGTTCGAACAGGCGCGCAAGCAATGGACGCTCGAGGCATGCAATGCGTTTCCGGAACTGAACTCGCAGGGCAGCCGCCTGCAGCAGGTCGTCGCGCAGCACTTGAACGCGCTGGCGCAACAGGACCCGCAATTGCTGGTTCAGCCGTCATTGATCTATCACGTGGCCAGGCTCGCGGACGCGCAGATAAAGGCTGCTGACCTTGAGGCTGTCGCCGCTCGTGTGCCGGTGTTGGAGAAGGAAGCGGAGTCGTTACGCGCGAGGATTAAGGAACTCGAGGCCGCAACGACTCCAGCTGGCAATGGCGGCGTGAATCGCCTGGGCGAACCGGCCCAGGATGATTACGCGTCCCTGCGTCAGTCGGCAGCCGAGATGGGCCACGGGCGGTGGTAGCCCTGCAAGACGTTCAGAGCGTGAGAGCGTGAGAACGTGAGACGGGCACGCTAAAGCGTGTACACCAAACCAGGCCTCGCGCGTTTGGAAAGGCAATTATGGCATTTCAGACGACGCAGACAGACGGGTTCTCAAATAGAGTACTGTCTTTCTATAACAAGCAGCTTCTTCAGGCGATTCAGTTGAATTTGCGCCTGAGCAATTACGCGCGGCAGCAGGCCGTGCCAAAATCAACCGGGTTTAATGGCATCCGTTTCTTCCGTCCGCGGCGCGCTTCCCGCTCCGGCGTGGGCGCCCTCACGGAAGGACAGGTGCCGACGAACCTGAACGACATCAGTGTGGGATACATTGACATCAAACTCGCGCAGCGCGGCTCGCTGGCAAAAATCTCGGACATCGTCACGGCGACCGATTTGCTCGATACGCTCGACGTGTATTCCAAGACGCTCGGCGCGGATGCCGCGCTGGACCTGGAATCGGTGAACTGGCACGCGATTTGTTCGCTGGCCGGCACTGCCGATGCCGATGGCACGCCCAATCCGATTCCCGCCGGTCAAAAAACGCTCAACGGCTCCAACACTATGTTCGAGCGGTTCGCCGGCGTGACGCAAACCAGCAACAGCGTGAACGATTACAACACGTTCCGCGCCAACGCGGTGCAGACGGGCAAAATCACGCGGCCCGTTCACCTGGGTTGCATCACGCAACTCAAGATGAACGGCGTTCCGATGATCGCCGGCAAGTATGTCGTCATCATTCCATCGCCGGTCCTATATGACCTGCGCCAGGACACCACCTGGACAAATACCGCGCAATTCAATCCGGACCAGTTGCTCTGGAAATGGGCGCAGTTTGAATTGGATGGCGGGGTGTTTGTGGAAGCGATGCGGCCGGACCTGCTCTTCACCGAGGACGCTTCGCAGGCGGCAAACGCGGGATACGGTGTGCATTCGCCCACGGCCGCTCAGACTGCCAGCGCCGCAAACGAAGGCGCCATCTACTCGACGCTCTACCTGGGCGAGGACGCCTTTGGCATTCCCAAAATGGTTGGGGACGCCGGCAGCGACCCGGCCACGCCGAGCCTCAAGATCGTGAAGAACCCCGACAGCGGCAACCCGCTCGGCCAGTTCATCTTCGTGGGCTGGAAAGCGTTCTACATGAGCGCCCTGCTCTGGACCAGTGAAACCACCGACGTGCCGCACTGCGTGCAACTGAGAACGCGTACGACGTTCTTCTGATTCAAAACGTGGTAGGGCAGAGCTGCCGCTCTGCCCAAATTTCCCAGTTCGGTCAAGGCGGCGCGGCAGCGCCGCCTTGCTTTGGCTGACGAATTATACGTCGGTGAATTTGGCTGTGATTCAGGCGTGTGACACGACGACGGTTGAGCCCGGGGTTTATGATTGCTTTTTTCTGACTAACTCTGCGACGCCGCTTTATTACGTGACGGGGTCGGGAATTCCACAGAACGGCGGGTACTATTACAATTATCCAATTTCGCTGGCGATTGTGAATTTTCCGAATGCGTCGCCGCCGACGTGGGCCGGGAGCGCGCCGTGGTCGAGTTTTTACGGGACGAATGGTTTTGAGGTGCAGGCGATGGAGAACAATAGCCAGGCGGCGCCGGGATTGGTGCAGATATTGGTGCAACCGCAGTAACACATCGAATGAATGACGCAACGCAGATGACGCTTGTTCCGGCCCTGCACGGGCCGGGTCACGGCGCAGCGCGCCGTGACCTACCTGACGTCATGTCCGCTGCCACGAACATTGAACATCGAATGAAGATCACGCTAAAGCGTGTACACCTAACATGACACTGACTGATTTAGCCAACCATATTTGCACCCAATGCGGCATGACGGACACGGATGACGTGGCCGCGGCCCAAATGTTTCTCCAGCGCCGGCTCGAGATGATTTGGAACTCGGCGCTCTGGCGCGATTCCTTGCTGGAAGCGACGCTCACCATCAACCCCAGCGATACAACCACCCTGGCGGATTCCTATTGGATTTCTGAGCGCTCGGTTTTGCTGTTGCCGTCAGCGATCGAAAAGGTGATTGCGGCGCGACTGAGCACGAACACCCTCGAAGTTGCGTCGCTGGAAAGTTATTACCGCGCCGATACCGATTGGCTGGATTACCAGGGCACGCCATTCGAGTTTCAGATACTCAAGCCGGTGGTGATGGAGTGGCCGACGGCGCAGATCGTGGCCGTTTCGGATTCCAATGGGGCAGACGGAAATATCACGTGCAATTATTCGTTTTCGCCGGATGGGGTGACAATTTGCGCCGGGTCCGCCAATCTCAATGCGACGATTGGGACCGGCATTTTGCAGATGTTTTCTTTTAGCAAAGCGCCTACGCAGGGAAATGTGACTTTGCAACAATTGGTTTCAGTGAGTGTGAGTGGGGTAACCTACACAGGGTCTCCGCAGTCCTCGGCGACCGTCACGGTCACGCAAGGGCAAACGTACACCGTCACGCCGGGCGCGAATGAAAATGGCGTCACTCTCATCAATGGCACGCAATCGGTCACCCTTGCCACCGGGACAGCGGTCCAGATCACTGCGCAGGGGAATTCAATTACGTTCCAGGCGCCCGGGCTGATTCCTGCGGGGACGAACTATCTTGAAGGTGAGCACCGCCTTAACGGCATCGCCTTAAATACACAATACAATCTCGTGTGGGGCGTTGACGAAGGAGCGGCGGAAACCGGTCAATTTCAAGCGGGAATGGTCAATCCAGGAGCCGGACAAGTGACGAGCTTCAATTCCGGCGCCTGGAATTACATCCAACTCAATTCGACTGCCGGCGCGCTTAATGGGGCTGTCACGGCGCAAGTGTATGCCGCCAATATTCCGCTGACGGTCACGATCACCTGCCCCGTGACGTTTGCCACGGTGATGGCGAGTTGCAACACGCCTCCGCTGCATCAGCGGATTCGTCTCACAGAAGCGCCAACCGTTTCGCTGAATCTCCGCGTCCTGGGCAAAGGCAAGTGCCCGATTTTGGGGCCGTACGATACCGCGCCCATCACAAACGTCGAGCCGGCGCTAATGGCCTTTGCGCGCGGGGATTTGCTCCTGCGCCAGCGTCAATTTGGCAAAGCCGCCCTGGCCCAACAGGAAGGCGCGGCGTTGCTCAAGGAATTGGTCGAAAGCGAGGCCTTCCAGCAGGCGGGAGAGTTTCGGATAGAGCCCGAGGCTGGATTTGGGTCGGACATCTGGTGGAGGACGACGCCGGACTCGTATCACCCGCTTGGATAAATCAACGAATAAGCGAATTATGAGTGCCATGAGCGGCAATCCGGCTACTCACTTATTCATAACTCACTGACTCACAACTAATACTATGGCTATTGACTCATCAATGTTGCAGTTGTACGGCAAGCCGATCTTCACGATCGACGGCACCGACGATGATTTGCAGTTCGAACAGGTGATTGATTTCTCGGGCGGCGAAGACGATTACCGTCGTTCGACGCTCATCGCGCAAAATCAGTGTCAGAAACTGGTGAACGTGATTGTGCGGGACAATTATGAAGCATGGACGCGCCCCGGCGCAGATCCGTTTTGTCCTCAGTTGGGGCAGAGCGGCAGCTCTGCCCTGCCAATCCACACGCTCACTTACTTCGATACGCCGGCAAATAAATTCATCCTCGCGATTTGCAACGGAATCTTAAGCGCCTGCGCCGGGCAAAATCAGGCATGGCAAACGTCGTTCACGGCGGGAACCCAGGGAGGGCCGGCCACGTACACGGCGGCAAATACAAACACACAAGTTGAGATCGAGCAGGGCGTGGATACCGTCCTGATTTCGGATGGCGTGAATGCCATGGCCATCCTGGACGGCAGCCTGAATCTCACCGCCTGCACGACCGGCGCAAATGATCCGCCCGTGGGCGCGACGATTCTTTGCTGGCACACGGGCCGGATGTTTGCCGCCGGTTTTTCCGGCATCGGCGCGGGCGCTGTGCCGCGCGATACCGTTGCTGTGAGCAATCTGCTGGCGTTTGGAAACGGCCAATGGAATTTGACCACGCGCAGTTTCCGCGTGGGCGATGGCGACGGCGACCCGATTATCGCGCTGTACTCGATGCAGGATTCGAACCTCGCCGTGTTCAAGGCCAATAGTATATGGCTGGTGAGCACCCCGGCATCGGCGGACGCGAGCGGGTTTGGCGCGACCACGGACGTGGAGAGCGTTGCCTTTGGCGTCGGTTGCGTGGGCAAACGCGCGTTGTGCGGCGTGGCCAACGACATTTTTTTCATGGCGCAGGATGGCGTGCGGAGCCTGCAACGGATGCAGGCCGCGGCGGGCCAATGGCAACTCTCGGCGCCCATTTCGCAGCCGGTCCAGCAATACATCGAGCAAATCAATTCGGCCGCGCAGGCGGGAATCGTGGCGGCGAGTTACAAGGAATTCGTTTTCTTCGCCATTCCGCTTGGCACGAGCACGGTCAATAATGCCGTGCTGGTCTATAACACCCGGCTGAGTTCATGGCTCGGCTGCTGGCAAAACTGGACCCCGAGCGCCTGGACAACCAGCCGGTTTAACTCCGTGCAACAACTTCTCTTCGGCGACAGCAACGGTTACGTCAATTATTGGAAGGACGCCGCGTCGACCACGGACCCCGCCACCTACACTGACAACGGCCAGAACATCGCCACGACGGTTTGGACGCGGTCCTTCCAGTTTCTCCAGGCCGTCAATGACAAGTTTCCCTACAACTGCACGCTCCGATTTACGGCGGGCCTTGGAACGGTGTCTGTGGCGGCTGTCACGGATTTGGCGCAGACCTTGTCATGGCAGGCGCAATTGCAGGCGGCCGGCGACATCCTTGGGCAGCACATCCTGGGTCCGTTTCAATTGGCGAGCGTCGTGCCGGTAAAAGTCGAAAAGTCCCTGCGCTCGATTCCCGCATTTAACGAAATGTACCTGGCCATTTCGACATCCAGCGGATACATGCAACTGCGCAATATCACGGTCGCGGCGTTTTTGAAGGCTCTGGACAACTGAAATCAATGCCATGAATGCCATGAGTGAACATAAGTGCCAAGAGTGCCAGGGTGAGGCGAAAGTTTTGGGAAACAGGGAATCGTCCTCGTCCTCGAATCTCCTGGACAAATCGATCCCCGTTCCTCGGTGCAAAGAGGATTTTAGCCACAGATGAACACAGATGAAACACAGATTTTAGGGTCGCGCGAAGGACGCGAAGAACGCGAAGTGGGAGTAGAAATCGACCTTCGCGCTCATCGTGGCCTTCGCGCGACACAGCCCGTAGCGCAGACTTCCAAGTCTGCCGTATCGCAGGTTTCCAAACCTGCCGGTCGCGCGGCGTTGTACAACGTCGTACGGCTGGCCGATTTGGAAATCGGCGATACGGCAGGTTTGGAAACCTGCGCTACGTCACAGCCCTCCTCGCGCGACAACAACATCAAATGAACGCAACTGAACTTACCGAATTCTTTCTAAAACATCGCGGGGAGCGTACGCGCCCGCGCGTGCCGCAGGACGCGCCTACGCGTCCGTGCTGTTTCGGCGGCTGGCAGGCCGACAAAATTTTCAGCTACGTACTGGTTCATTGTGTCCGGCGGAATGTTTTCGCCGCGCGGGACAGGTGCGGGCACGTCGCCTTCGCCGCTATCGCCTGGCTTGATGATGCGGCGCGTATCAAAGATCTGGACGCGCGTGGCCTTTCACAATTTGAATGGGAGCCCGAACACCCTCAAGGGTGGACACCGAACGGTGATTCCATCCTCATCGCCGACGTCGCCGGCGACCGCAGATTCATGCCGGAGATTTTGAAACAGGTAACGGCGCGCTGGCCCGAAGCTCCCCGGCGCCGATTGTTTACCTACCGTCGCGGCAAATTAGTGGAACTGAATTGGCAAACCATTTTGAGGTTTGGATCCGTCCAATCCGTCGGATCCGTCCGATCTGACGAATCTCGCCCGACACAAATCGCAACGGCAGGTGGCGCTGCCACTCGTAAATCGTAAATCGTAAATCGTAAATTCCCATGGCTTCCTCCCCCTCCATCCCTGATCCCAACGCCGCATCCGTCGCCGGCGCTCTTGCGCAGGCGGGAACTTTTCCGTTCCAGCAATACATCGATTACCTCGCCCAAACCGGCGGCTCAGCGAACATTGGCGGGACGAACTATAATTTCACCGGCCTGGGCAACGCGCAACAAAACGCGGCCGTCTCGCAGGTGATGTTGCCGGCGGAACTGCAAATCCAGCAGCAATACGGCCCGCAATATACCGCGCTCGCGTCACAGAATTTGCAGCAGGCAAATCCGCAAGCCGTCGCCGCGCGGCAACAGGAATTTCAGGGAATCATTTCGAACGCGCAGCAAACGCCAAACCGGCCTATGGCGGCGGACCTGCAAAATCAAATCCTCGCGCTCACCGGCCAGGGCAGCAATCTCACGACCGGCCCCAACAGCGAAACCGAAGCCGTGCAACAACAGGCGCGCGGACAACAAGTCGCCAACGGCATCTATTTGGGCAATGCGCCGGCGTCGCAGGAAGCGTCCGCCGTGGTCAACGCGGGCGACCAGCTACAGCAACAGCGGCAACAGCAGGCGCTGGACTTCCTGCAGAGCGGCGTTTCGCCCGAGGACGTCACGTACCGGCGCGTGCAACAATCGCTCTCGAACCTCGGCAACGCCATCAACGGACAAACGCCCGAGGCGCAGTTTCAATCCTTGTCCGGCGCGGCGAATGGCGCTGCGCCGTTTAGTCCCGGAAATGTGCAGTCGCCGTCCATGAACACCAATTCGTCTTTGCAAGGCCTCCAGAATGCGGCGGACATTTACAGCGGCAACGTGAATTGGGCGGAGAACCAGGCAAATCCGTGGACGGTCGGGCTCTCGTCATTGTCCGGTGCCGCGAGTCTTTTGAATAACAGCGGGGCGTTTGGAAGCAACGGGTTGTTTGGGAGCAGCGGGCCGATTGCGAATACAGCTTTGGCGAACACGCCGCTCGCAGGAAACGTACCGATGGGACCTGCGCCGAGCATCACGGCGGATGAACAGATGTGATGGAGCCACAGATGAACACAGATGAAACACAGATTGATTTTCGATCCGGAATCCCGGAGGGATTAGTGGAAATAGCCCGGCGTTTTAACGCCGGGAAGCACGGGGAAGGACACGAGTCCCGAAGGGACGGCTGGATTTCCTCTGGAACATACCCTTCAATGCCAAGGCCAATCTCCAACCGTCCCTTCGGGACTTATCCGACTGCAAACTCGAACCCGGCGGTGGCAGCGCCACTGGCATGCAAACGCCGGGCTATTTCCAATTGTCCCTCCGGGAAATCATTCCACGCAGATGCGCGCAGATTAAATCAAATCCGCAAATGAACCATCTGCGAAAATCGGCGAAATCTGCGGATAAAAATCGGACCACTCATGGCACTCACTAATTCACTAACTCAAAATCCTACGCCGCCCTACTTCATCACCGGTCTGCCGCGGACCCGCACAGCGTGGCTCGCGGCGTGGCTGTCGGTTGGAGAAAAGCTTTGCCTGCACGATTGCGAGCCGCATCCGCATCATGACGCGCGCATCAGTGGATACAGCGGCCCGGAGCTATTGATGCAATATGAGGAACTGCGCAGGGCGTTCCCCGGCGCGAAATGGATGATCGTCAATCGCGATATCGGCGAGGCGCTTAAATCGTTCACGCGGTGGGCGTCTTCCGGCGTGCCACATGGTTTTGATTTGGAAGGGATGTTTCACAGGCGGTTGGAACTGCTGAAGCGTCTGGACGGTTTGCGGGTGGAGTTTAACGCGCTTTCAGACGTCACTACGGCGCGCGAGATTTGGGAATATTTGCATCCGCCCGGCGCCCCCGGCGCAAACCGGTTCGATGCGCGCCGATTTTTTGCTTTCGACAGATTAAACATTCAACAAAGGAGACCATCATGGCTTTAGGAACTATCGCGGCAATCGTCGGTATCGTCGGCGCGGCCAGCAGTTTGGGCGCGACGGCTTACTCGCTCTCCGGGGCGGGACAGCCGCAATACCCAAATGAAGAGGCGTCGTCCGCCCAAATGGCGCAGACCAACGCGGCGCTGCTGCCCATCCAACGCGGCATGGCCGCAGCCGCCCAAACCGGCGGCTCTTACACTTTCAACCTGCCGGCGGGAACGTCGGCGGCGAGCCTGGGAATCCAGCCAACTGGCGGCGGATGGTATGACCAAGACGGGAACCTCGTTTCCAACGACCAGAATTACATGGTCATGCAGTCGGCGCCCGGCGCAAAGATTCCGAGTTACACGGCGGTTTCGCCGCAGTCGGCGGGACTGACGTGGCGGCCGGCGTCACAGACCATCAACGGCGTTCCCATCACCCAAAATAACGACGGTTCCTACACGATCAATTTCAACGGGTTCAGCACCGCGCAGGCGGCGGCGACCGAGGCGCAACAGAGTGCGGCGAGTCAATTGGCATTGGAACAGCAATACGATCCGCAGTTCATCAGCCAGGCCTTGCAGGAAGAGCAACAGGCCGACCCCGAAAGTTTCGCAGCGCGCAACGAGATGAACAATCTCGTGCAACAACAAGCCAACGCGCCGCTCAATGAGCCGGTCTCGACCATGCTCAATTCGCAAATCCAGGACGCTCTCAACGCCGCGCAAAATAATTCGCTCACGGCTGTGGATACGGCGCGGCTGAATGCGGCGGTGGCCGATGCGCTCGGAGCCCGGGGAGGTTCGGTGTCCACCCTTCAGGGTGTTCCGGGTTCATTTGAGCAACCGCTCACAACCGGTTTTGCGGGTGAACAGCGGCAGTTCCAGGCCGCGCAATCGGCCCTGGGTTTTCTCGGCAGCGGCTCCGATCCCGAGGACATCGAGTATCGGCGCACGCAACAGAACCTCGCAAACCTTGCGGCGGAAGCCAATGGCCAAACGCCCAGCAGCCAATTCGCGTCATTATCCAGCGCATCCTCCGGTCCTGCGCCGATGTCCCAGGGCGCGACTCTGCCGCTCATGACGGACAACGGCGCAGCCGCGCAACAAATCGGCCTGCAAAACTGGCAAACGCAAATGCAGAACGCGAACAACCAAATCAACCCATGGCTGGCGGGCACAAGCTCGCTGTTGCAGTTAGGCTCGGCGATTACACCGCGGACGCCCGCGATGCCCACGCTGCTCACGCCGCAAAATCCGGCATCGTGAATCCTTATGGTCTTAGCCACAGATGAACACAGATGAGACACAGATTTATGGAGTTTAACGCAAGGAACATAGAAAAATGAAACCACGAATTGAACCAACTAACACGAAAACGGGGTCGCGCGAAGACCGCGAAGTTCTCAGCCACAGATGTACACAGATGAAACACAGATTTTTATCCGTGTTCAATCTGTGTTCATCTGTGGCTAAATAAATCGCTCACGCCAATCCGCAATCCGCAATAATACTATGAACATACGCAGCGCAGAATTACTTCAAAACGGGCTTCAAAACGCGGCGGAAAACGCCTTGCGCAACCGAGAAATCCAGCAGGCTGGACAATTGGAGGCGCAACGAATCGCCGTCGATAACGCCTTTCGCCAGGCGCAGATGGCGCACTATAACCAAATGGAAAATCGCCAGCAGGACTTTTTCAATCGCCAGCAACAAAGCGCCGAAGATCGCGCGACACTTGAGGCCGGAAACCAGCAGCGACAATTGCAGCAGCAGGGCATCGCCCAAAAGCAAGGGGTCCTGAAGGTCATCATGCAATTGAACGCAACGGGCCAGCTTTCGCCCGACGGCCTGAAACGTGTCAATCAATGGCTTTCGACCGACCCGCAAATGAGCCCCCTGGGAATGCAATTGCAGGCGCCGGCCAATCCTTCAAAAAATCCGCAACACGCCCAGGTCGCGCTTTTGCAGGCGATGGACCAATTGCAGCAGTTCCGGCAGTTGGAAGCCGGCGCGACGGACCCGAACCAAAAAGCGCAATGGAAACAGTACGGCGACGACCTCGAACAAGCCATCACGCACAATAAGCAGGGCGAAGTGGACACCACAACCGACGCAAACGGAAAGGTCCTCAGGACGACGACACGGACGTCGCTGCCGGTGCAAGGCGGCCCAACCGGAATCGGAACGAAGCCGGCGAACGACGAAGCCGGCGATGACGCGCCCGGAACCAGCACCAACACGCCGGCGCTCCCGGCATCCGTCCCAAACGCGGGCGCGGCCGGTACGAGTTCCAGCTCCAGTTCCAGCTCAATCCTCAATCCGCCATTGTCGGTCCTCGCCCCAATGACCGCGCCCAGCCTCGGCGTATCGCAAAACAATGTAACCGGGATTCCGATGCCAAACTCGGCGCAAACCAATGCGCCCGCCTTCGGCTCACCAGTGGATGTCCGAACGGCGTATCAGGCCGGGAAAATTGACAAGCCAACTGCAACGCAAATTCTGCAAACGCATTTCGGCTATCAATAACAATGACTGCAGCCGATTTTTTGGAAGCGCGGTCAACGCCCGCGGCGCCGCAATCGCCGACCGCGGAAGATTTTCTCAATGCGCCGAACGCATCGGATTTTTTGGATCAGAAGCCAGACGCTAATTTCATTGCGAACATTATAAACCCGCCGAGGTTTACAGTGGCCACAGGAGGCCCATTCGGGACGCTGAACTTGCCGCTCAATTTATCGAAGGCGCAAATTCCATTTCATCAATGGACGCCGCGGGAGATCGTACAAGAGGCCAGGCATGATGCTTTGCCGGCGCAGCCCCAGGCGCCATCCGCTGAGGATTTTCTAAACATTGATCCGATCGCGTTTAGTTCGAGCGTCAACCAGCCAAGCCAATGGAGCAGCGGCTATTTCGAGCCCGGGACACCATCGCTGGAGAATGCAGATGATTGGGGATTTACGGCCGCGCTCGCAAACGCCCAAACACAAGAGCCGATGTGGCAGCATCTGTTGGACTTCGGGAAAAATATCGCGACGCTGCCAATTACAACGCCGGCCTATGCCGCCGGAAAGGCGTTGGAAACACCAGCCGCAATGGTGCTGAACGCTCTGGCTGATTCGTTGGCGGTTGAGAGCGGAGTCGCGCCGCCCAAAGAACTGAAGTTCCAGCCGGGCGTCCCGGTTATGCCAGGTCCTCCTAAGAACGAAAATGGCGTCCTGCCGGAGATTTGGCGCTTGCTGTCAGGCATGACGACGCCGGGAAGTCTGGCGACATTTGCCCTGGTGCCCGAATCGAAAATCGTTCAAGAGGGTTTTCTGGCCAACTCCGCGGCATCGGTACCGGATTCGCTCGAAAAGATGGCCACAGCAAATAATGCCGATGAATTCAAAGATGCGGCGACGGAACTTGGCCTGAATCTCGGTATGACTGCGCTGATGGCGCGAGGCATGGGCAGGGAGGGTTCAGTGCCGGACGCGGAGGCTGAACAAATGCCATCGGAACAGCAGGCGCCCTCACTATCTGCACAACCGGAAACCGGAAACACCGCTCCTCCCGCGAATACGGCCAAAGTTTCCGCACACCAAGCGATCGGCAAACCAATTTCGCAGAAGATTGACGATTTAGCGGCAGTGGTTAGAGACATCAAAAATGCGCTAAGCGCAAATCAAATTTTATCTAAACCTTCGGAACCAACTCCCATTAAGCCCACCCAATCAGCATACGCTGACCAAACGTCACGGCCGGCGCAGGACACCACGGTTCTACCTGCGCCGGTTGCTTCTGATCGGCCGGCGTTTAGTCCGTCCGGTGAAAGCAATTTGACACCAAACCAAATACAACACAGCATAACGGAGGCAATCAATGAAAAACACGCCAAAATCAATGTCGCTAATGCCAATAACCTTGAACGGCCTGCGGATGTGGTTCGACGACAAGCCGAATCTGCGTTTAGCGAAGTGCGTAAAGGACGAGCAATCCTTGCAAACACGGTCCATGACCCGGCCTACTACGGCACCGAAATCGGACAGCGGCTCCAGGCAATAGCGGGACAGAACGGCCTGCGCGTCATTTTTTATAAGGGTGATGGAAATTCGCCTAAGGGCTTTTTCAATCCTGAAGACGGGAATCTCTATTTGCGCACCAGTGCGGCGCAATCAGAGATGGCTGCCATTCTGGAACATGAAGGTTTTCATCAACGGGCCGCAGTCGGCGACGTCACGGCACAGCGAGTAATCGCAGGAGTGGACGTTAACAGTCTGGGCGCACAGAAAATTGCGGCCAAATACAATAGCTGGCTGGCAATGCACGGCAAACCTCCGCTCTCACCGGAAAAACTGAGGGAGGAAATCGGGGCCTTCCATGTCAGCGGTCAAAATTATGAGGGAATCGCTCCGTCTGACGCGTTTAGCGACCCTATAGAGGCGCTCATCGCCGCCAGAGAATATCATGGCGCAAGCCAAATAGAGGGCCCGCCCTTTACGGGGGATCCTCGTTTCTTGCCTGGGAACTCTGGCGAAGGAAAAGGACGTCGCACGCCGGGGAAGGCCAGCGTACCCGTTGTCAGTTCAGGCAAAATCCCCACTATTGGAGGTCGAATACCAATTAATAGTAGGTACGCTGGACAAACACATCCGTCTGGCATAAAATTTAACAGTCAGGGTTTTCCTGATTTTAGCCCGTATGCGATTTTACAAGTTGAAGTAGATGGTTTAACAGGTCGCTATGCTACGGATGAACTACTTGCAAACAAGGCGGCCGGACTTAAAAAGACACCAGCCAAATATGTCTGGCATCATGTTCCAGATGGCAAAACGATGCAACTGATCCCCAGGCGCATTCACAAGCTCAACCACACCGGCGGGTCGGCCGTAATTCGAAACAAAGGATTTGACAAATGAAGATAAAATTAAAGGGCGGAAAATCGGCTCCCCAAAAAGCACTCCAGGAATTGGAGACTGCTTTGGGCTGCCGTATATCGATATCCTTTCGACGCTTCGTTAGCAAAAACGACGGCGCGGAACCGGAACCGAATATTTTTAATATCGGTAAAGACAATAATGCTGGCGTGAATCAATTCATCCCAATTTCTGAAATTTGGGAGGAACGGCAAGATATCGATAATATTCCGCGCCAAGCCTACCCAATAGCCCGGGCGTCCTGTGGCAACTACGTTTTGCTGGATGAAAGCAAAGGCGGGCAGGTGTATTTTTGGGATCACGAACTTCCGGTTGATAACATTATTAAGCTGGCCAACAATTTTGATGAATTCCTGTCTATGTTGGAACCGTTAGATATAAATTCCATTAAATTGAAGCCTGGGCAGGTTAAAAAAGTGTGGTTCGCTCCCGATTTTCTGAAGCGCATTAAAGAATAGCAAAAGAGCGTGCCCTGCGTTTAGGCCATCGGGCGACGGAAAATTGACGCCAAATTAAATACTGCAGAGCGCCAGGGACTGCGAGCGATCGCAACTATGAATCAAAGTTTTGAAATAATCAGCTACGTTGGTGCTAAGCCGTTGTTGTTTGGGATGACAGAAGGCCAGACAGAGGCTATTGTCGGTCCTCCTATAAGAAGGACCACAGATGATCTAGCAGCCCGTTAAAAAAGTCAAAATAATGTCCTGACATATATTTTACAATGGTTATGACTGTTGGCATGGCGATAGGCAAACGCAAACCCACGCAGGACGAATTGTTCATTCCCACCGTCAAACTGGCCGCAGGTCCC
>DATJTK010000104.1:0-37891 GCA_035503455.1 Candidatus Sulfotelmatobacter sp. | reverse complement strand
ACCGAATGCCTCGTGATGAAGCGACCCGGAAAGCCGGATACGGGAAATCCGTTCGTCCGGTTTGATGAGGGGTGAAGTGAAACAACGGAACCGACAACTTCGGTCAGTTCAATCCCCAGCGTTTCACTTCGCCTACTCTACAGTGTACACCAGGCCCGCGTAAATCGTAAATCAGGCGACAGTGGGCACCGCAAAATACCTTTGAAGCACCAGCGCCACGCTTCCCCGCAACCGCGGTTGTGAGGCGTTTCCGCTGGCGGTGATTTTGACGGACGGATGCGTGGAGGCGCGCCGGCGGACGATATCGGTGACAATGGGGCCGGCCTGGTTCCAAACCTGGGTAATATCGCCAACAATAACAATCACGTCCGGCGCCAATCCCGCAACGAGCATGGCGATGCCTTTGCCCAGGTATTCCGCCATGCGCTCCAAAGCCTTTTTCGCGCGGGGATTTTCATGCGCATTCAACTGAAGAAGTTCGCTGAAGGTTTGGACAGGTTTCCGCTTCTGGCCGCGAGACCCGCCTTCGTTGTAATATCGGACGGCCGCAAGATTGGAGGCATAGACCTCCCAGCAACCGTGATTGCCACAACCGCACTGCGGGCCGTCGTCCGTGAGCGCAACGTGTCCGAATTCGCCGGCCAGGCCGGACGTGCCGCGAACAAGCTGCCCATTTAAGATCATGCCTACACCGATGCCTTCCGAAACGGTAACCACGACAAAGTTATTGACGCCGTCGGCATGTTTTCCGAACCAAAATTCGGAAAGAGCGCAGGCATTGGCGGCGTTTTCCATGCTCACCGAAAGGCCGGTGGCCTTTTCAAGCTGGCTCTTTAAATCCGCCGCGTGCCAGCTAAGGTTTGGGGCAAAGACGAACTTTTGCGAGGACAGGTCAACGCGGCCGGGCAGGCTCACGCCAATTCCCTCGCAGGCCGTCACGGGATGCGCTGCGATCCATTCGTTGACGCGCGAAGCGATTTGCTTCACAAATACGGCCGGGTTGCGGGGAGTCGGAATGGATTCCTGCGCCAGAAAGTGGCCGCTGAGATTGGCAAGGGCCAGATCCGTGAAAACAGGCTGGATATTGATCCCAAATATTCCCGCGCGATTCTCATTCAAGTGCAGCATCGTTGGCCGGCGCCCACGTAAAGATGCGCCCATCGCGCCTTCACGCAGCCATTGTTCGGAAATAAGCTGCTCGGTGATGACCGAAACCGTGCTGCGCTGCAATCCGGACTGGCGCATGAGGTCGGCGCGGGAAATCTGCTGATACTTACGCACGAGGTTCAGAATGATGCGGCTGTTGATGTCGCGGGCAGTTTCGCTCGTGGCCACCTGAAAATTGTTCAAATCAATCTTTCGCATTGGTAAAGAAGCGCCTGTTTGCCCTTGCAAGACTCAGATTATATGAAACGGGCCGGGTGGTCGAAAGACAATTCGGCCCTCGAACAAATCCAAATCCTTAATGAGAATTGCGGAACCCTTTATGGCCCTTTATGGTGTGTCGCTCGAAGAACGTGCAGGAACTTCGATGTTCAGCGTTGGATGTTGGATGTTCGATGTTCCCCGCCATTCCCCTCAAAACCCAATGCTGGCGCCGCCATCCACGGGCAGGAGAACGCCGGTCACGAAACTGGCAGCAGGCGAGCAGAGATAGGTGGCGGCCAAACCCACGTCGCGGGGCGTGCCGAAGCGATTCATCGGCGTCCGGCCCAGGATTTTCCTGGAGCGCTCCGGGTCTCCGTTCAACGCCTTGAGCATCATATCTGATTCAATCCAGCCGGGCGCGATGGCATTCACGCGCACACCAGAAGCGGACACTTCGGTGGCGAGTGAGCGAATGATGCCCAAATAAGCCGATTTAGCGGCGGAATATGCTGTTACCAGCGGAATGCCAAAGAGTGAGGCCATCGAAGCTGTGAACAGGATATTTCCGTGTTTGCGCCTGATCATCTGCGGCAGCACGGCGCGCGTGAGGCTGAATGCGGCGACGACGTGGGTTTGCAGGACCGCGCTAAATTCGGCCGGGCTGGTCTCTATCGCAGCTTTTTTCAGATGAATGCCGGCATTGTTTACCAAAATGGAGACAGGCCCGCTTTCATCTGAAATCCGTTGAACCAACCCTTCAGCCTGGTCCACCAGAGTGATGTCATGGGCAGCAAAAGAGGCACACTTGCCGAGCTTTTTTACGGCTTTTTTCAAAACGTCCACGCGCCGGCCCACCAAAACCACTTTTGCGCCTGAAGCGACAAAACATTCCGCAATACCATAACCTAAACCGCTCCCCCCGCCTGTAATTAAGGCCGTCTCGCCTTTGAGCGAAAATTCATTCACCGTCACACAGGTATAATTCCCTGAAAATGCGCCCCTTCCAAGCTAGAAACGCCGAATCAGAGGATTGTCCATCTAATTCTTGTCCATTTCGCCTCTTAGATGAGAATAATTGGAGAGAATAATGGGAGAATAAAACGCCTATGCCTTTTCATGAGTTGGCTGGTTCCGGCATTCGATGTTCAGCGTTGGATGTTCGATGTTCGATGTTCGGTGTTTTAGGTTCGGTGCATAAATCCAAAACACAGAACATCGAACACCGAGCGCCCAACATCAAACGGATCGTTACAGCGTTTGTACTGTTCCTGTTCGCCCTGGGTCCGACTGCTTTCGCCCTCGACGGCCCGCAATACGTCGAAACATCTCCATCACGAGGCGCCTTCCCAATCGTCCAAAACAAAATCCCGGCAAACCTTGTTGTGGATAGCAACGATTTTTCCGGCGTGCTGATTGCCGCGGGGAATTTACGGACGGACATTTCACGCGTCACCGGAGTGGTTCTGGACACGCTGCAAAACAATGAACCTCCGGGCAAGAATCTGATTCTCATCGGCACGCTCGGCAGGAGTCCGTGGGTGGACCAGCTCGTGCGCGAGCGCAAGATCGACGCTTCTTCCATCGCCGGCAAATGGGAATCCTGGCTGATACAGGTCGTCCCCAAACCGTTTCCCGGGATCAGCAAAGCGCTGGTGATTTGCGGCAGCGACAAGCGCGGAACGATTTTCGGCATTTATGATTTATCGGAAAACATCGGCGTGTCGCCGTGGTATTTCTGGACGGATGTTCCGCCAAAGCATCACGACGAATTATTTGTGAAGCCGGGAAAATATGTCCAGGGACCGCCCGCGGTCAAATATCGCGGCATCTTTCTGAATGACGAAGCGCCGGACCTGACCGGATGGGCCAACGAAAAATTCGGCGGTTACAACCATGCCTTTTACACCAATATTTTTGAACTGCTCCTGCGGCTTAAGGCGAACTATCTATGGCCGGCCATGTGGAATAGCGGCTTCGGTGAAGACGACCCGCTTAACGCCAAACTTGCCGATGAATACGGCATCGTGATGGGCACGTCGCATGTCGAACCCATGATGCGCGCGGACCAGGAGTGGGGCCGCGCCGGGTTCACGGCGCGTGAATGGAATTTTCAAACTCATTCCAACGAACTGAAAGCGTTCTGGCGCGAAGGCATCGAGCGCAACCGGGACTACGAAAAAATCATCACCATCGCCATGCGCGGCAAAGTGGACACCCCCATGTCCCCGTCGGCAAACGTCGCCTTGCTGGAAGAAATTGTGGCCGCGCAACGGCAAATCATTTCTGACGTGATGCACACCAATGCCGCAGACGTTCCGCAACTTTGGGCGCTCTACAAAGAGGTGCAGGAATATTACGAAAAAGGAATGCGCGTGCCCGATGACGTGACGCTGCTGTGGTGCGACGATAACTGGGGCGACATCCGGCGATTGCCATCGCCCTCCGACCGCGGCCGTTTGGGCGGGGCCGGAGTTTATTATCACTTCGATTACGTCGGCGGGCCGCGAAATTATAAATGGATTAACTCGGTCCAAAACTCGAAAACCTGGGAACAAATGGAATTGGCTTGCCAGTACGGCGCCGACCGGATTTGGATCGTCAATGTCGGGCATTTGCAACACGTTACCTTTCCAACCGAATTCTTTCTGACGCTCGCATGGGACCCGAAAAAATGGACGGCGGACGATGTGTCCACATTCGCAAAATTGTGGGCCTCGCGGGAATTCGGGCAGGCATTCGCGCCGCAAATCGCGAACGTGATGTCCCGATACACGAAATACAGCGCGCGCCGAAAACCGGAACTGCTCTCGCCGAATACGTACAGCCTCCTGAACTACAATGAAGCGGACCGGGTTCTTGCGGATTGGACGCGGCTCGCCGCCGACGCGACCAATATTTGCCAAAAACTCCCGGCCAACGAGCGCGACGCATTCTTCGAAACAGTCCTTTACCCGGTCCAGGCCAGTGAAATCGTCAATGAACTTTATATTGACGCCGCCAAAAACCGCCTGTTCGCCGCGCAAGGCCGCGCCAGCGCCAATGATTACGCCGCCCGCGTGGACAAATTGTTTCAAGCCGATGCTGAACTGTCCGCTGATTATAATCACACCCTTGCCAATGGGAAATGGGACCACATGATGGACCAGACGCACATCGGCTATACCCGCTGGCAACAACCCCCAACCAATATCATGCCGGCGGTCACGGACATAGAAGTTCCGGAAGCGGGACAAATGGGAGTCGCTATTGAAGGCTCAACAAACGCCTGGCCGGGAACCGCTGACGCTGCCCTTTTGCCGGTGTTTGACAAACTCAGCCAACCCACGCACTACATTGACGTTTTCAACAAAGGAAAAGCGCCAATTAATGTAACGCTGACGACGGACGCCCCATGGATTTTGATTTCTCATCCGTTCAATCCGGCTGACCCGTCCGATCCGCCCGGTCCACCGGAGGCATCTAACATCATCTCGAAGCCCCTCACTATCGCGAAAGAAACCCGGCTTCCCGTCAGCATCAATTGGAAGGACGCGCCGGAAGGCGAAATTATTGGCTGCGTAACGGCCGTAGCCGGAACGAACATTGTTTTGGTCGGGGTCCCCGTCTTCAATCCTCCGGAACCTTCGCGCGACTCCGTAAGCGGTTTCGCTGAAGCAGACGGTTACGTTTCCATCGAAGCCGAACACTTCACCCGCAATGTCGAGTCGCACGGCATACGCTGGCAAAAAATTCCCGACCTGGGTCGAACGCTCTCGTCCATGAGCATTTTTCCCGTCACCGCGCCGAGCGTCATGCCGCCAAAACATTCGCCGCACCTGGAATACCAAATGTTCCTGTTCGACTCAGGCCGCGTCGAAGTCAACACGATCCTTTCGCCAACGCTGAACTTTGTTTCCGGACGCGGATTGCGGTTTGCGTTGTCATTTGACGATGAGCCGCCGCGCATTGTGACCGCCGTCCCGGCTGAATACACGGCCGGCGACGGTAATCATGATTGGGAGCGCACCGTTGCCGACAGCGCCCGGATAATCAAAACGCCATTTACTTTAGCCAAACCCGGCGAGCACACCTTAAAAGTCTGGATGGTTGACCCCGGCGTCGTCCTCCAAAAAATCGTCGTAGATTGCGGAGGAATGAAACCCAGTTACTTAGGACCGCCCGAAAGTTTCCACAGATAAAAAGCGCCGACTGTTCAGCCTCCGATATTCGATGTTCAACGTCCAACCTGGTAGGGCGGACGTGCCCGTCCGCCAGGCGAACGCCCCCGGCGGTCGCGTTTCAAAACATTCGGCGTTCGATGTTCGGCGTTCGACGTTCGATGTTAATTCAAAGACTTCACGGCTCTCCAACCGCCCGATAAAAGATCTGCGGATTGGTTTGGCCGGGCTGAATCGGCTGAACCAAATTCGTCATGGTCAAATTGGACCAGACCTCCCAATCGGGCGAGAGAAGGTTTGTCGTGAAGATCAGTTCATAGTTCGTCCCCGGATTTCCATACAGCGTCAGGATGCGCGCTGAATTCGAGCCCAGGCCGGCTTCGAGCAATGGTTCGGCCCCAATCACCGCTACGCGCCCGGGGAAACTGCCAACATTCCCGGCGACTCTCCCGTCCGACGCCGTTCCCAAAATATTTGTTCCGGCCAGCGGCAGGAACGCGGAGGGACCGGGCAGCGGTGTGAAGTAAATCGTTCCTAACAGAGGCTGGCTTGCAAGCGTCTGGCCGGTGAACGTATCGACATCCAGGAATACATTGGATGGGTCCAGCACCTGAAGCGTCGGATTTTGGATGCTGCTGTTGCTCGACGCAAAGGCCCAGTTGATGAAGCGGCTGGACGGATTCAGGATGGTGAAATTCAAATTGGTCAATGGAATTGAAGAAATCAATGTGACCGGCACCGCGCCTGTCTGGCCGATCTGTACCGCCGTCGAGCCAAGGGCCACCTGCACACACTCCCCAACCGTAACGGTAAACGTCATCGAACCACTCAACGGCGGCGTGCTGCTGTCCGTCGCCACAACCGTAATTGTGTAATTGCTGCTCCCTTGCTCACAGGCGGGCTGCCATCGGAATACGCCATTGGTGGTAATGGTCGCTCCCTGCGGGGCATCCACCAAACTAAATGTGACGGGGTAAGCGGCTGCGACCACGTGATTGGTAACAGTGAGGTACTGTCCATCGGCGATAAATTGATTGGTCACCGGCGAAATAACCGGTGGCGGGTTCGTGAGCGTCTCGAAACTTGAATCGCCTCCATAGACCGTTCCATCGCTATTGATGGCCACAGCCTGAAAATGATAAACGGTATGAGGCTGCAAACCGCTCAGTCCCAGGTCCACGTCCTGGAACTGATAGAGGTCGTCCGCATAAACGCTTACCGTCGTGAATTGATAATTGGTCGTGGTACCCCACTCGAAATAAACCCGCGTGTCTTCGCCGTTCGGATAGACATCAGCATTCAACAAGGCGGTGGTGGGTGTGAGCTGCGTCGCCGCCAATGTGGTGTTGGTTGGTTCGCCGGTGGGCTGGCCGTAAGTGACTGTGTAGGTGCCAGTAGGATTATAGTCGAAGATATGGATAAGGGCGTTCGTTTGAGGCGGCACTAGGTCCGTGCGTTGAGGGGTTTGCCAAACGTTCGGTCCCGCAACACTGCCGCCATCGGAGCGTTTGACGCTCACGATGGGAAACGCGTCGGTGCTCGGATCAACGGCCTCCAAATAAACCCAGCCGGATGGCACGCTGGTATTCGTAATCACTAATGTAACACTGCCACCGGCCCCGGAAAGCGTGCCCGCAGTCGCCGTGTTGGCAATGGACAATGACGTCACCGGGGACGTCGAACCGTCACTGGCAAACACCACGTCCGGCAACGCGTCCAGATTTGTCGTATCATTCACCAAAAAGTCGGGCAAGCCGTTGTCTGCGGGCAATTGCACCACGTGATTCATTTGATACGTGTTCACAGCGCTGATCAACGATGTGTTGGTGTTGCCAAAATCGTCAATGTGCTGGAATGAAGCGTCAAACGCGACGAACTGGCCGTCCAATGTTGACGTCAAATACCAAAGGCCGACGCCCGAACTTTGCGGGCCCAAATCGCCAAAATCCAGTGTGAAGGATGGAGAAACGGATTCGTTGGTTCCAATCTGTGAGCCAATCAGCGAAAAGGCAATCAACAGGTCGTTTGAATTGGCCACAATCTGCGGCTGAGCCGACGTAATTGAAAAATCGTTTGCCGAGCCGTAACCGGTATTCTTCACAATAATGCCCAGGCCAAATGGTATTGGCGGCTCATATTGGGATACGAATGGATCCTGGCTATAGACATCGTGTTGAAGGAAATAATCCACTGTGAAAATCGGACATGGAAGGACTGTGACCGGCACCGCGAAGAACGGGATCGTCACAGGCTCGCCATTAAACGTATAGGACAAGTTGCCGCCGATGCTGTATGGCGTAGATGATTGGGGCGCGGCGTTCGTAGCCGGAACGATGGTCCAGATCGCCTGGCCGGAAGCTCCGTTTGCCATGACACCAGTGCCGTCCACCGCATTCAACCCGCCGCTCACCGTGGGCGGAGTAATACCGAAGCGATCATTGGCCACGTTATTGGAGGCATCATAGACAGTGATGTTGACCTGAAGATTGCTCACGACGCTGCCCGCATTGTTTTGAAGTTCAAGGGTGGCATGGAAGCCATCTCGTGAAATGACTGCGGTTTGGTCAATCTGAAGTTTCACTTCAACCAATGCGCCCTGCGGAATGTTCACGCTGTAACTTGGCGAAGTAATGACGACCGTATTGGTGCCGCCGCCACCTCCAGGAGGACCGCCCCCGCCGCCGGTACAAGAAGTGCAGGTGACAGGAACAGGAGTCGGCGTCGGGTTCCCTGGCTCGCAATCCTGCGGATTGGCATTATAGAAATAGAGCGGGACAATCGGGTATATCGTTCCATTAAGCGCCGGGACATAGTAGCTCAATTGCGCCGGAACCTGATCGGGAACGTCGGTGCTCGTGCCGATTCGCGTAATGGTCACCGGCACAATCATATTGGTCTGCGGAAGCAATGTGCCAAGGCTGGATACGAGGGGCTGAATTTGCCAATCCGGATGCGGCCCGAAGTAAAGATTCAATCCGTCTGCCGCAATCAATCCGCTGTTGGTAATCGTCAAATCGATTTGAGTGCTGTCGCCCTGGATATCGCACAGGTCAATCGCAGCCGGACTGACTGTGACCACCGGCCAGGGAACCAGTGTGGCAAACGTCTCATCCAATGTGAATTGGTATTGGTCGGACACGTCTGTAGGCGTGACCATCCAGGTATAATCCACCAGTTGCAGCGGCAGAAACGCCGTCAGATCATTCGTCACATCCGGTGAAACGAGCACTGTCGCGCTATACGCGCTGTGGTCGGGCGCGGTCACTGAAACCGTATAGTAATCAGAGGTCAAATTGGTGAACAGCACGATGCCCGACGCGTCGGTGACGGCGTTCGTCACTTCCTCGCCAGACTGGAGATCGCTTACCGTAATCGTGGCATTCGAAACATTGGGCATGCCGTAACTATAATAGGTGAGATCGTCCTGGACCGTCACTTGCAGCGCGCCTGCCGCGGTGGAAATGCAATCGAACGTGAACGGAACGGACACTTGTGCATTGGAACTCGTCAAATCGAAATTCCCGGAATAGGGGACAAGGGGTAGATTCGATGGCGGAGACAATTCCAGCGTGACCTGATTGCTCTGGCCGGGCGCAAGCGGCGGCATCGGCAGCGGCGTCACCGGTGTCAGCCACGACTCCTGCGGCAAAATCAGTGATACCGGCCCGCTGGTCGCGCCTCCGGTGTTTGCCACCCAGAAATTCACCAGCTTTTGGGCGCCCTGAATCATCGACGCATCGAGCGGCGATGGCGTGACCGTCAATTGTGGCGCGCCCGGTACGACGGTCGCCATCACGGAAACAATATTGGTAGTGCCCAGGGCTGTTGTCAGCAGGATTTCACATTGGTCCTGGGCCGGGCCATCGTCGAGCGCCGTTAACACGCACGCCAGTTGACCAGTCGTATTTCCAGAAAGCGTCCCCGGAACGATCGGCTGCACCTTCACATCAGGTGTCGATCCGATGACCGTGGCGCTCAGGCCACTCAAATCAACGCTCGTGAGATTCGTCAGGATAACAATATTCGTCTCCTCCACGCCGTCGATGACCTGGGCCGAAATATTGTTCGTGCTCAAAGCTATGCCCGCGAGCGTGAAGCTGTTTTGGGCATTGGGAATCGGCTCGCCTGGCAACGAGGCCGCCACCTGATAGTAACCCGCCTCAGTGGGCAATGGCGCGAAGTCCACGACAGTTGACCCTGAATTGCCAGTCGTTGCCGGAAGACTGCGAACATAGCCATTATTGGAAATCCACACCGTCGCGATTTGATTGGGCATAGCCGTCTGCGAATTGCAGACGAATGTTTGCACAGTAATCGGCACGGCGCTGCCCATAGGATAAATGGCCTGGCTCGGCTGCGCGCTGGCGCAATAGCCAAGAACCGATAACGTCGCGGCGGAACTGACGGCCGAACCGTAGTCACTGACAACAGCAACGCTGTATTGGCCCTCGTTACTCGTCTGAACATCGGCCAGCGTCAATGTTGAGTCGTTGGCATCCGGTATAGGATTTCCATTCAATAGCCATTGATAATAGAACGGTCCGGTTCCGCTGACGCCAACGCTGAAGACCGCCGTGCCGTCAAGACCCACCGCCTGGTTCTGCGGCTGGCTTGTGATGACTGGAGAAGTTCCCACAGTCAATGCCGCCACCGCACTTGTGACAGAACCGAAGCTGTTCGTCACAATGACCTGGAAATCTCCTGAGTCCACAACCTGCGCATCGGGAATCGTCAGCACGTTGCTCTGCGAACCGCTGATGCTCCCATTGTCCGCGAGATTCGCGCCGTTCAGTTGCCATTGATAGGACAGCGGCTGCGAGCCCACCGCTTCGACGTTGAATTGAGCCGTTTCACCCGCCAAGAGCGATTGGTTCTCTGGCTGAAGCACAAAGATTGGAACATTTGGTTCGATGTTAATCTCATCGAAAAATGCTGTGTCGTCATAATTCGATTCGGGAAATTTAATGAGAACAAATTGCAAAATATGCGTTCCTGCCGTCGACCAGAACGTAAAAGCTTCTGGAGTAAATGGCTGGCCTGTGCTTGTTGAGTTCGTTGCTATGATGTTTGTATCTATGAGAATATTATACATTGTATCCCCTCCTACTCCTCCTGCTCCACTCGGCCGACCAGCGACGTAATAGCTGATTGTGTAAAGCCCGCTCACCGGTAGGGTAATCGTTTGGAACATGGTAGAATTAGTGCTATTATCGAAATCGTAATTAAGCTGAATAAACCCAATTTGGTCTCCCGACAGAGCGGCTGGAGCGTCGAAGCTGGCGTCGTTGACATACCCGGGTGGGGAAATAATTCCCCCTGAAACTCCCCAGGTCCAAGTCGCGTTTGTTGGTGAATAAACAGCGGTGCCATCCGGGACCTGCGGGTTTTCGAAGCTTCCATTGCTGACAATTTGGGCGTCGCAAAGATTAATCGGCAAAGCAACCCCGCCAACGCACATTTTGGTTAGTAGGTTCACAACTCTTTGAATTGCCTTTCTCATAATTTATCACTGATTGAATATCCGAATTAAGGCTATTTTTCGCAGACGTGACGTTTTAAGGACGCCATATGGGATACTGTTTTAACCTTCTGGTGAAGTCGCCCTGTCTCCTTCGGGCTTCACGGTTGCCCTACTCTACTGATTCGCGCCATCCATAATCGTAAGTAATTGTTAAGTCAAGACATATTTAATAAAATCAGCAATAACTATTCAAAAGCGCGCTCGAATCGGAGCCATTGAGATAAGTCGTTGCATCTGTGGACCTACCGTCGTCGCTGCCGCTTAATCCTCCTGGCAATTAGTCTATTGGTCTTCAGCCTTCCAAAGTAAAATCTCCTCGCTGAAACACCCCTCGACGCGGTGGCCGCCCCACGATAACGTTAATGTAGCTTTTCGTGTTGCCAAAATGTTGCCGACTAACCCATTGGTATTCAACGATGTAGCCGATGTAGCCGATTTCCAGAGCAATATCAAACTATAACCGTTACAACCACATCCGTCCCATACGTCCCGTTCCCATCTCGCATCCCGGATTCGTTTAAAAAACCCTAAACAATCAGTAATCCAAATCGATTTTTCTCTCAAAAACATATGAGCCCTTCGTTTAGAGAATATGTCAAAATCTCCCAATAAAATGGTCTTCGTTTAGCAGGCAATCCACTTCGTTTAGCACTTTATTTATACCTGTTTATTTCCGGTTTTCACGCACACCGTTTTTTACTAAACGACGCTACGACGGGGCGGGGACAGCTTGTCCCCGTGACCCGCCCATCATTTCCACCGCTCTGGACCAAATCCTTCAAATCCCCAATAAATACGCTCCTTTCTTTCAAAACCGGCGCTCGTTTCCGGTTTCCCCGCCTATATCCAAAAAATGTGCGTAGGGTAGGCGTCTCCCGATTGGATCGGGATTCTGGCGGCTGTCCGCCAGTGGCTCTGCCACCGCCGCCAGTGTCACGCCACAGCCACCGTGTCAGTCCGTGCTCGTCCGTGTTCGTCCGTGCCGGCAGCCAAAACAGCCAAAACCAGGTCATTTCCGCCACAATTGGCCTCGCGCTCAAATTCCCCAATAAAACCGCACTTTATCGTCCCAATCCTGTTCGTTTCCTTTTTGCAATCCCTGTGCCCAAAAAATGTGTAGCAGCGCCACGTTAGTGCGCTCTAACTAATTCGCGGCTCACCCGCCCGCCGCACGCACACGCCATCCGCCAACCATCGCTGAATCGCCCCGCTTCAACGTTTCAACGCTTCAACGCCTACAATCGATAGAATTATCCATGCGTTTGCAATTGAAATGAATGCGTAACATGTTCGAGCATAGTGCCAGATCAGCGCATGAAGAAATCAAAGCCAGCCAGGGTCCCGCTTTATAAAAATCCCGCCGCCGCCCCGGACAAGCGCGTCAAAGATTTGCTTGGCCGAATGACGCTCGAAGAGAAAGCCGCGCAAATGATGTGCGTCTGGCAGGAGAAAAAAACAAAGCTGCTGGATGAACACGGCAATTTCGATTTGGAAAAGGCCCGCGCCAGTTTCAAAAATGGAGCCGCCATCGGCCAGGTCGGCAGGCCCAGCGACGCCGGCAGCCCGCCAACCGAACCCTGGAAAGGCAAAAACGCGCGTGACATGGCCGAGCTGGCCAACGCCATTCAAAAATTTTTCATCGAAAATTCGCGCCTCGGAATTCCTGTTTTCTGCCACGAGGAATGTTTGCACGGACACGCCGCGCAGGACGGCACAAGTTTTCCCCAACCGATTGCGCTGGCGGCGACGTTCAACCCGGCGCTCGCCGAAAAGCTGTTCACCATGACCGCCGCGGAAACCCGGGCGCGCGGAGCGCACCAGGCGTTGACGCCCGTCGTCGACGTCGCGCGCGACCCGCGCTGGGGGCGTGTCGAGGAAACCTACGGCGAAGACCCGTATTTGGTCTCGCAAATGGGCATTGCCGCGGTGCGCGGTTTTCAGGGTGACGCCCGTTTCAAAAACAAAAATCGCGTCATCGCCACGCTGAAACATTTTGCCGCGCACGGACAGCCCGAGTCCGGCATGAACTGCGCGCCAGTCAACGTCTCCGAACGGGTATTGCGCGAAACGTTTCTATTCACGTTCAAGCAAGCCATCCAAAAAGCCGGCGCCCTCAGCGTGATGGCAAGTTACAATGAAATCGACGGCGTCCCTTCGCACGCAAACGAATGGCTGCTGCGCGACGTGCTTCGCAAGGAATGGAAATTCAAAGGCTTTGTCGTGTCCGACTATTGTTCCATCTGGGAACTTCATCATCGCCCGGAAACACACGGCCATTTTGTCGCGCGCGACAAAGCCCATGCCTGCGAACTGGCGGTCAAAGCGGGCGTTAACATCGAATTTCCGGAGCCGGACTGCTATTTGCACCTGGCCGGCCTGGTCCGAAAAAAAATCCTGAAGGAATCGCAATTGGACGAACTCATCGCGCCGATGTTGTTTTGGAAATTCCAAATGGGCCTGTTTGACGACCCCTACGTGGACCCTGCCCACGCCGAAAGCATTACCGGATGCGCCGCGCACCGCGAACTCGCCCGGCAGGCCGCGCGCGAATCCATCACGCTCCTCAAGAATGAAAACAATCTGGCTCCGTTGGATTTGAGAAAATTTAAAACAATCGCCGTGATTGGACCCAATGCCAACCGCAGCCTGCTTGGCGGTTACAGCGGCGCTCCCAAACACGATGTCACCGTCCTCGATGGCATCAAAACCAAAGTCGGAAATCGCGCGAAGATCTTGTACAGTGAAGGCTGCAAAATCACCATCGGCGGTTCGTGGCAGCAGGATGAAGTTATCGCCAGCGATCCGGATGAAGACCGGAAACAAATCGCCGAAGCGGTCGAAATTGCGAACCAGGCTGACGTCATTGTGCTGGCCATTGGCGGTAACGAACAGACGTCGCGTGAGGCGTGGAACCTGAAACACATGGGCGACCGCGCAAGCCTCGAATTGATTGGACGCCAAAACGAACTGGTCCAGGCGATGCTTGCCACCGGAAAACCGGTCATCGTATTGCTATTCAATGGACGTCCACTGTCCATTGTTGAGGTCGCGCGCACCGCGCCGGTCATTTTTGAATGCTGGTACCTGGGCCAGGAATGCGGCCATGCCGTCGCCGACGTTCTGTTCGGAGACGCAAACCCGGGCGGAAAACTGCCGATGACGATTCCGCGCTCAGCGGGCCATTTGCCGGCGTTCTACAATCATAAACCCTCCGCGCGGCGCGGTTATTTGTTTGATGACGTTTCGCCGCTGTTTGCTTTCGGTTTTGGCCTGGGCTACACGGCGTTTTCATTAGCCAATGTGCGTCTAAAAAAGAAGACTATCCGGCGCCATGACGCCACCCAGGTCCTGGTGGATGTCTCCAATACCGGGGCGCGCGCCGGAACGGAAACCGTGCAGCTTTACATCCGCGACCTGGTTTCTTCAGTGACCCGGCCGGTCAAGGAACTGAAAGGCTTCCAAAAGATTGAATTGCAGCCGGGCGAAACCAGGACCGTTGCCATGGACATCACGCCCGAATCGCTTGCGTTTTATGACATTCACATGGATTACGTCGTTGAACCGGGCGAATTTGAAATCATGGTGGGCAATTCCTCGCGTGATTGCGATTTGCAAAAAGTCATCTTGAAGGTGGATAAATGAACCAGAAATTGTCATTCGGAGAAAAAGCCGGTTATAGCGCCGCCGATTCCGCCGCGAACTTCGTCTTCATGACGATGATTCTCTTTCAAACGAACTTTTACACGGACGTCTTCGGCCTCTCGGCGGGCGTGGCCGCGGCCATCCTGCTGTGGCCACGGTTATGGGACGCTGTCGCCGATCCGATTGTGGGCATCCTCGCCGACCGCACTCAAACCCGCTGGGGAAAATTTCGCCCTTGGATTCTGTTCACCGCCATTCCCTGGTGCGTGATCATGATCCTGGCTTACACGACACCCAAAGGCTGGAGCATGTCCGCCATGGTCGCCTATGCCGTCATCACCAACACATTGCTGATGACCATCTATTCGATGAACAACATGCCCTATGCCGCCCTGGGCGGCGTTATCACGGGCGACCTCGTCGAACGCGCGAAACTGAACTCCTACCGCTTTATCGCGGTCAACGCCGCGCAATTTATCGTCGGCGGTTTCACGCTCCCGCTCGTCGCCAAATTCGCCCTCGGCCACTCCCGCCAATACGGCTGGCAAATGACCATGACGCTATGGGCCGTCCTGTGCCTCGTTCTCTTTCTAATCACCTTCGCCACTACGCGCGAGCGCATCCAACCCGTAAAAAAGGAGCCATCTTCTCCGAGCCGGGATTTCGGCGATCTGTTTAAAAACAACCCGTGGAAAATTATGTGGGGCTGGACGCTCGTCCATTTTGCCATTCTCTCATTTCGCGGCGGCGCGTTGTATAATTACTACCACCACTATGCTGATAAGCCGGCCATGTATGCCTGGCTCGATAAATTTGGCCTGATCGCTCCGCCCGGCGCGCCGGCCTCCGGCGGCATTTTGGAAACGCTCGGATACATTGTCCACGGCGACCCCTCCAACCTCGCCAATTCAAACGTAGCCGACGTATTTAACAGCATCGTCAACATGCTGAATACCGGCATTACAATCGTCGTCATTATCCTGTCCACGTCGCTGGCCAGGATGTTTGGAAAAAAGGCCGTGTCAGCGACCGGCTTTGCCTTCGCCACCATCGGCTCACTGGCGTTCTACCTCCTCTCTTCAACAAATATCTGGGGAATGATCGCCATCACGGCTTTTGTCTCGATCGTTTACGCCCCGACGATTCCGCTGACGTGGGCCATTTTCGCAGACATCGCGGATTATTCGGAATGGAAAGTCGGACGGCGATTTACCGGCATGGTCTTTGCCACAATTGGATTCGCCCTCAAGGCCGGGCTGGCGCTGGGCTCGGCATCGTTCCTCAAAATCATGCAATGGTTCTTCGACTACGATACCAAACTTCCCGACGCAGCCCACGCTGTGCAGGGGTATCGCGTTTGCAGCGGCATTATCGTAGGCCTGCTCTTTGGCGTCTGCACTATTCTTCTGGCGTCCTATCCGCTAAGCAAACGACTCACAATCCAGATGGCCGACGAACTCGCCGAACGCCGCAAAACAGCCGAACCCAACCTTCAACCTAAACCGGTCATATAGCCCCGGCAGGGCGGCGCTCCCGCGCCCATTCCACATAAAAGCATTATGAAACTTTTTATAAACCGTCCGAACCGCCGCACTGTAGCGCAGACTTCCATGTCTGCCGTACAGGTTTCCAAACCTGCGCGTCGCGCGACGTCGCACGATCAGCCGATTTGGAAATCGGCGATACAGCAGGTTTGGAAACCTGCGCTACAATTCATGCCCCCAATGCGCCTCGAATTTTGGCTCCCACTCATTTTGACTCTGGCAGCCGGTGCTTTAAGTGCCGCCGCCCAGGACACTCCGTTGACCTTGAAAGACGCTTTTAAAGATGATTTCCGCATTGGCGCGGCCATCAATCAATCGCAGTTTGAAGGCGGTTCCCCGCGCGAAGCGCAAATCATTCAATCGCAGTTCAACGCCATCAGCCCTGAAAACGTCCTGAAATGGGAGTCCGTACATCCTGCGCCGGGCCAATTCAATTTCCAGGACGCCGATCAATACGTTGCCTTCGGCCAAAAAAACCACATGTTCATCGTCGGCCACAATTTGATCTGGCACAACCAAACACCCGCCTGGGTTTTCGAGGACGCTGATGGCAACCCTATCTCCCGCGAGGCGCTCATCGCCCGGATGCGGAACCACATCCTGACCGTAGTCGGCCGTTACAAAGGAAAGATCGGCGGCTGGGACGTCGTCAATGAAGCGCTGAACGAAGACGGCACGCTGCGCAATTCGCCCTGGCGACGCATCATCGGAGACGATTACCTCGTGCTTGCCTATCAATTCGCCCATGAAGCCGACCCAAGCGCGCAGTTGTATTACAACGATTACTCGCTCGAAAATTTGCCCAAACGGCAGGGCGCGATTGCATTGATAAAAAAATTACAATCCCGGGGCGTGCGCATTGACGGCATCGGCCTGCAGGAACATGACAAAATGGATTGGCCCTCCACAAATCAGGTGGACGAGACCATCTCGGCATTTGCGCGACTGGGAATCAAGGTGATGGTTACGGAACTGGATATTGACCTGCTCCCTGCGGCCACGCGGTCGAATTCCGCCGACATCTCGATGAGCGTCGCCGCGAACGCCGAACTAAACCCCTACGCAAGCGGCCTTCCCGATTCGCTCCAACAAAAATTGGCGCAACGTTACGCCGATCTATTTTCCGTTTTCCTCGCGCATCGCGGCCAAATTTCGCGCGTGACCTTTTGGGGCGTGACCGACGCCGATTCCTGGCTCAACAACTGGCCCGTGCCCGGCCGCACCTCATATCCATTGCTTTTCGACCGCGACTGCAACCCCAAACCCGCCTTCGCCGCGGTCATCCATATGGCATCCCCGATGAACTCTGCGACTCGGAATTGAGCCGCGACCCGCGAGGGAATACCAGCTACGGCGGGCAGGCCCGCCTCTTGGACACGGCTTGGCCTTGAAAACTGCCTTTTTGCAGGGTTTTCAAACATGGAAAGATGCCGCAGGTAATCTAATCTACTTGCCAACGAACGCCACGACCTTCTCGACTTGAGGAATGGGAAAAAATAAAAAAATAATTGAAAGATTTACTTCCATCGGGCCGAGCATTATTTGAGACGACAAACTATGGTTATTACCCATGAAAGTGAAACGGTCATTGAAAAAAACAAAAGATAACCTAATCTGCTTGACAAAACTCCCGATTTACTGCTAATTATGTTGCCATGGCAATGGTTACGGCAGCTCGCTAAGCGGCGCCGCAACCAATGCTTCAGATTTTATGAACCTCCAGGATTCGCAATTGCGCAAAATGGCGGCAAATACCGCTTCCAGGCTTAACAACAGTCATTTATTCCGTCGGGGATTTACTCTGATTGAGTTGCTGGTGGTTATTGCCATCATCGCGATTCTGGCAGCGTTGTTGTTGCCGGTACTGAACCGTGCCAAGGCCACCGCGCAAACGATCTCGTGCGTTGACAACATGAAACAATTGATTGGCGCCTGGGTAATGTACACCCAGGATAACCACGAAATCCTACCGTACAATTGGATTTTGAACGCCAATGGCGATGCTTCCCCCGAATCATGGACTACCGGCAATTCCGCCAAGACCATTGAAGCCACAAATCCGATGTACGTGGAAAATGGAACCATTTTCCCCTACACCAAGTCAGTCGCTATCTACCACTGCCCCGCCTTGACCGGCATGGCGCCGACCAGCCCGACGCCAATACCGGCTACGGCCCTGATCCGTTCAGTCAGCATGAGTGTGCGCATGGGCTGCATGGTCCCCGGTGATGTCTCGACGGCCGGCCAAATTTCGCCTAATTCGGCGCCAGGGGGTGGCATCTGGGGATGGGGCGATGGCTTCCCTGCGATAGTAACGACCGCAGACATCCGGAGGCCCGGCCCGGCAGACGCCATGGTCTTTGATGACGAAAGCCTCAATACCGTGGATGACGGGTCTTTGCTCATTTATCTCAGCTCGGAGTCCCAATGGCCAAATTCGCCAACGGCCCGCCACGCCAACGGAGCCACCTTTGCATTTGCCGATGGCCACGCCGAGCGTTGGGGATGGCAGGGGATCAACACAGAACAGGGCCAGGGGGCTCCGGTGAAGTTTGTGGGGGACCTTGTCAAGGTCCAGGACTCCATCGGGGAATAGAGCATTTCAGAATTCATGGACCTCCAGAATCCCCGATTGCGGGAAATAGCGTCAGGCGCCACCTCCAGGTTTGATCTGTGGGTAAAATGGCTTCAGGCTATCCAGGCTCGATCCGTGTTGGAAGTTGGCGTTTGGAAGGGTGACTTCGCCAAAGAGATTCTCAAGGACTGCGAAACCATCGGACGATATTACATGATTGATCCCTGGGCTCATCTGCCGGATTGGAACAAACCGAGTAACGTCGACCGCCAAACATTCGATCGGGTGTACGAAGAAGCGATGCAAAAAACTGCGTTTGCTTCCGGAAAGATCGTGTTGCTCCGGGGCCGGACCGGGGAACTCATTGACTCCATACCCGACGGTTCCCTTGATTTTGCCTACATTGACGGAGATCATACGTTGCGCGGGATCACGATCGATTTGATCAAGGTGCTGCCGAAAATCAAAGATGGCGGGTTTATCGGCGGTGACGATTTCACCAGGGATCCCTGGCAGCACCCGGCGCGCTTCGAACCGACCCTGGTTTGTCCGTTTAGCGTGTTTTTCGCCGAAGCCATGGATTTGCCCATGGTTGGCTTGCCGTTCGACCAGTTTTTAATGCAGCGCGATTTGGCCGCTGGTTTTACGTTCACTGATACCACCGGAAAATATGGCGATCTTTCTCTCAACCGGCTGAGTTTGGCATGGGCAAACAGGGGTCCGCTGTGGTACGTGAAACGCGTATTGCAAAAGGCGGGGCTGATCAACTGAAACACTATGAATATTCGTCATTCATCCTGGCGGGGATTTACTCTGATTGAGTTGCTGGTGGTTATCGCCATCATCGCGATTCTGGCAGCGTTGCTATTGCCGGTGCTGAACCGCGCCAGGGCCAGCGCGCAAACGGTCACCTGCATCGACAACATGAAACAATTGATTGGCGCCTGGGTGATGTACACCCAGGACTACAACGAGCACGTGCCGCACAATTGGATTTTGGCCTCTACTGGTGAGTCCTCCCCCGAATCATGGATCACTGGCTTATCCAGCCAGCTCCCCGACGCCACCAATCCCATGTGCGTGGAAAACGGAAGCATCTACCAGTACAACAAGTCGGTCGCAATCTATCACTGTCCCAGCTTGACCGGCACGGCGCCGACCAGCCCGACGCCGATACCGGCTACCGCCCTGGTTCGTTCAGTCAGCATGAATGAGCGCATGGGCTGTAACGTTCCTGGCGACGTCTCGGTGGCCGGTCCACTTACGGATTTTGAGTACGTATGGGGCGATAACGATCCTTCAATCGTAAAGACTTCGGACATCCGGACTCCCGGCCCGGCAGACGCCTTCGTCTTTGTTGATGAGAGCCTCAATACCGTGGATGACGGGTTCCTTCTCGTTTATCTTAATTCCACCACCATGTGGCCAAATTCTCCCACGGACCGTCACGATAACGGGGCTACCTTCGCATTCGCCGATGGCCGTGTTGCGCGTTGGGGATGGCTGGGAATCAAGACAGATCAGGGCCACCGCGTTGGCGTGGGCAACGTGTCAGACCTGGTAAGGGTCCAGCAGTCCATCGGGCCATAAAGTTGCAAAGTACATAAAAGCCCATCTCTTCGACCGCAATTGCAACCCACGGGCAATGAATTGAGTCGTCGTATTATTGTGATATCAGACGAAAGAAGCCGCTGCTATTAGTCGCTGAAATCGCCAATTGCTCCTGCAAGTTTGCGTCATTCAACGATGGAGCGTTGGTCAGCAGCGTCCAATTGATCAGATCGGGGCTTTCCTCCAACACCATATTGGTTGAAGGCACGATCCATGAGAGATTCAGGCTGCCGTTTGAGAGGGAGGCGTTCAGTTGCGGAGAGGGAGGCGTTTGCAAAATCCAGATTCCATAGTTGTTCAACGCCGCGAGTAACTCATTACCATCGGCTGAACAGGCAAAATATGTCTGTTGTGCACTGGGCACATTATTTGCCATCCAGGAGACTCCAGAATTTGTGGAAGTATCGAAATTATTAAGCCCGCATGCTATCAGTTTCGAACCGTTTGCTGAACAAGCCATCGGTCCATCTTCAGGAATATTTGGAGCGGTAGAATTGGTATAACCCCATGTCGCCCCCCAGTTGGTCGAGACATAAAAGAAACGGGCGGTCACCACCATCAATTTGCTTCCGTCTGCCGCGCAGGCAATGCCCGCGCCTGGTTGGCCAATGATACTGGCCGCCGGGTACCACTTGAGACCGCTATTCGTGGAAACCCAGACCGGGGCATCGTCCTCGCTAACAACTGCCGCCATTTTGGTTCCGTCCGCCGAACAGGTAACGCCAGACCACAGATCAGCGAATGCGATATTTGTGGCTGTGAACCAGCTTGCTCCGAAATTGGTTGAAATATTAATAGACGGAGACCCGGGGACCGCCATCAATTTGCTGGCATCTTCGGATGACGCAACCAGGAATCCAAGGTCTTCCGATGTGCCTGTGCTCTTCCATGTGCCTCCCGAGTTGGTTGAAATGTACACCGGACCGTTCGCCGCTGCGATTAAACGGGTGCCGTCGGCTGAAGAGGCAATAGAACTCCAGGCCTCAACCGGCGCACTACTCGTGACCCATGCCGCCCCCAAATTGGTTGAAAGGTATATCCCGCCGACGTCCGCGACCGCGGCCAATTTGGTTCCATCCGCGGAGGAAGCTATGCCCCTCCATTCATTGGTGCCTGCGCCTGTTAGAGTCCATGTCTGGCCCCGGGCAAAATCGGCGGTGACAAAGCCGCAAACGACGGCGAAGAGGATGGCAACTACTTTCATGTTGGGTCAACTCCGGATCTGACGGTGCTGCACATCTATCATAAGGCCAGTCGGGCGTCAAGCGAATACGGCCTTGGGGCGTTTACGTGATTTTACCTCACGCAGTGGCGCAAAGGCGCAAACGGGCGCCGATTATTGTGATATCAGACGAAAGAAGCCGCTGCTATTAGTCGGTGAAATCGCCAATTGCTCCTGCAAGTTTGCGTCATTCAACGACGGAGCGTCGGTCAGCAGCGTCCAATTGATCAGATCGGGGCTTTCCTCCAACGCCATATTGGTTGACGGCACAATCCATGAGAGATTCAGGCTGCCGTTTGAGAGGGAGGCGTTCAGTTGCGGAGAGGGAGGCGTTTGCAAAATCCAGATTCCACCAGAGTTTCCGACACCCTCGTACTCCGCAGCTGCCACTAACTCATTGCCATCAGCCGAAGAGGCGAAAGACGTCCAATTTGCCGCAGGCACATTATTCGATACCCAGAAGGCTCCGAAATTTGTGGAAGTATCCAAAGCGTTATTGAACGAGACTGTTGCCAGCACCGCAACCGACTATTGCAACATTGAGGGAAGACTTGTGCAGACACCGAGGCAGCGGAAAAGAGTGAAAGCCTCCTCACTTGGGCTGCTACGAAGACAACGGGACTATGCCGGGGCAAATCGTAAATTGTAAATTTTCGAATTAACTGGCCTCACTCTTGTTCTCTTTGCACACCTCATAAAAAGCATCCCATTGGTCCGCTTTCTCAAATGCGCTGCGCGGAACGACAAGCGCATTATGCTGACTCAAAAACATAAAGATGTAGGAACGGGTGCGAACCAACTTCCGTACGACAGACCATTTGGTCTCTGAACGGCCATACTCCGACTGAGTAAAGAATGTGTCGTCACCGGTGATGAAGGTGCGCGTGCAGTACAACAGCTTGTTCCTGGGAAAAATCATCGGAATAATGGTAATGGCAGCGAGGAAGGCCAATATAAATGCGATGATCAGCAACTCGACAACAATGAATCCAACCACGCACGCCGCCAGTGGCACGCTGGCCGCCGTTTGGCGGGTCGCGGGCAACACGACCTCGAACGTAGCAAAGAGGAAAAAGCCGACGGACGTCAAAATGATGATCGGATTGCGGGGGGCGCAATAGGCCTGAAACGCGAGCCAATCACGAAATTTATTGCGGTACGTTATCGTCATAGTACACGAGTTTTTGCCTGCAAACGCCGCAGGTTGAATGCCAATTTTGACACGTTTTGATGGGCTGGATCATTCCGCAATCCGTAATCGGCATTAACCGAAACACCTCAATTTACCGACTCACTGAGTTTGATAATCCCGGCTGTGGACGGGGGGATGGTTACGTTTAGAATTCCGGATTTGGCGGGAGGAAGAGATGTCCAGGCGCCGGTCCATGTGCCGTCGCTTTGTATCCCGGCGCCGCCAAGGGTGACGCCGGTTTTGGCGGCGATATCTCCGCCCTGAACGGTCAAGGTCATCAATTGAGGGTCGGCCACGGTGCCGCCGTCGGTGACTGAGAGCGCAGCGGCTTTGGCCTGGGGTCCGTGCTCCTTGTTGATGACGGTGAGGTAAATGTCTTTGTCGTTGCCAAGGACGGAATAGACGCTCACGTTGAGGTTGCCGGGATTTGAAATCGCGGCGGGCAAAAATCGGCCGTGCGCGGCGATGTCAAAGGCCTTGATACCGTAACCGAGCGGCCGAACTTCAAACCCACCGGGTGCGCTGAAATAGGCGGTGTATTTGGAAGGACGCACGTCGCCTCCGGCGGCAACTTTATCGCCGGTATGAAAATTGAGTCCGTCGGCGCCGTGCTGTGCCCACCAGTACATGAAGTCCAGGCCCCAGAGGGCGGAGGCAAAAGTGTCACTGACGTTGGACGCGCCGCCATTGAAGAAATTATTCACTTCTTCGAGGCGATAAGGCAGGCCGGCGGCCAGCGCGGCGGCGCCGAAACCGTCGTATAAATGTTGATACGCAGCGATGAAACCGCCCGACAACATTTCGTCGCGGCCGAACTCCGGGCTGGGAACACGGTCGCCGGAGCGGCCGGGATAGAGATGGGCAGTGATAAGGGTCACATGGTTGCCCTGCCCGAACGTGTCCATGAATTGCCGCGGCCATGACGGATTGTCATCCACGCTGGGCCCGCAAAAGGTCGCGCTGGGCGCGGCGGCGATAATGGCATCGGCAAAGCGTTTCCATTCTTTGGCATAGGCCGGGAATGAAAGCCGAGGGGATTTTTTCGGGACGCCGTTGACCCAATTGGTTGTTCGCGGATAGACGTTCGGCTCCTGGCCGATGGAAAAGCAGGCGATTTGGTCCGGGTAATGGTCCATGATGTATTTGGCGATGCGGGCGTCTTCGGCGGGGTTCCCATCGTGCAGGCGCAAACAAAAAATGACCTTCACTCCGGCAGCTTTGGCGAAGCCGAAGAGGCTGTCTATGTCCGCGTCATCAGGCGAGCGATGGGCGCTGCGGTCGGCGGTGTTGCCGCCGACGCGGAGGTTTTTGATACCGAGGGTTTGAAAGAGATTGATGAGTGGGCGATTGTCGGGGCGGAAATAGCGGAGACCGTCGTGGCCTGGCGAGAGTTGGGAAATTTCAAAGCTCAGGCCGGTGAAATCGGGCGAGATGGCGGCGGCGGGATGTTTGGGATCGAGAGAAATGGTCAACGGTGATTGCGCGGATACGGCGGCGGTGATTGCGAGGGCGAGGGATATTGCGAGGAAAAGGGATTTCGAGAACATAAGAATTAAAAAGGAAAAAGGAAAAAGGAAAAAGTTTCAGAATTGACTGCTTAATGGACCCATAGGACGGGTTGTGTAATCGCAACGTTTCTCCGGACCTCATCGTCATTTGGGTCGGCGGAGAGTTTGAGCCAGAGATCGAGATATTTTTGTTCGCCGCAGGCCAGGCCGGCAAAGAGGAGCGAAGGTTGGCGGACGGGCCAGCCGTTCCATGCCTGAACGTCTTTGCGGTGGCCGTCGGCGAGCCATTTGTTTTTGTCGGCGAGATAGGGATACATGAATTCCATGGCTTTGCGCATGCCGCGGCCGTCGGGCAATTGAAACTGCCAGAGATTGTCCCCGGGCGTGGATAACACCTGACACAGGGCGGCCATGTTGTCCAATTGAAAGATGGAATAGCCGTAGGGTTTTGTACGCGCGAGTTCGCGCGGAAAACTGCCATCGGCAGCCATTTGTTTGGGAATGAATACGTCCGTAAACTGCTTGCGACAGTCTGCGAGGTCCGGTTCGTCGCCGGTGAATTGGGCGAACACGGCGATTTGCAGCCAATACGCGACGGCGTGATTGTTGGCGGCCTGGGATTCCTGGATGCCGCTTTTGCTGGTCCGCATCCAATGGGTGTAATCGGAGAACCATTGTTTGAGGCCGGCCAGGACGTCTGGCGGAAAGGCCGTCGAATTTTCCATGGCGGTGATGGCGCGGGGAATTTCCAGGAGACGCAGGGTGTCAATGATTCCGTAACTGCGTCCGGACGGACCGCCAGGGATGGCCTGGGCGTACTGGAGGTTTGGATTCATGCGGCTGGACGGGTCGAGGAAAAAGACGCGGAGCAGTTGGGCGGCTTTGGCGGCGTAACGGTCATCGCCGGTGATTTTATAGGCGGCGCCGAGGGCAGCGACGGCATCATGCAATTGGAAGAGGCATTCGCGGTGTTTGTTAAAATTGTGGGGATTGCTTTGGCCATCGCGATTGATGTAGGGCAGGCCGTTGGGCGTGTTTGTGTTTGGCCAGAAATAATCGGCGTTTGAATAGAAATCGTGCGGGTCGCCGAGGCTCAATCGGGCGCGGTATTTGGTGATAGTGATGGGCGGAACGGTGAGGGCGTTTGAGGCATCAACGAGTATGCGGTTTCGGTCAATGTCGGCGACGCTGAATGACGTTCCGGCGAGGGACGGCACGGCGCAAATCAGCCACAGCCAGAGCAGAATCAACGCGGCAATGGTTTTCATGGATGCCGATAAAAATTACGGGATTGGGGGCGGGAGGGAAATAGAACAAAAAGACGAGGGGTCCTCCTTTCATCGATCAACACCCTGTAAGGTTGCAAGATCAGCCCTTCCAGTGTTCCCGCAGTTGGTCGGTTGAAATCCAGTGGTCGGGGTTTTTATCGTCCAAACGCGAAGATAGTTCATCGCGCAATCGCGCATCGCGTTGGTGACGCAAATGGACCAGGTAGGCGGCCAACTGATCCTGCTGGTCTTCAGGCAGTTCAGCCAGGCCGTTTTTGATTTCTTTGAAGCTCACCTCTGAACGGTAATCCACCAGAAAATCTTTGGCAAGCAGTGTGAATTTGCCGTTTAAGCGAATCCGTGTCTCCTAAGCCTGGTCTGCGAAATCTGCGGACGTTTTAATCTGTGTTTCATCTGTGTCCATCCGTGGCTAAACATTTTATCTATTGCTGAGACTGTGGTAAATTGTAGCTGACCGTTGATGCGGCTATCGCCTTTATGGCGTAAATTGTAATCGGAAATCGAAAATGAAATCATCTGTTATACCGATGCGCGTGGCAAAATTGCTTTTGCTGACGCTGGCGATTGTTTACCTGGCGATTTGCATTGGGATGGCGGTGGAGCAGCGGTCGCTGATTTATCATCCGCGTGTTTATGATTCGGCGCAGGTGGACCGTATCGCGCGGGCGAATCATCTGGAGCGCTGGACGGATTCCGACGGGGATATCGGCTTTGAGCGGCCTTCGCCGGTGCAACCGGCTCAAGGGAGCGTCCTGATCACCTACGGCAATGGCAGCACGGCCACAGGCTGCGCGCATTTTGCGGATGATATCCAGAAGGTCGCCGCGCTGAACGTTTATATTTTGGAATACCCGGGCTATGAAGACCGGCCGGGGAAACCCACGGAAAAAAATCTTTTCGCGGCCGCGGCGGAAGCCCTCGAAATGATTCCCACGAACAAACCGGTTTATGTCTTCGGCGAATCACTGGGCTCGGGTGTCGCCTGTTATTTGGCAGGAACTTTTACCAACCGGATTGCGGGGATTGTCCTGCTTTCGCCTTTCACGAGCGTGACGGATGTGGGCCAGCATGAGTACCCGTTTTTACCGGTGTCGCTTCTTTGTGTGGATAATTTTCCTTCGGACCAATATTTGCAAAATTATCACGGCAAGGTGGGCATTTCCGTGGATGGCAAAGACGTCATCGTGCCGGAGAAACTCGGGCTGCGCCTGTACAACGATTATGACGGGCCAAAGAAACTTTGGGAATATCCGGACGGCACACATTGTCAGGTGGCCAAACCGCAGACGATTTTCTGGAAACAAGCGGTCGCGTTCTGGCAGAATTAGCCGATGTTTCGCATTGGCATAGACCTCGGCGGCACAAAAATCGAGGGCATCGTCCTGGACAGCCAGGGCGCGGAAATTTTTCGCAAGCGCATTGATACCCAACAGGAGGGCGGCTACCGCCATATCCTGGAACGCATCGCGAGCCTCTATCGCGAACTCGTGACGGCGATCGGATCGGGGGAGCACACGTTTGGCATCGGGACGCCTGGCGCTGTTTCGCCCCGCACGGGCCAGTTAAAAAACTCCAACACCGTGTGCCTGAACGGGCAGCCGTTCAAAACCGATTTGCAAAATATCCTGGGACGCGCCATCGCGATGCAGAACGACGCGAATTGCTTTGCCATGGCCGAGACCCTCTACGGCGCGGGCCGCGGCAACCAGCTTGTCTTTGGTGTCATCATGGGCACGGGTTGCGGCGGCGGCATCGTTCACAAGGGCGAAGTCATCATCGGCCGCCAGGGCATCGCCGGCGAATGGGGACATACCAGCATCGCGCCGGACGGTCCGCTCTGTTATTGCGGCAAGCGCGGTTGCGTGGAGACGTACATCAGCGGCGGCGGCGCGGAGGCGCGGTACGCGGAGCGGTTTGGCGTGAAAAAGCCGTTCCGCCAGATCGAAAAGGATTTTTACGACGGCGAAGCGCTGGCGATGGAGTTCATGCCTGGTTTCTTTCAACACTTTGGCCGCGCGCTGGCCAATGTCATTGATGTGCTGGACCCGGACATCGTGGTGCTGGGCGGCGGAGTTTCCAATTTCAACGCGCTGTATACGGAAGGCGTTGCGGAGACGGCCAAATTTGTCTTCAGCGATTCCCTGGAAACGCCGATTGTCAAACATCAACTCGGCGATTCGGCGGGCGTCATCGGCGCGGCGCTGATTGGAATTTGACTATGCCTGCCATTCTCGTCGCCACGCGCAACGCGCACAAGGTTTCGGAAATTCGGGCGATTCTCGGAAATCAATTTCAATACCTGACGCTGAATGACTTTCCGGGTGCGCCGAAGGTCATCGAAGACGCGGACACCTTCGCGGGGAATGCGACGAAAAAGGCGGTCGAATTGGCTGAATGGCTGGCGGCGCGAGAGATGGATGCGAAACCGCTGCCGGATTTTGTTTTGGCGGATGATTCGGGCCTGGAAGTGGACGTGTTGAATGGCGCGCCGGGCGTTTTTTCGGCGCGGTTTGCCGCGATGGACTCGGCGCACAACTCCAGTGACGCGGACAACAATGCGAAGTTGCTACGATTGCTCAAAGATGTGCCGCTGGAAAAACGGACGGCACGATTTCGGTGCGTGCTGGCGTTTGCGCCAATTTCTCCCACGAAGGTTGAGCCGAGTTCTCCGGTTTGTTACGCCGAGGAAATGGAATCGCGGATCGAATTATTTGACGGCGCATGCGAGGGCCGAATTCTGTTCAAGCCGCGCGGCGCGAATGGGTTTGGATATGATCCGCTGTTTGTGCCGGAGGGATTTGACGAGACGTTCGCGGAGTTGGGGGATGAGGTGAAAAATAAATTGAGCCACAGGGCGAAGGCGGCGGAGAAGCTTTCAAAACGAAAATGGAAGATGGGGTTGAGGATGGATTAAAACGTCCAGAGATTTCGCAGATGAGCGCAGATTGCAATCCGGTAATCGGCGAAAATCGGCGAAATCTCCGGATAAAAAATCTGTGTTTCATTTGTGCCCATCTGTGTTCAAGTTGGTAAAAACCTTGTGGTTGCAAGATTTCCTCGATGGATGGACGGCCGCTGTCAGCGAAACTGCCAGTAACGCGGAGAGTCACAGCACTATTCGCCACAACTGGCTAAAACTTTGCCACAACGCGCGTTCAAAAAAGCAGTCGAATGTGGATTGTTTTCTCGTTCAGCCGAACACATTATGAAAACGAGATTCAATCTGTTCTCGCGCGCGGGCGTTTTTTACACCGAAGACACCGCCACCGGCAAGCAAACGAAAGACAAGACCGAGGCCAGCCCCGTTCTGTTAATACCAAGCCCCTTTACGGATTCAATTTAGGGCTGATAGAACATTCGGAAGAAGGCTGTTCCTCCATTCAAAAGCGGGTAATTGGTGGAAGTCACCAACGATGAACCTGGAATGGTAAACCAGTTCGTGCTTAAGCCAACGCTTAAACTGTTGGTTTGCATTTGCAGGCTCCAGCCCAGATAGTTAGTTGGCCAGCTCAAATTGATCTGACCGCTGTTCACATTGGCGAGGAGATTCGTTGGAGTTGTGGGAATCACAGCACCGCTAATTGTTAGCACACCAGTCGCCGGGTTAAATACACCAGTAAGGCCATTCGCCGGTAGAATGGTGACGCTGCTAAAATTGCCACTCTCCGTCCCCGAGAAGCTGAACAACTGGTACTGCTCTCCGCCTGACAAGGAAGTCAGCCCAATATTGGTGACCACCAATGTGCCGCCATAGGTAATATTATGCATGCCGATGACCATGTCGTTGGTGGCATCGTCCGCGTCCACATCAGTAAGGGTGGTGCTGTTGGTTTCTAAAATGAGACTGCTGCGGATTTCGAAATTGCAGATTCCAGGTATGCCCAAGGCATCGAGGCCCACCCAGAGTTTTGCGCCGTTCTCAATAGTGGTAGTCGGGCCGTCAATTTGGCGGCCGTTTCCGGCTAAAGTTGCCCCTGACCAAACTGTAACCGTATTCGTTAAATGCTGGCTATAGGTTGTGGTCGGGGAATCATAACATACGAAAGTCCCTCCCTCGATTGTGGTTGGTCCTTGGTAATAGGCGATGCTGATATCCTGCACCCCTGGACCTGTTTTGGTCACATTGAAGTTGTTGGCGTTGGTGATGTAATTCGGATTCCCTGGATTAATCCCTTGGGTATTGTGGACCAAGCAAATCGTGTTTGTGGGCACATTTATCGTCAGGGTGGGGTAATTCGTGGTGTTATTGGCAATGAAGCGGTAGCCGCCGCCTTCCCCGGAGGTTCCGGTGAAGCCACCTATGGTCTGGTCAAACCCATTCAAGTACACTTTCCCAGGCATGTTAGACGCGCCCACATTAAGCACCGAGATGGCTGAATGCACATTCGCCGCCCCATAGGTCAAGATTCCCCACGGCACATCAGTCACCCCCCGGTAATACTGTGTTGCCATGAGTGTCACATCCGCTCCGTTGGTTATGCAAAAACTGATAGCCGCGCCGGAAGGATTATCCTGGATCCGCCCGGTAAAGTTGTTACTGCCACTTGTCACATAAAACACATTGGTGCCGGAGGCGGCACTGTTGGTCACCACGCCGCAACCCGACGACCATCCATTGATCTCGGTATCAAAGCCGTTCATGTCCAACACGCCGTTGACTTGAACATTGCCTTCCTCCGAGCCGAAGGGAATCGCTCCGGACGCGCCGACGACATACGTGCCGTTGCTGATGATGGTTTCGCCCGTGTAGCTGTTGGTCGTTTGAACTGTCACCGAGCCCGGGCCGAGTTTGGTGAAGCCGCCGCTGCCGCTGATGCTGCCGCCACCGTTCTGGAAGACGTAAGCGAGGGCATTGTTGCTCACAGTCACGCCGCCGGGTGACACAGCCGTCACCACATTAACGGTTGAGTTCAGGGAGGTATCATCAAAAATGACCGGGGAACCCGTAGTGTACACCGCCGGGGCCAGTGTTGCAGTGTTCATCCAGTTTGAGGTAGTGGTGTCCCAGTTGTTGTTCACCTGGGCCGTCCAGCGAAGCGGGGTGCTGGTCAGCACCAAATCAATTGAGGAATTGGCAGCGTTGTTGGAGAGCGATGCGCTGGCAAATCCCGTCGGCAGCGACCCGGCGACGAATGAATTGTTGCCAAGCGTGCCGTCTTGCGATTGATATTGGATGAGTGGAAATTGGCCGGTTGTAAAACCTGACCCGGTAACGTTAATAACGCATTGGGCCGCTCCCGCTGATAAGTTTGTGACATACAACATAGGGGCCGTCACCGACAGCCCGTTTGTGCCCAGCACCAGCGTATTGGTGACGAACTGCCCCGGCGCTGTGGCGTTGGTTAAGAACGCGGCATTCATTGTGTAACCGGAGGACGTCTGGGTCACGGTCAGGACCGCGCCATTATTCAGGGTAAAACCCGCACCCCCGGCGTTGCCACTGGAAAGGATATTCAGTGCGCCAAGGATGAATTCTCCGCTAAATGTGTTTGTCCCGTTTAGGGTCAACGGCGCGATGGCGCCTCCGGTAATTGTCACTGTGCCCGGCGTGCCCGCCCACTCCGGCGCATCCGTCCAATCTTCAACACTGCCCGGAACGATTATGTCGCGATTGGGGTTATTGAAAAGCGGAAAGCGACCACCATTCGGTCCGATGTAAATATTGCGCAGGCTGGCGAGTGTAATCTTAGTGCCAGTGTTCTGATTGAGGCCGCCGCCATCATCTAAAAAGACGCAGTTGGTTGAATTTCCAAGGCAATTGTCTCGAGTCATTTGAAATATGCCTTGGTGAATGTAGACATTGCCGATGTAGGTGCAATTTGTCACTTCTGAATCTTGAATCAACAACGTGCCAGTGCCCCACTTCACAATATTCGCAGTTCCAGTGATGATGAAACCATTCCCGCCTCCTCCAAACTCAATCTCTTGATTATTGGTGATGTAGAAGTTCCCACTGGAGGCATCAAGGGTGATGGGGAGCGGTGTATTGCCTGAGTTGAAGTTGTTGGTGAAAATGGTCGTGTCAGTAGTCCCGATCGTCGAAATACCGGCGAGGGTGATGGGATTGGTGATATTGATTGTTGCACCGGCACCGGCGACAAAAAAGGCATAATTGTCCGCTCCGGGGGCCGGCCAGTTGACGTGACTGCCGCTGGAATTTTGCCACAGGTTGTTGTTGGTGCTCCAGATGCCATCACCGCCGGTGTAAGTGCCAGCCGGGTCACTGGGATTGGTGTCCCAATAATATGGGGTAATGGCAGCCTGCGCCGCAAATGCAGCGCAGAGGGTGAATGCAATCGTGATAATTTTTATTGCCTTCAATATACGGCTGCTTCGTTTTGACACCTCGTAGAGGAACAATATTGTACAGTATACTTCAGACTTTTACAATTAAAACACAAAGTGGGGATTTCCCATTTGGTTTCCTGCCCACGGCCCGCCATCACCGTCATGCTGCCGGATGAAGATTGAAGCGTGATGATTCGCGGCTGGACGGGCAACAGTTCAGCCGCAACTGTCAGCCGCAACTGTCAGTAAAAGTGTCAGCGGAAGGGATGAAAAGTAGTGAAAAATTCTGGCGAGTAATGGCGAATTTACATTGATTTTACAAGGGTTTCTGCTATTTTATTGGTGTTCTGAATCGGGTTTGCAGACTGTGTTCATCTGTGGCTAAAATCAAATTCCCGACGACCCCAATTCCTTTAATCAACCGAAAATTATTGGCTTTGATCCAATCCTGGGCTTCCTGGACGGTTGCGGTTTGGCTGTAGTGGCTGTCACCGCGCATGGGAAAGCCGCAAGCCCGCATTTGATAAATAAAACGGTTTGAAACTCGCAAGGACTCGGCGAGTTCTTTTACGCGCAGATTTTCATTCTGAAGTCCACAGTCCATGGTCTTCAGTCCTCAGTCACAGCGTGGTCCGGCCCCTGACTCGCAACCACGGACGGACGGCCCTCGACTATGGACGGCTGCGGGCTGATTCCGAGCTTTTCGCGAATCAGGTTTGGATTAATTCGAATTCCGGCGACGAACAGCCATTCATCGAGGGCGCCTTTGGTGAAAAAGTCCAGGAGATCCTTGACTTCGGCCTCGGTCCGGTAATCGCTGTCGTAGCGGCGTGTCCGCGCGCAAGGCAGCGCCACACCGTTGACAATGCAGCCCATGGCAACGAGTCCTTTGAAGTCAACGACCGCCTGTTCGACGATTGCACAAATTAAGCGGCGCGCGCCGGCATCGGTTATTTTGAGGGGATGTTTTCTGTGTCTGCCCATAGGATTGAGGAATTTACGATTTACGATTTGCACGACGGAAGGGTTTCCAACTGCTGTTTCCGCATTGCCCGGCACTTGCGCGAAGGCATCTTCAGAGGCCAGCGGAACTTGAGGGTTTTGTTCAGAGCGGCTTGCGCCGCGGCCATCGTGGGGCGGCAACAACGGCTCGCAGCAGTTGGAAAGATGGTGGCCCCGGTGCAAACCGGCGCAGCGGTTGGAAAGTCGCTTTAAAAAGCACTCAGGCACGTGGGGACGAGCTGTCCCCACCCCGAATTCGAGACTGTTGGAGATTCGTTTCATGGCCATATCTCCTTGCCGAAGCGGGTCACCAGGATTTCCAGGATCCGCGCCTGCGGCAGATCGTTTTGAATGGCGATTTTTCTGATGGCCTCGGCCATGTCCCGGCGAAAGCGGAATGCCATTAAAACCTTGTTGTTACAGCCTTTAGGCCGTCCCGCGGTCTTTGTCATGCCAGCACTGTATAGCTACATGATATACATTACAAGAAAAAAGCTTGCGGTGTGCTATACGATAATGCATATTGGCCGCGAAAAATATGGCGGATTCGGTGCAAAAAAATTTTCGAATGTCGTCGCGCACGGTCAAACTGCTGCACGGCGTCGCGCGCACGCTCGGCATGACCGAAACCGATGTGGTGGAAACGTGCGTATCGAAATTTGCCATTGAAATCGGCCAGGACGTGGACCGGGCCAAAGAAGTGTTGTATGAGCAGATTTGCAGGGCGGCGGCGAAGGCGCCGCTGTCCCATTCGCGTACTGAAGAGTCGATGGCCTTAAACGAAGGCGCGGGGCGCGAGGGCTCGCGTGAAGCGGCTAAGGCCCGGGTTGGGCATTCGGCGGCGGGTGCTTTGGCGATTACCGCTGGAGAAGGATGGGGAAGTAAGGGCGAAAAGGGGAAGAGGAAACCCTAAGATTTCGGGAATTTACTGGTCGGAGAGGCGATAGAATTTGGCGGGGATGCCTTTGGTGTTTGGATCAATGAATTGGAACAGCCCGTTAGAGGCAGCGACGTTGGTGGCAATCAACTGCCATTGCCGGAGAGGCAATGCCAAATTGGTCGTGGCATACAGGTAGTTTGTGCTGCCGGGATAGCTCCCCATAGACAGGGTTGTGGCGCCACTGGAAACATTATTGGAGATACCGGCCATATTCGGTTCGACAAGGACGGTCAGGGTGGCAACGTCGCTCGTGGCGCTGCCGAATGAATTGTTGACGATCACCTGATAATAGCCATCGTTGTTGGTGACAGCCGGGCCGATGGCGAGGCTGGCATTGGTGCGGCCAATCAGAAGGTTGTTGGTGTTGAAATACCATTGGTAATTCAGAGGCGAGGCGCCGGTTGCCGAGACTGTGAGATAAGCCGTGTCCCCGATCGGTAAGGTTTCGCCGACAGGTTCGTTAACAATATTGGGAGGTGATATATCCAGGCGATAGATTTCGCCCCCACCGCCGCTGCCGCCACTATCGGTCGTGCCGTAGAAATTGTTGTCCGGTCCCAGCGTTAGGCCGGCGCGCGGGGTCGCTCCGTTGGTGTTGGCAAAACTGGCGAGCGTCGTCAACACGCCGTTGGTCGTTATCCGGAACACCGTGCCGGCATCGCTGCCGCCGCCACTAGCGGTCGTACCGTAGAGATTGCCGTCCGGTCCCGGCGTTAAGCCAGCAAAAGGATACGCTCCGTTGGTGTCGGCAAAACTGACGAGCGTCGTCAACACGCCGTTGATCGTCACCTGGAACACCGTGCCCACGCTGCTGCCGCCGCCCTCCCAGGTCGTGCCATAGAAATTGCCGTCCGACCCCAGCGTTAAGCCAGCTTCAGGAAGTGCTCCGTTGGCGTAGGCAAAACTGACGAGCGTCGTCAATACGCCGCTGGTCGTCACCTGGAACACCGTGCCATAACCGCTGCCGCCGCCTTCAGAGGTCGTGCCGTAGAAATTGCCGTCCGGCCCCAGCGTTAAGCCGGCAACAGGATACTCTCCGTTGGCGCCGGTGAAACTGACGAGCGTCGTCAACACGCCGCTGGTCGTCACCTGGAACACCGTGCCATAACCGCTGCTGCCGCCTTCAGAGGTCGTGCCGTAGAAATTGCCGTCCGGTCCCAGCATTAAGCCGGCATAAGGATTCGCTCCGTTGTCGTCGTTAAAACTGACGAGCGTCGTCAACACGCCCTTGGTCGTCGTCTCGAACACTGTGCCATCACCGCTGCTGCCGCCCTCAATGGTCGTACCGTAGAGATTGCCGTCCGGTCCCGGCATTAAGCCGGCATAAGGATTCGCTCCGTTGTCGTTGGTGAAACTGACGAGCGTCGTCAACACGCCGTTGGTCGTTACCCGGAACACCGTGCCATAACCGCTGCTGCCGCCATTATAGGTCGTGCCGTAGAAATTGCCGTCCGGTCCCAGCGTTACGCCAGCATAAGGATTCGCTCCAGGGGGAAATGAATAGATCGGCTGGACACTTTGGGCAGATGCGGTTGAAATTCCGGAGTCCAGTGTTAACAGAGCCGGAAATGCCAGTGCAATGAATAGATTTTGAATTCTTGGATTCATTCAGCGAATGTTTTAAATGATTCACTGGATTCCATTGCACGCCGAATACACCACAAATGGCAAAATGTCTATGGGTAAAAATACCGAACTACATTTGCGACGGTTAGCCCCTTACAAATGCCGTTCCTCTGCCGGTGGTGCTGCCACCGTTCATGCGTGTCGGCAGTTGGTCAATATCTTTTTTGGACCTGTTCCGCGTAAAGGAGCCATTCGGGTTTCACGCCTCCATAGTAAGCCTCTCCCAATGAGTGGCAGCGCCACACTAGAGCCCCGATGCATCGGGACTGCTCGTGATAGGTGCGCACACATTTTTTGGGCATAGGCGGGGAAACCGTATCGGAAACGGTGGAATAGGGGACGCCAAGAATGAACGCGGCTTCCTTAATGGGAAGCGTGCCCCGCCAACGCCGAAGTTTTTCTGAAAATGTAACCGGCTTCACGCTGCTACACTGTGAAACCGCTCTTACCCGCAATGTAGTCTTACCGCTGCGTGGGGATTATTCGGGGAACATTTGGAGCCTAACACGGTGGCAACCGGGTGATTGGCCGCGCTTGCGAGCTTACTTTTCCTTCACGAAACTTTTTACGAGCGCCGCCAGCGACATGATGTAATTGGCCGTCAGAAGGACAGAAAAGATGATGTAAGCGGCGTTGGGCGATTTTTGTTTTGTGGCGTAATCTATCGCAGCGCAAAGTGGAAATGGCCGTGAGGATTAGCCAGAACATAAACCAGTGGCACCAACGCGGGGCTTCCCAACGCCAGAAGGATTTTGGGGCAGGGTGATTCGGTTCCGGGGAATTGGTCAACGATGGCGCGTTCATGGCGGTTTATGGTTGGTTGGTGTCAAAGGCGGGATCATCACCGGGTTTGTAGGGGATGAGCACGGAATGGAGGTAGTTCAGGTTGTTTGTTATGCTCTGGAGCAGTTCAGGTTTCTCCGCATTGCTGAGGTGCAATTCCTTTAACTTATCATGCTGATAGTACCATAAGGGGGTTCGTGCCCACTGCACCCAATTTGACGAATCCTCCGGCGTCAAAAGGAATTTCCGCATTACGTCGGGATTGAACAGCTGGTCAGGCGGAGGATCGGGGGTGTGAACCAGCCGCCAGACGGTTTGGGATGGGATGAGCGTGGGCGGGTCGCGGAAAAAAGTAGGATCGCCGATATACATTTCCAAAAGTTCGTTGCGCGGGCCGATTTCCACCATCACTGCGGGGTGCCACTAATTTGTGTGCCAGTAATGGTAAAGCCAATCGATTGAGTAATAGTTGGTGCCCCATGCCGCAAAATAAACCGGCACTGAATCGGACGTGCCATCGGGCTGATATTCTTCCTGACGCACCGGATGAGGCAATCGGGATTTTTCGAGCATGTCCAGATTGATGTCCACGCCAGCGAGATAGTTGGTGGCAATTTGATAGATTTCATCGGTCTTGGCCGAAGAAGGATGAACGTGTGGCGCAGCCATAATCTCCGCGAGCCGATCTGAATAACGTTGGCCATGAGAAGCGTTGTGGCGCGAGAGTCTGCAAAGTTGGCCGTCCGCGAACGAAAAGTGATAAGTTGGAGTGTCTAAGTTACCGCCGATCCCAAATTTGAGCGCAAGAATGCGTTGGAGGCGCGGAATGTTGGTGTTCCATATATTAATTCCATAAACGCTGTCGGGTATCCATGACGGATATTTGTTAAGCACACGAAACCACGCGTCTCCAATATCCGACGTGTAAATATCCGATTCTTGGACAGGGCGTTGAACGGGCAGATTTAGCCGGTTGGCCAGCCAATTGGCTTTAACCAGCAATGGCCCGCGCCATTGCCGCTCGCCATGCCATTCTGGAACCGTAGCGAAGGTTGAGCTGGATTATTTGCGCTTCCTTTTTTTGCGCCATTGTCAGGCGTGGAACGCTGGCTTCCCAAACCCAAGCCGGATCGCCCGGACGCGGGACGTAACCCGGTTCGCCCGGACGCGGGGCACTGGCCATCAGATTGGCAAGCCCCGCGCCGATGGTGAACCAAATAACCGCGCTGATGGCGAGCCAAAGAACAATCGCTTTAGATCGGTTCATAACTCATTTTACCACCCATATGGGAAGAACATGAACCATCCTGAACAACAACATTTGACACCCCAGGAGCAGCGGAGGAAGAGCACGACCGAGCACAGATCGTTCGGTGTTTGGTGTCGTTGGATTTTCTCTTTTCATCCGTTCGTGCAACCGGGCGTTGGCGCTCTTGGACGTGCCCACATGAACCTCCACGGCGATGCAACCGATGCTATGGATTGACCCGAATGGCGCTTAAATTAGGCTCTTAATTTTCGAGGTTTATTTTTCCAGTAGCGGTTACGATGTTGTGCATCTTTGAATTTGTGGCGCGGCTTTGTCAGATAGGCGCACGGGTTGGGGCGGCGTTTTACAGCTCG
>DATJTK010000103.1:0-36539 GCA_035503455.1 Candidatus Sulfotelmatobacter sp. | reverse complement strand
AACGATATACGTTTCGTTGGTTGCGCTTGGCCATGACAACAGGACGTTCGACGATTGAACTGACACTTGAAGGTCTTCAATGGCGAAGGAGTGAATGGCGGAAATAAGTGAAATGGCAACTGCCCCGAAAACTGCCTGAACTGCTTTGGATATTTTCATGGTTCCCTTTCCTTGCGTTCTGGTTGCCAAACTAAAAAGGGCGCATTTACTTGCGCCCCGTATCAGGCACGTGGATGCCTACGACAAGACACTTTCAACGCGCCCCGGTTGGGGCGCGCTTTGAGTGCCGCCTGTCGCTGCGAAATTTCCACGTTTCGATACGGACAGCAGCCCGAAGCCGCAAATTATGTTTTATGGTTTTAAGTGACCCGTTTTCTACTCACGATTCCTGCTTACACCCGTGCCGCGAAACTGGCAACACCTTTTTGCATGAATTTGCATGACCGTGCCAGCTAAAGTTTGCTCACGACTACGTAATCGGCGGTGCGGACGAAACGGACACCTTTTTTCCAGTCCCGCCAGAGAAAATTTGCGCCGCTTTCGCCGAACTTCAAAAAATGGGCTTGCGTCAAAACCGGGGGCGGCAGGAAACAGGCAAAACCGCATTAAATCCCTGTAACTTAAATGGAGCCAACGACTGGACTTGAACCAGCGACCCGCGCTTTACGAAAGCGCTGCTCTACCAACTGAGCTACGTTGGCAACCAACGTTCCCGGCGTGACGCCGGAATTGTCAGCCTATTATATGCAGCGCAAATAAAGGGGCAAGCTGATTTCGATGCCCTGTTGCGTGTTGCGTCAAGAATAGCAGGCCATCGCCGCCACATACTTGACGCACCACGTAACACGCGCCACGCCCGCGCTAATCGGACAGTAATTGAATGAATGGCGAACATTTACGCCCAGCCCCTTTTGCATTAGATTCCCATTCATGCAGCTCGATAAACTGACAATCAAATCACAGGAGGCACTGCAGGAGGCGCAAAACATCGCGCGCAGTTTTTCGCACCAGGAATTGGACGGCGAACACCTGGCGCTCGCCCTCATTTCCCAGACCGACAGCCTCATCCCCGATTTACTCCAGCGCGTGGGCGTGCCGGGCGACCGCCTCAAGCCCGACCTGGAAAGCGAACTGGCCCGCCGCCATAAAGTTGAGGGCGCGGATGTCTTCCTCGGCAATACGCTCAAGAAAGCCCTCGAGGCCGCGCAAAGCGAAGCGACCAAGCTCAAGGATGATTATGTCAGCACCGAGCACCTGTTGCTCGGCTTGATTGACGAGGGCGGTTCGACGCTTAAGAAAATTTTTCAAAAGCACGGACTCAGGCGCGATGCTGTCCTGCGCGCGCTCGCCGAGTTGCGCGGCAACCAGCGTGTCACCGATGCCAATCCGGAGGACAAATTCCAGGCGCTGGAAAAATACGGGCGCGACCTTACCGCCCTGGCCCGGCAGGGAAAAATTGACCCGGTCATCGGGCGCGACGAGGAAATCCGCCGGGTCATGCAGGTGCTCACCCGGCGCACCAAAAACAATCCCGTGCTCATCGGCGAACCCGGCGTGGGCAAGACGGCCATTGCGGAAGGCCTCGCCCGGCGCATCGTCAGCGGCGACGTGCCGGAATCGCTAAAAAACAAGCGGCTGGTCGCCATGGACCTTGGCGCGATGATAGCGGGCGCAAAGTATCGCGGCGAATTTGAAGACCGTCTTAAGGCGTTCCTCAAGGAAATCGTGGCCGCCGAAGGCAAAATCATTTTGTTCATCGACGAACTCCACACGCTCGTGGGCGCAGGCGCCGCCGAGGGCGCCACCGATGCCGCCAACATCATGAAACCCCAGCTTGCGCGCGGTGAATTGCGATGCGTGGGCGCCACCACGCTGGACGAATATCGCAAACACATCGAAAAAGACCCGGCGCTGGAGCGGCGTTTCCAGCCAGTCATCGTCAGCGAACCCACCGTCGAGGCCACCATCGCCATTTTGCGCGGGCTCAAAGAACGCTATGAAGTCCATCACGGCGTGCGTATCCAGGATTCCGCGCTCGTCGCCGCCGCGCAGCTTTCGCAACGCTATATCACGGACCGTTTTCTGCCGGACAAGGCGATCGACCTCGTGGATGAAGCGGCCTCGCGCATCAAGATGGAACTTGATTCCAAGCCCACGGAACTCGACCAGCTCGACCGCCAGATTTTACAGCTCGAAATCGAACGCACCTCCCTCGCCAAGGAAAAAGACCCGGCCAGCCGCGAACGCCTAAAAAATCTGGATGCCGATATCGCCAACCTGAAGGACAAATCCAAGGCGCTGACCGCCCAATGGCAAAATGAAAAAGCCGCCGTCAACGCCGTCAGCGTCGTGCAATCACAACTCGAACAGGCGCGCATCGAATTGGAACAGGCCCAGCGCAAGGGCGATTTGACAAAATCGGCCGAAATCCAATACGGAAAAATCCCCGAACTGGAGAAAAAGCTGGCCACCATCGAAAAGCAGGCGGCGCAATCCACGCGCACCACATTGCTGCGCCAGGAAGTTACCGATGAAGACATCGCCAAAGTCGTCGCGTCATGGACGCATATTCCCGTTTCACGGATGCTCGAAGGCGAACGCCAAAAACTCGTGAAGATGGAGGACCGCCTTTCACAACGCGTCATCGGACAAAAAGCCGCCATCAAAGCCGTGTCCGACGCCGTCCGCCGCGCGCGCAGCGGCTTGCAGGACCCCAATCGCCCCATCGGCTCGTTCATTTTCCTCGGGCCAACGGGCGTTGGCAAAACCGAGACGGCCCGCGCGCTCGCTGAATTTTTGTTCGACGACGAAAATGCCATGGTGCGCATCGACATGAGCGAATACATGGAAAAGCACACCGTGGCCCGGCTCATCGGCGCGCCGCCCGGATACGTCGGTTACGAGGAAGGCGGCCAGTTGAGCGAAGCCGTGCGCCGCCGTCCTTATTCGGTCGTGCTGTTCGATGAAATTGAAAAGGCCCACCACGACGTCTTCAACGTCCTGTTGCAGGTGCTTGACGACGGCCGGCTCACGGATGGCCAGGGACGCACCGTGGATTTCAAGAACACGATCGTCATCATGACCAGCAACATCGGCTCGCACATCATCCAGGAATATTTCATGGACGGCCGGACCACCGTCGGCGCGCGCCAGACGATGGAAGACAAGGTCCTGGCCGAATTGAAAAAACATTTCCGCCCGGAATTCATCAATCGCGTGGACGACGTCATCATCTTCCAAAGCCTGGATGAAGAGGAACTCTCAAAGATCGTGGAAATACAAATTAACCGGCTCGAAAAGCGCCTCGCCCAACAGAACCTGACGCTCGACGTGGATGCCGCCGCGAAAAAATTGCTGGCGAGGGAAGGCTACGATCCGCAATTCGGTGCGCGCCCGCTCAAACGCGCCGTGCAGGAACAATTGCTGAATCCGCTCTCGATGCGCCTGCTCGAAGGAGAATTCAAGCCGGGCGATAAAATTAAAGTGAGCGCGGATGACGGGGAGTTGGTGTTTCAGAGGAAGTGAGCCGGGGTTAGGGCGAGGATGGAGGATGGAGAACTGGAAAAGAGCGTGAGAGCGTGAGAGCATGAGAATGTGAGGGTCGATGCAGGCCCGATTCACATTTTTTGGGTATACGGAACGAAACGGAGAAACGGGGCTGGAAATGGGCCTTTTATTGGTGAATTTGAAGATTTTGAGGAAACGGGACAACGGAATGCTTGAGCGCCAACGGCGCAACTTATACCAGCCTGGGGCAGCGCCCCAGGAACAGAAGAATGCAAAACCTCTCAAGGGCTGAAAGCCCGCGTCATCAATCGAAAACCGAAAGCTGAAGGAGGCCGCTGGCCCACTCTATGGGCGTTTTGAGCCGAAATTCTTTCAATCTAAAAAGATAAACAATTCATCTTGTCCCCAATCGCCGTCTGGATCCCAGCCGCATTTTTGCGCAACTATGCTGTGCCACTTAAACACACTCTCACGTTTAGCTCCTGCAAGCGGAACGTACACAATCAAACGATCTGAGGTTTCGTCCCCAATCTCGACCGCAACTATCTTAGTCGCTCCCGCCTTATAACCCTCCTCAACCAGTTCCACTGAATCCTCGTGGGTCATATCTCCAAGCCAACGATTCTCGTCTCCCTTTAACCATTGAAGCGCTTCACCTCGATTTGGTTTTCGCAGATATTTGTTAATGTGGTCGGCAAATTTTTGGCGCTCCCATTCAGATATTGGCGTCTCACGCTTTTTGTACACTCCAATGAACTCCGGCTCTTCTGGCTCGGGTTCATTGTCTTCGTAGCGCGGCAAGGTTGGATCCTTCTCGCAAGCTGCGAGATACTTCTTTTTTGAAACTTCACAACCCTTTAGATAATACGTTACGCTCATTAAGGTCCCGTCCTCCCACCACATCCGCGACCGTCCGAAGCCTATACCACGGATATGATAGCTCTCACTCTCCAATTGGTCATTTTCGTACCAACTCTTGCTGATACCCGTTCCGTGGTCCATGTGGCATTCGCCAAGCAATTTTCCCTCTTTGTTCCAGGTCTTCACAACGCCATGTTCCAAACCGTCATCATCACAAAAACTCTCATCTGCTAATACGCCGTTTTCATGCCAGTGCCTGACTATCCCAACGGGCTTTCCGTCTTTTATTGTGGCCTGCCACCGCAATTGCCCATTTGGATGATAATCTCTCTCAATTTTTCCTTTAGACATAAAAATCAAAACTAAGCGCTCAGCTTTTCTTCTCTATCGCCGATTTCAGTAAATTGTAAATTGCAGTTTTTTTGCAGTTTTCAGCCACGGTTAAAAGGCTTTCACCATGTTGGTTTGGCGTGTTGGGGTCCATTCCGTTCGCCAATAGCGCGGCGACGAAGCGTTCCAAACCCGTTCCTATGGCGCCATCTGCTATAGTTCCTAACTGCGTAGGGGCGCGCTGTATTAACAACTTTGCGAGGGCTTCCGGACCCTGGTCGCGCGCCGCTTTTAGCTCTTTGAACGTTGGGGCATCCTGAACTTTGGAATGTTTCAAAAAGTTTTGCGCAACGCGGTCCGCCCCTTCGCTCATTTGATCGACCACGTTTACGATCTGACCGGGGAACCTGTCATTTAACGCTTCCGCCATCTTTTCGTGTTCGCCGGTCCAACACCTGGTCATCATTCCGATCACCACGGGAAACGTGTCGATATTGATTGGAGATGGCTGGTTCGGTTTCGCTTCGCTTTCCTCCCTGGGTTTGCCCTCCTTCCGATTGGTTCCTTTGCCAACTGGCTCAAATTCCGGGGCGTCATCCAGCAATTCTTCACCTTCTTCATCAAAATAACGAAATCCCAGCGACATTCGGCCATCGTCTATTCCCAATAGCTTTGCAAGTTCATCGAAAATTTGCTCAGCGAACGCGGCAAAACCGTCCGCCGGGTGAATCACTTCCTCCACCTGCGCGAGTGAAGTGCCGGTGATGCAAAGAGGCAGTAATGTTTCCGCTTTCCCGCGCACGCGAGATTTGGCTTTTTCACCAACCTTCGCGAAATAATCGGGCGCGGAGTTAAATTCATCTGTCAGATTGCCGTTTTGATAAAGCCAATACGCGGCGATATCGCTGTCGTGAACCAGAAATGCGAAAACGGACGTTTGTAGCTTTTTGGATAGTTCCCCGGCAATATGTTTGAGGGTCTCATCGTTTTGATCGTCCGATGCCTCGTCATAGACGGTCACCCATTCGCCCTTTTTGGGCGAGACATAGGCACGGGTTTCGACCAAAGGACCTAAAGCCTTGCAGACTGCGGATGTGGATTTGCCGTGGACCTGGTAGTTGGTGAAGAAGGCGCCCATGAGATTTCCATTTTACGTCCGCGAAATACGGCGGCAATTAAAATTTGGGTGACAAAATGACTGTGTTTCGACTTTTCGAGGACAACGACGAAGACAATTTCCTGGCCGTTTCAACGTCAAAAAATAAACGGCACCAAGGCCTTCACTCGTTTGCGATACTCAGCGCCCAAATTCAAGGCAAAGAAACAAACAACAAGTCGAAGATGGTTGACAAAACTGCCCGCACAGCGTTGTAATGGCAAACGCCACAGCGCGTTGATTCATGATACGACCCAAAGACGTCACCAGGACGCGCGGTGCCAGCCTCGCCAGCCAGTTCATCAAAGCCACCGAAGACCTTGTCTTCCATCATGTGCATGGCAGACAGCTCATTTACAACACCTGCTGGGAAGACCCGCGCATCGACCGTCAGTTGTTGAAACTGGACGGCGGCAGCCGGGTGGTGGTCATTACCAGCGCTGGCCGCGCAATTCCAGACGTGCACCGACCGCGTGCGATCAGCCGGCATCCGGCGCTACCTTCTGTTTGTGGGCCGGGAAACGGCGAAGGCTTGATTCCCCATGGGTAGGGCGGCGTGCCCGCGCGCCCAAACTTGACGAATTTCGTGCGCCCAAAAAACGGTCACACTTCCGCCAAACGACATCACTTGGCTTATGAACGGGTTGGATCCACCTCCTGGAACAAAGACGACACTCCTTTGGCTGAAAAATTTCTTGCGTTGAGAGGATAAGAATGCCATAATAATGGCATTCTTTTGGCAAATAAATGCCTCGCAAGCCAAACAGAGTTACGACCGTCACGATCACCATTTCAACTACAGAAAGGGTTCAGCGGCACTTGGAGAATTTGGTTGCTGGCGGCTTATTCGGAAAGAACCCGGCCGAAGCGGCTGAGCGGCTGGTAGCCAGAGGAATAGAGAGCCTACTAAGAGAAGGCACGTTGAAAGGGACTCAACAGGGCGCCACTCAAAAAAGGAACACTTGATAAAATTAGAGGAAACGAGCGTAATATGACTGAACCGATGACAACGAAGCCTGTTCCAATGCCGTCTTATGAAAATCCGCCGGTTAACGAGGTCATTTGCGGCATCATGTTTAAACCCATCACGGCATTGCTTGCACCCCATTTGGGTCTGCTTTGGAACAAATTTCGCACAGAATATCCAACCTGCAGAGAAGCGGAGCCTTTAATTCCAGTCGTAGAGAGTTTCGATGGAGAGGAAACCGGTCAAGTCGACCTGAGTGTCCCGTTTCTGCCAAGAATGTGGTTCGTAAGCAAGGATGAGAACGCCGTCATCCAAGTGCAGCGTGACCGAATTTTACACAATTGGCGCAAAGTCCGCACGACGGACTCGTACCCTAGATACAGCGTGGTAAAAGAGAGATTTACCAAGCAATGCTCCGACTTTGCGACGTTTCTTGCCGAGAACGAATTGGGCACGATCCAACCGCTTCAGTTCGAGATGACCTACCTGAATCACATACCAGCAGAGAGCGGTTGGCACACTGTTGGTGACATTGGGAAAATCTTTCCGGATTTCAATTGGCGCTCCGGGGACCGATTTCTTGCGCGACCAGAGAAAGTGAACTGGCGCACGAGTTTTGCGCTGCCGGAAAGTAAGGGCAGATTACATATTTCAATTCAACTTGCGCTAAGACGACAAGATCGGCTACCCCTTTTCGTCGTTGATTTGACGGTTCGGGGGATGGGGGCGGACCGGACGTTGTCGGGGATGTGGCCATGGTTTGATACGGCGCGAGAATGGATTGTACGCGGCTTCACAGATATCACAGGTCCGGAGCTGCAGCGCAATGTTTGGAGGAGGACCGCATGAGCACCCAGGCGATCCCGCTTTCCAAGTCGAGATGGCGAATGGAAGAAGACCAAGAGGTCATCCCGACAGCAACCACGGTGTCTTACGAGGATTTGGTGCTCTTCTCCCATCCGGCGTTGAATCCGGCATACACGCTTGTTTTTGGTGTCATCGCAAGCTCTCCCCCGTTGGAAGCGAAGCGGCCGGTAAAATACGTGTTAGGCCAACGGACATCCATACCGGGCGCACAGTACTCAGTGCCTTGGTTTGATGCGGGCAGTGAACAGTTCGAATTGCCTGCGACAATCGTATCCTTAAGCGACTGGCCAGAGATGCGCGAACATCCCGAACGGTTAAAGGCGGCGTTCAATTTGGCCGGACTAATCGCCCATTTTGATCAGGGGCAAATGGCGGATTGGGCCGCTTTCGTAGATTCCTTTTGTTTTTTCATTGGATTGCACGCCACTCCCTTGGAAAGGTTTCGGGAACTGGCAAAGGCTTGGAAAACCGATGTCCGATTCTTGTCGGACACGAACGAAATTTGCAGCCATCCGGCTTACCAAGAGATCGTTGGGATGGGCATTTTAGCGCTGCCTTTTATTTTTGCAGAGCTGGAACGTGAACCCGACAATTGGTTTTGGGCACTAAAGGCGATAACAGGGCGGGATCCGGTCCCCGAAAACCAGAGGGGGAATCTGGAGCTAATGACTAAGGCCTGGCTGGGCTGGGCCGAGGGCCGAAGAAAACAATTGGGAGCCGATTGGCAGCGGGTGTTTTTACGATTTGCACCTTAATGGACAAGGTGGAATTAAAGCTTTGTTTTCCCGGTTTGGCCGGGTGCAGATTTGAAATCACCAGCGCTAGAACGCGTTTCTATAACTGCATTGCCTGGGCGGCCGGCGAAACGCATCGGAGGTGGTGGCCCGACAAGATGAACGTTGACTACTGGCCAGAGGGAGTGCCGAGAGAGGCAACGCTTGAGGCGTTTATTGCAGCATATGCCACGTTGGGCTACGAAGCCTGCGACAATGGCAATTACGAATCCGGTTTTGAAAAAATCGTGATTTTCACGAAACCAGCGGGAACTCCGACACATGCGGCGCGCCAATTACCAGGTGGAAACTGGACGAGCAAGTTGGGAGATGAAGAGGACATCGAACATGAGCTGCGGGGAATAGAGTGTCTCAGATACGGGTACGCTCGGCAGTTTATGAAGCGTCCGACCAACCCAGGTCAGTAGGTGGGTGCCATTCGCCTCCTGTATTCTACCCGTCACTGCGAAAACGTGGCCTGCGTGATACTTCGGATATACAGGACTTCATCCGCCCGATACGGCGTGCCGTCCTTGTGGAAGATGTCGCAGAAGACGGCCGGTTCGTTGGTGTAATGCTTTTCCCAGGAATCCCATGGATAAATCGTCTGCGTCTTGCCCGATACGAATCCCCAATCCAGCGCGCCTACGTGTTGCGCGCGGAAATAATTCAGGACCGGATCGAATGAGCCCATCATTCGCACCGTGTATTCCGAGCAGACCAGCGGACGGCCATAGCGCTGGAGCTCCCGCACGTTCCGCTCGAAGTTTTTGAGCTGGCCGGAGGCGTGGAAGGTGATGATGTCCGATTCAGCCAGTTGCATGCGGACAATCTTCGCCGCGGCCGGTGTCGCGGGCGTCGACCAATCGCCCCAGACACCGGACGTCAATGGCTGTTCGGGCTTCATTTCCCGCGCCCAGACGAATGTTTTCTTTAGCAGGAGCAGGACCGTTTCCTGTTTGTTGGTGGGTTCTTCCCAGTCGAAGGAATGGGCATTCAAGTTGTCCGGCTCGTTATAGACGTCCCAAAAGGCAATCCGCTTATCGTCGCGGAAATGCCCGATGACACCCTGCACGTAGGACTTCAATTCATCCAGCCGCTCCGGATGAGCCATGTATTCGCGGCCTGGACACTGCACCCATCGGGAATTGTGTATGAACGGTCGAGGCGGCGGCTGCGGTCCGAGTTTCGGGTCGGGGTCCCAGCACGAATCAAATATGACAAACACGACCTTGAGATGATGTTTGTCCGCGATGGCCAGAAACTGGTCCATCCGATCCAGAAAACCTTTGGAATCCTGCTGCCAGAGCAAATCGTGAAGAAACACGCGGATGCAGTTGAAGCCGAGCCCCTGCGCCCAGCCCAGTTCACGGTTCATTGTCACCGGGTCAAACGTGTCGGCCTGCCACATTTCGATGTCGTTTTCGGCGGTGCTGGGAATGAAATTGCAGCCAACGAGCCAGCCAGTTCGTTTGGCCCAGGCATCCGCTTCGCGTGGAGGCCATCGCCGCTGCTCAGCCGCAGCCCGAAACAGGACCGCACTTTGGATAGCCAAAATGAAAGAGAAGATGAAGAATTGTTTCATTTAATTGTGCGTTCTAAGATAAGGGCCGGCTCCATCCTCAGACAAGCGCCGCGCCCTGTTCATCCAGCCAGTCCACCGCGGCGTCGAGATCTTGTAGCTCTCCCAGAAACGTCTCCTGAAGTTTGGCGGTCAGTCTACCACGGTCGAACAGCGCCAGGCACGCTTGATTAACAAATCGGCTTGAATATTTGATTCCTTCGAACGTCGCCGGATGTTGTTGCACGGCCAATCCCCATTGTTGGGGAATGCCAATGTCCGCAGCAAGCAGGCTGGCCTTGTCCACGCCCATGACATTGCGCGTCGCTTCCAGGCTTAAGGCGCAAACTTTTAGAGACGGAATTGAAATCCGGGATAGGCTGCAAGTGTTCCATCTGGCCGCCGATATTACGTGGCGACCAGCAAAGATTTCGTCGCCAAAATATTCCCAGAGGCAAACTGAAAAGCTCGCGCCTGCATAAAGCAACGGAAATGGACAATTCGCATGAGAAAAGCGATGGTGCGCGCGGATTCCAAATTGGATCGCCGATGTTCCGGACCGATGTACCCGAAACCAATTGCGCCGCGGTTGGCGTGTTATCGGAATTGCCAACTGGTCAAAGTCACGGCCCGGCAGGTAGGAGGGCCGTGGCTCGGGGTTATTCGACATACCCTTCAGCAGCCAACTGTGCTTCCTTTAGTTTGCCTTCGCGCAGCAAATCCAGCGGTCGCCGATTGCCAAAGCTTGGCTTCGTTTGCAGGAAAAACAGCATTTTGCCGCGGACATCCAGGCGTGTATCACGGTTGAGGATCGCCAGCACAGCTTCCAGCCCCGCTTGAACATTCCCATGGTCATCAAATTGCCATCGGGGAAAACGCTTTGCCCCGAGCCGTTCCTCCTCCCAGGCCAGGAGACGTCCGGCGGCCAACCGTTTGAGCACGGCCGTTTTAGAAATCTGCAATAGCCGCGCCGCGTCCTCAGATGAGCAACTGCCGCCTTCCGCTTCCGTCAGTTGTTGCCAGGCCTCTACACCACGAAGATAGGCTCGTGCCAGTTTCCCCTCGCGTGAATCCAACGACCCGATGGCCGCCCCAAAGGAAATGCTGATCAGTTGCGCCAGCCGGGTCGGAGCCTGGTCTTTATGGCGGCCGATGACCATGGCCAACTCGCTTACCAGGGAACGTTCGTGAGACGGCAGGCGCATCCGGTTAATTCGATATTCAAGCGTTCTTGGCTTCACCGAATCACAATACGCCCGGTTTACAAGGTTGTCAACTTTGAACACCCATGCCCGAAGCCCATTCACCTCGAACATTTGTTCAATTTTTCCTTTCTCCTGTTTCCCTTTTAATTCTTAACTAATCACATGAGCCGTTTTACGAAATTGTCGCTTCTGGCCTGCACTGCGACCGCCACATTGATCTTCAATTTGGCGAAAGGGGCGGATTCGCCGGAAATTCGCACGCCGCCCGCGCCCGCCACGCCGCGCATTAATGGGCCCGATGTATTTGGCGTTCGGCCCGGCCATCCGTTTCTTTACCACATTCCCGCGACGGGCCGGCGTCCGATGGAATTTTCGGTTGATGACCTGCCGACAGGGCTGATACTGGAGCCCACGACCGGCAATATCGTCGGCGAGTTGCGCAACGCGGGAACTTATAACGTTGTGTTCCATGCGAAAAATGCCCTGGGCGCAGCCGATAAAAAATTCCGGATTGTTGTTGGCGAAACCGTTGCGCTGACGCCGCCGATGGGCTGGAACAGTTGGAACCATTACGCAAGCCGGGTCACCCAGGATATTGTTTTGCAGAACGCACAGGCGATGGTGTCGTCGGGTCTCATGGACCACGGCTGGACGTACGTAAACATCGACGATACGTGGCAGGGCCAGCGGGGCGGTCCTTATCACGCGATCCAGGGCGACGAAAAATTTCAGGACATGGCCGCCCTGTGCGTCGCGGTCCACAATCTGGGACTGAAAATCGGGATTTATTCGACGCCCTGGACGACTTCCTACGCCAATCACATAGGCGGCAGCGCGGAAAATCCCGAAGGAACATGGTCGCCACCGACCGTTCCCAAAAAGGGAAAAGTCAATCGAGGCATTCTGCCCTGGGCGATTGGAAAGTATCATTTCGCGACCAACGACGCCGACCAATGGGGATCGTGGGGAATTGATTATTTGAAGTACGACTGGAACCCGATCGAATTGCCCGAAACGGTCGAGATGTACGACGCCTTGCGAGGGAGCGGACGCGACATCGTCCTCAGTCTATCAAACAACATGAACATCACGAATGCGCCGTCGATATCGACCGTTGCCAATAGCTGGCGCACGACCGGCGACATCAAGGCCAACTGGAAATCCATGAGCCAACGGGGGTTTGGCCAGGACAAATGGGCGGATTATGCCAGTCCCGGGCATTGGAACGACCCGGACATGCTCGAAATCGGCACACGCGAGAAAAATCAGCCGGGTCTCACACCGGATGAAGAATATACGCACATGACAATCTGGTGCCTGGATTCGGCGCCGTTGTTGTTGGGCAACGATTTGACGGCCATGGACGCCTTCACACTGAATCTGTTGGAAAATGACGAAGTTCTGGCCGTGGACCAGGATTCGCTGGGCAAACAGGGCCGATGCGTTGCGCGTGGCGACGGATTTTTAGTTTATGAAAAGCAGCTTGAGGACGGCTCAATCGCGGTGGGGCTTTTCAATACGGGAGATGACCCGGCCACGGTCAACGCCAATTGGTCGGACTTGAAAATTCACGGCCGCCGAAACGTGCGCGACCTATGGCGGCAAAAAGAATTGGGCAAATTTGAAGGCGACTTTTCCATGAACGTGGCGCCGCATGGGGCGGAATTGGTGAAAATCAGGTGATTACGTGGTGCGTGGTGCGTCAAGGATGGGCTGACCACACTCGTTGCGCCGCTGCCCGCGGCGCTACACGGCGCAGCGCGCCGTGTTCCACCCACCGTACTTGACGCAACACGCAACACGCAACACGCGGCGCATGTAAATTTCCGCTCGCAATCTTTCCACGCATTCGTTTTCATTTTGTAGTGAATCAACAAACGAGCCCGTTTCGTCCGCTTTGCAGTCCGGGCCTTATATGCGCGATTCTGGTCATCGCCACTCTCGCCGTCTATTTTCCGGTGCGCGGGTTTGGCTTTTTGGATTACGACGATGACGATTATTTCTTCAAAAATCCGCACGTCCTGAGCGGGCTGACGTGGCCGAACATCCAATGGGCCTTTACGACCGGTGATTTTGCCAATTGGCATCCGTTTACGTGGCTGTCGCTCATGCTGGACGCCACGCTCTTTGGCCCCGGCCCGGCCGCGCCGCACCTGACCAATGTCCTGTTGCACGCGGCGAATTCCGTTCTGCTTTTTCTCTTGTTGCTGCAAATGACCGGGGCGATTTGGCGCAGCGGCGCTGTGGCGATGCTGTTCGCCGTTCATCCGCTGCACGTGGAATCCGTCGCGTGGGTCACAGAACGCAAAGACGTGCTCAGCGGTTTCTTCGGCCTTCTGAGCCTTCTGTGTTACGCCCGTTACACTATGGGCAAAGGGGAATCGTCCTCGTCCTCGTCCTCGAAGTCAAGCGAAGAAGGCTCCTCGCCCGCCGCGCCGAATCCCGCCGAAGGCGGGCCATCTTCCAACCTCCATCCTCTATCCTCGCCCTTCTACTGGCTTGCATTCTGTTTCCTGGCCTGCGGTTTAATGTCCAAGGCAATGCTCGTAACGCTGCCGTGCGTCATGTTGTTACTGGATTTCTGGCCGCTGCAACGTCTAAATCGCGCAAACCTCCAGCGCCTGGTTATTGAAAAGATTCCATTCTTCCTCCTGGTTGCGGCGTCGTCCGTAGTGACATTTCTGGTCCAGCGCAGCGGCAACGCCGTGATGTCGTTGACCTCCTTCCCGATGGACGCGCGCATGGGAAACGCCTTTGTATCGTATGCGCGTTATCTGATGAAAATATTTTATCCGGTCCGGCTCGTGGCGATTTATCCATACCCTTACTGGCTTGGGCTGGTCGTGTTTCTGTCCTTTGTACTGTTTGCGGGCCTGTGTGTGGCGGCGTTTGCGACGAGGCAGAAATTTCCCTGGTTCCTGACGGGCTGGTTTTGGTTTGCCGGAATGCTTGTTCCGGTCATTGGACTGGTCCAGGTGGGTGATCAGTCCATGGCCGACCGATACGCGTATCTGCCGTTGGTGGGCATACTCATCGTCGTGGTTTGGGGCGTCGGCGAATTTTGCCTGAAACACAAGCCGCCGCGGCCGGCGGTCCTGGCTTTGGCCGTGATTGTGTTCGCGGCGTGCGCCTGTCGCGCGCGGAACCAGGTTCTCATTTGGAAAGACGACGAAACTCTTTTCGGGTACACGCTGGCGGTGACCAAACACAACTATGCAGCCGAAGTGGACATGGGCTATTGGTTCGCAAAAAACGGACAATTAAAGCGGGCGCTTCAGCATTATGAAAATGCCCGCCAGGCGGCGCCCACCGATCCCACCGCCCTGTACAACACCGGCAATACGTTCGCCCGGCTCGGCGATTGGAAGGACGCAATCACTAATTACCAGCGCGCGCTGCAATTTGCGACAAACCAGCCTCCCATCCTGAATAATCTGGGCCTGGCACTGGCGCAAGACAGTCAGCCCACCCAGGCTATTCAGTATTTCCGGGAGGCGGTCAAGCTCAAGCCCGATTACGCCGAGGCGCACAATAACCTTGGCTCGCTCTTGTTTCAGCAGGGAGATTATGTAAATGCCGCAAAGGAATTTCTCGCGGCCGCACAAAGCGCGCCCGACCAACCCCAGTATCTCGCCAACCTGGGCGATACATTCGCACGCCTGGGCAAAAAAAGCGACGCCGCCCAATGTTACCAAAAGGCGCTGCAATTGGACCCGAACAACGGAATGATTCGGGGAAAACTTGAGGAATTGGGACAGTGAAGATTACAACTCAGCGAAGCACAAACTGAAAGCCCTGAAAGGGCGGCCATTCCTCACTGTCAGATTCCTTCTTTCGATGTTGGGCGTTCGATGTTTCCGGAATCCCTAATAAGGCAGCCCTGGGCCGTGTTGGTGTTGGGATAGGTTGTCCATCGAATCGTTCAATAAGTTAACGATCGTATTATTTGTGGACCCGTCTGCGGCAATATCAACAAGGGCTTCGTAATCACCGGGAACCAACTGCCTCCAACTCCAACGGCCATCGACAAAGACAGCAGGCGAACCGACGTGAAACGGCTGGCATTGATAAATCACCATCGCTTTATCATTTGCCAGCAGCGTCGCCAACTGCGTGGCCTCCGCGCTCGTAAGTGGTTTATTATGAACCGGCTGACAATGGAAAACCAATGTCGCCTGTCCGCTCGTCGGCTGCATGGCCAGCGTTGTAACCTGCACCGGGGCCGGAGCCGGAGCGACTGCCGCGACTGTTTCACGATTTCCCGAACTCGCGCAGCCGGTGAAAATCAGCGGCAGGAATGAAAGAATCGGGATGATGCCCGTGAAATAGACCAAAAATGGCCTCCGTTTTCTTCCGCAAACTCCGAATCTGTTTTTGATTGTATCACCCGGTTCCATACGGCAAAGACGATTAGATACCCTACTGTTATCGTTTTAGTTTTATTGTGTCAAGCATCTTTCTCTTCTTATGTACTCGCGGGCGCATCTCGCTTCTTATACACGGAATACGTCGCCCCTAACGGGGCTAGGATTTTAATGGGCGTTTTAACTACAGATACATCAGCCCTACGGGCTTTGCGGCAACGACCAACCCACTACGCCTGGCGTCTAGTCAAAGCCCGTAGGGCTGAAGTATTTGTAGTGAACCGACCAAAGAAATTCACGAGCCCCGTTAGGGGCGGCGTATTCTGGCGAATACATTGGCAAAAACTGAGATGCGCCCATATATTCGGATCGTTGGCCATGCACCTGACACCAACTACGATTATTGGACTGGCGCTGTTTGGGTTTGTACTGGCACTGTTGCCGGACAAGTACAAGCCGAAATGGATCTATCGTCTTAATTGGTGGCAGATGCTGATTGGCTTGATTGCCGTCGTTGCGGCAATTGTGATTCTTGCGACTCCGGAATTCTGTGCCCTGGGCCTCCTTGGCGATTCCACTTTTTTTGACATTTTAGTTTTAGCCATCAGCATTCAACTGCAAGTGATTTTGTCCCGGATTGGAGTTCGGGCGGTTTCGGCCGTCAAGTGGACGATTCGGCGTATGGTAATAATGGCGATGCTGCTTGCAATGGCCGCCCAGGACATGGCGGCAGTGGCGCAAAAAGTCGTGCATCGCCTTTTGTCGTAGCGCATAAATTCGAGCGCGGCGCGATTCGGTGTCCCGTAGGGACAATTGGAAATAGCCCGGCGTTTCAACGCCGGGATCGGTTCAGGAATTGTATAAGTCCCGAAGGGACGGCTGAATACGGACCCTTGAATTTCCAACCGTCCCTTCGGGACTTGTGTCCTGCTTCGCTCAAACCCGGCGTTGAAACGCCGGGCTATTTCCACTAATCCCTCCGGGATTCCAGAGTAAAGCGTCGATTCCAACATGTTAACCACCTGCGGCGCAAAGGCCCAACGCGATGAGTGGCAGCGCGATCATAATCAGGGCTCCACAAAAAACCAGGGCGGATACCACAATCAATGAAAGAATGCGTTTGGGGCCCGGCCACTCCCGATGCCAAAGGCTGCGGTATAGAATGGTAAAGGTCACAGACATGGGAAAGAGGATGAAAAGCGCGGTGAGCGGCCAGTAAACCCATCGTGCGTGAATGGTCCAAACCACCGGCCTGGTCGCAAAATAAATGATTGGCAGACACAACAGGCCTGCAAAACCAGCGAGCGCAATCGGCAGGGTATTCTCCGGCGGATTCTCGTTGGTTTGTTCGGGGCCGCTGTCATCCATATAGTGTTGCCGGTTCACCATATAGACACCGCTATGGGCTGTTTCTGTATACCGTATTACAGCCCATCAATCTGCTGCGTCACGTCGACGCCCGGCAACAGTATCGTAGCGCAGGTTTCCAAACCTGCCGTATCGCCGATTTCCAAATCGGCTGGCGGTACCACGTTTTAGGGCGCCGGTATTTAGAAAAGCCGTAATTAGTCGCTTGTACTTAAATTGTACGGGCGCACGACTTCGCACCATCAGCGGGTTTAGAAACCCGCGATACGGCAGGTTTGGAAACCTGCGCTACGATTTAGACGCGCCCAAATCCTCCCTCTACAGCCCATTAATCTGTTGCATCATTTCCAGGGCGGCGGCGTGGAGCTTGGCGTCGGCATTAGGCAGCAGCAACGGTTGAATAGTGCGGCGGGCGCCGTCCGGGTCATGCGCGTGGATTTGCGCCTGCGCGAGCGTGTATAGGTAGGACGGATTTTCGGGCTCGAGTTGGATGGCGTCGTTGAGTTGCTGCTCGGCCAAAGTGATGTCGTCGCCCTGGACCATTTCGAAGAAACCGAGAAGTTCGTGCGCGGGGGCGAAGTCGGGCATGAGCGTGATGGATTTTTCAAGGTCTCCCCGAATTTCAGCCGCCAGATCACCGGAGAGCGGGCCGTACATATTGCCCCGGGCGGTGAGATGATATTTTTCGCGGGCGTATGTATAATCGGTGAGGAAACTGGTGGAACCGTATTGCATAGCCTGCTGAAGCTCCTTCACGGCCCCCTCGGCGTCGTCGCGCTCGGAGGCCAGAAGGCCCAGGCCCTCGTACGGGAGCGGACTCTCGGGCGCGAGCTGTTGCGCCTGCGTAAACCATGATTGGGCGTCGTCAAGCCGGCCAATGCGCATGAGTTCATCGCCAAACCGAAATAAAATTTCCACCGGCGTGACCATGCGGGTCGAAACCTTGAGCGGTGCCGAGAGGTCCTGCGAAACCCTCAGAACAATCGGATGATACTCGCCCGCCTGCGCATAGCGGCGGAGTTCGGTTTCCATGGCGTCCAGCGAGACGCCCAGGGCATTGGTGAAAGCCTGCTCAGCGGTTTGGCCCTCGCTGAGAAGTTCGGTATATCGCGGAAACCGGGACTTCAGGACGGTGTTATCGCTCGTCATCAGGTAATCGGTCAGGAGCCAGGATTCGGCGTAAAACATGCCCTGGCGGCTGGCCTCATTGTATTGAGGCGAATTGCGGCCCACGGAGAAAAGTTCGTCCAGGGGCATGAGCTGTTCCGTGGCAAGAGTGCGCAGATGACGATCAATGGGACGCGCGATCTCGACATGATTTCCGCCGGTAACAAAAGTGGAATAAATTTCCGCCATGCCTTCCTTGAGCCAGAGCGGCCAGATTTCGTCGTTGTGCCGGAACAGGAGATGGGCGTATTCGTGAAAGATGACGTCCATGTCCGGCGAATCCGCGTTGGGCAATGACATCACGATGAGGTTTTCATCGCTGCCTCGCGTGAAAAAGCCGGCGATATTTCCTGGATGCCCCTGGTAAAGCGGCAGGAAAGGAATCATCGCATCATGGTTGGGAAAGGCCAGGACCACGATGGGTGGCGAAGCCGTCGCATTTTGTCCGGCCAACAGCGCATAGGCGCGCTGAAATTCTTCGAGCTGTCCGGCGAGGCGGTAGGTATCCGTCACGTCGCCGCAACTGTAGATGTTGAAATGAGCCGTGCTCACGGCAAACCAATGCCGCTGCGCCAGCGGCACAGGCGACGCCGGCGCGGCGTCGTCCGTCTGGGACACAGCCGGGCGCACGATCAGAAGAGCGACGATGAGCAATAGGCGGCGCATTGCCTAATTTAAATGCGGACGATGCGAGGGGCAAGGGATGGGTTAACGAACGCATGGCAAAATTGACATTTTAGTCGTCTGAACGCCCGCTTCCTTGGTTTACAAATACGTTCCAATTGCCCAATTAAACCAAATATTTTGGACCTGTAAACGAACTCGTTAACATCTTCATTTCGTTCGTTTACCTTTTCCGTTCACTAAGAGGCGCATTTTGGTTAACGAATCCGTCCAATTCACCAATTCCGTGGTCCAAAAAAAGAAATAAAAAATTTCTGTCTCCAAAACCCCGCGTCAATATTAGGTCATTTTGGGGTTCCAAATCTAGTTCTTGCAATCGTTCCGTCACCTGAGAATCTGTTACCATGACCAGTAATAACACTCCGCACATCACACGTAGGGCGGGCATCTTGCCGCCGGTTATGGCGGCCTTCCGCCTTCGCAACGCGCCAAAGCGCCGCTACGGCGCAACGGCGGCCAGCCGCCAGTTCCCAATAATCCAAAAATCCAGGAATCCATTAATCCACCCCTCCGAATTGTCCCCACCTTCCGCCTTGATGGGGGGACAATTCGTCAAAAACCCTATATTTTACGCGGGTCAATTTCACGGCATGCCCGCCAAAAACTGGAATTAGTCGTCAATTACCCTCCATAAACCGTGTAAATACGCATTTTTAAGAGGTTTTTGGACCATCAAAAGGGACAATTAAGTTCGAAAACGAGGACGAAAACGACGACGATAACGATTCCTGAAATTTGAGGATGACGACGAGGATGATTTTATTGTGCGCTTGAATGGGTAAATCAGTAGCCCTATCCTTTTTCTGTAAGGACCAATTTTATTCAACGTCATCACAACGTCATCAAACGAATTTCACGCCATGCAACCTGTTCTTGATTATTTAAAGGAAAACCAGCCGCGGTTCCTGTCTGAATTGTGCGAGTTTCTCCGTTTTCCCAGTGTATCGGCGCAATCGCAGCATAAAGATGACCTGCGCGCGTGCGCGGATTGGCTGACGGCGCATTGCCTGCAAATCGGCCTCACGGCGGAGGTTTGCCCGACGAACGGGCATCCGATCGTCCTGGCCCGCACGCCGGCAGTCAAAGCGTCGGCGAACGGCAAACCGCGTCCGCATTTCCTCGTGTACGGCCATTACGACGTTCAACCGCCTGAGCCGCTGAACTTGTGGAAGTCGCCGCCGTTCGAGCCGCGCATTGAGGGACGTTCGCTGTTCGCGCGGGGTTCGACGGACAACAAAGGCCAGATTTTTGCGCATCTTAAGGCGGCGGAAGCGTATCTGAAAACGGGCACGCCCTTGCCGTGCGATCTGACATTTCTCATCGAAGGCGAAGAGGAGGTAGGCGGGAAAAATCTTGAGGAGTTTCTGAAGGCGCGGCGCAAGGACCTGCATTGTGATGCCGTGGTGGTTTCGGACACGGGCATGCCGGACAAAAAGCATCCGGCGCTGACGTACGGATTGCGCGGGATCATCGCCTTTGAAATCGTGCTGCACGGGCCGGCGCGCGATTTGCACTCGGGAATTTTTGGCGGGGCGATTGAAAATCCGGCCATGGCGCTGGCGCGGTTGCTGTCGAAGATGCACGATAAAAATGGGCGCGTCGCCGTGCCGCACTTTTATGACGCCGTGACGCCGTTGTCCGCGTATGAACGGAAACAGTTTAAACGGCTGCCGTTGAAGGACCGGGATTTGCAAAAGTTGCTCGGGGTCAAGGAGCTTTTTGGCGAAAAAGGTTTTACGGCGACTGAACAGCGCAGCGCGCGCCCGACGTTTGAGATTAACGGCCTCACAAGCGGTTACCAGGGCGAGGGCAGCAAGACGATTGTGCCGGCATGGGCGCGCGCGAAAATTACGTGCCGCCTTGTGCCCGGCCAGAAGCCAGCAACCATTCGGAAGCTGGTGACCGATTACATCAAGAAGGTGTGTCCGCCCACGGTGCGGCTCGAATTGGAAGCCGGCCATGGCGCGGAGGCGTATTATGTTTCGCCGACGGGCGCCCATGCGCAGGCTGCCTTGCGGGCGTTGCGTGGCGCGTTCGGCTGCGAACCGGTGCTGTTGCGCGAGGGCGGCTCGATTCCTATCGTCAATGAATTTAAGAAAACGCTGGGTTCGGATACGCTGTTGCTTGGATTGGGATTGCCCGAAGACAACGCGCATTCGCCCAATGAGAAGTTCGATTTGGATAATTTTGAAAACGGCCAGCGCATGAGCGCGCTTCTATGGCAGGAACTGAACAACGGTTCTTAAAACAATTGCACATGTTGAAGCTGTTAACCAGAGCCTCGTGCCTCGGCTACAAAGTGCCCGCCCTTTCCATGAACCGCCTTCGGAGCGCGGTTGTGTCGAAGACCAGCCGCAGCGCGTTGCAACGTTCGCGGCTGCTGTGGCTGGCGCCCCTTTTCCCCGCACACAGCCGCGCTCCGTATGCCAATCATGCGGGAAAAATCGGAAGAGGGCTCCCCATGGACCGCAACATTCTCATTCGAACGATTCTCCCTCACCCCTGCCCTCTCCCGCTGGGAGAGGGAGAATCATCGTCCGGTGGTTTGACACGGGGAACAATCACCTCGGTTCAGGGGTCCAATGCGCGAAAATCTCTTGGGAGAATTCTCACCCCGTCCCTCTCCCCCAGGAGAGGGGGAACGTGTTGGACGATGTTCGACATCAAGCAATGGATTGACACGTCGGGAGAAACAGTGGAGAGGAGCCGGAGCGGAGCGGTTTGCGGCGCAGACATCCTCTCGCTCTTACGCTAAAGACGTTGTGCCTGGTCCGAAAACTTTCATGCTGATTGCCGGCGAACCGAGCGGGGACCTGCTGGCGTCGGAACTGGTTTTGGCGCTGCGCGCGCGATGGCCGGACGCCAAATTTTTCGGCGCTGGCGGAGCAAACATGGCCAAAGCGGGCGTTGACCTGGCCTTCGACATGAAGGACCACGCCATCGTTGGGATTCCTACGCCCGGCAAAATACTCGCGCTGCGGTACGTGGCCAATGAGTTGCGCTCGCTGGCCATCGAACGGAAGCCGGATGCGGTGATAGGAGTGGATTACGGAGCGTTCAACCTGCGTTTCGGCCATGCGATCAAAGAGTACGTGCTCTGGACGGGCGCCACAGGTTGGAACCCGAAAATTGTGCAATTTGTTTCGCCACAGGTGTGGGCGTCGAGGCCGGGCCGGGCAAAATTACTGGAATCGGATTACAATTTGTTATTAAGCATTTTCCCGTTTGAAAAGGCATGGTACGCGCAGCGCGCGCCGAAGCTGCGCGTGGAATTTGTGGGGCATCCGATGGTGGATCGGGCACGGAGTTTGGAGATTGGAGATCGGAGATCGGAGTTGGGGGGCATAGGTGGGAAGCCAAAAGCGGGGCCGAAGATTTTGTTGCTGCCGGGGAGCCGGAAGAGCGAATTGAAGCGGCATGTGCCCGTGATGATCGAGGCGTTGAAGCTGATTCGGGAAAAAATGCCTTCCGCGACGGCAAAAATGATACTGCCGAATGACGAAATAAAGCAGCTTGCGCTGTCGATGTCCGCGACTCAATCCGATCTGGAAATTCAGGCGGGAAATTTGCCCGAGGCGCTGGCGCAGGCGGATTTGGCCATCACTAAAACGGGAACTGTGACGATGGAATGCGCGTTTCACGGCGTGCCCGCGGTAACGATGTACAAGAAAACGTTTCTGGGACTCGCCATCGCTTTGGGCATCGTCACCGTGAAATCGCTGACCATGCCGAACCTGATGGCCGGCGAAACAGTGTATCCTGAATTCATTCAGGACGCCGCCACGCCGCCCAATGTTGCCCGTGCGGCGATGGAGTTGTTGCAGGATGCATCGCGCCGGCACGCGATGAAAGGGCGACTGGCGAAAATCATCGCTTCGCTGGGTGAACCGGGCGCAAGCCGCCGTGCGGCGGAGGCGATATCGAGCCTTTTTTCATGAACCAGAATGTCGTAGCGCAGGTTTCCAAACCTGCCGTATCGCCGATTTCCAAATCGGCTGACCGTGCGGCGTCGTACGACGACGAATTGAAAACGAGGGACGCCAAACGTGCGCTGATTTGGAATGCGGCGGCGTATGACGTCCTACGGCCGGCAGGTTCGGAAACCTGCGATACGGCAGACTTGGAAGTCTGCGCTACGGCGGAGGTGATATCGAGTTTGTTTGTATGAAAGATTTGTCCCCATTTTGGATTAAGATAAAAGGGATATTGTTTTTGATCATCGGCATCGCTGCGGCGACGCTGATTTTCCTGGATGAGCCAAACTGGCGGACGGCGGTGTTGCTGGCGGTGGTCATTTGGAGTTTCTGCCGTTTTTATTATTTCGCATTCTACGTCATTGAAAAGTACGTGGACCCGGCCTATAAATTTTCCGGGCTGATTTCCTTTGTGAGATATTGGTTTCAGCGGAAGCGGTAAATTTTGGGCGCATGGTGCGTGGTGCGCAGATTGTTAGTGCGGGCCTTCAGCCCTTTGTATTATTGCGCTCGGTTTCCTGGGACGTTGCCCCAGGTTGATATGACAACCGCGCCGTTGGCGCTTGTCGGAATTATGGGCCAAAGGCCCAACACATGCCAGCATGGGGCAACGCCCCATGTTCCGCGGCAATCAGTAAATAATCGCCACCGGCGCGACCTATATGATGTGGTGAATCAAATGGCGGATCCTGGTGTAATGTGACGATGAAGATCATTCAGTGCTGATGATGATTGCGCAGGCAGATATGGTGACGATAAACTGAACATTTGTGTTAAACACCCAACAACTTGGCGCGCTCAAGGCAGCAAATTGCGAAGTGGCCGTGGATAATCTCACGCGCCAGCTTTACGCAACGGACGCGTCTCCGTATCAAATCGTTCCGTTGGCGGTGGCTTTTCCCAGAAGCGCGCGGCAGGCGAGCGCCATCATCCAGGCCGCTGCCCAGGCGGGTGTTCCCGTCATTCCGCGCGGCGCCGGCACGGGGCTGTCCGGGGGCGCGATTGGCGAAGGATTGGTGATTGATTTCGCGCGTCATAACCGCGACATCGGCAGGCTGGATTTGGAACGGCGCACGGTGCGCGTCGGGCCGGGCGTCATTCTCGACCAATTGAACGCGTTTTTGCGCCCGCACGGTTTCCGTTTTGGGCCGGACGTCGCCCCCAGTTCGCGCGCGACGCTGGGCGGCATGATCGCAAATGATTCGTCAGGCGCGCACACCCCGGTTTATGGGACGACCGGATTGCACGTATCGAGCCTCGATATTGTCATGGCCGACGGGAAAATGGTCGAGGTAGGCGAAAACGGCAATTCTTTGCCCAGGCAACGGGCCTTGATTGAAAGCATTGTCACCTTCAATGAACTCGCCATTACGGAACAGTTCCCGCCCGGGCTGTTGAAACGCTGGCCCGGTTACGCGCTGGCGCGCGCCGCCGAGAACCCGACAAACCTGTTGCGCATCCTCACCGGCAGCGAAGGCACGCTCGCGGCCATCACATCCGCGGAATTAAAGATTGTGCCGTTGCCGGAGGAACGCGGGGTCGGCCTGTTCTTTTTTGATTCCGTTGCCGAAGCCATGCAGGCCACGGAAGAATTGCTCGACCTTAAACCGGCTGCGATCGAGCACATAGACCGTCCGCTATTTGACCAGACGCGCGGCCAGCGGGAATTTCAGGCCGCGCGCGATCTGATGGAACTGGACGCCAAACCCTGCGAAGCGATTTTGATCGTTGAATTTTTTGAAGGGGCGCAGGAAGGCCTGTTGCAGTTGCAAAAGAAAAATTTGGGCCTCAGAAAGTTGATATTGGAATCACAGGCGCAGGCAAACCTCGTTTGGGAAGTCCGCAAGGCCGGCCTGTCGCTGCTCACCAGCCGCAAAGGCGATGCCAAGCCCGCTTGTTTTGTCGAGGACGCCGCCGTGCGGCCGCGGGATTTGCCTGCATACGTGAAAGCCCTCGAGGGTTTGATGGCGCGCGTGGATGTCAGCGCGTCGTATTATGGGCACGCCGCGTCCGGCCTGCTGCACGTGCGGCCGGTGCTGGACCTGCACGACGCGAGTGACCTGAAAAAATACCGGCAAATTGCCGATGAAGTGTCCGCGCTGGTGCGGCAATTCAAAGGTTCGCTGGCCGGCGAACACGGCGTGGGGATCGCGCGCACGGAATTCCTCAAACAGCAGGTGGGCGAGGACCTTTACGAATTGATGCGCGAAATCAAACGTTCGTTTGACCCAAATAATATTTTCAATCCTGGCAAAATCATCTCGGACGGGCGCTACCTGATTGACAACGATTTGCGGATGGGCGCGGGTTACAAATTGAACCTGCCGTTTGAGCCGCGGCTGGCGTTTGCCGCGCGAGACGGCTCATTCGCCGCCAATTTGGAGCAATGCAACGGCAGCGGCACGTGCCTGAAAATGACGCCGACCATGTGCCCGACTTACCTGGCCACCGGCGAGGAAATCATGGCCACGCGCGGACGGGCAAACATCATTCGCGCCGCGCTGGAACGGCGGGAAATTGAGGACCCGTTGAAGTCGCAGGAATTGGATGCGGCGTTGAGCAATTGCCTTTCCTGCCGCGCCTGCTCGACCGAATGCCCGTCCAATGTAAACATGCCGCTGCTCAAAGCGGAAATACTACATGCGCGCATCCGTCGCGATGGCCTGACACGGCGCGACCGCATGTTGAGCGACGTGGATTTTCTGGGGCGCGCCGGTTGTATTTTGCCCGGCGTGGCCAACCGCATCATGAATTCGGGGCTGTTCAAGGCGACGGTTGGAAAATATTTAGGATTCGCGCCGGAACGCACGCTGCCCCCGTTCGCGAAAAAGCGATTTGATCATTGGTTCGCCAGGCACAGGGCACGCTCGGCGGCCACGCGCGGGCAAGTCGTTCTTTGGGACGACACGTTTGTGCGATATTACGAGCCGCACATCGGCATAGCCGCCGTTGCGGTGCTGGAGGCGGCGGGATTTGAAGTGGTGCTGGCCAATGGGCGCAAGTGCTGCGGACGGCCCGCGTTCAGCCAGGGAAACCTGGACGAAGCCGCGCGCCTGGGTCGGCATAATTTGGGCGTGCTCGCGGCGACGGGAAACGCGCCGATTCTCTTCCTCGAACCGTCGTGCTTTTCCATGTTCGCAGAAGATTACCATGAGTTAAACCTGCCGGGAGCCGGCCTGATTTCGCCCCGATGCTTTTTATTCGAAGAGTTCATGGATAATTTGCTGGCGAATGAGCCGGATGCCCTTTCATTTGACGGTGAACAGGAACGGATCGCGATTCACGCGCATTGCCACGCAAAATCCATGGCGAAATCCAGTTATATGAAGAACCTCGCCGGCCGCCTGCCAAACCGGAGCGTCAGCCTGCTGGACACCGGGTGCTGCGGCATGGCCGGCGCGTTCGGAATGTTGGAATCGAAATACGAGTTGTCCATGCAAGTGGCCCGCCCGTTGGCGGAAAAACTCAAGGCTTTGCCGTTTGGCACGATCGTCGTGGCGTCGGGAACAAGCTGTCGCCACCAAATCCAGCACATGATGCCGGTCAAACTGCGCCACATGGCGGAGGTGCTTTCGGAGGCGCTGCAAAAAGGGTGAGCGGTTTGCACCGGGGCCGCCGCTGTCAATACACCAATCGCCGCAATTCGCCAAGGGATGATTCAATTGGTTTCTACTTTTTAATTTTTACTTTTTCCTTTTTAATTTCCGCCCGTGACGTTGTCCGAATACACCCTGCTGGCCGCGGGTTCGTTGTTTGTGATTGTGGACCCATTGGCCACGGCGCCGGCGTTTTTAGCCATGACGCCGACCGATACCCGGGAACAACGGCTGCGCATGGCTCTTCAGGCTTCGGTCACGACCGCGGCGGTGCTGTTGGGATTTGCGTTTGGCGGGCGGGCACTATTCAAAGTTCTCGGCATCACAATGCCGGCGTTTCAAATTGCCGCCAGCATCGTGCTGCTGATGATTGCGCTGGACATGCTGCGGGCGCAGCGTTCGCGCGTCCGGGAAACCAAGGAAGAAACGCAGGCCGGCGTCGAAAAGACGGACATCGCCATTACGCCGCTGGCGATCCCCATGCTTGCCGGCCCGGGCGCGATTTCGACGACCATCCTGCTGCAGAACGAAGCCACGACGTGGCCGGAACACCTGGCCTTATGCGGATGCATCGTTGGCGTTTCCGCGGCGACCTATTTAATTTTCGCCCTGGCGGTGCGGGGCGCCCGCTGGCTCAATCCAATTGCCATGAGTATTGCCATTCGCATCATGGGCCTGTTGCTGGCGGCGGTGGCGGTTCAGTTCATGTTGAGCGCCATCAAGGAATTTTTTGGCGGGTTAATTTTGAAATCTTAGCGGCAGCCAGCGAGTTTTTTAGCCACAGATTTACACAGATGAAACACAGATAAAAGCGTCCGCAGATTTCGCAGATGAGCGCAGATTATATCCGCAGAGCCAATCGGCGAAATCTGTGGATCAAGAATCTGTGTTTCATTTGTGTAAATCTGTGGCTTACGGTTCAATGGGAATTCATCCGCAGTAACACTCCCTCGCAAATGGCCTGGGCGGCCTGGGGACGCCCGAGGGCCCTGGCGGCTTTGGCCATATCGGCGAGTTTTTTCGAACCGGTCAGTTGGCCGACGCGGAAAGGCAGGTCTTCAACGCGATTGGCCTTGGCCGCCGCGCCGCGTTCGAGCAGAAAATCGCTGTTGGCGGCTTCCTGGCCAGGAATAGGATTTAAAATGAACAGCGGCTTGCCCATCGCCAGCGCCTCGGACGTCGTCAAACCGCCGGGCTTGGTGATGATGAGGTCCGCTATGGCCATCAACTCATGCATGTTTGAGGAAAAACCCAGAACGTGTGTGGGATGTTTGTGGTCCTGCCCGGCGAGTTCGCGGCGCAATTTTTCGTTGCGGCCCGCGACGACCACGATTTGAAATTCTCCGGCGGCCTTGTCCAGTTCAGTCAGGATTTCCGCGACTGGTCCCATGCCGAAACCGCCGCCCAACACAAGCATCACGGGAAGGTCATCCCGCAGGCCGTACGTCTTACGAACGGCCTGCAGGTCCGGTTTCGACGAAAATTTTCCGGAAATGGGAATGCCCGTTACAACGACGCTTTCCGGCGGGACGCCGCGGGCCACCAACCGCGCTTTGGTTTCATCCGCGGCCACGCAATACAAATCCACGCACGGATCCATCCACAGCGCGTGCGCTTCGAAATCGGTAACAATGGTGGCCACAAATGGCTGGGGCTTTTTTTCCTTTCTGCGGAGCAAGCCAAGCAATTCGAGCGGCTGAAAGTGGGTGCAAAGCACGGCATCCGGCTTGAATGCCTGCATGTGCTTTTTGAATTTATTGCGTGAGGCGCTCGGGAAGGCGCGGGACCATTTGCTGAATCGGCGGACGAGCTTCGGATCGTCTGTCTTGCTGAAGAGCATTCCCCAAATTTCCGGCGCGTGCTCGACAAATTTTACGTAGCCGTCCGCGTAAATCTTTTTGTGGAGGGGCGAGAAAAATTTGAGGAGGTCCACGCGTTCGACGGTGTCATCAGGCCGCAGAGTATGCCATGCTTCTTCCAGGGCCGCCGCCGCGGCGTTATGCCCGCCGCCGGCCGTGACCGTTGCTATGAGAATGCGCATGAGTTGAATTAAGCCACAGATGAAACGCAGATGAAACACAGATTTTGCTGAAAGCTCCAAATTCCAAGATCCAAGCGCCAGAGAATGCTCAACCACCAATGCACAAGATTGGATGTTCGAAAATTGGAGCTTCTCTGGGGCTTGGTCCTTGGAATTTGAGATTTTTCATCGGTGGGGATAACTTCGTGAAAAACCTCCAACAACTCTTTCTTTCCATTCCGTCCGGCGCCGTTCACGCTTTTACCATGATCGAAACGACTTCTCACGGCAACGGCAACGGCGCGGATTTAAAGAAAACCAAACGTCAAAAAAACTCCACTGGGGCCCATTCGGTGGACCGGCTGCCACCGCATGCGATGGAAATGGAACAGGGCGTCCTGGGCTGCATCTTGCTCTCGCCGAATGATTGCATGGGCGAATGCATCGAGAAACTGAAGGACAACGGCAAGGAAGCTTTTTACGACCTGCGGCACCAGACCATTTACGAAGCCCTCACGGCGATGTTCGACACGCGCGAGGCCATTGACATCATCACACTGCAGCAACGGCTCAAGGACAAGGGATTGCTCGACCAGATCGGCGGCATTCCCTACCTGTCCCAATTGCAGGACTCCGTTCCCAGCGCGGCCAACCTGTCGTATTACCTCGAAAGCGTGCGCGAGAAATTTTTGCTGCGCCGCATGATTGCCGTGTGCACTGAGGTTGTCGGCCGGGTTTATGATTACGAGGGCGAAGTGGACGTGCTTCTGGATGAGGTGGAACGCGACGTGTTGCGGATTTCCGAATCGCGCGTCCAGGGCGGCGTCATGACGACCCGGGAACTGGTCGGCAAAGCCATCGGCACGATCGAAACTTTTTTCAACCGCAAAGGCTCGCTGTCGGGCGTGGGCACCGGTTTCCCGGATTTGGACCGGATGACCGATGGATTGCACCCGGCGGAAATGATTGTCATTGCCGCGCGCCCGAGCATGGGCAAGACGTCGCTGGCCATGAACATTGCCGAGCACGCGGCCATCGAGGAGAAGCTGCCGGTGGCCGTGTTCAGCCTGGAAATGTCCGCCGAATCGCTGATCCTGCGCATGATGTGCTCCCTGGCGCGGGTAAACCTTCGCTCTATTCGGGACGGTTTCATGAGCGAGTCGGATTTTCCCAAGCTCACCAGCGCCGCCGGGAAACTCTCGAATGCAAAATTGTATATCGACGACACCGCCGGATTGTCGATTCTTCAATTGCGGGCGCGGGCGCGGCGATTGTCACAGCAGTATGGCATCAAGCTTTTTGTGATTGATTATTTGCAGCTTCTGCATTCTACTAGTCGCCGTTCGCAGGACAATCGCCAGCAGGAAATTGCTGAAATCTCCAGCGGGATCAAGGCGCTTGCAAAGGAATTGAAAGTGCCGGTGATCGTGCTCGCGCAGCTTAATCGCGAACTCGAAAAAGATAAAAGCCGCAAACCGCGTCTCAGCGATTTGCGCGAGTCGGGGGCGATTGAACAGGACGCCGACCTCGTGGGTCTGTTGTACAAACCCGACGCGGGCGACGAAGAGAATCAACCGGACGAAGCCGACGGTGTTCCGGTGAATTTGTTGATAGCCAAGCAGCGCAATGGCCCGACAGGCGACGTAAATTTAACGTTTTTAAAACCATACACGCGATTTGAAAGCGCAGCCAAAGTTAGCGATGAAGACATGCCCCGATAGCAGCCGATGAGATTTTTGATTCGAGTCATTGCAGTTTGGCTGTCGCTTGCCTGCGCGTTCGAGGTGTGGTCGCAGGAGCCGCTGGGTCCGCGAATTGACAAGGTCAATATCCAGTACATCGGCCCCGCCAGTGTCAGCGAACAATTCGTCCGTTCTCACATCCAGCTCAAAGCCGGCGGTACGTATTTCCCGGCCGCGACGGAAAGCGACATCCATTCGCTTTATGCCACCGGCCAGTTCTATAACATCCGCACGGCCATTGACCAGGAAGCCGACGGCGGCGTCAACCTGACCTACGTCGTCCAGGTCAAACCCCGGCTCATCGAAATCAAAATCGTGGGAAACAAAAAAATCCGCACGTCCAAACTCCGCAAAAAGCTCACAGTCAAAGTCGGCCGGCCGCTCGATGAGGAAAAGTTGTTCATGGATGAACAGGCCCTCCAGGACTTTTACGAAAAGGAGGGGTTCCCCGGCACGACCGTCCGTTATGTTCCGGACATTGACGAAGCCGCCGGGACGGGCATTGTGACGTTTGAAATCAACGAAGGCCGGAAAATAAAGATCACTCGCATTAGCTTCATCGGCGCCACCGCATTTACCCAGGCCAAACTCCGCCGTCAAATCAAGACCAAGGAGCACTGGATGTTTTCATGGATCACCCTCAGCGATTTGTACAAGGAAGATCAATTCGAGGACGACAAGGACGCTCTCGGCGATTTTTACCGCGCCCACGGTTACCTGGACTTTGAAATCAGGGACATCAAGTTCCAATATCCCACGTCCGGCACGATGACGATTCAATTCTATGTCTATGAAGGCCGGCAATATCGCGTGGGCGCTGTCACCCTTACCGGCGCGACTCTGCTGCCCGCCGCGGCGCTTCGCTCCGGCTTCAATCCCGGGCCCGAACCAAAACCCAAATTCAGCCCCGCTTATAACACGTGGGCCAGGCTGAAAAAATTCAACCACGATTTTAAAATGAAGACCGGCGCTGTCTTCACGCCTGAGGGCCTGGATACCAATACCACTGCCATTGAAGATTTTTACGGCAGCCTGGGATACATTGACGTCCGGGAAGGGCTCGGACTGACCGTCCAGCAGATTCCGGACGTGGAAACCGGCACAATGGATTTGATGTTTAACGTCGACGAGGGCCGGAAGACTTACGTGGAAAAAGTAGACATCCGCGGCAACATCCGGACCAAGGACAAAGTCATCCGGCGCGAACTGGCCATTTCGCCCGGCGACGTCTTCGACATGGTTCGGGTGCGGCTCAGCCAGGATCGCCTCGAAAACATGGGTTATTTTTCGAGCGTGGATTTGCGGCCCGAACCGACCGAGCCGCCCATCGCCGGCCGCCAGGATTTGCTCGTGAGCGTGCAGGAAAAGAACACCGGCAATTTCACGGTCGGCGCCGGTTACAGTTCCGTGGAGGCCCTCGTCGGTTTCGCCGAGATTTCCCAGGCAAATTTCGATTTGTTTAATCCGCCGTATTTCACCGGCGCGGGCCAGCAGGCGCGATTGCACGTCGAGCTTGGCACCGAATCGCAGGACTATGAGTTGTCATTTGTGGAACCGTGGTTCCTGAACCGCAAGCTGGCCTTGGGCGTGGACATTTACCGCACCGTCTGGGACTACGACAGCCCCAACAATGTTTACGACGAAACCCGCACCGGCGTGCGCGTGAGCCTCACACGCGCGCTTTTCAACAGCGATTTCTGGCGCGGCACCATCTATTACAATCTGGAGGATGTCGGGATTACGTTGAATAGCGGATGGAACGGACCAGGATCCGGAATTGAGTTGAACCCGGGCGGCCAGGGTAGGGTTCAAGGGGTGGGCGCCATCAACCAAAACGTGCCGACCGCTATCCTGGATCAACTGAACGATCATCTATTTAACCGCTTCGGCGGCGCACTGACTTTTGACACGCGCAACAATCCGATGGGACTTTCCAATTGGGGACAGCTGACCGAATTGGACCCGGAACTCAGCATTGGCGACGAGACCTTTTATAAAATTAAAGCGCAGAGCCAGTGGTTCTTCCCCGGCTTTTTCCCGGGTCACGTGATTGAAGTGGATGGTGAAGCCGGCATAGCGAGATCCGTCAGCGGTGGTGACGTTCCATTCTATGACCGCTATTTTCTGGGCGGCGAATATGACCTGCGCGGTTTCAAATACCGCAATATTGCTCCGCGCGAGTTTAACCCCGCTTATCCCGGCGGCTATCTCGAGGAACCCATTGGCGGTGACAGCTTCTATTTCGGTTCTCTCGAATACAGCCTGCCAATTATTGAAAAAGAAGGCAGCTTTGGCCTCCGTCTCGCCCTGTTCTACGACGTCGGCTCAGTCGGCACCGGCAGCTATACGTTTGGCGGGAACTTTAACGACGACTGGGGCGTCGGCCTGCGGTTAAATATTCCGCATCTTGGCCCATTGCGACTGGACTACGGCATTCCCATCACGCACGATCAGTTTAATGGAACATCCGGCCATTTTCAGTTCAGCGCCGGGTATCAACGTCAATTTTAGTATGTTAGTATGAACAACGGCGCAACATCCTCTCTTTCCCGTAGCAGCCGACGTGAGGAGGCTCTAACTGCATCACGCGTGGATCAATTGGGCTCGGCCGGAATGCGGAATGCGGAATGCGGACCCGCCTTCGCCTGGCTTCGGCGCGGCAAGTTGCGGAATATTTCGAGCGCGCCCGGCGCGATCGAGACGACCCACTTCAACGCTTCAACACTCTTGCCGCGCCGCGGCAATGCGAAGGCGGGTCAACGCTTCAGCGCCCTCCTTGTCGCGCTGGCATTGGCCTTTTTCGCTTTCACCTCATTCGCCCAATCCATTTCGCCCGCCCGCCTGCCATTATATTTTGAGGCCAACAACAGTCAGACAGAATTTCTTTCCAGCGGCAACGGTTGTCGCTTCGCCATTTCCGCTTCCGGAGTTCGGATGTCCCTTCGCGAATCCAAAACGCGCGCGGCAACGGCGCAAATGCGGTTTGTGGGCGCCAATTCAGCGGCGCAAATTGCCGGCGGCGGCAAATTGTCCGGCAAAGTGAACTACTTCATCGGCAATGACCCGTCGAAATGGCAGATTGGTCTCTCGACCTTCGCCAATGTCCAGGTGACACAATTATATCCGGGCATCAACATGGTTTTCCACGGCAACCAGCGCCAATTGGAATACGATTTCACAGTCGCGCCCGGCGCCAATCCGGATGCCGTTGAAATGCGATTCGAGGGCGCGGACAACATTTCGGTTTCGCCCGCGGGAGACCTCGTTTTAAAGATTGGCACGCGTGAAATCCGCCAGGCGAAACCGGAAATTTATCAAATCATTGACGGTGAACGCAAAACCATCGCGGGCGGCTACACAATCCTTGATTCGCAGACAGTCGCCTTTCAAATTGGCGAATACGATCACACCCTGCCACTGATCATCGACCCTGTTTTAGGTTATTCGACATTCTTCGGAGGAAATACCGGGGATGCAGCCTGGATAATGGCACTCGACACAAACAATTGCATTTACCTGGCTGGAGGAACCTTTTCAACGAAGTTTTTCACTAGCGGCGCGGCTCAAACGAACTATGCCGGAGGCACGTACACTGGCGACGCTTTTGTCGCAAAGTTGGACCAAACGGGGACAAATTTAATTTATCTTACCTATTTGGGCGGCAGCGCCGACGATCTTGCCGCAGGTTTGGCAGTCGATGGCGCCGGGAATGCTTTCGTGGGCGGCTTTACGCAGTCACTAGATTTTCCGACGAATAACGCCCTCATTTCGACGAATCCAAGCATCTACAATCCAGTCTACCATTTCGAGCCTCCATCCGGTTTCGTGACGGAGCTGAATACGAACGGAACCAGGCTGATTTATTCCACCTACTTGGGAGGCAATTCGCAAGATTATGTTCAGGCGGTTGCGGTGGATTCCGCGGACAATGCCTACGCAGTCGGTTTCACCTATTCAACCAATTTTCCAGTCACAACGAATGCGTTGCAACGGTATTTCCAGGGAACCAACTTCACTACTTATCTTAATTGCAACGCGTTCCTGACTGAAATCGAATCGAACGATTCTACCTTCGTCTATTCAACCTATCTTGGCGGCACCAATATCGACGGCGCCAACGGTGTGGCCGTTGATACCAACAATTTCGTCTATGTTTGCGGTTACACCGCCTCGTTCAACTTTCCAACATGGAATGCGACCAATTTGCCGGGAGGGGCTTATCTTAATGGCATAACAAATGCGCCTCTCGCGGCCGAAAACTTCACGTACGATGCATTCGTCACAAAGTTCCCTCCGCTCAACGGAACAAATTCTCCAGCGTCTCAAACCAATCAACCGGATTCCTATTCGATGTTCATCGGCGGGACAAATGATGACGTGGCTAACGGCATCGCCGTGGACGGCCAGGGAAACGCGTACGTGACGGGTTGGACGGCTTCCACGAACTTTCCGGTCATCAACGCCCCAACCAATCTTCCATCGTACATGACCACCAATGGAAATCCGGCGCCGATTATGACGAATGTCTTTTTGACAAAGATTTCGCCCACCGGGTCGGTGACTAATTCCGTCGTATTTGGCGGCAGTCTGGTGGACATAGGCTATGGGGTGGCTGTGGATCAAGCCGGCGATGCATTTGTCGTGGGCACGGAAACTTCGTACACGAATTTCCCGACTGTGAATCCTTACGGCTCCCTCCTGGCTACAAATTCTTCACCAATCGTCGGCACTCATGATGCCTTTGTGACGGGCATCAGCGCCAACTGGTCCAATGTATGGTATTCTGTATGCCTCGGCGGCACGTATGACACGTTCGGTTACGGCATTGCGCTGGATTCGTCAACCAACGTCTTTATTACGGGCACAACCCTGTCCACCAATTATCCAACACTTAATGCGGGAGTATTTTCGTTTAACGGCGCCGATGTCATCAACGGCACCAATAGTATTAACGGCATCGATTTCACGGGCACCAACGACGTCTTTTTGACAGAAATCAGCTTCGGATCAACCGTCCCAACCGTTTCGCAGGTTGAGCCGACTAACCAGATTGTTGGCTACGGGGCCACTGTCAATTTCAGCGTCACTGTCGGCGGGGCGACGGAGCAATTATTTTATCAATGGCAAACGAATGGAACGAATATTGTCAATGGTGGCCGTATCAGCGGCGCAACTAACAGCATATTGACCATTACCAACGCCCAACCCAGCGACAGCAATACCAATTATGGCGTGATCGTTTACTATCCGGGCGGCTCGATTACGAATAGCGGCGCCAATTTGACCGTATTGATCACACCCTATGTCGCAGCTTCATCTCCGACGAATGTAATAGTCCCGGTGGGAACTAATGTGACCTTTTCCGTCACGCCCAGCGGTTCGCCGGTGTATTATGTTTGGGGATTTGACAACACTCTTTTGAGTACTAACAGTCAGATTAGCAACGTGACCAACAACACGCTAACAGTCAATGATTTGCAAACAAATGATTCGGGGGTTTATACAGCCGTCCTTTATAACCAGAACTATAACGAGAATCAGAATACCCTTTATGATTACAACTTCACCCTCACCGTCGTCGATCCCAACTTCTCTATTGTCACCGCGCCAACCAACCAAACGGTCAGCACCAATACCACAGTGAGCTTCACAGTCGTGACCACCGGCTTTCCATTAACCTATCAGTGGTCAACCAACGGTGTCCCTCTCACAGACGGCGCCAATATCAGCGGCGCGAACGGCAGCACTTTGACTATCAGCAATGTGCAAGCCTCTGATGCCGGGACTTATACCGTTTCCATCACGAACGCAGTCGAGTATCCGGATTTCACCGTCTCCACCAATCTCAGCGCCGTGCTGACGGTCGATACCGATCCCACGTTCTCAAGCTTCGCATCGCCGCGAAGCAGTACCAATGGATTGGTCTTGACCGGCGCCGGCGGAAAAACGAACGGAACCTATTACGTCCTGACCTCATCCAATCTCATGACGTGGACGCCCATGGCGACCAACCAGTTCAACAGCATGGGCCAGTTTATCTTTACCAATCCCGCCCCGACAAATTCGGCTCAGTTCTTCAAGCTGGAACAACCGTAGGAATTTACGATTTACGAGCGGCAGCGCTACGCATCGTAAAAGCCGACTCGGGGAGTTTCAGTCATTCGCGAAACATGCCTTGGGGACCGTGAACGCTCCATTCGCGCTTGCCGTCTTGGAGTGCGGTGGCAAGTCCGCGCGACACCGCTTTTAGACGTCGTTGGATTTTCAAATGATAATTGACGCATCGAAGACAATACGACGACCTTGCCGCGCTCGAACGGCAGTACAGAGCTTCGAACCTGAATTAATTACGAAACTGGCCTGCAACAGCGTTCCGAAAGCGGTGTCGCGCGGACTT
>DATJTK010000102.1:0-13541 GCA_035503455.1 Candidatus Sulfotelmatobacter sp. | reverse complement strand
CGAACAATCGCCCAACGCCGGATCCGGTTCATGGACTTTATTCGAAAATGGCCGGAGACATACGGCACGGGTCCGTTCTGATCGCGGCCATCACCAGTTGTACCAACACCAGCAATCCCAGCGTGATGCTCGGCGCGGGCTTGCTCGCCAAAAAAGCCGTCGAGCGTGGATTGCAGGTCAACCCCCTTATCAAGACCTCGCTGGCGCCCGGATCGCGCCTCGTCAGCGATTACTTGAACAAGGCCGGCCTCCAAAAATATCTCGACGCACTCGGCTTTAATCTTGTCGGATACGGTTGCACAACCTGCATCGGCAATTCCGGGCCGCTCGCCCCGCCGATCGATGAGGCCATTTCAAAGAACGACGTCGTGGCAGCCGCGGTTCTTTCCGGCAACCGCAATTTCGAGGCGCGCATCCACCAAAACATTAAGGCAAATTTTCTCATGTCGCCGCCCCTGGTCGTCGCCTTTGCGCTCGCCGGCCGGATCGACATAGACATGAGCCGCGAGCCCATTGGCAAGGGCAAGGACGGCAGCGACGTTTATTTGAAAGACATCTGGCCAACCGTGCAAGATATCCGCAATGAAATGCAAAACGCCCTGCAGCCGGAAGTTTTCCAAAAACTGTATCGTGATTTTGCCGAACAAAATCCCAAGTGGAATGAAATCCCCTCCAGCACGGGAAATGTTTATGAATGGGACGCCAAATCCACCTACATCCAGGAACCTCCATTTTTCGCGAATTTTTCCATGCAACCGGGCCAAATTCGGGAAATCAAAGGCGCCCGGCCGCTCGCTATCTTCAGCGACAGTGTGACAACCGACCACATTTCCCCTGCGGGCTCGATCAAGAAAAGCTCGCCGGCCGGAAAATATCTGATCGAGAACGGCGTCGCGCCCGGGGATTTTAACAGCTACGGTTCGCGCCGTGGAAACGACCGCGTGATGACTCGCGGCACGTTTGCAAACGTGCGGATTAAAAACCTGATGGTGCCGGGCGTCGAAGGCGGCGTGACGAAATTCCAGCCCGGGGGCCAACAAATGAGCATCTACGACGCAGCCATGAAATATCAGTCAGGCGGTGTCCCGCTGGTGATTTTGGCCGGACAGGAATATGGCACAGGCAGCTCGCGTGATTGGGCGGCCAAAGGAACCAACTTGCTGGGCGTCAAGGCGGTAGTCGCGCAAAGCTTCGAACGCATCCATCGCAGCAATCTCGTCGGAATGGGCGTCCTGCCCCTGCAGTTCAATGACGGCGTAAACGCGCAAACGTTAAAATTGGACGGCACGGAGACGTACGATGTCCTGGGCCTGGACGCCGGCCTGAAACCGCAACAGGAACTCACATTGCGCATCACGCGGGCCAACGGGCAGTCCGAAAATATTCCGGTGAATTGCCGCATCGATACGCCCATCGAGATTGATTACTACCAGCATGGCGGCATTTTGCCTTATGTGCTGCGGCAGTTGATTGCTAAAGCGTAGAGCCAAGATCCCCCTGATTGGTCGCACGGCCTATACGACCTATATGTCCTTTAGGTCTCATTTTCCTTTTAAATTTTTAAATTTTAATTAAATCGGCTTTCCTGCATTCTTTGCGCCGATGAAATCCATGACCGGTTACGGCCGCGGCGAGTGCGCCAGGGACGGTTTCAAAATCACCGTCGAACTCGGCGCGGTGAATCGCCGCCAGTCTGAAATCTCGGTTAATCTCCCACGCGAACTGGAACTGCTCGAATCCCCTGTCCGTGAGGCCATTCACGCCCGCGTCGCGCGCGGCCGCGTGACCGCGCGCATTAACGTGCATGCCGGGGATGGCAAAAGTTGCGCGCAGATGCATATCAACAAACGCCTCGCCATCGCTTATGCGGATGAATTGGCCAAACTCGCCAGGCAACTCAAGCTTTCCGGCGGCGTGAGTCTCGATCAGATCGTGCGCGCACCCGGCGTTTTTCAGAGCGACGCCGAACTCGTCGAGGCGGACAAAATCTGGCCGGCTGTCGAAAAGGCCCTGCATCAGGCGCTGGCGGCGCTCCTCAAAATGCGCGAGCGCGAAGGCGCGCACTTGTCGGCGGACCTGTCCGCGCGCATCGGCATCATGCGAAAAGCGGTTGAAAAAGTCCGAAAACAGGCGCCTTTGACCGCCGAAAATTATCGCAAACAATTGCTCGAACGCGTCAAAGCCGCCGGTATCGAAAATATCGCCGTCAACGACGAGCGTTTGCTCAAGGAAATTGTTCTGTTCGCCGACCGGGCGGACATCGCTGAAGAGTTGACGCGGCTTCAAAGCCATTTTCAGCAATTCGATGATTGCCGGAAATCGCCCGAACCCGTGGGCCGTACCCTTGATTTTTTGGCCCAGGAAATGAACCGTGAAATCAACACGATCGGCTCAAAGGCGAATGACGCGGTCATTTCCCGCGAAGTCGTAATTCTCAAAGCCGAACTGGAACGGTTCCGCGAGCAGGCGCAGAACGTGGAATGAAAAAGGCAAAATCCAGCCCGTTGCTGCTGCTCATTTCGGCGCCTTCCGGCGGAGGCAAAACGACGCTCGTTCACGAATTGTTGCGCGCCCGGCGAAACATGGTCCGCGCCATCACCTGCACCACCCGGGCGCCGCGTCCGGGCGAGAAAAACGGTGTGGATTACTATTTCCTAAAACCCGGTGATTTTTTGCGCCGCGTCCAGGCCGGAAATTTCCTCGAACACGCCACGGTCTTTGGCAACAGCTACGGTTTGCTGAAATCGGAACTGCTGGGCAAATTGCGCGCCGGGAAGGATGTTTTATTAAATGTGGACGTCCAGGGCGCGGCCTCGATCCGCAAAGCCGCCGAAGCCGAAGCCGAACTTAGAAACGCGCTGGTCACGGTTTTTTTGACGCCCACTTCGCTGACTGAACTGGAACGCCGGTTGAAAAAGCGGGGGACTGATTCGCCGGAAGTCATTCGCCGCCGCATCGCCGCAGCCAAACACGAGGTCGCCCAATGGAAAAACTTCGATTACCTCTTGATCAGCGGAAGCAAGCAGGAAGATTTGCGGCTGGCATTGGCCATCGTCGAAGCAGAGAAGATGAGAATCGGGAGGGCAGGGGCGCCGGCGATTTAACGGTCGGATTGCAATCGAAGGTTCTTTAGCAAATAACTGGAAAAATTCATGGGTTGGATCCAGGGCTTTCGTTATCGCTTATGGGAAAACGCTTGTTCTGTTTCCCGCTTTTGTGTGTCTGTTTCGGTTCGCATTAAAATAAAATCACATTATAATTCAATAACAGGTATGAACGTTGTTTTAGGCGTCACAGGCTCCATTGCCGCGCATAAAGCCGCCGATTTGGCGTCGCTGCTCACCAAAGCTGGCTGCGACGTGAAGGCCGTCCTCACCACCGACGCACAAAAGTTCATCACTCCATTGCCATTCAAAACACTGACGCGCCATCCGGTCGTCACCGACCTCTATGATGAAGAGGAAGGCTGGAAACCCGCTCATATCCGGCTGGCGGACGAGGCGGACCTGCTGCTGATCGCCCCGGCCACGGCCAATGTCATCGCAAAAATGGCCGCGGGCATTGCTGATGACGCGCTTACGTGCATCGCCCTGGCCCTCAATCCAAAGGCGAAGATGCTCATCGCCCCCGCGATGAACGGAAAAATGTGGCTGCACCCGGCCACCCAGGCAAACGTCAAGGTGCTCGCTTCGCGCGGCGCGCAATTCATCGGGCCGGACGAAGGCATGTTATCGTGCGGTTACGAAGGGATTGGCCGCTTATGGCCGGTGGAAAAAATCGTCGAGCGCGCTTTGTCATTAAAATCCTGAACCGCAAATGGGGGCGCCTGTGACAGTAGAAAACTCCGCATGAAAACAGGCTCCTTGCAATGGCTGAAAGGGCTTCCCGCGCTGCTCGCCGCGCCGCGGCCGGACCCCGCGCGCCAGGCGCAATTGATTATCTCCATGCAGCGGCGCATCGTCCTGCCGGTCAGGATCGTCGTGGTGGCCGTGGTCTTGTATTATGTTTTCTCGGTGGATTGGTCCGCCGGCCCGCCCAGCATTCAAACAGTGATTTTGGAAATGTTGCGGAGTTTTCTCATTGTCTATGTTGTTTGCAATGTCATCGCGGCGGCGATCTTTTACTCCTGGAAATGGTTCCCGACAGGGCTCTTTCAATGGCTGGTATTTATCCTTGGCTTGTTGGACGGACTTTTTGTCTCCAGCCTCATGGTAATCACCGGCGGATGGCAAAGTATTGCCTTTTGGCTGTTCCCGGTTTTAATCGTCCTCAACTCCATTAGCATTCCGCTGGCCGTGCCGCAATTTGTCCTGAACCTGTTGTTGAGCGTATTTTTTATAGGAGTTGGAATAGTATACGCAAACATGGGCGGCAACCAGGTCAACCTCAATTACGTCCCTGGAATCAGTCCCCCGCATCTTTCACCCTCAACAAACACTGTTTCAACTGCCGCGCACACGGCTCCGGCTCAACCAAGACCGCCGCGGCAGCCGATCATATGGGACCCAAGTTTTCGCCAGGTCGAGGAGGAAACCCCCGCCAGATCCTTCCTGCTCTGTTTGTTCGTCCTGCTGCTGTTGACCCTGTGCTGTTATGGCGTGCAGTCGCTCGCCGAACGACGAAGACGCGAACTTGAGGAAGCACGCGAGTTCGCCGTCCGCGAGGCTCAATTGCAGTCCGCCGGACGCCTCGCAGCGGAGCTGGCCCATCAAATCAAAAATCCGCTCGCCGTCATCAATAACGCCGCCTTCTCGCTCCAGCGCTCCTTGCGCGAAAATAAAAATTCCGCGGCGCAGCAAATCGAAATTATCCAGGAAGAGGTCGCCCGCGCCGACCGCGTCATAACTCAAATCATGGGATACGCGCAACTCAGCGAAGGCCGCGTTGAAAAACTCGACGTCATCGAAGAAATTGAAGGCGCCATCGCCCAGGTTTTTCCGCCCGCCGTTCCCTCCGATATCGCCATTTTCCGCCAATTCGCCGACTATTTCCCTCCGTTATTGATGCAGCGCGGCCATTTGTCGGAAATTTTTATAAATCTGCTCAAAAACGCCCGGGAAGCTGTTGGGCGCGCCGGAAGCATCCGCATCAAGGCCGATTGCCTCGAGGACAACTCCATTGAGATTTCCATTCGCGATTCCGGTCGCGGCATTCCGCCCGATAAAATGAACCGGATTTTTGAGGCCTACTACACGTCAAAAAGCGGCGGAAGCGGCATGGGGTTGGCCATTGTTCGGCACAACACCGAACTTTATGGCGGCGCCGTTCGCGTTAACTCCGAGCTTGGACGCGGCGCCGAATTTATTTTAACATTCCCCGCGAAAGCGAATATAAACGTGCGCATATGAATTTTCCCCTGCCGCCAGTTCTGGTCGTGGACGACGAACGGAATATGCGCCGTTCGCTCGAAAACGTTTTGAGCGATGAAGGTTACGCCGCGCGCGTGGCCGAGTCCGCCGAGGAAGCCCTCGGGCTTTTGGCCGGCGAGGATTTTTTCATGGTCATTACGGATGCTCGCCTCGGCGGCATGAGCGGTTATGATCTTCTGAAGAGAATCCACGGGCAAAAACCCGAATTGCCGGTGCTCATGCTCACCGCCTACGCCACCCCAAAACTCGCTGTCGAAGCAATCCGCTCCGGGGCCATTGATTACCTCTCAAAACCCTTCGCGCCGGAGGAATTGCTTCACGCCGTTGCCCGCTGCGCTGAACGGTACCGCCTCCTCCGCGAAAATGCCGCGCTCCGCTCCCAGGCCGACCATGTGGTCGGTCTCGACCAAATCGTCGGCGAATCCGAAAAAATGCGCGATGTCCGGAAATTGATTCAAACGGTTGGACAAACTGACGCCCGCGTTTTGGTCCTCGGTGAAAGCGGCACCGGCAAGGAACTCGTGGCCGGGGCGCTTCACGGATTGAGCCAGCGTAAAAACCTGAACTACGTCCGGATCAACTGTGCTGCGATCCCCGAAACGCTCCTGGAAAGCGAATTGTTCGGCCATGAACGCGGCGCGTTCACGGGCGCCATAAAACAAAAAGCCGGCCGTGTTGAGGAGGCCAACGGTGGCACGATTTTTCTGGACGAAATCGCCGACATGAGCAAACCGCTTCAGGCAAAACTATTGCGGTTCCTGGAGGACGGCAGCTTTACCCGTGTGGGCGGAACACAGGAGTTGCGCGTGAATGTCAGGCTCATCGCCGCCACCAACCGCGACATTGCCGCTGCCATTACCGAAGGCCAGTTCCGGGAAGACCTCTTTCACCGCCTGAACGTCGTTCAATTTAATTTGCCGCCCCTGCGCGAACGCGGCGACGATGTATTGCTTTTGGCCGAGCATTTTTTGCGGCTGTTCCAGTCGACGATGAATAAGAACGTGCGGACAATATCGCCCGCGGCGCGACAAAAACTGCTTTCGCACCGCTGGCCGGGCAATATTCGAGAGCTTCGCAACGCCATCGAACGCGCCCTCATCCTGGAAACCTCGCGCGAACTCCAGGCCTCCAGCCTCCCGGATTTTCAAGTGGAATCGCGTTTGCAAAAAAACCAGCCTGTCCAGGTCGCCGTTGACGAATCGCTCGATGATGCCCTGGCCCGCATCGAGCGCGAACTGATTTCCGCGGCACTCGAACAGAACAATTCCAGCCTTACCCGCGCCGCCGACCGGCTCAAATTAACCCGCCACTCCTTGCGCTACCGGATGCAACGGCTTAATATGAGCGCGGACATCGCTCCCACGGAATGAAACTGTTGCCTTCAATCGAGAATCCTGATTTGTATGGATGGATTGTGCTGCTGATTTTGCTGGCAACGGCCATCCTTTCGGCCCTCGCTGTCTATGTCTGGTCCATTTTTTTCCCAAAGAAACGCCGGCATAAAAGCCGCCGGCGGCGTGGCGGCTATTCCCCGGCCAATCCGGCGATTGCCCGGACCAACGGAGCGTCTTCGGCCATGGACCCGCATAATGCGCCGGGCGAACCAAAGTCCTGATGCAACATAGCCGCGCGATTACCCGTAAGAGCGCCTCTAACCTCGCGCTGGCTTTTATCCTCCTGCCCAAACCCAAACGCGACGCCATGTCCGCCCTCTACGCGTTTTGTCGGGAAGTGGACGATGTTGCCGATGAAGACTCTGTTCCGGCCGAAGAACGACGCCGGGAACTTTCGCGATGGCGCGCCGACGTCAAACTCGCTTGTGACAATCAGGCTCCTGGCATTCCCGTGAACGTTGAGTTGCAGCCGGTGATCCAAAATTTTTCACTGCCGTTTGGCCTCTTCGATGAGCTCGTCAAGGGGTGCGAAATGGATTTGGAAATCACACGCTACGAGGATTTCGATCAACTTGAGCTCTACTGTTACCGCGTCGCCTCGGTGGTTGGCCTACTGAGCATTGAAATATTCGGTTATAAGAAACCTGCCACTCGCGAATACGCCATCCATTTGGGCAAGGCCCTCCAATTTACCAACATACTGCGCGATGTCGGAAACGATGCCGCGCGCGGCAGAATTTATCTGCCCCGGAGCGAACTTAAAAAATTCAACGTCAGCGAAAACGATATCCTGGAGGGACGCTACTCCGAACAATTCCGCGCCATGGCCGAAAGCATCGCCGCGCGCGCAAAAGGATTTTACGCGGCCGCGCGCGCGTTGCTCCCGTCCGAGGACACCCGGTCGATGATCGCCGCTGAACTGATGGGAACAGTGTATTGGCGTTTGTTGAAAAAATTGGAACGCGCGAAGTTTAACGTTTTTGGCCAGCAGACGTTGAAATTGTCCAAACCACAAAAACTCGCTATTGTTTTTCGTTCATGGCTGCGATTCTCGCTCGGGTCCGCAACCGGGAATTACGGAAATTTGTGAATATTTCCGGCCCTCCGCCCGCCATGCGCCGCCTCATTGTCAATGCAGATGACTTTGGACTGTCGCATTCCGTCAATCAGGCCGTCATTCGCGCGCATCGCGAAGGCATTCTCACCACTGCCAGTCTGATGGTCAACGAAGCCGGCTTTGATGAGGCTATTCAATTAGCGAAAGCAGACCCTGGACTCGGCGTCGGCCTTCACCTCACACTCCTGCACGGCCATTCCACGCTGCCGCCGGATAAAATCCCCGGCCTCGTCAATTTGCGCTCCGAGTTTTCGGATAGTCCCGTGGGCGTCGGCATGGCCTACTTCTTCCGGCGCGGCCTGCGCGAACAGCTCCGCGCCGAAATCCACGCTCAATTTGAAAAATTCCGTTCCACGGGTGTCCCGCTCGACCACGTAAACGGCCATCTGCATCTGCATTTGCACCCGGTAATCTTCAACATTTTGATGGAGGATGCCGAAACGCTCGGCATTCGCCACTTTCGATTTACGCGCGATTGCCTCGCCCGCAGCCGCAGGATGTCCAGCGGCCATCTATTTTATAAAGTCTCGCACACCATCATTTATGATTGCCTGTCAGGCCGCGCGCGCGAACCGTTGCGCCAACGGAACATCAAACACGCCCAAATCACTTTTGGTCTCCTGCAGGACAGCCGCGTGGATGAAGATTATGTCCTTAAGCTCCTCCCGGACCTGCCCCCCGGCGATTCCGAACTTTATTCCCATCCCTCCCTCGATAAATTCAAACACGAATTCGAAGCGCTCATGAGTCCGCGCATCCGTGAACAGGTTCAAAAGTTGGGGATTCAATTGATTCGTTATCAGGATTTGTAGGTTCAAACTCCACGACTGCCAATCATCTCGCTTCCATGTCTGAAGGTTTTGTGTGCGCGCTCTTTTTCCTTTTTCCTTTTTCCTTTTTCGTTGTTAAATACCCACATGGTTAAGTTGCTTTTGATTTTGCTCGTCGGACTCATGTTTGAATCTGCAGGTGTTGTGCTTCTGAAAAAGGGAATTACTCAAGTTGGTGCTATGCAAGGAGTTACTGCATCTGAAATCCTTCGCGTGGTCAAATCTGGCGCGGTAAACCCTCAGATCCTCCTGGGCGTTCTCTTTGAAGCCCTCTTTTTCCTTTGCCTCATCATTTTAATGTCCAAAAGCGACATTAGCTTTCTGTGGCCCCTCACGGCATTGAGTTTCGTGTTCGCCACATTTGCCGCCATCATCTTTCTCGGCGAAAACGTCTCCCTGGTGCGCTGGATCGGTGTGATTTTGATTGTCATCGGCGCAGCATTCATCAGCTACAGCCAGCATATCAAAGAAGGACCGCCGCCGGGCCAGTCTGCTTCTTCGAAGTAGCGTTTCAATTTTAATCCTTCAACGTCGCCCACAACGCCTCCGCGAGCTTTTGCGCAGCCAACTTCGTATTCTTCTGCAATTCCATCAACGCTCCCATCTTCCACGGCGCTTTCGCCACAGCCATCATGAGTTTGCTCATGTCCATGCTTTTGTCTTCCTTCAAGAACTGGTTGAAATCCAGCGGCAAATCCTCATTCGCTGTGTCGGAGATCACCCGCACGGTGACGCACGGAATCCCCTGCCTCCGGCACAGAGCCTGAATTGCCCCCGACTCCATCTCCGCCGCGTCCGCCCCGGTTTCTTCGCGCAGTTTTTTCTTGTCCGCAGCCGTCGTCGCAATCCGGTCGGCGCAAAAAACCTTCGCCTCTCTCGCCCCGGCGGCGCTCAATTTTGAACGAATTTCGGCAAATACTTCGTTTCCTCCTGCCGCGCTCGCGGGAATTTCAAAAACAACGTCCCCTATTTTTAGTTCGGCTATCAACCCGCCCGCGAAGCCGCACGTCAGCAAAAGCGACGGCGTATGCGCCGCCAAATACGCCTGCCCGGCTTTTTCCGCATTTTCGCGTCCAATACCCGTTAAAAAAACCGGCACATTGTTTTCGGATAATTTTTGAAATGCCGCGGCTTCCTCCGCCAGGGCAAAACACACTGCGACGTTTTTGTCTTCCATGAAATCAATATTCAACTGCGTCGGAAGTCCCGTGGCAAGAAGAACAGCGCTTCAACGTCTCAATGCAACGCCTTAACGCCTTAACCTTTCCGCCTGTTCTCAGTTGCCCCTGGTCAATTGTGAGCTTATTGTGTTCGCGTGAATACGGAATTTTCCATCGCAGGCCATTGGTCGGAAGGCTTTGATGAAGAAGGCCTTCGGCGTTGGGTTGAACAGATGCGCTCCCAGCTGTCCCACCCCATTTCCCTGGGGCTGGTCTTTATGTCCCCGGATTTTTTTCCCTACGCGGCGCAAACTCTGGAGATTCTGAGAGTCCACGGACGCATCCCCCTTTTGGCAGGTTGTTCCGGCGCGGGCTTGATCGTTAACGGCGAGGAAGTCGAAACCGCGTCTGGAATTGTTTTGGGCCTTTACTCGTTGCCTGGGGCTGAACTTAAAGGGTTTCATTTCAGCCCCGCGGAAGTCGAAGAAGCCACCAACGGCTCTTATTGGCGCTCAGCCACAGGCATCGCGCCTCCCGGTCCGAACGGTTGGCTCATCTTTCACGATCCCTTTCATATGGACGCCGATAATTGGATGCGTTCATGGAACGCCGCCTACGCGCCGGCCCCGACGTTCGGCGGCGCCGCCAGCGGGATTTTCTCTGAGCAGACGACCCAGGTTTACTTGAATGGCGATGTTTTCGAGGAAGGGTTCGTGGCCATTTCTGTCGGCGGCGGCGTTACACTATCAGGTGTCGTGTCGCAAGGCTGCACGCCCATCGGCGAACCATGGACACTGACACGAGTCGAACAAAATTTGATTCATCAAATCGCCAATCGTCCCGCCTATGCGGTTTTGGCCGAGACGTTTCAAAAACTCGCCCCCGCCGACCAGCAAAAAGCGCGGGGTAATCTGCTCATCGGCCTGGCCGTCAACGAATACCTCGAGGATTTTCACCGTGGCGATTTCCTCGTGCGTCCGCTCATCGGCGGCGATCCCACGTCAGGCATCCTTGCCGTTGGAGCGATGCCCCGCGCCGGCCAAACCATGCAATTTCAGCGGCGTGACGCCGCCGCCGCCAGCGAGGACATGCACAATCTCCTCTCCCGCGCCAAAGAAGATGCGGTCGGGCGGACTATTTATGGCGGGTGCCTGTGCTGCTGTAATGGTCGCGGAAAAAATCTCTTCGGCGTGCCCAATCATGACGCCGGTCTGACTCAAAGGGAACTCGGGCCGCTTGGAGTCTCCGGGTTCTTCTGCGCCGGCCAAATCGGCCCTGTCGGAGAGAAGAGTTTTTTGCATGCGTTTACAGCCGCGGTTGCTTTGTTTGTGAAACGGTGATTGCATCCGATGGATCGGCGGATCTGTCAGACGTGGGAGTTTAACCGCGCCACCACTTCCTGCGCCAACAATTCATACGCCGCGGAGCCGCTGCTGTATTTGTCGTAATGAATGATGGGCTTGCCGAAGCTCGGCGCCTCAGCGAGCTTCGTGGTTCGAGGAATCGTCGTTTCAAAAACTTTGGCGCCCAGCAGATTTCGCACTTCGCCCACGACCTCGTTCGACAATTTGGTCCGCCCGTCGAACATGGTCATCACAACGCCAAAAATATCAAGCCGGGGGTTGACCCCGGCGGATCGCAGTTGGCCCAGGACGCGAGTCATCATGGAAATGCCTTCGAGAGCGTAATACTCGCATTGCAACGGCACCAACAGGCCATTGCTCGCGGCAAATGCGTTCAGCGTCAGAATCCCCAGCGAGGGAGGGCAATCTATCAACACAATGTCAAATCGTCCGCTGTCCAGGACCGGCCTGAGGGACCGCGACACGGCATGCAGATGGTTCTCGGTGCGCGCCAGTTCCAGGTCCGCGGCGCATAAATCCACTTCACTGGGAATAATTTCCAGCCGTTCAAAGTTTGTGGCCTTGATTTTGTCAAGAAGACTTCCTTCGCCAAGCAGGACACGATAGGCGCTGGCGCCCTCGATTTTTTCCAGTCCCACCCCGCTGGTCGCGTTGGCCTGGGGATCCAGATCGAACAAAAGGACGCGCCGGCCGGCCGCGCTGAGACAGGCCGACAGGTTGACTGCGGTCGTGGTCTTTCCCACGCCGCCTTTTTGGTTGGCTACAGCTAAAATCTGCGCTGGCATTGCGATTGAAATGATTTTAATCCGCACTTTTATCCGCGCAAAGCCCAATCAATCGTCTCCGCGGGCACACGTTGCCCAAATTCGACCTGGCCGATTTTTCGTGCCAGAACAAATCGGATTTCGCCACCCATTGTCTTTTTGTCAAGTCGCATGGCGTCAAATAATTTCCGGAGCTGAAAGTTATTGATCCGGATGTGGGTCGGCAAGCCGGCCCGCTGAAATAGCGCCTGAACTCGATACGCCTCAGCGCGTGGCAGCCCCAGTATCTTTTCTGACAGCCGCGCCGCCATGATTTGCCCAACAGAAATGGCCTCGCCGTGCAGTAATTTTCCGTAGCCGAAGCTGTTTTCAATCGCATGGCCAATGGTGTGCCCGAAATTTAAAATCGCGCGCAAGCCCGTCTCTGTCTCATCCTGGCTGACCACCTCAGCCTTAATTTCACAGCATCGCGCAATAACCGGGGTGAGAAATTTTTCGTCCAGCTTCAAAATCCGTTCCAGGCTGCGCTCAAGAGCCGCAAATAACCGGGCGTCGTAGATGATTCCGTACTTGATGACCTCAGCAAGCCCCGCGCGAAATTCCCGTTCCGGGAGCGTCTTTAGAGTGTCCATGTCGCATAACACCAGCCGCGGCTGATAAAATGCGCCGACCAGGTTTTTTCCGGCTCGCAAATTAACGCCCGTTTTGCCGCCTACCGAACTGTCCACTTGTGCCAGTAGTGTGGTCGGAACCTGAACGAGTGGAATCCCGCGCAAATACGTCGCAGCCACAAACCCCGCCAAATCTCCCACAACCCCGCCGCCGAGCGCCACGATGAACGATTTTCTCTCCAGCCGGTGCGCCGCCAACTGATCGTAACAGGCCCCCGCCGTCCGCAAACTTTTCGTCGTTTCACCCGCGGGCACAGTCATCAGTACGGGCGAAAAACCGGCGCGAACGAGCGAATCGAAAGTGGTTTTGGCAAAAAATTTGCCGACGTTTTTGTCGGTAATAATCGCGCAACGCTGCCCGAGCTTCAGCCGGGCGCATTCGGTCCCGATATTTTGCAGGAGGCCGGGTCCGATTTTTATCGTGTAACTGCGGCTGCCAAGTTGAACTGGAACGGAACGCACCGCCACAGGATGGAAATTTTCCAGGCCCCTGTCAAAATTTAGCCAATTTTTTTTGTCCCTTGCTTCGTCGCCGGAAAAGATGGCGAAATTTTTATCGCATGAGCAAAAGACAACAGAAGAAAAGCGCTGGTTACGGCTTGTGAATATCTCGTCAAAAATTCTTAAAACCATTGCAAACAAAGGCGATTATCAACCACCCCGCCGGCGGTATTTTTTCTGTTGGCATTGCCGTTGCTAAAGGCCGAATACCGTCGTGCCACCCGTTATGGATATGGTCCGGCGCGCAGGCACCAATCATCAAAAAATATGAAGAAAATAGACGCGATCATCAAACCATTCAAATTGGAGGAAGTGAAGGATGCCTTGAGTGAAATCGGCATCGAAGGCATGACCGTGAGCGAGGTCAAAGG
>DATJTK010000101.1:0-11949 GCA_035503455.1 Candidatus Sulfotelmatobacter sp. | reverse complement strand
CAGCATTCGTTTCACAATGTCCCAATCTTGAGTGATGAGTTCGTCGCGCATAGCGCCATAATAATTTATCTTTATTCATATGTCCATTATTAAGTTAGCGCCTATGCCTTGCGGGAGAGGGCCGGGGTGAGGGAGAATCGTTCGACGTCGTTCAAGCGCCGGAACGTCTATCCGCTGAAACACCCGAGAGGCCCCCGTTTCCACGTCTCAAACAGGCTTGCAAACAGTGGTCACCAATCGCACGGGACCAATGAGCCCGGATTCCACCAAAGGATCGTCTTTGCGCCAAAGTTCCCATGTGGTGAACGCAAGCCGCCCGGTTGGACTCGGCTTGCCGTCCAGCAGCCACTGCGGCCAACTCTTAAGCGTCCCGTTTTTATTGCGGTCCGAATCAGCAGGCAATTGCTGATCGCCAATCAGGCGGTTGACCCACAGGTTGGCAACGGCAATTTCCAAAGTGTTTTGCCCTTCGCGCAGCCTGGACGTCACATCGATCTGAAAGGGCGCTTTCCAGAGAATGCCCAGATGCTCGCCATTGAGCGTCACATCGGCCATGACAGCGACATTACCCAAATCCAAACTAATGCGGCGCTCCGCGGCGAATCTTTCCGGCAGAACATTAAACTGGCATTGATACATCGCTACGCCCGAAAAATATTTCACACCCGAATCAGAATGCTCGTTCAGCGGAATTAGTTTATCGAGTTGGATTTGATCCGGCGCGCCCCAACCGTCGGGAAATTTGACCGTCCAGGGACCATCGACCTGGACCGGCTCAGGAATCGCACGAACGCTAATCGTAACGGTTTTGCCTGACGCGAAAACGCAATCGTAACTCCCGGCTTCGGTAACACACAATTGCGCCCCGCCGTCCGGAGCCGCTTCGACAGTCGCCGGGGGCATCTCGCCGGGCACATTGAAATCTACAATCTCTCCATCGTGAAACACGAGGTGTTGTTCCTGGCCGTCGATTCGGCAATGAATGTCCAGTGTCTTGACCACGTTCAGGTCCGGGTCGCCTCCGGTCGCAGCCACGTCCGCAACAGAAAAATTGTTGCCGTTCCCGGCGAGTTTCCGGACATCCGCCGTGGCATCGCGCGTATGTTTGGGCTCGCCGGGCTTGCCGTATGTGGCACCCAGAATCTCGACGTCCGGCCGGTTTTGAAAGGTGCCCGCCAGCAGGACCGTTTTTCCATCGCGGCTGACACTTCGCATCACTTGTTCCGGCTGAACGGATTGCCCCCGGCGAAACACCACAAACACCGATGCTTTGGCCGGCAGGACCAGCGGAATCCGCGTCATTCCGTCGTATTCTTTCAGCAAAACAATCGGAGTCACCCGGCCTGTTTCCGGGTCCCAAATTTCCGGTTTCACGCCTGTCACGCGAAAAGAGCAGTTCGCCACCATCGGCCAGCCACTGTAAGGATATTTGCCGTCAGCGGCGCCGTTTGCGACGAAATAAATATCCGTGTCCTCCGTGCGCCGGTGTATCCATCGCACCATCGATTGATCACATTCGAAATCAGGGCGGATATGGTTCTTCGCCAACGCTTCCGCAGCCGTGGTCCCGGAAATGATTTTGCCGCTGTCCCATAGTTCCGCAGCCAGCCGCTGGACTTCCGCGTCACAGTCCGGATAGCTGCCCAGGCTCGGCGATTTTCCCGGTTTGGGTCCGATGACCAAAGCGCCGGCATCGACAAGTGCTTTTATTTTTTGCAGCAATTCCGGCGTCATCGTCGGCGAATCCGGCAGCACAAGAACGCGATATTTCATGCCGCCCGGGAGCGTCAGAAAGCCGTCCTGAAATTCCATGCTTTTGAGCACCAATTCCGCCGGACATCCATCGTAGTTGTATCCCGGACGCCGGGACGCGCTCCCCTGCCCCGGAGGTGTGAAATTGGCCGGCGAGCCTTCCGCCTGCATATAACAGACATCGGCGACAAATCTTCCTTTCCGCAACATGTATTGGCAGCGGGCCAGATAGTCGTGCCATGGCTTGCTCATGTTCCACCATGTTTGGGTCCGCTCATAATGCAGGCCCCACGGCCCCATGGACATCCCCGGCCCATAATGCGGATTTGTCCACGGCTGCATAGCGTAGCGATGGAACACAAAGCGGTTGATGCCTTCGGCAAAAGTCCAATCTCCAATATCTTTAACCACGGCGGGATGTCCCAGCCATTTTTCCTCCGAGTTCGCGGTAAACGTTTCCTGTCCGATGATATTATGGCCGTAAACATGCGCGGCGCCGGTCATTTCTGTCACCGATGCCCTGGCGCCGTAGCGCGGCCATGACCAACATTCAGACATCGGTTCGACGGCTTGGCCGCCATAACGCACGTCATTGGCGGGTTCGCCGAAGTAAGCTTCGATGGACAATCGCAGGCCGTGTTTTCCGGCGACCTCGCGCATGGCCGCGGCGTAGTTTTCCACCAGCAATTCGCCGATTGTCTGTCGAAAATCCCAAAGAAAGCGTTGCGACACTTCCAGGCTTTCCACGACCTGCCCGGTGAGCACGGGCAGATACGGCAATAGATCGTAACCGCGCAACCGCTTGAAATCCGGCCGCATGGTCGGTGTCCAATTTTGAACACCCGTCTCCCAGCTATCAATGTGGGTAGCCACGAGTGACTTGCCCGCCAGCGGCCCTATTTTCTCAATAATCCGGCCCATGAGCGCATCAAATTGGAACAATGTCACGCGCCGGCTGAGCTTATCGGTTTCGAGACCCAAACCGCCGTCGGGCGCAGGATGATTTTTGACCCCGGTCGTCGTATGTCCCATGCGCAGGATCGTCCAGTCGCCCGCCGGCAATTCGCAACGAAGAACCCCGTGCCTATTCATTTTTTTCGTCACGTCCAAAACACTGGATTTGGGAACGACCTGGTTTGCCGAAAGCGTGTCCCAATCCAGGCGCGTGGAAATATTATCCTGCGCGCCCTTCTGCGGATTCAAATATCCCTCCGTCAGGCCATGCAAATCGCCGATGCGATAGCCGCGCCCAACCTTCTCGGCAGCCGGGATTGGGAATGCCAATACGGCAATATCGCGATAGTAGTCCATGCGCGCTTCCGGTTGCGACAATTGAAGGTCCACGCGTTGTCCGCCGGAAACCGATGTTGTGCTCCAGACGACAACCTGCATGGAAAGTTCGGGGGTGATCCACGGACCGCCGCTGCCGCACCACCCGGCATCGTTGGTCATGTTGACTTCAATGCCCAGGCGATTGGCTTCTTCACAAGCGAACTTAAACAGTTCATACCATTGCGCATCGCCAAATTTGGAGCCAACGAAGCTGGCCGGCGTTCCCTGGTCGACATCCATGATCAAAACGCCGGCAATGCCGACCGCTTTCATGGCCTCCAAATCGGCTGTGATGCCTTCACGCGTCACATTGACATCGAGCCAAAACCAATAAACCCACGGCCCGCAATCGAACGGCGGCGAGGCGAATTCTTCGGCGGTTGGGCCCGCAGCCAAATTGCCAGGATTGCCGGCCAGGGCTGATGGCGATGATGTTTCGGGCCTGACGACGCATCCGGATTGCAGGACCATAAGGCCACCTGCGGTTAATCCAATCCGACCCAGGAATTCGCGACGATTCATTTTTAAAAAAGTTGAAGGGTTGAACCGTTGAAGCGGTCTACCCAGTTTATTCCATGGCACGCATGTTCGTTTGTGGCACCGGTGTCAGCACACTCTTGCCGTTTCCAGCCCGAGAAGCGATCCAAATTTTGTAATTTTATCGGCAATATGCCCAACGCCAACGGCGCAATGGTGCGCAGGGCCGTGGACGTTCCAGTTCTCGACAAATTTTCGGGCGCCGACGCTGAAACGGTAACGGCTGTTCGTATTGCCAATTTCCAGAATCGGTCCCGGAACCCGATTCGCCTTCGGCCACGAGCAGTTTCAATTTTCCATCCACAGTTTGGACGACCGATAGCAACGTAACCGGTCCCTGTTTCACTGACATCTCAACCGACAGGCCGCGCCCGACTTTGCCATGGTACACTTTCAGCGGCCGGACCTTCGTCTTTCCTTCCGCAATTTTGATGTGGCCGGGGCCGTCATGGCCCATGAGCACGACGTCGTCGTTGAAATCCATCGCGTAGTACTCTGTGAATGATCCGCCAACACCAAATGTATCGAGGATTTTCATCGCCTGGACATTTTTGACTTCGTACTCCCCCGCAACCGGAATCCCGCGCGCGGTCAAAATGGAATTGCCCAGGATGATGGAACTGATGGCGTCCTCGTTTTCCGCGTTTCCAGTGCCCATGTAATAATAGGCCAGCGAACCCAGTTCATGTTCCGCCGCCAATCGGTCCAATGCCACAGACGTCCGCGCGGCGCGCTCGAGCTCGGACGGGGCGCAGTCCGGTTGAACATCAAAAACCTTTTTGAATTCGGCGACACGCGATTTGATTTGTTTCTGATTCACCTCGCGGCGCAACGCAGCCAGCTCGTCCACTTCGATTATTTCCATGTGCCCGCCGAATGCCGCGCAATGCTGCGTCAGGTCTGAATAAATATCCAGCATCCCGCCGTAATAATGTCCCATCAGCCCCAGGCGATTGTGGGCCATCACCTCGGCCACGCGCGCCGCTTCGATCCATGAATCCACTTCGTTCCAACAGGCCGGATCGTCCTGCAACATGCCGGTAATCTGATGGAACGGGATTCGCGCGCGGTTGAACACGTTCGCCATTTCCGGAACCGGACATGCGCTGCAATGGGCAAGCCATTCGCCCGTCATCGCCGTTCGGTCACCCATTTTGTTGAAACGCGCGTAATCAATCGCCGGGGCCGGCTGCAGGTTCAAAATAATCACCGGCGCCTTCGCCCGGCGAACCACAGGCAACACCGTGGATGAGAGCGCGTATGTGGTGACATAGAGAAAAATTAAATCCACGTCTGATTCCCGAAATTTGTGCCCGGCTTCAAACGCTTTGGAAACTGAATCTACAAGCCCCAAACTGACGACCTCCACTCCCGGGCGCTCGAGTTTCTTACGGACGATGTCCAAATAGCCCTCGAGCCGTGGCTTTAGTCCTTTGAATTGAGGCCAATACGCCTCAAGCCCAATGCCAAAAAGGCCAACGCGAAGTGGTTTATTCATTTCTGGATTTATCGATTGCTCGCCGGGGGAGCATAGTAGCGTACATAGTCCACGTACATTTTAATTTGGCTGTGGGCCTTGTCCGGATATCCGCCTGCAGGCACGGTACCCGCCCAACTATGGGATTCCACCTCAGAAGTGAGGCGAATGATTTCTGGTGCGGACGAAATCATATAGCTCGTTGTGGTCCATGTGACTTTGCCGTCCACGTAAAACGTGTAGCTGTTGGTGGTCCAGAGAAACCCGTATGTATGAAAACCATCGCCCACTCCAAAATTTCGCGAACTCCAGACCGCGTTATGCTCGTCCCGGCCGTAGCCATTCCAATGCAAAGCATGGTCGCCGCCGTTGATCCAATTGTGTCCCCGGCCATCCACACAACGATGCTCGAACACGTCTATTTCCACGCCGTTCGTGGGATTGTCATTGGTATTGCCGAGCGCGGCGCGGCGCGGCTGGACGTTCATCATCCACGGCGATTGAATCCAGAATGCCGACCATTGGCCAGGCGCGTTGGAAAAACTGATGCTGGCTTCATAATAACCATATCGCGATTCAAACCGGTTTTTCGTATCAATGAACCCGGTGAAATTGGTGCCGCCTCTTGTGTAGGTGGCGATGACCAGGCAACCGTTAGTCACACTGACCGCCGCGGGGGTGTTGTATGCATCACTGCGCCAGCCGTTGCGCGCATATTCCCACTTCGCTTTATTTAGCCTGGTGCCGTTGAATTCATCGGACCAGGCGAGCCTATAGCCCGGCGGCGGCCCGGCATGGGCCAGAATTGCCAGGAACACTATGCAAATTGCCGCCTCAATTTTCTTTAATCCGATAAAATTGTTGAGCATTGGTTGTCGTAATTGTGAATGGAGGAACCGCTTCGCTTAAGTTGCTATAGGGGCCGGTAACATTCGTAGCGGTTTGCAGCGTGCCGTAACCCCAATTCAATTGCATTTGACCGCCATCGGTGACGTTAGACACCACGAGCGTCTCCGCCGGCGAGACGGCAATCACGGATACAATTCCGTTTGTCAGGTTATTCGTGTTCCAGGCCAGCCCCGAATTCAATGCCGAAAGAACCACCGTTGAAAAGCCCCCGGACCAACTGCCGGCGCTAAACAACTTGAAACTCCGGCCCGCAGTCAATGCGGTTCCGATGTTCTCCATGCCTCCACTCGTGTACGTGGTAATGGCCAGGGAACCATTGGCAACGCTGACTGCCGCAGGGGTATCATACGCGGAGTTGCGCCAGCCGTTGCGGGCATATTCCCAGTTCGCTGTGTTCAGGCTGCTCTCATTGAATTCATCCGACCAGACCAGTGCATAGCCCGCAGGCGGCGTCGCATGGGCCAGTAGCGCCATCGCCACGATCCAAATCGAAAATAAGCTGAAAATATAACGCACGTTATTTATACGAAAATTCAATTTGGCAGGCGGCTATAAACCCAATAATGATACTCATCCCATCTGCCGGTCTGAGAGCCAACAAATTCGATTCGCACATTTAATTTGCTCTTGCCTTGCGTATAGCGTTTCGGCACCTCAAAATCACTGTCAAACCACCTGATGCCCCTGTAGGTTTTTTCGTAGTCCACGCTATACCATGGCCGCTCTGTGACCAATTGCCCGTCAATATAAACACGCGCTTCCTGTCGATTATTTGCCTTATCGCAGCGGCGGCGCAGCAGCACCCCCTGATTGTCCGGTGAAATGGCAACCGTGAAGGCGCTGCTGTTGGTAAAGGATACGCCGTCATCTGCAATCGGAAATGTCTTGAAGAGGACATTATTGAATTCACCGTCATACCACCAGTCTCCATGTATCCGCCGGACATCACCCTCGGCATGGTAAGCATGGGCTTCTTGCGGTTGCAAGTCACTAACGCCGAATTCGTCCGTTTGGATGAGCCGTGGCGACAAGTGTCCATACCAAAAGGTCACGCTTTCTTCCGAGCCCATGTGATAAAATCCTTCGAAACCCCTTGGCGAATTCGGCCCGTAGGTCTGGTGGCCGTATTTGATGCGGCTGCCAAAACAATACATGTCCGGCAGGTAAAAGCGGTAAACGCCGCCCGCCCCTCCCTTTGCGTCAATGGCTCCGAAAACCGGCTGCGTCAAATTTTGCAGCCCCCAACCCATGTCATGATCATCTTCGTAGCCTTCGCCAATGATTCGCGGGGTTTCACTGCCATCCAAATACGTGCGCTCATCCTCTTCCATGCACGTGTCCCATCGGCTGTTGACCTGCCCAACCACCTGGCCGGAACCGAACGTCTCCAAATATGTATAGTCTCTTCCCTCAATCCCGGGATCTTCCCGGTGATAATGCGCAAACAAATAACCGCAACTTTGCCTCGGGTACGGCATGGCGGACGAACCCTGATAATCGATTGTGCCCGCAACAGTCACCTTGGATTGGCTCCGGTTTTCCAATTCCACCCGAGCGGACTTCCAAAACGGCATCGGAAAATAACAGTCCGCCGTGCTATTGGAATAACCCAGAAGAAGTGATGCATACGAGCTCTTGAGACTCGTCCGGTAAGCGCCAAAGAAACAGCCCAACGGCGCTTCGATTTGCGCGGACGGCGCGCCGTCAAAGGTGATCTTCAACCAGGTGTTAAACAGCGCATCCGCGTCGTTCGTTGGGGCAATTCTGAGACACAATGCGGCAATTGAACCCGCTCCGCGTGATTTCCACAGCACCACCTTCTTGCCCGGCCTGACTTTGCGGATGACCGATGTTTCCTTGTTTCCCCGAACCGCTTTGAAATCATTGGGGGAAAAGCGTTGATTCCACGCGCTCAATAACGCGGGCATCATTCTGCGTCCCGCCTCCGGGGTCCACGAATCCAGGCCCGGATCATCGCTAAACAATTGGTATGTGTACTCATACCAATGGTAATGGCGCCCATCACCTCCCGGTGTCTTTTTGGAACTGCCTTCCCATGGCGCCGCTACCGTAGCCGGGCCGCCACCGGGCAAAGCGCTCAAACAAACCTTAAGCCGTTTCCTGAAATACATCGGATGGTAAAGCAATCGGAATCGATTTTTACCGTTGTACGCCAGGGGCGGCTCAAAAATTCCCAGCGGATTGTTCGTGCTGAAAAAGGTGGAAACATCCATGTCAATACGAGGTTTCGCTTCATCGTCGAAATAATAGCGGATGTGAATACCTTTATAGATCGGCGCGTTATGCCAAATATTCATATGATGGCGGTAAAGGCATCCCGGCCCCATCGCGTCAAAAATGACGCACTCGCCATTGGTTTCCATGTAGAGTGGAAAATATTGCCAGTCATAATTATCGCCTGCCCGGTCATAAGAGCAGAACTGGCGGGTTTGCATGTCAGTCCGCAAAAACGGAAGCAAATCAACGCGGAAAGCGCCAGTTTCAATTTTTTCCTCCGGTGTCAACGCGCTCAAGTCCTGCGCCGGAAGAAAGGAGCTATCCATCAGAAACAAAACCACAAGGCAGACTAAAATACTTTTCCGCATATCATTCACCATTGGGCTCGTTCGCCTTTCCAAAAACCATCGTGGTAGAACACGGCGCGCTGCGCCGTGTGGCGCCGCGTGCAGCGGCGCAACAAGCGCGTTCATGGTCCCTGCCAGGCACATTCGACGTTCAGCGTTCGATGTTCGATGTTCGATGTTCCCTCACGGTCGCGGCTCTGCTGCCGAGCCCACGCCTGAAGCATGACTATCGCCTTGCCGAGCACGCCGGCCGAGCCTCGAAATTTCGCCGACCCTTTCGGTCGATTGTCCCGCGACCACCATTCGTAAAAATCGCCCACGCGCACGGCGCGTTCGACCATCGGCTGGAGGTTTTGATAGGCCTCCGCGACATACCCGTATGTGACCAACTGCTGAATCATGCGTCCGCCAAACCAGCACCAATCGCCGCCATTCTGATAGGTATAGGGCCGGGTCAATTGCGGGTTTTTGAAATATCCATTCGGATATGGGGGATACATGGTCAGCCCAATGGAAGAATCGCCCGCCGCGCGCACATTCTTATCCATACGCCGCAATGCTCCGGCCACTTCATCGCGCGTGAACAGTCCCGCTTCGATGGCTACCGCCGTGCCCCCATGATAATAAATCGCATTCTCATCGAAATCCTTTGGGAACGGCGAACCGGCCAAATAAACGTGCGGAATGAACTTTTGCTTTTTTGTATCCCAAAGATATTTGCGAACATTGCGCTTAAGTTTGTCGCGAACGTGTTTCCAATGGCGTGCGCCGGAACTGTCCTCGCCAATGAGTTGAATGTAATCGTTCAACGCAATAATGAGCATCGCGCTGTCGTAAACCGTCAACGCGCGATGGGAATTGGCATTGAGCACGACACCCGGCGAATCTTCCGGTTGCACGTCACCCCAATCGGCCCTTGTCCCGCCCCAGACCAGCCCATGCTTGCGGTCGAAGCGTTCAGCGAAAACGTAACTCAATGCCCGGCCTAAACGATCGCGCACGGTAACGCCATCAACACTTTCATCGAGAATGGATTTGTCATTTGTGACGCTGACATATTTGAAGAGCGCCTGCACGAGTGAAGATTCCTGGCCCGTTTCCACGCTATTCTTGAACGCCACCAGGCCCGGCGCCAACGAACTAAAACGCGGGTCTTTTACTTCTTTAGAGTCCTGGTGACGGTAACCATCCACCACATCCCCGTTAGCGCCCTGAAACTTGAAGAAGTTCAGAAAAGCTTCGCGGAAACGCTCCGGTGGATTCACTTCAAGGGCCACTTCGATAAACGTGTTCCCGTCACGGATCCACACCTGGTCGTAACCGCTTCCGGCATTAAGGCCTCCTTTTAACAGGTCCTGCGCCATGCTATGAACCCGGGTCAAGGTATTATCGGCAAGAATTTGAGCAGCCAGCGCCGCAGCGTCAGCGACGGCTGAAGCTGGAGCAGATGAGGTTGCCTGCGCAAACGCCCGTGGCAAGGCAGCCAACGCGATTCCGGCAAGCGCGCCAGTTTTGATTGCTTCACGTCTGGTCATTTTCACGCGGGCGCATTATGGATAATTGGAACCGAGAAGGCAAATTGGACGGATAGGCGGATTCCGGCCACGGAGATTGCGCGCCGCAGGCCTCGGTCCGGCAAGTCAAACGCGGTATTGAATTTTTGCGTCCTTTTCACTAATAAGCCAGGCGGTAAAATACATTGCCGTTAGTTGGGTTAATGGGGATGAGCATCGTATTAGTGAGGGTAGAGCCGCTGACATTTGCCCAATTCGTCCCAATGCCCGCGCCAGGCCAGTTCGTTTGAGCCTGTAAAATCCAGCCCGTCGAATCAGCGGGCCAGTCCAGAATCAGAGCATTGGACGCATAGGAATTGGTTATGGAGGGAGTCGGAATGAAACTCAAAGTGGAAACGGAACTGGTGACCGCCCCGTAAATATTGGTGATGATCACATAATAAGGGCGGCTCGTCCCTGCTACACCGGCGGGGGCCGTATAGGTTGAATTCGTCCCGAGTACCACATGGATGGGTCCGAACCAATTATACGAATAAGGCGCGGGACCCGTCACACTTACTGAATACGTATAGGTGTTCCCTGCAGGCACATGGACCTGCGCCGGTAAATTCTGAACAATTTGCGGCACTGCCGCATAATACCGCACATAATCCACATACATTTTCACCTGGCTGTCCGCCTGGCTAGTGTAGTGTCACAGAGAAGGCTTTGCTAACTATTTGATTTCATGCCAACCTTCGGCATGGCTCGTCCAAAACTCGAATTGACTTTGACTGCGCAACAACAGAGCGAACTGACTCGAATTCTCAAGGCGCCCGCCACCCCGCAAAAGGTGGTTCGCCGGGCTCAAATTGTCCGATTGGCTGCCGCCGGCCTGGAAAACAGGGAAATCGCCAGCCAACTCCAGACCAGCACCGTCACCGTTGGCACTTGGCGGCAACGCTTTATTGATTTTGGGATCGCCGGCCTGGAGGAAGCTCCGCGTCCGGGCCGCCCATCACAGCAGAATCCTGAAAAGGTGCGACGGGCGTTGACGGACGTGGTGCAGCCTCGTGGCGGTCGCAAACGATGGAGTTGCCGTTCCATGGCTCGCCATGCCGGTTTGAGCAAGGATGCCGTGCAGCGGCTTTGGGCGGCCAATGACATCAAGCCCCATCGCACCCGCACTTTCAAATTGTCCAATGACCGGGAGTTTGAACGAAAATTCTGGGATGTGATTGGTTTGTATCTGGAGCCGCCGACCCAGGCGCTGGTGCTTTGTTGCGATGAGAAAAGCCAATGCCAGGCTTTGGAACGAACGCAACCGGGGTTGCCCTTGGGCCAGGGGCATATTCAAACCCAAACGCACGATTACTATCGGCACGGCACGGTGACTCTGTTTGCGGCTCTGAACTATCTCAACGGAAAGATCCTGGCCCAAAAGGCGCCGCGGCATCGGCATCAGGAATGGCTGAAATTTCTCCAACACATTGAGGAAGAAACTCCGGCAGGGGTTGAGATTCATTTGGTCTTGGACAATTATGCCACACACAAACATCCCAAGGTCATGGCCTGGCTCAAGAGCCATCCGCGTTTTCATCTGCATTTTACGCCGACATCGGCTTCGTGGCTTAATTTGGTCGAGCGTTTTTTTCGGGATTTAAGCCAGGACGTGATCACCCCGGGGAGCTTCGGCAGTGTCAAAGAGTTGACAGAGGCAATCTGGAAATATTTGGAAGAGCGCAATCTCAATCCGGTGCGATATGAGTGGCGAGCCGAGGGAAAAGTGATTTTGGAAAAAATTCAGCGGGCTCGAGAAGCTTTGGCACGCAGAATGGATGTTAAATAAGTCTCTTATGCGACA
>DATJTK010000100.1:0-12522 GCA_035503455.1 Candidatus Sulfotelmatobacter sp. | reverse complement strand
GTGGTGTTTTGCGACATTTGCTTCGGTGTCAATAAGTTCACATTTAGTGAGGTTATTGACACCAAGCCAAAAACGGCTTTTCGCTCGGTAGAATCAACGAATTTACTAGCCTCATGGTCATAGACACGCATTTTTGAGGTTAAAGGGTTAAAGCGTTGAACCGGGCCCCAACCCTGGCGAAACCGATTTAACGCTTCAACCTTAAATATGCGTTTTATCGGCCTCCCGCCTCGAAGCATGCGTCCACCACCTCCTGTGTCCTCAGCGCCCACATCGGCCAATCCTTGTTCAGTTTGCCCGAGCGGATTTGATTCGCGAAATTCCGTATCATCTGCGTCTGTTGCGCAAATTCCAGGCTGTCGGTGTGTTTGCCGCGGCAATCACAGCATTTCACGCGCACTTCCTTTTGATTCAATTCGAAGGACGGCTCGTGATCGTCGTTGGCCTTCGTAAAATCCGGGACCACCAGCGAGCCCTTCGTGCCGCTCACATGGACCCAATTCTGGTATTCCGCAATGAACGAACAATAAAAAGCTGCCGACACATTTCCATCAAAAATCAGCTCGGCGGAAAAGTCCGTCGGTACCGGAGCCAGGTTTTTGCCGGCGCTCCGTTCGGACAAAATCCGCCCCTGAACCTTGCGCGGCATCTTCCAATTCATCGCAAACAATGAAATTCGGATGCAATACCAACCCAGGTCGCCGAGACAGCCGGACGGCTCCAACCCACTGTTGATGCGGATGTCCCTGGCGTACCAGTCTTCATCCATTCGAAAGCTGAAACTCGACGTGATGCGCTTGATGTCGCCGATGCTCTTGCCGTCGTCCAGAATTTCGCGGAGCCGCGCCGTGCGCGGATTGTGCATCAGCATCACGCCGTCCATGAATTGCACGCGATGCGCCGTGCAGGCTGAAATCATGTCTTCGACGTCCGCGACGCTGACGCCGCACGGCTTTTCACAAATGACGTGTTTACCCGCGGCAGCCGCGCGCAAGACCCATTCCTTCCGCAAAGCGGTCGGGAGCGGAATATAGACTGCGTCCACGTTCGGCGAGGCAATGAGTTCTTCATAACTGCCCATCGCCACCGGCGCGGATTCGAATGGTGCCTCAGCCTGAAGTCCTGCGATAAACTTTCGGCTGCGTTCAATGTCCCGGCTAGCCACAGCCGTAAGAACGGCATTGCCGCTGTCCCGGATCGCCCTCCAGTTCTTGAAACCGATTCGCGCCGTGCTCAAAAATCCAAAGCGAAGTTTTTTCATAATTGGCTGATGACGTTACTTCTTCTTTGCCCGTGCTTTTTCTTCAGCGCATTTGTCGGAGAGCCTCTGGACCGCCTTTGTAATCCTCGCCTGTCTAGTTTCCGGCTTCTTCGCCTCGCCTATCCACTTCAGATACTCATTTCGGTGAGCATCCGTGCAATCGGCAAAAAAGCGGTCCAATCCAGTGGCGTTAAGGGCACTTGCAAGATCTTGAGGCACGGATGTCATAGTCAAATTACAATTCAATTGTCAGTTTCAGACAACAATTGCAATGATATTTGGCGCGGGCGATGACCTCTAGTTCACGCCGAAACCTTTGGAATATCTGGAGGAGTTTTATCCGGCAACAAAAGCACAATCAGGAGTCCAATACAGGTCAACAGGCCAAGTAATCCGAAAAGGCCGCTGTACCCCTTGCCTTTGGCAAAAAAACCGAGGCCGAACATAAACAGAACTCCGCCGGCTAAACCAACGCATTCCAGCAGTGGGCCAATCGTACCCATTTGGGAGGTTAGCCATTCCGGTTGCGCACCGTTGTGGACCTGGGTGTACGCTGTGATGAAGTTAGGCAGGGCGATTGCCACAAAAAGGCTAACGGAATGAAGTGCAAAACCCGAAATCATCAAGACCAGGCTCTTGCGCTTGTATTCAGCGATCATATTCGAGCGGAGATGGAAACAGCGAACGAGCCAGCCAATAAGCGCGATTAATCATAATGTCAAGCAGGAAACATGAATGCAATCCAAAATGGGAGCAGCTCAAACGGATAGATGTGCCGCTTCGCGCGCCCTTTCCAAAATGACTTCCACCATCCCCGCGTCCGTTCCCACAGCCGCGGTGTACCAGACCAATTTTCCCGAGCGCTCCATCGGATTTCGCCAAACGGGCTGGCCCGCCGCGAGCCGTCGGGCGATATTTTTCTTCGTCTCACCCAGCAACACCGGAATGTCTTCCTGTGTGTGCAATCCGTCGCTGATAAAAAATGGGACAATCACGAGGTTCCGGGTCCGCGCCATCGTGTAACAGTCCGGGATTCGGGGCGCTTCTTCCAAAAAAATTGCATGAACCTCTGCATAAACGCCCAGCCCCCGAATCAGCTCCACCTGTCGTTCGACCGGTATTCGGGAATTCTCATTTTTCTCCGTTCCATGACCGGCGATAAACAACGTCGTATCCGCCTGCTTCGGCGCACGTGGAAATGGAAACGCTTTCAAAATCCCTTCGGCGCGCGACAAAATCACGCGCGTCATGCTGTCATGCGTTCCTGCCGGCCTGCAAAAATGAATCTGCGAGCCTTTGACGTTTAATGTCCGGGTCCCGTTCTCAAATCCCAACGCCTGCGGAATAACTTGTCCGGCAAAGTAACCCTCACTGACAAACAAGGGCGCGATGAAAATTCGCGGCGCGGAAATCTCCGCCAGCACCGCCTTAATTTGCGGTTCCTGTTTCCAAAAGGCCTCGCGGACATCGCGAAAGATCCGCCGCCTCCGCAGTTCCGACACATGCTGGCGAACCGGCACAGCCGAATTTTCGTTCAGCTCCGTCCCGTGCCCCATCACGACCAGCAGCGCATCCGAAAAATCTTCGTCCATGCATCCAGATTGTCGCAACCATTCGCCAGTCTGCAACCCGCAATCGGCATTCACATAGCTTGTTTTTCGGCAGCAAACCTGCTAGCTTCGCTAATCTTCTATGACTTTGGACGAAACATTCGACGAAATCAAACATTGCGCCAGCCACATGGATTCACGTTACGGCACCACCGTCTTTGATGAATGGGCCATTGTCTCACTTGTGGAAAATAAGGCCCGAGTCCTGGCCTATATCGGCCCCCGCAACGACGAATTTCTGACAAATTTCGTCGCAGACCTCGGGGTGCTCAGGGCAGAATTGCATGCCGATAAATACAGCGTTGGGGATTTCGAGTTTAACCGCCACGGTGTTGGGACCGGGCACGAGGCTTTCATGGTTTTGGGTCCCGGCCTTTACCTGATCTGCAACAATACACGCGACAGCATGGATTCCATCGCCAAAAATCCCCGCTGGCTCAACGCCCAGGTTTCCTTCGCCGAATTAAGCGACCGTATCCGCACAAGCCCCCTATCCATTTCCGGCGATAACACCAAATTCCGCAAAAAATCCCTGATTTAGTTCCGGTCGATTGGGATACGGGCCTATCCGAGCAATCCTTTCCACAGGAAATAGCCATACGCTATCACCAGTATCACACCGAAATACCTTGGCAACTGCCCGAATACCGCGACAAAAAGAAAGTGCAGCAACGTCGAAACCAGGAGAATCCACATGCCGATGTAGAAAAATGGCGGCATCGTCATTGAATGGAACAGGGTATAAACGCCCAGGGACAGCGGAATTGACACATGGCAGTCACCCACCTGTGAGGCATAAACGGTTTCAGGCTGCCCGCGCCAGCCGTAATAAAACGCCATCACCGCATTTGGGAGCACCATTAACCATCCGGTTATCCAGCCGAGATGCCGCGCACTGATGAAGCCAATGTGCCGGTTTTGGATCCACGCCACCAGCCAGTCTGTGCTCACGTAAATCCCATAGGCGCAAATCGCCAGCACAACCAAATCAACCGGCAGCATCCAGTCCGCCGAATTGCCATGGCGTACATTGGATTTGAGCACCTCAACCACGTGGAAACATTGCCAGAAAAGAAAAAGGCCTATCAAGATCAGGCTGTCATTCTGGTCCAGACTTCCTTTGCGTCCCAGCGCCCAGACTGCCCCGGTAAAAAACATGACTGCCGCCAGTGTCAGCAACAGCGAAAGCCGGTTTAACTCGTGCGTCTTCCCGGCGCCTTTCGATTTTTTGCCGTTCGAATTTTTCTTTTTCGGTGGCAGTATTCTGATTCCCCAAATGATGGCCGGCAGTCCCAGCACCAGCGTCATGTCCGTGACATTATTAACCAGGGCATTGGTCATGACGTCCGCGCCGCTGCCGCCGTTCCGTCCGAGAATGAAGGCAAAGATCAGATTTCCCAGTCCGGAGCAGTAGGGCATGATGAGCGTGCCCAGCGCCGTATTTTCGAAGCCTTGCGCGCTCATCGCCTCCAGCCGCCACAGCATCCCAAACGATGTCACCAGGAACAGCGCCAGAAACAGCCATGGCGCCCAGATGCCTTTAGCTTCTATCCAATGAATGAAGGGGTTGGCCACGGGCAGGAGTTTAGCGAAAAAAGGACGTCAGGCGAGCCTTTCAAATGCGGAACGTGGATTGCGGAATGCGGAATGAAAACCCCTTGTGGCGCCGGGCATAGGAAGATCGATTCCGCATTCCGCATTTACGAGAATTGCTTCTTTAGCGCCTCCGCAATTCCTCCAAACGCTTTCCCGGCCGCATGATTTGGCGCCGATACGACGATCGGCATTCCGGCGTCTCCGCCTTCGCGAATTTCGGTGAAAAGCGGCACTTCACCCAGGAAAGGAACGTGCTGCCGCGCTGCTTCCTGTTTTCCACCGCCATGGCCGAAAATTTCCAGCCGCTCGCCGTTTGGCGCCGTGAAATAGCTCATGTTTTCCACAATGCCCAAAATCGGGACGTTCACCTTTTGAAACATTGCGACCCCTTTGCGCACCACGCCCAGTGATGCTTCCTGCGGGGTGGTCACGATGACTCCGCCGTGCAGCGGAACCGTTTGGCAGAGGGAAAGCTGGGCGTCGCCGGTGCCGGGCGGCAAATCCACGAGCAAATAATCCAACTCACCCCATTCGACCGAGTGCAAAAACTGTTGGATGGTTTTGGAAATCATCGGCCCGCGCCAAATTACGGGTTGATCGTCGGTCAGCAGCAAGCCGATGCTCATCACCTTCACGCCGTGGGCAACCGGTGGAACGAGTTTCTCCGCCGCGCTCACCGTGGGCTTTTCATGAATTCCCATCATCAGCGGAATGCTGGGACCGTAAATATCGCAATCCAGCAGGCCCGTCTGCGACCCGCCGTGCTGCAACGCGCAGGCCAGATTGACGGCGCACGTGGATTTGCCCACCCCGCCCTTTCCGCTGGCAATGGCGATGATCTGCCTGATTCCTGGAACACGCGCCTGATTGGTAAAGGGATTAACGCCACCGGGAGCCTGTCCTGCCGCGGGCAGGCGCACGTCCACCTGCACCCGATTTACACCCGGCACATTTTGCAACACCCGCCCCGCCTCGTTTTTAATCTGGTCCGCAACACCGGTATTTGCCGAATTCAGTTGAATTAAGACGGCAACATCGCCGTGCGCCGCCGAAATGTCCTTTACCAGTCCAAACGAAACAATATCCCGGGAATACCCCGGATATTTCACCGTTTTCAGCGCCTCCAAAATTGCTTCCTGCGAAACCATGGCCAGACAAAATGCCATCGGAATTAAAAAGGAAAAGGGAAAAAGGGGGAGCGCACGCGCCTTCGTGGGCGGCGGTTGACACCTCGTCAACCGCCTGGGCGCGCCACCGCGCTTAGTCCAACGCGCGAGGGCGCGTGCGCTCCCCCGCCGTTTCACATTTTTTGTGTGTAGGACAGGAAATGGGGAAACGGCAGGAAAAAGGGGGTTGAATTGTGCGCTTTTATTGGGAATTTGAGGTATTTAAGACCAGAGCGGAGGAAACGGGGCGGCCTGCCTGGAAGTTGCTGCGGGTCTGGAGTTGCATGTAGGGTCGCGGGGACAAGTTGTCCCCGCCCCGAGTTTGATTTTTAATTGACTAAAACGGCATATACGGCAATCGTCTTAGTATGAGAAAATTCCTATCGGCGCTCTTCGCCGCCTTGGCATTCAACTTCCCGGTATTTGCCCAAATGGCCGGCGGACCCGGCCCGGGCACGGGCAATTTTGATAATGGCATGGAAAAGCTCTTCGGCGCCAACCAGTCCTTTTCCGCCACGATGCTCACGGCCATCGACGGTCCGAACGGCCCCATGAACGTTAAATCCAAAATGGTTTTCGACCACGAGAACTCATGGACCGAAATGAATATGGCAGACGTCCACGGCCCCAACCTCCCTCCTGAAGCCGTGCAACAAATGAAATCCATCGGCATGGACGACGTGGTGACCATCACGCCGGCGGACAAAAAGAGCGTTTACATGATTTACCCGAATATCCGTTCGTACGTCAACATGCCGATACCGCCACCGGCGACCACGAACGGCGAATTCAAAATGCAAACGACCAGGCTGGGCGAGGAAACTGTGGACGGCCATCACTGTGTCAAGAACGACGTCATCGTCACCAACAGCGTGCAATCGCAGGATTTCACTGTTTGGAATGCAACCGATTTGAACAATTTTCCCATCAAAATCGCCATGACGGACCAGGGCATGTCCATCAACGTCAGCTTTCAAAACGTCTCCTTTAATAAACCCGCCGCCGACCTGTTCCAACCACCGCAGCATTACACCAAGTACGGAAACATTCAGGACTTGATGCAGTCTGCCATGATGAACCGTCCTGGCGGAATGCCTGGAGCGCCTTCGCCGGGACCATAGCCAAGGATTTAACGTCGAATATCGAACATCGAACGCCGAACATCGAACGCCCGGCGATTCAGTTCGGCGTTCAGCGTTCGATGTTGGATGTTCGATGTTGACCCCTCGCAGTTGCCTTCGGCGCAACCCCTCCTATATTGTCTCATGCCCGCTCCGCTCGAATGGCTTTCTGTCGGCCGAATCATCTTTCCGGCGATGCTTGATGCCATTGCCAATGCGCGCGAGTGCGTGCGCCTGGAAACCTACATTTATTCCAATGGACGCCTCGGGCGATTGTTTGCCGATGCCCTTCTGGCGGCGGTCAAACGCGGGGTCAAGGTTTCGGTCCTCGTGGATGACTTTGGGTCATGGTCGTTGCCGCCAAATTATTTCGACGGGCTCATCGCCGCCGGAGCCCTGGTCCGACGCTTCAACCGCATGACGTTTTGGCGTTTTGCGGTGCGCGATCACCGCAAATTGCTGGTGTGCGACGGACGTGTTGCCTTTATCGGCGGATTCAATATCTCTGACGAATACGACGGCGATGGCATTGCCTCCGGCTGGCGCGACGTCGGCGCGCGAATCGAAAACCCGGAACTGATTGCGGCGCTGGCAGAGTCGTTTGACGAACTGTTTTCGTTTGCTGAGTCCCGCCGGCGTCCGTTGCGACGCTTTTTTCTGCGCCGGCACAGTCTTTTTCAATGTGACGAACGGCCAACCCGCCATTACGATTTGAAAAAGGCCTCATTTCCAAAACTCCTGAGGCGGGACCTCATCCGGGCGCGCGATGTGCGGATCGTCAGCGCCTATTTTTTGCCGACCCTCCGGTTGCGGCGCGCGCTGATGCACGTGGCACGGCACGGCGGACGTGTTCGCCTCATCCTTCCGGGACGGACGGACGTGCCCATCTCGAAATTAGCGGCGCGAAATCTTTACAAGCGCCTCATGCAGGCCGGTGTCGAGATCTACGAATACGAGCCGCAAATACTTCACGCCAAATTAATTTCTATCGGGCCGGTCACCTATATCGGTTCCGCAAATCTCGACATCCGGAGCCTGAGGTTGAATTATGAATTGATCGTCCGCTTCCATGACAAAAATATCGCGGCGGGCGCGGCTGAGATTTTCGAGAATATTTTGGAGCATTCCCGGCGTATCGAACCGGAAACCTGGCCTCAACAACAGACCTGGTGGCAGCGCTGGAAATATCGCTGGGCCAACTTTTTGCTGACGCGTGTGGATCCGTTCGTGGCTTTGCGGCAGCTTCGGGCGAAACGATGAAATCGCCCATTCAATTCAGTTTGGGAAAGAGTTGTATCAACGTCGTGAATCCACCTGTCATCCTTCAGCCTTCACGTGACTTTTTCCATTCTGCTTGTAACTGCCGCTGTTCAATCCATTCATTCAATTGCGCGTGATTGATCATTTCGCCCGAAACGGCCAGCATGGCGCGAATATCCCTGAGGTGTTTTTCTGAACCGCCTTCCCGGTGATATTCCAACTTGCGAAGAATGACGTATTCAGGCGGGGCTAACCGGACAACGATTTTCTCAAAGGGATATTCCCGCATGTTCCGAAAAGCCCACGCGTCCAGTTCATCACGACCGGTCGAATAAAAATCTGCCTTTAGGCCAGACGCAGAATGTATGACGTTAAATTGTCCCTTATCCTTGCGCGTAACCTCCGCCAAAATGACATTTTCCGGCGGAAGATAAAAATCTGGCGATGGGTACGCATTGCGCAACCTCGAAATATCTGTCGATCGGAGGAAAACGACGAAGTCAATGTCATTGGTAACGCGGGGCTCGCCATAAAGCATCGCGGCGACACTTCCACTGATCACATACCGGAATTGAAGACGTTCCAGGGGACGAACAAACAGTTCGATCAGATCAGGTTCGGGCATTGGAAAAGACGCGTCGCACTTCGTCTTGAACCTTGTCTTCAGTCCATTCCGGATGCAGGCTGCGAAGAAATGCCGCCTTATGACGGCGGCATGTCCAATACAGCCGCCGGGCCGCGTGCCAGCGTTGTTCGGGCGTCATGCGACGGTAAATCGCAAACTGCTCAGAGCTGGTTTGTTCATCCGCAAGCATGCGCAAAATATGCGCCGGAACATTTAGCCGAGCAAGCTCTTTGCCTTTGCCAGCGCCTCATCCAGTTTGCCGGCGTCCTTGCCTCCGCCGCGCGCGTTGTCGGGCTTGCCTCCGCCCTTGCCGCCCACAATCGGCGCAATCTGCTGAATGATCTTTCCGGCCTGCACCTTCGACGTAAATTCCGGCGATACCGCCGCGACGAGCGAAACCGTGCCACCGGACGCGCCGCCCAGGACAATCACTCCTTTGAACCGTCCTTTCAATGAATCCGCGACGGCTTGCAGGAAATCGCCGTCCACGCCACCCACGTTATGGATGACAGCGGGAATTCCGTTTGTCGTTTGAGAGTGTTCCAGCAAATTACTCGCAACATTGGAAGCCTCGCGCATTGTGGCCGCGCGGAGGGATTTCTCCAGCGCCTTCTGTTGTTCCAGCAACGATTCGATTTTCTTTTCCAGCTCGTGGACCGGCGAGTTTACTTTGCCTGCTAGAGATTTGATCAGGCGCAATTCCTCATTCGCGCGCCGGTAGGCCTCGAGTCCAGCCACCGCCTCGATGCGGCGGACACCTGCCGCAATCGCGCTTTCGCCGGAAATGCGAAAGAGCCCGATCTCGCCTGTAGCGCGCGTGTGCGTTCCGCCGCAAAGCTCCATCGAATAACCATCCAATTTGGTTGCATTTCCTCCGATTTGGACCACCCGCACCATGTCGCCGTATTTATCGCCGAAGAACTGCATGACGTCCTTGCGCGAGCGAACGTCCGTGTAAGGAACTTCCGTCCATGAAACGCCAGCGTTTTCGAGAATTCGCTCATTTACCAGTTTCTCAACGTCCGCAACCTGCTGCGCCGTAAGCGGCGCACTGTTGAAATCGAACGTCAATTTTTCCGGCCCAACGTAGGAACCCTTTTGCGACGCTTCGCGGCTCACTACTTCATGCAACGCCCAATGCAGCAAATGCGTGACTGTGTGATGACGCTGGATGGCGGAGCGGCGGTCGGAATCTACGGTTAATGTTACGGTTGAACCGGAAGCTGGAAGATCGCTGCCATTGTCAAGAATGTGCAGCCATGTGTTCCCGGATTTTTGAGTGTTCGTGACGCGCCAGAATTGCGCGCCCTTTTCAATTTGGCCGGTATCACCCAACTGTCCGCCCATCTCTGCGTAGAATGGAGATGTATCGAGCACGACCGCGATTTTGTCTTTAAGCGCAACGACTTCCAGAACTTTGGCGTTGACCGCGAGTTTTTCGTATCCGACAAAGTTCGTGGGTGCAGTGGTTTCGATTTGGGAAACGGTGATGATTTCCTTCTTCTGCGCTGCGCGACCGCGAGCTTTCTGTTCTTCCATCAATCTTTCAAAGCCCACTTTATCCACTGTCAAGCCACGCTCGCGTGCCATGAGTTCGGTCAGGTCAAGCGGAAAGCCGTAGGTGTCATATAGCTCAAATGCCAACGCTCCTGGCAAAACTAATTTGTCCCTTAGGTTTGCGACAATCCTATCAACCTCGTTCTCGAACTCTTCGGTTCCAATATTCGAGAGCGTAAGCTTATAACTTCCCCACACGTACTTCTTGCCGCGAAGGAGCACTCCAGCGCAATAAACTCCGAATACGGAATCGCTCGCTGGAAAGAGTTCTCGAAATTTGGCTTCAGCCAATTGATTCATCCTCACATCGAAAATCGAAATTCCGTTATCCAACGTCTTATTAAACGCCTCTTCCTCAATCTGAATGGTGTCCTGCACGTGCTTTTTCTTCGCGCGGATTTCCGGAAATACTCCGCCCATCGTCTCCACCAGCACATCCACAAGCTTATAAAAAAACGGCTCATGAAATCCCAGCGTGCGGCCGTACCGTACGGCGCGCCGCAAGATGCGCCGCAGCACATAACCGCGGCCCTCATTGCTCGGCTGAATGCCGTCCGCAATCGCAAAGCTTAACGTGCGGATATGGTCCGCAATTACGCGAAATGCCACGTCCAGCGCAATCTGCTCTGCTGACGGAAACGCCTCCGGATCATCTGGAACTCCCTTTTCGTCGCTGGCCGGTCCCGGATGCGCCGGCGTCTCCGGCACTTCAATAATTCTGCCTTCACTTTCGCCACTGGATTTGAGGTGCAATTCCTCGGCGGAAGCGGCCGCTCCCGGCAATGTGCTGCCGTATTTCTTCCCGCTCAACTTCTCCAACGCATCAAAAATCGGCCGGAAAATATCCGTCTCATAATTCGAAATCTTCGCATGGGCAAAATCCTTAAATCCTTTTGTCCCCTGAATGATGCTTGTGGCGCGCTCGAATCCCATGCCTGTGTCCACGTGCCGGGCGGGCAACGGCGAGAATGTGCCATCCGGATTCGCGTTGAACTGGATAAAAACGAGGTTCCAAATCTCCATGCACCGCGCATCGCCCTTGTTTACCAACCGGCCCTCGGTGTTGCCGTCCGGCGTCAAATCCACGTGGATTTCCGAGCATGGACCGCACGGGCCGGTCTCGCCCATCATCCAAAAATTGTCCTTTTTGCCGCCATTGACGATATGAATTTTTGGGTCCAGTCCGACGCTCTTGAATTTCGCGGCCCAATGGTTCCATGCTTCCTGGTCAAAGTCGCTCGGGTCATTCTGCGTTTTGTCCGGCGCGTACACGGTCGCGTAGAGGCGCCTGGGCGGGAATTGCCATTTTTCGACGACCAATTCCCACGCCCAATCAATCGCCTCTTTTTTGAAATAATCGCCGAAGCTCCAATTGCCGAGCATTTCAAAAAAAGTGTGGTGATACGTATCCAGGCCCACGTCATCCAGGTCGTTGTGCTTGCCGCCAGCGCGGATGCACTTTTGCGTGTCTGCGGCCCGGGTGTCGCTTTTCGGCACAGCACCCGCCCATTTGGAAACGTCCGCCTTTTTTTGCCCCAGGAAAATCGGCACAAACTGATTCATCCCCGCGTTGGTGAAGAGCAGATTGGGCGAATCGGGCATCAGCGGGCTGGACGGAACAATGGTGTGCCCTTTCGATTTAAAGAAATCGAGGAACGATTGCCGGATTTGGGCAGATGTCATCATTTGAAAACGGATTGCAAATCTAACAAAAATCTTCTTCTGGGCTAGCGAAAACGCAGGCCCGTTTGTGCCGGCGCTTGAACGACATCGAACGATTCTCCCTCACCCCGGCCCTCTCCCCAAGGAGAGGGAGAATTGTCGCCCGATGGTTGGAGAGGCTTAGCGGTGAAGAACGCTGGACGGTTGCAGCGCGAATCGATAGGAGCGCACTGACGTGGCGCCGCTATGGGGCACTGGGGTACACACACATTTTTTGTGTATAGCCCGGACCCCGCTGGGGGCTGATAATTGGAAGAAACTCGCATTAGCGCAGGTCGATTCTTGGCAAATTAGGAGGTTTGGTAAGTGCCTAATATCCAACGACTTTAAAAATGAGTTTCTTAAGAGGCGCGGAAACTGGAAACGAGGCTGGGGGGAGGCAAGAACGGGCGATTTTATTGGCGAATTTGAAAGAGCGGTCCCAAGGCATGGAAACGGGGGACATTTCGGCGGTTGAAGGACATCGAACGATTCTCCCTCACCCCTGCCCTCTCCCGCTGGGAGCATAGGCGCTAACTTAATTTCTGTATTGGTCAATTATGTTCACTAATCGGGACATCTGCGGCAGACGGTTGCGGGGTGGTTCCCTTAGCCTGCGCGAGAT
>DATJTK010000099.1:0-10353 GCA_035503455.1 Candidatus Sulfotelmatobacter sp. | reverse complement strand
TGGCCGGGACCTGCGGCCAGTTTGACGGTGGGAATGAACAATTCGTCCTGCGTGGGTTTGCGTTTGCCTATCGCCATGCCAACAGTCATAACCATTGTACAATATATGTCAAGACATTATTTTGACTTTTTTAACGGGCTGCTAAATGCCCGGTTTGTGGTATTGTTCTGACGATGAGCGCACATGATGTTTTGGAACAGGTCAAGGCACTCCCACTGCGGGAGCGCCGGAAATTCTTTGACTTTGTTCACGAACTGGAAACGGCGGAGCCGATTGTCCAGCGGCATCGCCGCGTTCGGTGGCCTGACGCCGCTGCCCGGCGGCGGCGAATTTTTGGCGACAAGATTTTACCCAATATGGTGCTGTTGGCACGGGAAGAAGAGCGCTATTGACGCCGCATGAGTCTTTACGCGGACAGTAGCCTGCTTATCTCGTATTACGTCAATGATTCCAATAGCGTGAGTGCCCAGGCTGTCATCCACGCAGCCACTGATACCTTGCCGTTCACGGGATTGCATCGCCTGGAGATGAGAAACGCGCTCGCATTGGGTGTATTTCGGCGCGTTCTTTCGCCAGCGCAGGTCAGCGCGGCCTGGTCAGACGTGGAGCGGGATTTGCGGAGCGGACGATTGTTTCCTCATCCCGTGAATTGGACGCCGGTTTATCGCGCGGCAGCGCAATGGGCAGCGTTGCATTCTCCTGCCATCGGTTGCCGCAGCCTTGACGTGCTGCATGTCACGTTGGCCAAAAAGCTCGGCGTTCATGAATTTTTCACATTCGATGCGCGACAGAAATCTCTGGCACTCGCGCTGGCAATGACGGTCAAACCTTGATGAGGCATTGTATATCGCTTTTGTATACGGGTTGCGGTTTTTGTAGCCAAAACCGTATAATCATAGCCAAAGCCAAAATCGCAAAAACCCTTTATTTGCAGGCATAATCAAGAGAAATCAAACATAGCTAAAACCCCATTTAGAATTACAAAACCGTTGCTCTGCCGCTGAGCTAAGCTGGCTGCCGAAGCTATTTTGCCCATATACACGTGTTTTGCAAGGATGCAATCACGCGGACAAGACGCAAAACGCCATCACAAAGACCTTCCTGACGGCACCATGAATCAAGGAAATCTGAGCCGAAACTCCTTTTCGAATTGCTCAATGTTGTCGAAATGCACAAGGCATCTGACACCGTGGGAGGGCACGGCCAACCAGGGTCAGTTTGCCGGCTTTTGCGGCGGATTGATGATGGCCGCTGGTTTGTCCTCGTGAACTGGCGCTGGAAATCCAGTTCCCGGGCGTTGGGGAACTTTCAAGGAAAATTCAATCCAATGAAGCCTCTCTGAAAGCTGGGCGACTGCCCCAAGAAGTCCGGAAATGCTCAACGCTTGTTCAATCAGTTGGGATGAATTCGCCGTCAGTCTCGACTCAAATCCCGTCATCTTTGACTCAAACGAAACCCTGATTGCTGCAATCTGATGGTCTAAATTGGCCATCTGTAAATCAAATGGCGCGATCATATTGCGAATGTCGTGAATTTGCTCACGTATTTCCTCAAAAAGTTCTTTCATAAAACATTCCGGCCTCCCTCCAGTTAATAATAAATTTAAAATGAGGAACTTTCAAAAGTCAATTCCAAAAAACGCCCGTCATCTCAAAACCACTGGCATGAATTTGGCTAAGGTCGTAACGTACAGTGCGAGGAAATGCCGCTGGCGGCGCGGCAGCGCCGCCCTGCCGGGAATCAATTTGGCAGGGCTGAGGTGCGAAAAGCTGGCGGGAAGAACACAAGGAGTGGGTCCATTTATGCGGTGGTCATTTCGACTAATGACAGTGGCGGGCATCGGATTATATATCCATGTCACGTTTTTTATCATTTTGATTTGGATCGGCGCCATGTATTACCTGCCGCGCCACAGCATGGGTGACGCGTTTTACGGTTTGGTCTTTGTCGTCGCGCTTATTGCAATCATTGTTCTGCACGAATTGGGACATGCATTGACAGCGCGACGCTTCGGCATTCGCACGCGCGATATCACGCTTTTGCCCATCGGCGGCGTGGCGCGGCTGGAACGAATGCCCGAGGACCCGCGCCAGGAACTGGCGGTGGCACTGGCCGGACCGGCAGTGAACGTTGTTCTTGCCTTCATTTTCCTTTTGGCTTTGATCGCGATGGGGCAGTCCGTGGTTCCCGTGAATCTTGGAGACCTTTCCATCTTCAGCCCGAATTTTTTGCGCAGGTTGCTGTTGGTGAACGTCATTCTCGCCGGATTCAACCTGCTTCCGGCGTTTCCAATGGATGGGGGACGCGTGCTTCGCGCGTTCCTGGCGATGAAGATGGATTATATCCGGGCAACCCACGTGGCCGCCAACATCGGGCAGATCATGGCGTTTATTTTCGGCTTTGTCGGCTTGTTCACCAATCCATTCCTCGTGTTTGTCGCGTTATTTGTCTGGATGGGCGCGTCGGCGGAGGCAAGCATGGTCCAAATGAAGTCGGGCCTTGGCGGCATACCGGTCAGCCGCGTCATGATCACGGATTTCAAAACGCTAAGACCAGACGAACCGCTGGCGCAGGCGGCGGACTCGCTGTTATCAGGTTACCAGCAGGATTTCCCCGTGGTGGACGGCAATGAAAAAATTCTTGGTTTGTTGACACGCACGAAGCTCGTGGACGGTTTAGCCAAAAATGGCGAAACGACGCCGGTGGGCGACGTGATGGAAACACGTTTTGTGGCCGCCCATCCGTCGGAAATGGCTGAGGCGGCATTCATCCGCCTGCAACATTCCGATTGCCGTTCAATGCCGGTGCTGCGCGACGGCAAGCTGTTGGGCATGGTCACAGCCGAAAATGTGGGGGAATTTTTGATGATTCAGGCGGCGCTGCATGGAGAGAGGTATATGAAGGCGGCGTGAGCCGAAAGTGGTGGAGGACGGCGCGCTGCACCGTCCCCGCCCGCGTAGAGCGGGCGGAACATACGCGGTACAATGGCTGGCCACTCTCATTGCGCCGCTGCGCGCGGCGCTACACGGCGCAGCGCGCCGTGTTCCACCACGCTGTGGTTTGTGGCATTAACGCCCGAACACCGAAATGCTCATGGGCGGGAGATAAATTTCGGCGGAGAAGTTTTGATTGTGCCATTTGTGCTCGTGCGCGTAAATCTCGCCCAAATTGCCCCTGTTGCTGCCGCCGTAGATGCCTGCGTCGCTGTTTAAGATTTCCCGCCATCGGCCGTGACCCGGCAGGCCGATGCGATAGTTCGCCCGGGCGACGGGCGTAAGATTAAGAATGACGGCAATTGGGTCGGAGCCATCGTTTTTTTGGCGCACAAAGGATAGAACGCTATTTTCATTGTCCGCGCAGTCGATCCAATAAAAGCCACTGTAGTCGTAGTCCGCCTGCCACAGCGAAGGCCGGGAGGCGTAAATCGCGTTCAAGTCCTCAACGAATTTCTGGAGGCCGCGATGGAACGGCCCGGCGTCGAGCAGCCACCAATCAAGCTGGCCGTTTTCGTTCCACTCGTTGCTCTGTCCAAATTCGCCGCCCATGAACAGCAGCTTTTTTCCCGGGAAAAACCATTGATAGCCGAGCAACGTGCGCAGGTTTGCAAACTTTTGCCAGTCGTCGCCGGGCATGCGGCGATGCAACGATCCCTTCCCGTGGACGACCTCATCGTGTGAAAGCGGCAGAATAAAATTTTCGTGATGATGATACAGCATCGCGAAGGTGAGGTCGTTCTGATGAAATTTCCGGTGAACGGGATCGCGGCTGAAATAGCCAAGCGTGTCGTGCATCCAGCCCATGTTCCACTTGAAGGAAAACCCCAGGCCGCCGATATAAGGCGGCCGCGTCACCTGGGCCCACGCGGTGGACTCCTCGGCAATGGTCATGATCCCGGGATACTCGATGTGGACGATATGATTGAATTTCCGGAGGAAATCGATGGCCTCAAGGTTTTCCCGGCCGCCATATTGATTCGGCAGCCATTCACCTTCCTTGCGCGAATAATCCAGATACAGCATCGAAGCGACGGCGTCCACGCGCAACCCGTCAATGTGGAAGCGGTCGCACCAAAACAGCGCGTTGGCCACAAGAAAGTTGGAAACTTCATTCCGGCCGTAATTAAAGATCAGCGTGCCCCAATCCTGATGCGCGCCGCGCCTGGGATCTTCATGCTCAAAGAGCCCGGTCCCGTCGAATTTGGCCAGCGCCCATTCATCCCGCGGGAAATGCGCCGGCACCCAATCGACAATGACGCCAATCCCAGCTTCATGAAGCGCGTTCACAAGAAATTGGAAGTCCTCAGGCGTGCCGTAACGGCTCGTGGGCGCAAAAAAGCCGGTGACCTGGTAGCCCCACGACGGATAAAATGCGTGCTCAGCCACCGGCAAAAATTCGACGTGCGTAAAACCCATTCGTTTGACGTAAAGCGCGAGAGGTTCGGCCAGTTCCCGATAACTCCAGGATTCCGTGGCGGTCTTTTTTTTCCAGGAACCGATATGGACTTCGTAGATGCTCATGGGCGAACGCAAAGCGTCGCGTTCGCGACGTTTTGCCATCCACGCGCCGTCACTCCACTTGAATTTTTTCGTGTCCCAAACGATCGCGGCATTCTTGGGCGGCACCTCGAAAAAGAAACCGAATGGGTCCGTATTCAATTTGATACGGCTGTGGGCATCCAGGATTTCAAATTTGTAGTGCGCGCCTTCTCCGACGCCCGGAATGAAAATTTCCCATACGCCGGAACCGCCCAACAGGCGCATCGGGTGGACCCGACCGTCCCATCGATTAAAATCGCCGACGACACTGACGCGCCGGGCATTGGGCGCCCAGACCGCAAAACTGGTTCCATGCACGCCATCCATGACGCGCAGTTGCGCGCCAAGTTTTTCGTAAATCTTCCGTTCATCGCCCTTGCCAAACAGGAACAGATCGCCTTCGCCGAGCGTCGGTAAAAATGAGAAAGCGTCCCGCGTGCGCCAGGTGTGCCCTGCATGGTTTGTAATGACCAAATCGTAGGCGTAAACGGCATGCGCCGCTTTGGTGCCGCCCTCAAAGACGTCGGTGTTTGGAATGCGCTCCAGGGAAAATGAGGGTTTGTCCTTTTCGTGAACAGGTTGCACCTCGACTTTGGCAGCGTCCGGCAACAGGACGCGGGCAACGATGCCCGATTGGTTGCCCATGGCGTGCATTCCCAACAGTGTGTGCGGCGATTGATGGGTTAATTCGACAAGGCTCCTTAATTCTTCAGATGTCAGAATCATGTACCAAAATTTTAGCACGAATTTTTACAAACGCACTCTTTTGTTGGTAGCGCTGCGAAATCGTCACGGCCTTTTCACCCTGGCTTCATCACACCGTTGCAGATGTCTGGTTCTTTCTGGCATGTGAATTGCAGCCAGCCCTTCATGGCTAGAAAACTAAATGCGTCAAAGCCGGCGAGACCGAATAACGGCGAGTCGGAGACGTTGAACCGCCGGACTCAACCGACGGCAGCCACTCTTTATCTTATGCAGCTTCGCGCGCAGGGGCTCAAAATTACGCCGCCAAACCGTGTCCGCCTCGAAGTCAGCGACGAAGTTGTCATCGAAGACCCGGAACCGGTCAAAATCGTCTGGCTCGATGACGATAAGTGATGGCAAGCATTCTGCTGCTATTCATTCATTTCCCCATTGCTTTAGCGGCTGCCGCGCCTGTTTTACTGCGACCGTTTGTGCCAGGCCGGATTGTCTTTTTCTAAAAATGGGACACTCCTTCACCGGGCGCTGTAAAAGGTTTTCCACCGTTAAACTCGACCTGCTCGTAGCCGGCCTGGTGCAAAAACAGGGCCAACTCTAATTTCGCGCGGTCGCCCGCATCGCTCAAAATACCGTTTTGCACGGCAGCCGAGCGGACCTCGAGCACGGCTTCTTCGCGCGCCGTTTGTTCCAGGTCTTTATCAAACGTGCGCAACAGGCCGGTGGTGTGATCAATCACGCGGCTGTTGCGATCGTCCAAATACGCGTCCGTCAATTCCGGCGGCGGAAGATTTATCACGATTTTTTTGCCCGACACCGTCACGTCGCCGGGCTTGAGCCGTTTAAGATCTATTCCGGCTTTTACGACGCCATGGGCCAGAAGCAGCACACGGCTTTCTCCATACCATTTTTGATCGTCCAGGATCACGACCTTTTCCACGACATACTTCACAGTCACCAGGTCCGAGAGGGTCTGAATTTGTTCAACGACCGCGTCCGTATCCTCTTCGTGAATGCTGTTGCCTGGTTTGGCCTTGAATTTAAAGCCCAGCCAGATGCCCGCGGAAAAAAGTGCCAGCGCGAAAACAGCCACGAGAATTGTTTTCAGAAATCGCACAATATTAAAATCCATGACATGATTCCCTTCAATTGTCACGAATGGAATTTTTTGATTTTTAAGAAAGGAATTTTGTTCCAAAATCACCCGGCATGCGTCTGAATCGTTTTCTAAAACATCTGCCCACGTATCAGCCGGGCCGGCCGATTGAAGAAGTGGCCCGCGAATTGGGTTTGCCCGCCGCTTCCATTATCAAAGTCGCGTCCAACGAAAATCCGTTCGGCCCGTCGCCGCTCGCCCTCGCTGCGATGCAAAAGGCCATCGCCGGCGTCAATCTTTATCCCGACGGCAACGCGTTTTATCTGAAGCAGAAACTCGCGGCCAAACTGGGAGTGGAACCGGGCTATTTAATCCTGGGCAACGGCTCAAACGAAATCATCGAGTTCGCCGCTCACGCGCTTCTGGAGGATGGCGGCGACCCCGGCCGGAACGTGGTCGTATCGCAATATTGTTTCGCGATCTATCCCATTGTGGCAAAGATGCTCGGCGCGGAGATTATCACGGTTCCGGCGAAACAATACGGGCACGATCTGCCGGCCATGTTGCGCGCCATCACGCCGCGGACAAGGATTGTTTTTGTCGCGAATCCAAACAATCCCACCGGGACGCTTGTCCCGCGCGAAGACGTCATCCAATTCGTCAATGACGTTCCCGATGACGTGCTCCTGGTCATGGACGAGGCTTACATTGAATTTCTTAACGACCCCGTGGACCTGGTTTCCCTGATTCGCCTGGGCACGAGAAAGAACCTCATCCTGATGCGGACCTTTTCCAAAATCTACGGCCTGGCCGGGCTGCGAATCGGCTACGGTATCGGCAGCCCCGAATTGATTGCGGCCTTCGAAAAAATCCGGCAACCGTTCAATATCAATTCTGTCGCCCAGGCCGCCGCGCTCGCGGCGATGGACGATGACGAGCACGTGCGCAAGACCCGCGCAAACAATTTCGCCGGACTGGATTTTTTTGAACGCGCTCTCCGGGAAATGCGCGTGGAATTTGTTCCGTCCCATGCCAATTTCATCCTGGCCCGCGTTGGCGATGGCGCGAAAGTTTTTGATGCCATGCAGCGGCAGGGCGTGATTGTGCGCCCTATGGGCGGTTACCAACTGCCTGAATGGATACGGATTTCGGTGGGCACACTGGCGGAAAATGAACGGTGTCTTGGCGTTCTAAAGCAGGTCTTGCGTAATTAATTCCAAGATCGAACATCGAATTTCGAACGTCGAATGTGGGACGACCGTCGTTCGCTCTGTTATTCGATGTTCAGCGTTCGATGTTCGATGTTCGATGTTTAAATCCCAAGGCAGCGCCACTTGCAAAGAGCGCGGCGTCCCTACACAATCAGCGCGTGGACATTTCCACAGGAGCACTCATCAACGCCATCGGCATCCTGCTGGGGGCGTTTATCGGATTGTCGTGGGACAAAACTCCATCGCTGCGGACGCAACTGTTTTTCCGCAATGTGATCGGCGCATTCACGATGTTTCTTGGCCTGCGATTAATTTATACCAGCATCGACGGGACACTTTGGGTTTGCATGAAGGAGATTGGCATCATGTTGCTCTCGGTTATTTTGGGGTTTTGGACCGGAAAATTGTTGCGGCTTCAGAAATTCTCAAACTATCTCGGCCGGCTCGCCGGCAATGCCATCGCCGCCGCGCAACGCAACCCGGACATAAACCGTTCAGACGCATTCAATGCCTGCGCCATCCTGTTTTGCGCCGCGCCGCTTGGCATCATCGGCGCGGTCACGGACGGGTTGTCAGGATACTTTTATTTCCTTGCCGTTAAAGCCGCGATGGACGCCCTGGCCATGGTGGGCTTTGTCAAAATTTTCAACTGGCCCGCCGCGTTATCGGCCCTGCCGGTCCTGGTATTTTTCAGCGTCGTGTCGTTGGGCGCCCAACTGTATGTCAAACCCTGCGTGAGCCCTGGCGCGCTGGACTCAATCGGGGCCGCCGCGGGACTGGTCGCCTGCATCATCACGATTGTCATATTTGAAGTTCGAAGGGTTGAACTGGCGAATTATTTGCCCGCCCTTGCCATCGCGCCGCTGCTCACCAAATTCCTGGGCTGATAACAGAGCCCCGACCGTGAGGGAGTGGGCGACAGTTTGCCGAATTGATTGCCTGCCCGATTTTTAGCAAACTGCTTTTCTTTATGTCCGATATTCCACGTTCCAGGGCCGCATTTGCTGCGCTTTCGAAGGAGCGTTGCTTCGTTATGCTCTTATGTGCCTGGGCGGCGGTTCACGTTTTTATTTTCTCGGCCGCATTTCCTTTTTTCAATAATGTTGACGAACATTGTCACCTCGATTTGGTGGTAAAATACTCTCATCTGCAAATTCCGAAGGGACCCGAATATATATCCCCGGAATCACTGCAATACATGGCTGTTTTTGCCACATGGGAATATCTCTATACGAACGATTCTCTTCGCGCGCCTCCGTGGAAACAGCCGATGTCAGAAATTGAGCCGGTCCTGATTGCCAGGGAAACTCGATGGCGGCAAATCAATCACGAATCCCCTCAGCCACCGCTTTATTATCTGGTAACCGGCGCATGGTGGCAGCTTTGGACGAGGATTGGCCTCCACGATGATTCGCTGCTGTATATGGTCCGTTTTTTGAATGTTTTTTTGTTGGCGCCATGGTCTGGCTTGGCTGGTATGCCGCCAGGTTGGTTTTTCCAGAAAATATTTTCGCTCGTATTACGGTACCCGCATTCGTGGCGTTCATGCCGCAGACGATTTTTTACTCGATCAACAATGATGTGCTTTCCCCGCTCTGTTTCGGCCTGGTCTTTGTTTGCCTCTTGAAATGGCCCTCATCCGATGTTCCGTCTCCTCGCCTGGCCACAGCGACCGGACTGGCCCTGGCGGCGACGTTCCTGGCAAAAACTACCAACCTGCCCCTGTTGACTCTCGCGGCAGTCTTTATTGCCGTGAGAATTAGGAATCTGATTAAAGGTGGAAAAATCCGGGCGTCGCTGTGGCCGCCGGTGTGTTTGTTCCTCTGCGCGGCTCTGCCCATAGCCTCCTGGGTCGCGTGGTGCAAAGTCCATTTCGGATCGTTCCTGGGCTCGGCGGCGACGGCCCAAATCCTGGGATGGACACCCAAACCATTCTCTCAGTGGTGGAACCATCCCATATTCACGCCGCGCGGCTTCGGAATTTTTCTCTTCGGCAATCTCGCAACCTTCTGGCAGGGCGAAATGATGTGGCACGGCAAACCGCTCTACACGCCAATTGGGAATTTGTTTTATGAGTGGGGAACCATTATTTTGGTTGTCAGAGGGGTGGTCCATCTCAACAAAGCAGCCCCGAGCCAGCGCTTCGCTCTTTGGTTCGCGTTGGCAAGTATCCTCATGATGTTTGCCCTGGTTGGTTTTCTCTCCATCATTTATGACTTTCGTGATTGCGTATATCCTTCGCGCGCACACCCGTACTTCACCTCCGGCCGGCTGATGCTCGGGATGCTGATTCCATTTCTATTGGTCATGGTTTATGGCCTGGACCGGATACTGGGCCGATTTGGGAACGCGACAAAATTTGTCACACTCGCGGTCCTGCTTCTGTCGATCCTGGCCCTGGAACTGGCGACAAACTGGCCGGTCTTTTCAAGTCAATACAACTGGTTTCACATCGGAACTGGGACAGATGTGTGAATCAAAACTATAGTGCCGACGGACAGCGCAACCTGAGGTCAGCCAACACACGGAGTCTAGAAAATTACTCTTCGTCCCGGCAGGACGACGGACAGAGGACCGCGTGCACATTTTTATGTATATAGAAGTGGAAACTGGAAACGAAGGCCATTCTTGGGCAAAAAACCCACTTTTATTGGGAAATTTGGAAAGAACAGTCTTAGCCCGGATATTTCATAGTTAGATTTGATTTTGACAAGAATGGTGCGGAGGCGGGCGACGAGGGCGATTTTTCGATCGATTGGGTTGCCTAACCGAGGTCCCCGTGCGTTCGGGGATGGAAATCTGGCTTGGGCGC
>DATJTK010000098.1:0-4454 GCA_035503455.1 Candidatus Sulfotelmatobacter sp. | reverse complement strand
TGGCCGGGACCTGCGGCCAGTTTGACGGTGGGAATGAACAATTCGTCCTGCGTGGGTTTGCGTTTGCCTATCGCCATGCCAACAGTCATAACCATTGTACAATATATGTCAAGACATTATTTTGACTTTTTTAACGGGCTGTTAAGTAGAGTATTTAAACAATGCATAACGCGCGTTACGGTTTGTGCCTCGTTAATTTTGGGCCGACTGGTTCTCCAGTTATGTTCTGGAAAAGAAAGAAAATGGGGATGCAAAAACACAAATGGCGCGGTTTTCGCAATTGGGCATTGTCGGCGATTGTCCTGGCGATTCAGGCCGTGGCTGTCGCGGCGCGGGCGCAGGATACCAATGCGCTTGATGATTCCGCGCGCGTGACGACGGAATATATTGACGCCAAAATTTCACTGGACTATCCGGGCTTCGAAGGTTTGTCCGTGGATAGCCTGGGCAAGAAACATTTTCCGATGGTCGTCATTGACCCGCCGAAATATCCCTTGCGGCCAACTCAGGACGAACGCCATGATTCGCGGGTGGAATACCGGGGAGCCGGCATTTCCGGTTCAAAACCCGCGCGATGGACCATAGAAATCAAAAAGAAAGAAATCCTGCTTGTGTCCCATTGGTCGGCGGATGACCCGCCGGAACCACTGGTTTTGCGCGCCGATACCGACATCAGCCATGTCACTTTGTTGGGATTGGTGGGAACGAACGGCTCGGTTCAACTTCCGGCGATCCTGCATTTTCCCGACCAGGGAACGTTTCGAATTTCAGCCGAACACCAAAAATCATTGGGTTATACATCGAAATATGCATCCAGAGTCGTTCAGATTACTTTTCCCGGCGCGACCCGGTACAATCCAACGGTGAAGTATCGTTGGGAAGTGGTCTCGATTCATCCCGCGGTCAAGGGTATTGATTCGGACGCGCGGTTTGACGGATTTCGCCGCGATTGGCTGAACATTTTCCAACTGACCACCCGGTGGCATACGTTAGGCAATAACGTAACCGGCGAGACTTGCGCGTTTTGTTATTACGAGTATGCGGACATCGCCGCACAGACGCCATCGCTGGCCGGCCGGCTGACAGCCCTGGATATGATTCGCCAAACGCTGGACCGGATTATCGCCGGAACCAACGCTTATGGAATGCCAGGGAACGGCGCTTTTCACGAATTTGCGGCGGACACCGCGCCGTCCCTTTTGATTGCCGCGGAAGATTACGTTGAAGGCAGCAAAGATAATCAATGGCTCGCCGCAAATTACGGACGTCTAAAGTCGTGGACCGACAACATGCTGGCGACCGACCATGAAGGAAACGGCCTGATCGATTATGGCTTGAGTGGCAACTCCTATTCGTGGCTCCATCCAAAATCTCGTCCGTCCAATTGGTGGGACACGATTGGCTTTGGGCACGAGGATGCTTATGCAAATGCCCTGGCGTATCGTGCCCTTGGCGGCATGGCAAAGCTCGCCGGACAAGCCGGCCATGCCGATGACGAAATCCGCTACCGTGCTGCCGCGGAAAAGTTAAAGGCGTCTTATTTCAAGACCTTCTACGACCCGGCCACTGGCGTGCTCGCCGGTTGGCGCAGCGCTGACGGCCAGCTTCACGATTATTATTTTCTCTGGGTCAACGGCATCGCCATCCATTATGGGCTGGTTCCACGAGACCGGGCGAATGACATCATGGATCGTTTGCTGGCGAAAATGAAAGAGGTTGGATACACCAATTTCGATTTGGGCCTGCCCGGCAATCTTGTTCCGGTTGCGAGAAAAGATTATTTTGCATTGGAACTCCGGTGGGGCGGAGGAACCAATGCGGATAATTCGGACGGTTTTCAAATTTATGAAAATGGCGGCGCGACCGCCTGTTTTTCCTATTTCACATTGGCGGCGCTTTATGACCTGGGAAGAATTGACGACGGCGACCGCATTCTGTTTCCGATGCTGGAATCATATGCCAGGGGAGATTTTCAGGGATTTGGCGCAAATCAAAGGAGCAAGGATTGGAAGATGTGGGATGGCACATGCAAAGGTTATGAGGGGCTGTTAACGGACAATTATTACGCGTTGCTGGCCGTGCTGGATCGTGAAGAGGCGTTGAAGAGCAAAAAATGATTTTCGCCAAACTGTTTTCGTTTACTGCTGTTTGCACCATGGGAGTTCTACCCGCTTTTATGCTTCACGCTGGTGAAGTAATGGTGGAAAACGAGTCATGGGCGGCCGCTTTTGACACGGATTCGGGCGCTTTGATAAAGCTGGAAAACAAGCCGCTCCATTGGAATGTCGAGCAGCATCCAGGCATGGGAGTGTCGTTCCGCCTGAACGCGCCGATCGAAGGCCGTGACAATTTTATTACCGGCCAAAATCAAACTGGAATGTTCCATTTCCCGGTGCGTTTTGCCCAAAATTGCCCGGTTTATACCTTATTCTGATCCCTTGTCCCGATTGATTCTATTGTTGCGCGAGGCGAATTTTCTGATACGATAATTTTTCCGGTGATTGCTGTTGCGCTTCATCCCGATTTGCCGGGGCGTGGATGTTTGGGGCGGACGGCGACTGGAGGGCTGGGTAGCTCAGTCGGTAGAGCAGAGGACTGAAAATCCTTGTGTCGGCGGTTCGATTCCGCCCCCAGCCACCACTTTAAAAGCCTTAAAAACAGCATGAATAAAGGTTTTTCTCCTTCTTGCCAACGCTGTGCAAATACAAGGCAATGCAAAGCAATTGACGAAAAAGAAGCATTTTTGGCAACTGTTGGCAACTGGCTGGCAGGCAATCCGGCATCCAAAATTCCGCGCATAAGGCCAAATTCCCTTTTTGAAGATAAAAGATAAAAGCCCGCCGTGGGCTAAATTAAATGTTCAGCCCGGCGCGGGCGGCGGGAATTCAACGTGCGATAGTCCCATCAGAATTTATGAATTTAGCGAGCGTGAATTTCATGATTTCCATGGTATTGAGATGTTCTGAAACGAATGCCACAAGCTCAATTGAAACAAAATCGCGCGTCCAAAAACACGGGCTCCCACTCAAACCTCCATACGGATTGTCAGTCTCTTTTGATAATAGCTTTCGCTCCAGGCTCATGATTCGCGACGTGACGGCGATGATGGAGGTATCTGAAACGTCTTTCGCAATAAAAGAATGTGGGGATGTTCCCCAGAGAATTGCCTCATCTGTTTCATTTCTGTTCCTGCATGGGTAACCTGTCACAAAAAGAGTGTCGCCTTTTCTTACCGTCCGCACCGCGCCACAAATGAGCTGGAAAAACTCCCTTCCGTTAAATTCTGATAGCATCGGTTCAACGTCAAAAGTTGCCAAATCTCGTTGCGCATCCTCGTCAACCAAGGATTTTAATTCGATAACGACGGCGTGCCTGTCGGCCAGGCAGGCCCAGAGTTTCAGTTCATTGTCTTTTGTTAACTCATTTTTGAAGCCCTCTACGACGTGCTGACACGTTACCAACAATTTCCTTTTTCCAGTATTTATCAAACCGAAACTGCCGTTGGCCACAATCCTTCCAAACCGGTTTTCTAATGAACGAGCAATGAATAATGGGCCAACAGAGAGCTTAACTCTCGGAAGAAGCACAAACCGGAGATTAAACACCAAATCGACGCGATGCATTGTTCAATGCTATACCTCCCAACTGGTCGGGCAACAAATTCTGGTGGCAGCCCGATGCTTGGCAACCCGCGAAACTGCCATTGACACGGCCAGTGACGCGCTAGATATTGCACCGGAATTAAACAGGACGTTCAAACGCTGTGGCCGTGTCCCGTTTGAACTGCGCAACAACTTATATAGTTTTTTATGGACACACAACAGACGAAACCCGACCCCGAGCAATACGCCAGAGTTGTCCTGTGGCACTTGAGCGAAATTCGTGCTACTGTCGGTATTTTGCAGGCACGCGTGGTCAGCCTCGAACAAGACCCATCATCTAAAGATGCAAGGCAGGCGTTAATTAGTGACAATGCGAAGATTCGGGTGGCGGCAGAGGCGTTTTACAATCAAGCACTAAAATTAGCCAATATTCCACCAACGGCTAATTTTCCACCTCCTGGCTTGGAAAGCATTTTTGGTGGATTCAAAAAATAGCAACCCGTTACCACTGCTTAAGACGCAGCTTGCAAAATGAAGATGACTATTGGCGACAAAGAAGTTCTTTTCACCACGGTCCTGCTCGTGCCTGACAATATCGAAGCACTGGTCGAAATTCCCGTTGGGAGTTGGAAAATCAAACTTGTGATGGTTTTTAAGCCGGATATTGGACTAGGCGAGCCGCCTTACGTCTTCACACCAGAGGGGGACCACCCATAGGCGCTAACTTAATTTCTGTATTGGTCAATTATGTTCACTAATCGGGACATCTGCGGCAGACGGTTGCGGGGTGGTTCCCTTAGCCTGCGCGAGATTTTCGGTCCCTCGTGGATGAGTTGCTGGAGCGGCAGAGCG
>DATJTK010000097.1:0-24071 GCA_035503455.1 Candidatus Sulfotelmatobacter sp. | reverse complement strand
CTCGGTGAAGGAACTGCTATTGCCTACCAACGGAGAACCATCGAAGGGAAAATAGCGCGAAGCGCAGGTGTCGCCCGTCGCGGCGACTTGTGGAGCGACTACAAAGCAGGCCAGCGACGCCAAACAGCACAAGACACGTTGAAAAGTTTCACACCGTCAGCCGCCGTAGCAAGCCATGCCATCCTAAAAGCAAAGGAAAAATCACGTCAGAAGCGGAAGGGCTAATGCGGAAATCGCAAGGTCATTTTGAATGTTTTTTGGCCGCAAGTTTTCGAGCGCGGCCAATAATGTCCTCTGGTTCTACTTCCAACGCCAATGTGAGGCGAAACAACGTGTTTAACGTCGGATTTCGCAAACCTTGTTCAATAAAGGCTACGCTTTGACGGTTCACACCCGCTTTCTGTGCTAACAAATTTAGAGAAATTTGCCGTTTCTCCCGTTCTTCTTTCAGCAACCGGGCGACTTCTGAACTGATATTTTCAGGCATTTGATTCAATGGCACACAATAGCCATAAGAAAAAATGCCCTTGACATCGGATGCTACAGTTGTAGCATATAGCGAAACGCTGGTATTTCGGCGCAGGCAAAGCGGAAAGATTCATGAAAACAAAGGCAAAAATTCTCATTGTGGAAGATGAGGCATCCGTTGCAATGACCATGAGATTCTTGCTAGGACTTGCCGACTGTGAAGCGGAAATTGCTTCGACCAAAATGCAGGCGATTCAAATGGCCTTAACTGGAACTTTTGATTTGATCACCCTGGACGTGAATCTTCCGGGGGCAAATGGGTGCCAAATCTGCCAAGAATTGAAACGAAATTCGCTGTTGAGGGATACGCCAATCGTAATGGTTTCTGGCCGAGCTTCCATTGAAGACCAGCAACGCGGCCTCGATGCCGGTGCTGCCGATTACATAACCAAGCCCCTTGAAACCTTTGAATTCGCACCACGTATTTTGTCTCATCTCCGGCTTTAACATGACAACCATTCTACTTCGGCGAGCGCACCCGAATGAAACGAGCTTTGAGAACTATTGTTCGGCGCGAGCGGGAAAAACCGCCAATCGTCTGCCCGACTGAAATTGAGGCCCCAATTGTTTCAAAGGCTTGCCTTTGGGGAATAAATCTGAAATGGGAACGCCCAAAACTTTGGACAAAAACATCAGTTCGCAATCTGGCACACGACGTAACTGCGCTTCCAATTTTCCCAACGAGCCAACGCTTATACTCCAGCCCTGCAATTGGAGCTTTTGAGCAAGAATCGGTTGCGTCCAGCCTTTTCTACTGCGGTATTTCCGCACTTGTGGACCGACGACGTTTAAGCCCGATTTCATCAATCAAGGCTAGTCGCAACCCTGTTTTCAGTTCACTCCTACATGAGAGTGAAACTTTGGAGATTTTGCTTGCGGTAAAATCCATTATGTGAGATGACGATGAAGAATTTCAACAGGCGCGAAATTTCCCGAATGAGGTGGAAGTTTTAAAAGAATTTCTCAAGAATTGACGGCATCAGAAAATACAATATGAAAACCTTGAATCGAACTAAGATTCGCTGGCTGATTCCGCTACTCTTGACGCTGGCACTTTTCCGCCCATCTAGTGTAGTGTCTCTTAAATAACTGGTATTATATTTTGTGGTGTGATATTCTACCTTCATGCCGCGAATTGCACCGCCTGTGAATCTCACCGAAGCTGACCGCCTGGAGTTGGAGCGCTGGGTGGCAGCGCACACTACCCCACAGCAGGTTTCGCAACGTTGTCGGATCGTTTTGGCCACTGCCGGGGGCCAGCAGGACAAGCTGATCGCCGACGACCTGGACCTGAATGTCAAGACCGTGGCTTTGTGGCGTAAACGCTTTGTCGGCGAGGGACCTGACTGTCTGTGGGAAGTAGCTGAGGGGCGAGGGCGCAAGTCAATCCTAACGCCAAAAGCTATTGAAAAGATTGTGGACGCGACGCTTCAAACCAAGCCCGCGGGGGCAACTCACTGGAGTTGCCGGACCATGGCCAAAGCCCAAGGCGTGAGCAAAGCCACCGTGAATCGGATCTGGCAAAGCCACCAAATCAAACCGCACCGTATCAAAGGGTTCAAACTGTCGCGGGATCCGCACTTCTTAGAAAAACTGACCGATGTGGTTGGTTTGTATCTCAATCCGCCGCAGAAAGCGTTGGTCCTCTGTGTCGATGAAAAGAGCCAAATTCAGGCCTTGGATCGCACCCAGCCTGGATTACCGCTCAAGAAGGGACGCTGCGGAACCCTGACGCACGATTACAAGCGCAACGGCACCACGACGCTCTTTGCGGCGCTGGAAGTGGCGCAAGGCAAAGTCATTGGCCAGTGCTATGCGCGCCATCGCCATCAGGAGTTCTTGAAGTTTCTACAACGCTTGGATGCGGAATTTGCCGGGGACGTGAAGTTACATTTGATCATGGATAATTATGGCACGCACAAACACCCCAGGGTGCAACGCTGGCTCAAACGACACGAACGGTTCCTTCCCCATTTTGTCCCCACCAGTTCCAGTTGGTTAAATCTGGTAGAGCGGTGGTTCGGGGAATTAACAGGCAAACGCATTCGCCGGGGAGTGTTTGTGAGCGTTGAGGATCTGCAGAAGGCCATTGAAGAATTTCTGGCGGCATGGAACAGCGACCCCAAGCCGTTGGTCTGGACCGCGACCGTGGAGTCAATCCTCGAGAAACTCAGCCGGTGCAAACAGACGCTGGAGCGGATCAAGCCCGGATGCACCCGTGCCAGAATGCGAAAAAATAAGGGAAAATAAATCCAGTTGTTTGTGAGACACTACACTAGCGGTTTGGCATGGGAATACACCAACAATTTTTCATGGCTTGAACTCATCCCGCCGGGTTATTGGCTCGACAGTTGGAGCTTTGAGGCCACGAATTGGGATAGTGATTTTGGATTCGCCCCGTTCAGTTACAGCAACATCGTCCAAATCCCTGATTGGGACGGCAATGCCTTGCAGGTGGACGCGTCAGGATGAACACCTGCCCTCCATCTACAATGTGATGGAGCAGGCCAGCGAAACGGGCGTGCCGGCGTTGCGTCCGCTTTTTCTGGATTTTCCCGATGATGCGAAAACGGCCACAATGGACGACGAATTTCTGTTCGGTTCAGATTTGCTGGTTGCTCCGGTGTTGGCGGAGGGCGCCGGAAGGTTCCTGGCGGCCGGCGAAACGTGATTTGATTTTGGAGACCTGGACGGATCGCCAGTCTGCAAGTGTGGTTGAGAACTCCGGACCCGCCGCTGGCCCGGGTCACGCGTTGCCGCAATTCAGCGCGGACGATCTCGCCAATGCGGCCAAGGGCTGGTAATATGCCAACGGCCTGTTGACGATCAAGGATTCCGACCATTTCGAAGCGGTGACGTTCGAAGTTCAGAATTAGCAAATCGGTGATTTGTCTCACGATCCACGCACTCAAGGGCTGGACGTAAGCCTGTCCGGGCTTTAGCTCGGGACCCTCGGGAACCATATTCCTCATTAAGGGCAATCAGGAGAAGATTTCAAATTTTCGGCTCTCAAAATACGCCATTTGAGGGATGTTCGGCTGGCCGGTGGCATGAAACCATGATGTGCGACAAATGATGGCCATCCTGGAATACATCTCCCCGGCGGATGCTGATGAACCTTTTGCCGCGTTGGATTGAATGAAATGCGTCTTTCATCAGAAATGGAGCACGAGAGTGCTGATGGCCGTGTTCCTTCTTACTCCTTGCTTCGCTCATAGCCAGATTGAAAGCGTTGTATGTCTGACGACCAATCCTGCCTTGTACGAGCGTATGGATTTTAGTGCGACGTTGACCGCTGCCTGGACAAATAGCCCCTTTCGTTCTGAAGAAATCCGGCTCGACCTCGATCTCGTTTCGCCTTCAGGCGTCCGATTGACCGTTCCGGCATTTTACGAGGAAGGTCAAAGCGGAAGCCCATCCACCTGGAGAATGCGTTTCACACCCGTCGAGGCCGGGCAATATCGCGGAACCTGCGTGCTAACCGTCGGGGGCCACAGTGATGTTTCCAACCTGTTTCCGTTTACCGTTGCACGATCAGATCAAAGGGGATTTCTGCATATTTACAATGATTGGTCTCTCCGCTTCGACGATGGCGAGCCATTCCGCGGAATTGGCGAAAACGTCGCGTGGGAATCAAGGAGCCGGGATGATTCAAAGTTCTTTCGCTCGCTGAATGAAAACCCCCGGTACAATTACGAGTACCTGCTTGGCAAACTTTCCGCCGATGGCGGGAACTTTTTCCGCACGTGGATGTGTCCGTGGAACCTGCCATTGGAATGGAAAATGGTCGGCAATACCACCCGCTATACTAATGACGACGATTATTTCAACCCCTCGGCAATTCACCGCATGGATCAGTTGGTGGATTTAACAGAATCGCTGCACCTGTATATGATGCTCACGCTTGACAATTCGGGCGATTTTCAGGGGCGCACCTGGCGGCGCAGCAATTACAATAGCATTAACGGCGGACCGGCGGACTCGCCCCTGGAATTCTTCACAGACCCGGGGGCCCGGGCGCAGTACAAAGATCGCCTGCGATATCTGGTGGCCCGGTGGGGTTATAGCCCCCACATTGCAGCTTGGGAATTCTTTAATGAAATCGACAACTTAATGTACGGCCTGCCGGACAAAATCCCGGACAGCGTCATCACGGCATGGCACGCGGAAATGGCGGATTATCTCAGGAGCATCGATCCGTATCACCATCTGATAACAACGAGCATCTCCCATCGCAATGTGGCCGGCCTCTATAATATTCCCGCCATGGATTTCAACCAGATCCACATCTATGGCCACAACGGCCAAAGCCGTACCGATGTATTTCCCGAAACGTTGCGTGAAAATTCGCTGCGATATGGCAAGCCCTGCGTCATCGGTGAATACGGTTTCGAGTGGGACTGGAGCAAAGACTTTGACGATTTTGCGCCTGACATGGATTGGGATTTTAAAAAGGGCCTTTGGCTGGGCTTGTTTTCGCCCACGCCAGTCCTGCCGATGTCCTGGTGGTGGGAATATTTTGACCATCGCGGAACGGCAGCATACATCTCCCGCGTGCGGCCCGTCCTCAACCACATGCTTGCAGCAGGTTCCGGAAATTTTATGGATGTCGATTGCAAATGGAGCGGGCCGCCGCCACAGCCAATTGCCATTCGATGCGGGCGGACCTTCTTTATTCTGCTCCGCAATAGTCACAGTGTTCCGGCTGGCGGAAACCTTTCATTGCGATTGGCGGATTCATACATATACCGCGCCGCAATCTATGACCCTGAACAAAATACCACGAACGTCTTGCCCCTGCGGGCGCAGGGCCATGCGACAATAAAACGGATTTCAATTCCCTCAACGGGCTTCCTTGTCCTGACGCTCACACCCCAGCCATGACACGTCGGAAGCGGACTGGTGCGATTTCAGGAGTAATAATATCATAACGGACCCGGCCAAAGTACACAGGGCGGAGTCTTGCACTCCGCCCTGGTACCCGCGCTGTAAAAACGCGCAGTGCCATTCAAATACTGCCGCTGATCGCTTCAAAAGTACTCCATGTCGTACATTTCCACCTGCCAGCCGGTGGAATTCCAGCCGGTCTCATGCCGTTGGCTGGTGCCGACCATATAGCAGCAATTGCCCCAGTAGCTGTTCCCCGAATTTGACAATGTGCAGACATAATTGCCGTCAACATAGTAGTCCACGAGGTCGCTTTGGCTTGCGGAACGGCACTGACACTTGAACGTATGGTATCCATTGTCTCCGGTGGATATGGCATAATATTGCGATTGGCCCCCTTCGGCCTGCAAATAGGCGTAAAGAACTCCATTATTCAACCATTTGACAAAACCCATTTCATGGCCCGTCCAGCTGGAAACGTTGTCGGCCATAAAGACCGCCTCCTGGTCCGTGCTGCTGTATGCGCCGGCGGAGCCGGCCTTGAAACAGCCGTAAAACTGCATCCCCGTTGTGCTCTGGCAGGATGTTTCCTGCGCTCCCGAGTAAGCGGGGCTGCATTCAGTGGCGACTGGAATACAAATACCGCCCGATCCATCATACGGCGCCGGATCACAGGACCACCATAGATTAAATGCGTTGGCCGGGATGCTTGTTCCGCTGGCAAACGCACTTAGACCGAACATTGCTATGCACACCGCCGCGCCAACCACTTTATTGTCATATGCCTTGTTTTTCATTTTAGTACTCTTATTATCGGTTTATACTTGAGGTGTTTGACAGGAAAAGCTCACGGTGTTTCGGACAGGTTACGCCACAACGATAGTTTCTCCTTGTCTAAAACTGGATATGGCTCCGGCACATCGAAATGAATCCATAATAAGAATGATTATTTTAAGTGGAAATCTAATATTACAATGGACTATATACGGAAACACAACACTTCGATATCCCCCAAACGGCGTATTTCACCCGCGCCGGGCCGGCGGCTCGCACTCAGCGAAACAGCCTCGGAACAAGGTCCGCAAGATAATTCCTCCAAACAGGCCAGCTATGATCGCCCTCTGTTAGATGCCATTCATATTTGATGTTGTAAGAACTTAGAAGCGATAAAAATCCTTCATTGCGCTGAAGCAGAAAGTCGTCCCTGCCATCTGCTATATAGAGCAAGCGAAGTTTCTCATTCAATTTCCCGGGATTTTGGAGCGCCCCCGAAAGTGCGCCGGTCGTGGGCGTGGCGGCGCTGAAGCCGGCAACCCACCCGAATATGTCCGGATGATTTATGCCTATGGTCAAAGATTCGCCTCCTCCCATACTCAGGCCAGCAATGGCCGTGTTGGCGGGGCCGCGCTTGACGCGGTAGTTCCGGGCAATGAGCGGCATAATATCATGCAAAAGGTCGCGTTCAAAAAGGTCAGTATTGTGGCTGAGGAAGTTCGCGTCCGGGGCGGTCACCGGCAATTTTGCGTGGCCGTCGGCCATGACAATAATCATCGCCCTGGTCCGGTTTGACGCAATGAGATTGTCCAATATCATATTCGCCTTGCCGTGAACAACCCAGGTTTCCTGGTTGTCGCCATATCCATGCTGCAAGTATAAGACCGGAAATTTTTTCCGCTTCTCATTCTCGTATCCCGGCGGGGTGTAGACGGCCAGTTCCCGGAACCGACCCAGCGAACTGGAAAAGTACGTATGCCAATGCACGGTCCCGTGAGGCACGTTTTGCAGGTCCCAGGGTTGTGCCGGATGGCTTTTGATATCCAGGATGCTGACAGTCGGCAGGCGCATGGGCTTGTTCATGGAGTTATCCGGGTCGATCATTTCCAGTCCATCCACATTAAAGCTGTATTCCCATATTCCGGGTGGGATCGGCCCGGTAGTGACACACCAGATGCCGCCGGGGCCTTTGCTCATAGCCGCATGCCCGTTTGGCCATTGACCTTCCACTGATACATTTCCGGCATTTGGCACTCTCAGGCGGAAAGTGACAGTATCATCCAATCCAATCTCTGGAGATAAGACTGACGCAGGTGGCCCTGGGCGGTTTGCCATTTCTATCACGCTGAAAAGAGATCCGTGGACTGACTTCATCAATGGGTTGATCGGATCAAGCTGCCTTTGACCGTTGACCCGGAAGTCATATACCACGCTATCTTCCTTGACAGGGCCAACGGTGACGGTCCACAGGCCGCTCTCGTGCCTCGCCATTTGCGCCGTGCCGCCGGGCCATTGACCTTCCAGGGAGACTTGATTGGCTTGTGGGTCAAAAAATCGAAGGGTGACCTTCCGGTCAGTGCCAATTTCGGGCGAGACAACGGATGGTGTTTGGGCAAATGCGTAAAACGCCAGAAAGAAGGCAAATACACCGGGTATTCCGGCTGGTGGTGTCTTCATAAATGTGTGATGCGGTGAAATTAGACTAAAATATAAATCTTGAAAATACGCCGTTCAGGGGATGGCGCGATTCTTCGCGCACAGATATGTTCACTCAAGCACACTGACGAATCACGCCATCTATGAATTTAAGGCTGTCCCGTATAGGCAAGTGGGCCGCTCTGGCGCGGCTTATTTTTCCGGGAATCCTGGGCGTACTCTTTGCGTCTGAATCCCACGGTCAAACGACAAATTACATCGTCGATCAATTCGATACCGATACGGCGGGACTTTACACCGATCAAAATTGGGGAACAGCGGTTCCGTCCGTCACTTGGAGCACGAACAATGCACTGTCAACCGTCGGGCCCAACAACCCCGGCTCCGGGTCTGCTTTTTGGCAGATCCGCTGGCCGACCACAAACGATCAAATCGAAGTGACTCGCGCCTTCAACGACGGTGCAGTTGTCAATCTCACCAACTTCTCCAACGTTAGTTTCGATATTATGTTTTCGTCCAATTCTGCAACGGACGGGAACGGCAGTTACGGCGCGCTGGAATTCGATTGCGTGCCACAGGGAGTCGGCTGGCCGTCAACTGCGCTGGCGATTTATACCGCGGAGGCCAGCAATGGCAACGGCTGGATACACGTGACACTGCCGGTCAATGCGAACCTGGCGATCACTGGCATCGGCTTGAAAATTCAACAAAACCGCACCGGATCAAACCTCATCGGGACCACGGCATTCTGGATTGATAATATCATTTTCAGCGGTTTCACGACGCCAACAGTCACAGGCCCGCCCCAAATCCTCCAATTGAATACGGCCCAACTATGGCAACGGCTGGAGTTCCAGATTACCAACGTGCCCGCGGCTTCCAACCCGTTTGACCCTGACGTCATCCGCCTCGATGGCACCTTTACGTCGCCGTCCGGCAAAACGATTTCGGTGCCGGCGTTTTGGTACCAGGGGTACGTCCGCTCTTTCTCAGGTGGTACTGAATACGATATCGTAGATGAGCCACCGCAATGGCGGCTGCGGTTTGAACCGCGTCAAATCGGAACATACGCCCTTTCACTGGTAATCCAGACAAACAACGAGCTATATGCGACGCTCACGACCAATTTTACCGTAGTCTCCAATTCAGCATCCGGCCGGTTCGGCGATGTAGGCATTGCGCCAAATAATCAATATTTTCAAACCTGCGACGGGAATGCCCTTCCGTTGAACGGCGAAAATGTCGCCTGGTGGGACAGCGGGACATACGATTATGACACGTGGTTCGGCTCGATGCAAAATGCCGGCGAGAATTTCGCCCGGGTGTGGATGTCGCCCTGGTGCTTCGGGATTGAAGGTAATCCGGGAACTCTTTCCAATTACGCCCTCGATCCAGCCTGGCAATTGGACTACGTGTTGCAACTGGCCGAACAGGAAGGCATATACATACAGTTAACATTGGACGATTACCGGGAGTACTCAAGTGCGTCCGGAAGTGACGGCCAATGGACCAATAACCCGTATAATATCATCAACGGCGGTCCCTGCGTCAACCAGAACGCATTTTTCACAAACAGCACCGCAACGGTGCTTTATGATAAGCGGCTTCGCTATTTGATTGGCCGTTACGGGTACAGTTCTCATCTCCTGGCCTGGGAGTTCTTTAATGAGATTGACCACGATTATAGTTATCTCAACTCAAATAGTGTTGATGCATGGATTGCTTCACAAGCCGGCTGGCTTCACACAAACGACCCGTACCGGCATCTTGTAACCACCAGCCTGTCTTTTGCAAGCGCTGACCCGCAGCAGTGGGCCATTTCACAGCTGGATTTTCTTTCCTGGCATACCTATTTCTCCCCGGGTTATCAGCTCAACCCCGCCCAGACAATGGCCGGCGATGCATCCTATTACCGCCAAACTTATAAGAAGGTGGTCCAGATCGGAGAGTATGGAACCGATTGGGAAAGTTGGGCTGCCAGTATGGCCGTAGACCCGTATTTGCGCGGACTGCGCCAGGGAATATGGGGCGGCGCGTTGGGCGGGTCCGCAGGCACGGCCATGACGTGGTGGTGGGACAGCCTGGCCCCGGCAAATGATTATTGGCTCTTTTCTTCGCTTGCGGCGATTCTGGGCCCTACTGATTGGGGGCGCGCTACGTGGACCAATATCGTCTTTCAGAGCGGGCAGCAAATGACGGCAATAGGAATGAGCGGCGCGCACGACTCCTTGGTCTATGTGGTGGCGTCTGACGCCGCTTGGCCAAATGGGGCCACCAACGCAACGTTGCCGGAACAGCAAGGCCAAACCGTGACACTCACGGACTGGCCGGCGGGAACTTATTATGCGCAATGGTACGATCCGTCCAGCGCAACGCCATTGGGTTTGAGCCAAGGAACGGCAACCAACGGAAATCTCGTTTTGCCTTTGCCTGGTTTCTCCGTGGATCTGGCGGGGGTTATATTTCCGGCGCCGCGGCTCGTGCTGCCGGCAATCAGTCAAAACGGAACGCTCCAATTCCAGCTGACCTCGGAAGTCGGCGGCGTTTATACGATTGAACAATCCGATGATCTCTCAACCTGGACGCCGCTTGTCCAGGTCACAAACCAAACGGGAGTCATGGAAATAAATCCGATACCATTGACGAATTCAGCGCTTTTTTTTCGGGCTGAACAAAATTAAAAATACGCCATTTAGGGGATAGTCTGCTCGCTTGCTTCTGTGGCAATAATTCACGTATGATCAAACCTCAAAATACGCCCGTATCTCAATCTTGCAAAAGAAGACAAATAGTCTCTAACATATGGCCATACAATGGTTTTACATTGATAGAGCTGCTCGTCGTCATAGCCATTATAGCCATTCTGGCTGCAATTCTGCTCCCCGTGCTTGATAGAGCCAAGGCCCGGGCTCAAGGGGCTTATTGTATGAACAATACCCACCAAATAATGCTTGGATGGATAATGTATGCTGAGGACAACAATGAGGTCCTTCCTCCAAATGATTATCCGGTAAATGGCGGCCCCAGCCCCTCTTATCGCAGCTGGGCCGCGGACAGCATGGTAAACGCGAACGAGTGCACCAATATCGGTCTTCTAAATAACACGTACACCGTAAGTGGCATAACGTTTCAAGACACTGACTTGACCCCATACCAGCCAAATCCGGTCGCGTACAAGTGTCCCGCGGACCCAAGCACGCAACAGTGGCTCGGATCAGGGTATCCGCCCACGGCTCGCGTCCGCAGCTATTCAATGAATTGCGCCGTTGGCACGATCTATAACTCGCCCTCGGCAGGACACCCGATAGGTTCTCCCGTTTTGGGATCGTGGCTCGCCGGAGGCAGTGGCATAGGAGCGCAAACAACCTGGCAAACCTACGGGAAATTGACTTCTATCAGGAGCCCGGGCCCTTCCGACTTGTGGGTGCTGATAGATGAGAACCCCGACGGGATCAACGACCCTGTCTTTGCTGTTGAATGCGCCGATACTGGTGCCAGTGCGGAATTGGTGGACCACCCTGCGTGGTTCCACAACGGCTGCGCGGGAATGTCATACGCGGATGGTCATTCCGAAATTCATCGCTGGCTCGATGGACGAACGGAGCTGCCAATAACCGGCCGCAGCCTTGGCGCCAGCCCCGGTGCAGTGGCATCTCCAAACAACCCTGACGTGGCATGGCTTCAACAGCATACCTCCGCTCCCGCACAATAACCGCGAAAATACGTCATTCGGGGGATACCCCCGAATGATGCTCTCTGCGATACTCCTTCACGACCCATTGAACCCAAATTAAATAAGCAATTGAAACGTATGAAAAACACACGCAAATTCCTGAGTTTATTAATGGCTGGATCGATATTTGCCTTTACCGCCGCAAGCCGGGCCCAACCCTATAGTAATTTTATCGCCGACCAATTCGACTCGGATACAACCGCCTCTCTTCAAAACCAAGGATGGGGTTCGGCCGTTCCCATCATCACGTGGGCGACAAACAATGCCATTACCACCATGGGTCCAAACAACCCGGGTTCCGGCTCGGCGGAATTCCAAATCGCATGGCCCAATCCAAGCGGCGATCAGGTCATGGTGGCCAATTGGTTCGATGGCAGCGGGGACATGATTAATTTAAATGATTATACCAACGTCAGCTTTGACATAATGTTTCCCACTAATTGTGGCACCGACGGAAACGGCAGCTACGGAGTTATCGAAATTGGATGCATCCCTTATACGGATGGCTGGCCATCAACCGCTCTGGGAGATTACACTTCCGCCGTGACTAATGGAAACGGCTGGATACATGTGAGTTTCGCGTTAGACGCCGCTTCCGTCCAGAAGGAGGACCAGGTGGAAGGATATTATTTCAAAGTACAGCAAAGCGCGACAAGCCACGCTCTGACCAACACCGTGTTTTACGTGGACAATATTATCTTCGGAGGTCTTGATACCCAGCCGCCGCCTCCCGTGCTGACAATACGCCCTAATAAACCCCTTACTCCGGGCTTGATGATTGTTTGCGGCGGCAATGGAGGCACTTATACGCGCGGGTTGATGGCGGCTTTGGATACGGTGAACAGCACTCGCAATTTTTCCTGGATTAACTCGGGCAGCACTCCCGTCACCTACTCTCAGACAATTGTCAACTATCCCGGAACAAATGATCCGATTCAATCGGCCATCTTTCTCGTGGAGAATGGGAACCTTGGGGACCCTGGAGTCGACTATGATGCCGCAAATGTTGCCGAACTCAATGTATATGGCAATGCAAACGGGACCGCCACCGCTTCATTTGAATATAAGACCAATGATCCGGATGATAGCTCTGAATTCGGCAACAATACCCTGGCAACGCTAACGGCCCCAAGCCCGCTCGGCACCTGGAGTGCGACGTTCCTTGACGATACCAACCTGACGATAAGTTATACGCCGTTGGGAGGAGGCGCCACACTGACTACGAACGCGAATTTCCCGGGCGAGGCGCAGGCCCAATATTTTGCAAACCCCTTGACCGTATTCATGGGGAATGACGAGGATGGCTATTTGGGTCAATCGTCCACGTATTCGGAATTTAAGATCAGCGGCGTCACAGCCTCCGCGCCTCTTGACGACGTTTGGAGTTCCCAAATGAGCATGGATACGACGAATTGGGCCATTGTGGATTATTCCGCGAATGATATTATTCTGGTCAAGACAAATTCACTTTACTGGATAAGCTGGCCGCTGCCTGCAACTGGATTTTCGCTTGCCGTCAGTACGAACCTGGCTGCCGGACCTGACGGTTGGACTGATGCAGGACTTTCTACTGTCGTAAGTACCTCAACCAACGACGAAGTGCTCTGGCCCGATTTATCAACAAATTATCCGGCCGGCGCGAATGTGTCTTTCATCCTGATCAACCGCGCCTATACCCAGTTGCAGGTTCTGTTGCCGGGCGAGACCAATGCTCCAGGTACCGCCACCGGCTACATTGGATCGCCGACGCCCGAAAGCGTGGATACGCCCTTTCCTGTGACGATAAATGCCTGCGACGCCACATGGCACATTGTCAGCACAGCTCCCGGAGACACGATCAGCCTCAGCAGCAGCACGGATCCCGCGTTTGAACCTGGAAATTCCGCGGCGCTTGTCAACGGAACCGTGCAGATCGATGGGTTGTTCGGCACTTCGGGGTCGCAGACTGTCACGGCAACGGACACGAGCAACAACAAAATTCCATCAGGGCAAAGCGCGTCTGTAACGGTTCAATAATGATTCCTTCGTTGTTCAAACGCTATCTGCCCGGCGGGCATCGGATTAAATGCTGATGCCCGCCCGCATAGTGTAAATTTTGAGTCTGCCAACTAAATATATGTGCTTTGGACCCGCAGAGAACGATCTGGCATCGAGTCGGGAAACTGGCGGTCCTTCCGGTCGTATTGGTCCTCCAAAAGCCGCCTTTACCCTGATTGAATTGTTGGTTGTCATTTCCATCATAGCAATTCTGGCGGCAATACTTCTCCCGGTGTTAAATGCAGCCATGCAGCGGGCCCATTCAGCCGGTTGCATGAGCAATACGCGTCAGATCATGGTGGCGTGGAGCATGTATGCGGACGATAACAACAACATTTTGGCGCCAAATGACTATCCTTATACAACGTGCTACGCCACGGCTACCGCCCAACAGCAAGGCGAAATGAAAAATTGGGTTGTGGGGACAATGGAGCAGAATTTCGACGCGTCAGGCCCGCTGGCATCCAAAGAATTGACCTGCCAAAACACCTTGCTCTCTCCCTATCTGCCGAACGCGGCATTATATCATTGCCCGGCGGACCTTTTCATTAACCCTGCATCGCATGCCGTTGACGTCCGAAGCTATTCAATGAATTCCGCCGTTGGCACGCTTTGGTGGACTTCGTTCAACGGCGGGCCTCCCCTGGGATCGCCCGTCCAGGGCGGGTGGCTGACCGGCACATATAACGCCAGCCAAACGACCTGGCAGACCTACGGAAAAATGTCCTCTATCCGGCAACCCGCCCCATCGGATCTCTGGGTCATCATGGACGAAAATCCCTATTCGATAAATGATGGTTCCCTGGCAGTGGCCGCGGCGGCGGCGCCGGGCGCAACCTATCTGATTGATTATCCGGCCGGGAACCACGGCGACGCGTCCGGAATCTCTTTTGCGGACGGACATTCAATCATTCACAAGTGGCAGGATGGGCGTACCACGTCTCCGGAGAATTTTATCGAGCACGGCATGGGCAGCACAACTGCGACTCATATGAACCCGGATGATCCGGATTGCTTTTATTTGGCCCCGCTCACTTCTGCGCTTCGGCAATGACGACAAGCGGCACGACATTCGCAAATCTTGAACAAAAAGGCCCGTACTGGAGTACGAGGATGAGCAGATGCTTTGAAGCTGACTCGGGCAAATTGTTTGGAATTCACTGGCTTTTCTTTGTATTTTAGCCGCATGCAGTACTTTTTCGTTGGCAGGTCGGGGCTGGCGCGCTTTTTTGCCGTGTTGCCTTTCATATTGCTGACCAACGGGTATGTCTATGGAGTTGAAGGGAGGCCAGGGGTAAATTATTTGCCAGCCATAACCAACGTGATGCAGTTTCAGCAATTCGCCCGTGGATTATTACAAACCAATTGGCCCGTCCGGTTAAAGGGCATCGTCTGCTGGTCCGACATGCAAAATGGCATGATAGTTTTGCAGGATTATTCTGGTGCTGCCCTCGTGGAAACTCCCCCTCGACAAGAATCAATTCGTCCGGGTGACGAAATCTCATTGACGGGATATTACGGTGGCAGCCAGGGCCGTATTCTTCTGAGGGTCGGAACCCTGTCATTATTTGACGATTGTTCAGACGGAATGCGCGAGCGTTCCGACACTATTTCGCTTGAAACAGGTTTCTACCCCGTTTCAGTTTCGTGGTTTGACGGGGGAAATCTGGATGGCTTGGATGTTCTGTATGACGGGCCGAATCTGGCGAGACAAAGCATACCGGATTCTGAATTATTTCATATTGAAGGACACAGCTCCGTTTTTACAAATTGGTCCGGAGGAGTGCATTATCGCGCTTATTTCGGCAGCTGGCAAAGGCTGCCGGAATTCGCCCCGCTCACGCCCATCCGGCAGGGCATCGCGCCCAATTTCAGTATCGGCAACGGCTCCCGTGGCTCGGGGAACGGCGTTGAGTTTGATGGTTTTATACGGATCGAGCAGGCGGGAATCTATCGGTTTACGATTGTGCCGCATGGCCGCGGCCAGTTATTTGTCGACCGTCCGGTCATCAATGTGATCAGCGTAAAAGAAGCTCCTAAGCCGCGCCTGATTTCCGCCGGCCAGATCGCACCTGATGGAGTACGGCCTCAATGGTCGGAAGTCGAAGGTGTAGTGACTTACCTCAGCGGGGACGGGCACAAAGGATTGACGTTGGAGCTGAGTTCCGGCTCGGGCAATATACGCGTGTACGTGATTCGTGCGCAAAACAGCGCCGCCGGTTTGTTGCTCGGCAGCCATGTGCGAATAACGGGTATTTCCCAGAGCGTATTTACGGCGGAAGAACAACGAATATTTGGAGAATTATATACGCCAGGTCTCGGACAGGTGGTATTGCTTGACGTCAATCCCGAACTTTGGACTTCCCATCCGCTTTCTCCGGCAAATGATTTAAACGACGTTGCTGGCGCAACCGCTGCGGAACCGATGGTCCGGGTCGAAGGCATTGTCCGGACTGTGAACAAGGATGGATCGATCATCCTAAACGATGGCACCGGGGATATTCAGTTGCACCTGAGACAGTTGGAGGCGGCTGGCCCGGGAGATTATGTGGAGGCGCTGGGCAACTGGGTGCGCTCGTCAACCAATGCAATTTTGGAGAATTCCTTCTTCCGGAAGATCGAAGAAACAGTGGCCGCAACCAACCCGTTGCCCGTTTTGACGACAGCCGAACAAGTCAAGAGATTGAATAGGTACGAGGCATTGCGCCAATACCCCGTCCGAATTCGGGGCGTGGTGACCTGGAGCGGCGGCAGCGGTTTCGTCATTCAGGATTCCACCCTGGGTGTTTTTGCGGAGACTCTTAACACCGGAAGTTTTGGGATCCAACGTGACGGAGAATGCCTCGAAGTCGAAGGAGTAACCACGGCGCAGTTTTCCCCGATGATTCTCGCCCAGCAAATCGTTGACCTGGGCCCGGGCAGCCTGCCCGAACCGGTCCGTCCGACGTGGGACCAATTGATGGATGGCACTTTGGACACCCAATATACGGAAATTCAAGGAATTGTCACAGCGCTGGAGGAAAACAAAATAACTCTCCTCACCCACGATGGCAGGCTGCAAGTGTTCCTGCCCGAGATGCGATATGATCGCTTAAGCCAGTACGCCGACGCGCTCGTTCGTATTCGTGGATGCCTTTGGGCGGTTAAAAATGAAGTGACCCACGCACTCATTCCGGGCGAAATTGAAATTCATGATCCCTCCATCTGCATCGACCAGCCCGCTCCACGGGATCCGTTCTCCGCGCCATTTAAACATGCCTCTGAGCTCTTGCTATTCGACGCAAAGGCAGGCGCCCTTCAGCGACTCAAGGTGATCGGCCAGATCGTGCATAAAGAAGACGGTGAGTATTATTTGATGGACGGAGCAAACGGCCTGCGATTTATTCCCAGGAAAAGTGTGCAACTGCAGGTGGGGGACCAGGTGGAAGTAGTCGGCTTCCCTCTTTTGGGGGGTCCTTCCCCGGTCTTGCGTGAAGCGCTGGTGCGTACGATCGGTCATTACCCGTTGCTGGCCGCGACAACATTGCCTGAGAATTCTCTCTTGAACGGCAGTTACGATTCAACGCTGGTCAAGGTGGACGCTCAATTGATGAATATAAGCGAGGACCAGGAGGATTCCATCCTCGGACTGCAGGCCGGTTCCTCAATGTTTACCGCCCGCTTCAACAGAAACAAGGGTTCCTTGAGTTATCCGCCAATCGGCAGCAGGTTGGAAGTAACCGGCGTCTATGCCGGTCAGGGCGGCGGCCGTGTGGCCGGTCACGACATTGATTCATTTGAATTATTGCTTAATTCTCCTTCCGACATTCGCGTGCTGGCGCGCCCCTCCTGGTGGACCATCAAGCGCGTGTTTGCTGTCGCCGGCATTTTGCTGGGCGTTTTGGTTGTCGCACTGGTATGGATCGGCTTGCTTCGCCGCCAGGTGGAACAACGCACCGAGCAGCTCAAGAGAGAAGTCATCGTGCGCCAGCGGGCTGAACAGCAGCGCGCAGTGGAGGAGGAACGTTCTCGGATCGCCCGGGATTTGCACGATGACCTGGGCGCGGGTCTCACCGAAATCACGATGCTTGCCGATGCCGGCGCCGGATCTCCGCCCGGTCTTGAGAAGGCGAATCAACGTCTCCAGAGTATCAGCCATAAGGCCCGCGCCGTGGTCCATGCCATGGACGTGATCGTCTGGCTGGTAAACCCCAGCAAAGACGTTCTGCCATACCTTGTGGGTTATATCGGCAGCTATGCGGAAGAATATTTGGCGGCCGCAGGCATCGCGTGCCGCCTGAAAGTCCCCCCGGACGTCCCTGCTCTGCCATTAACCGCCCAGGTCCGCCATAATCTCTTTCTCGCAGTGAAAGAAACTTTGAACAACATTGTTCGCCATTCACACGCGACCGAAGCCATTATTGAAATTGCCGTTCGTGACTCTCGCTTCAAAATTGCAATTACTGACAACGGCAAAGGCTTCAACCCGGATGATTTGGCGCGGCGCAATGGTTTGTTAAACCTCCAGAGTCGCATGGCCAACATCGGGGGCCATTGCGAAGTGACTTCAAAACGGGATCGAGGTACCGTTGTTTTATTGGCTCTTCCCCTCTTAAACACTTGATATCGTGATGACTGCTGTTGCCATCGTTGAAGATAATGAAACCGTCCGGCTCATGCTCCGGGAGCTCATTGAAGCCACGCCCCGTCTTCGCTGTGTTGGCGCTTTTGCCACGGCCAAGGAAGCATTGGTCGAGATTCCCAAATTGAGGCCGGATGTCGTCCTCATGGACATTCATCTGCCCGGGGAATCGGGCATCACGTGCACGGCAAGGCTGAAAGCGAAGGTGCCTGGGCTGCTGGTAATCATTTTAACGGTTTACAAAGACATCGAGTTGATCTTTCAAGCCCTCAAGGCCGGCGCTTCCGGTTATTTGCTGAAACGCGCCCCCAAAGAAGACATTCAGCGCGCCATAGCAGAGGTCTGTTCCGGCGGAGCGCCCATGACCGGCGAAATTGCCCGGCTGGTTGTCCACTCATTCCAGGCCTCGCCGGCAAGCGGTATTGAAAAGCAGGGCCTGTCTCCGCGAGAACTCGAAATCCTCGCCATGTTGTCCGAAGGGATTACAAACAAGGAAATCGCCGTCCGCCTGGGTATTAGCTCCGAGACCGTCCGCACCCATTTAGGCCATATTTACGGGAAACTCCACGTCCAGGGCCGCACAGAGGCAGTTACGAAATACCTGAAAGGCAGCGTCCATAACTAAGGCCGGCCAAATTCAAATACGCCATTTGGGGGATGTTTTGAATACGCCGTTTGGGGGATATTTTGACGATCAGCGTTAATTCACTATCCCGTTGATAGAATTTTTAAATCACATGTTTATTGTTGCCTGTAGGTTATGAGAAAAAGATTTTTGAGAGACTTTATCCGGTTATTGTTCGTTGCCTGGACGGCCGTTTTTTGGCCTGGCTGGCCCAACCACCTTGCTGCAGAGGTACCGGGCGAATTTCGTCCCGGACCCGTTGATCACCCCACCGAGATTGTCGGGGCAACAGGCACGAAAATCCAACCGCCGGATACTCTGCCGAAATCACGAGCCCCGCTGCTTTTTAATCCGGCAAGGCAAACCCCCTCGGATCCGGCCAGTCCCCAATTACTGGCCAATGAACTCATTTTTAACGCGGGGTGGAAACTCGCCGAAGAATCACATCTCACTGTGACCAACGGTGAACTCCTTTCGCAGCCAGGGGTGGATACGCACGACTGGTATGACGCCACAGTGCCGGGAACGGTCTTGACGACTTTGGTCAATGACGGCGTTTACCCGAACCCCTATTATGGGCTGAATAACCTGCTCATTCCTGAAAGTCTCAACAAACAGGATTATTGGTACCGTGAACAATTCGCCTTGCCCGCGAGTTTCACCGGACGGGAATTGTGGCTTAACTTTAATGGCATCAACTACTACGCGGAAATTTGGTTGAATGGCACGTTTCTCGGCCACATCACCGGTGCCTTCATTAGGGGCCAATTCAATGTGACCCATCTTGTCAAACCAACCGGTACCAATGTCATCGCCGTCATGATCGCCCCGCCGCCGGATCCAGGCATTCCCAGCGAACAATCCGATAAATTCGGTCCAGGCGACAACGGCGGCAAGCTCTGCCTCGACGGGCCCACTTTTGTCTGCACGGAAGGTTGGGATTGGATTCCCGCAATTCGTGACCGCGATAGCGGCCTGTGGCAGGACGTCATTCTTCGCGCAACGGGCCCCGTGACCATCGGCGATCCTCAGGTCATAACAGCGTTGCCTTTGCCCGACACTTCACGGTCGGATATCACCATCGAGACTGATTTGCACAATGTTTCCGGCAGCCCGCAGGCAGGAGTCCTGAAAGGTTCTTTCGAAGGAGTGCGATTCGAGCAACCCGTGACGCTGCTAGCAGGCGAGACCAAAACAATCCGTTTCTCCCCGGCCAATTTTCCGCAACTTATCGTTCGGCACCCGCGTTTATGGTGGCCAAATGGCTACGGCAAGCCTGAGCTGTACCATCTTCAGCTTCATTTTGTCACAAGCGACGGGCAGGAATCGGACGAAAACGCGCTCCATTTCGGGATTCGCGAAATGAGCTACGAACTCGCCCTCAAAATGCCCGACGGCAAAATCCAACGAATGGAGTTTACGCCGACACTCGCCCGCGGAGAAGCGCCCGTAATTGATACTCGGCGCAATTCCATCGGATGGAAACGCACCTGGGATGACGATCCCAAAGAAGTGGCGGTTTGGCCTCGCCAGGAACATTCGCCGGCGCTTAAACCTCTCGACGATGATGCGATGGGGCCTTACTTGATTATCAAGGTAAACGGCAAAAGGATCTTCTGCAACGGAGGCAATTGGGGCATGGATGATGCAATGAAGCGTATCTCGCGGGAACATCTGGAACCCTACATACGCCTGGAGCGCGATGCCAATCTGACCATGATTCGAAATTGGAGCGGCCAAAGCACTTCTGAAACGTTTTACGATCTCTGCGATGAGTACGGCATTTTGGTGTGGAACGATTTTTGGATGGACACTGAGGGATGGAATTATGCCCCGTACGATCACAAACTGTTTCTCGCCAACGTCGCCGACACCATCCGGCGTTATCGCAATCATCCTTGCATCGCGATCTGGTGCGCGATGAACGAAGGCGTCCCGCCGGCGGACATCAACCAGGGAAACGATGAGCTCGTCCGTACCCTCGATGGAACGCGCTATTATCAGCCGAATTCGCGGTCGGTCAACCTGCGAACAAGCGGTCCATGGTCGAACCTGCCGCTGGACAGGTATTTCGACAACCTCAACGACGGATTCAGCACCGAAATGGGCGCCAGTTCCATCCCGTCGGAAGACGTCATGCGGTCCATTATGTCACCGCCCGACTTATGGCCCCCGGGAGATCTTTGGGCCTATCACGATTTCCACACCAAAGGCGCCGGAAACAGATATGATTTTCTTCGGATACTGTCCCGGCGTTATGGGGACGTGACAAATCTGGACGACCTGTGCCGAAAAGCTCAAATGGTAAATTACGAAACCTATCGCGCGATTTACGAAGGCTTTGACAGCCGCCTTTGGGATGATTGCAGCGGCGTATTACTCTGGATGAGCCACCCGTCGTGGCCCAGCGTTGTGTGGCAATTGTATTCGTGGGATTACGAACCGAACGCCTCCTATTTCGGCGCAAAAAAGGCCGGCGAACCCGTTCACATACAAATGAATCTTCCGGATTGTCAAGTGGCCGTGATCAATCATCATTTCACTCCATTGCCCAATGCAACGGCCGATGCAGTGATCTATGACCTCTCAGGAATTAAGGTGCAAAGTTATCATACAAACTTCACGGCCTCAGCCAACGCCTGCACGGACCTTTTCAACCTGCCCTGGCCTTCAAACGGGACTTATTTGGTCGAGCTGAAACTGCGCGGCGAAGACCGAAAGCTGTTGTCGCAAAATTTTTACTGGCATGCTCGAACGGATGAAGAACTGCGGCAATTGAATAGTCTCCCGGAGGTAAAACTCAATGGAAGCCTGCGTTGTCATAATGACACCGACGGAACCATCGTTGATGCCCGAGTTGCAAACACGAGTAAATCACCCGCGCTGGCAATTAAACTCACGTTACGGGATGCGGAAACGGGCGATCGTATTTTGCCGGCCTACTACCAGGATGATTTCTTTTCCCTCCTGCCGGGTGAGTCCCGCAAAATTCGCATTAAATGCCCCTCCGTTAAAGACAAAGTCCGGCTGGATTTGAGCGGATGGAATATCCAGCAGGGTAGCATACTGTAGTAACGGCATGGAGGAATCTTGTCAGGTTGCCTCTGCGCTCTAGCGCCGCGCGGCGCACCGCAATTGATTTGCCCAATAACGACCCCCAAATCAATTGCCCCCGCGCCCATGCAGTCTTCCGTTTTCTTGTTCCCCTCTCTGCTGCTGGTTTCTTGTCCTGTCGTTAGCATAAGCATTTTGTGCAATCATTGCACAAAGGACGGGGAAATCCCTGCTAAACTACCTCTCAAAAATGCAGTTTTGAAATAGGCCGGAAAATGAAAAGTTGTGCGGAAAGCTCCACACCCTGCATGGCCCACTTCTGCTAAATACGGTCTGATGAAAATGCAGTCTAAAGATGTTGTTCGTTTATCGAACAAAGTTCGCCGCCAGGTCTGCTATAAACGACCTGAACGAAAAGTGGTGGGTTGTAATGAATTCATTACAACCCCGCCTTTGTGAACCGGCTAAAATGGGTTCCAAAATTTTGTGCCTAAATGGAACTTTGGAACTTGAATCGCGTGAGACAATGAAATCTATGAATCATTTTGATCGCAATTGCGAGCAATGGCCCAGGAATCGGCATGAAATGTTGAACCGGATTTTTGCCCGAATTCGGGCAGCAATCGCCGGAGCCAAAGGCACATTTGAGCAGAAGCGATTTTGTCCCGAGTCTGGGACATGGCAGCGGAAATCTTGTGGGAATGTGAACCATGAGCAAATACGCATTTTGTTCGGTTTTGTGGACATTACGTGACTGAAAGCGTGGAAAATTTGAGACAGTGAAGCAGCAGCGCAATTTCATAGACCGGCTCGTCGCTAGAAAGCGCAATCAAAAGGGCTGGACACAAGACTTGTTTGCCGACCAGTTGCAGTGGGCGGGCTGGCATGACGCCACCCGCAGCACTGTTTCTAAAATCGAAGACGGTTCGCTGCGAATTGATCTGAAACAGATTTGGTATATCGCCCGTGCGCTTGGCATTCAGCCAATGCAATTCCTTTCCGAGATTGACTGGAACCGCTGCGTCCAGGAAGTCACCCATTCCAATGACAATTTCATTCCCAAATTTGCAACTGACAACCAAGAGAAGATGATGTATGGCAACAGATAATGAAACAATACAGACCACCACTTCGCCGCCTGTTGAGCGGTTGGCGTATTCAATCGAGGAAGCCGCCCAAATGCTTGGCATCAATTACCACAGCATTTACCGGCTCATACAGCGGGGGAAACTCAAAGCGTGCCGGGCCTTGCGCGGCAAGTTGCTCATTTCCCGTGATGAACTGCTTAAACTTTTGAAATCTGAATGAGGCAAATTATGAACCACTACCAAAAGCCCACCGTGCAGCAGGAACAGGCCGCGGTCGAAGTGAAAACGGCCTTTGCGGAACATTTGAACCAGTTCAACGCCAGTTGTGACGCGGTTCGAGATATTGAAGGCAATCAGTCAGCGATTGCCAACGCAGCCTTCAAATCAGCTTTGCTTTCACGCGACCAGAATAAAACCATTCAAACTGACGATGGGACGGAATGGCGGCACGATCTTGATTTGTCGAAAATCAGTTCAATTTGTCATCGCCGTATAGCTGGCCAAATCGAATTTGTCGTGGTTGAATCTTTGTCTCTAAAAACCGGAAGGGAAATGAGGGATATTTTGAACCGTGGCGATAATGTCCGGGAAGTGCTGCAAGGTTTCATCCGCGACCAGCGCCAAGTCTTGCGGCTATGGAAGGACGACCTGAATGCCCAGGTGAAGGAGCATTTGGCAGAGAAATACCCCGGCCAAGACATGAGCCTTGTGGCCGACTCATTTGAATACAAGATGACTCACGCCATTTCAGAAACATACGTTCACGCCCAAAGCCAGAGTCACGGCATGAGGGTTTGATTTATCCTGCCAACGATCCTAAAAAGCCGCGTCCTGTCTTGCGGGGTATTGCCTGTTAATCCTTCATTTTTCCGTGAGGAGCTTTTCAACTTTGTCTTGCAGGTCGTTGCGGGCATTGGAGTCACGCAGTATGCCTTTTTTATCCACAAGCCACATGGTGGGAATGCCGTCAATGGCGTATTCGACGCCGAATTTATTCTTCCAAACCTGGCCGTCAAAATATTGAGGCCACGGCATATCATGAGTCCGGACGAAATCCTGAAGCCTGCT
>DATJTK010000096.1:0-27522 GCA_035503455.1 Candidatus Sulfotelmatobacter sp. | reverse complement strand
AGCCGTTTTTGGCTTGGTGTCAATAACCTCACTAAATGTGAACTTATTGACACCGAAGCAAATGTCGCAAAACACCACGATTTTACTGGCAATCGGCTCCAAAATTTGAGCGCAAGACGCATTTTTGAGGTTCAACACTTCGACGCTTCAACGTTTCAGATCATATGGCAAAACATGGCGTCGCGCAGCTTCGGCTCAAACCACGTGCTTTTGGGCGGCATAATGCCGCCGGCATCGGCAATATCCATTAGGTCCGCGATGCTGGTCGGGAACATGGAAAAAGCGCATGCAAATTCGCCACTGTTCACGATTTTTTCCAACTCATCGGCGCCACGAATACCTCCCACAAATGCAATGCGTTTGCTGGTGCGCGGATCGTCAATGCCGAAAATTGGCCCCAGGACGTGCTTCTGCAAAAGGGTCACATCCAGGTTTTCGATGGCATTAGCCGATTCCAAATATTTTTCATGGAACTTGAGCGTGTGCCATTGGCCGTTCAAATACAGGCCAAGTTGATGCCTGGCCGCCGGAGATGGCCGGCCATTTTCCTCAAACACGAAAATGTCTTTGAGAACCTCCAGCAATTGCTGCGGGGTCTTTCCATTCAGATCCTTGAGCGCGCGGTTGTAGGGCAAAATCTGCATCTGGTTGTGCGGGAAAATCACGGTCAAAAAACCGCCGCTGTGGCCCGCGCCTTTGCGCGATTGAAAAACACGCGCCGCAGCCGCGCTCCGATGATGGCCGTCGGCAATATAAAGATTCGGGATTTGCGCGAATTGCTGTTCAATGAACCGGATGTCCGCAGGCTCGGAAATTTTCCAGGCGGAATGACGGACACCATCCTGGGCGGTAAAATCAACCTCCGGCTTTTCTGATGTCTTATTTGCCACAAAGTCGTCCACAGCCTGAACGGCCTTGTACGTGAGAAACACCGGGCCGGTCTGCGAGTTGAGGGTTTCAATATGGCGGACGCGGTCGTCTTCCTTGTCCGGGCGCGTCAGCTCATGTTTTTTGATGATGCCGCGATTATATTCCTCGCAACTGGCGACCGCGACCAGGCCGGTTTGCGAATGTCGGCCCATGATTTGACGATACAAATAGAAATTAGGCTTGTCATCCTGGCTGAGCGCGCTCTGGGCAATCAGCCTTTGAAAATTTTCCAGGCCTTTGGCATAGACTTCCGGCGCGTCGACGGCCGTGCCGCGGGGCAAATCAATCTCAGGCTTGCTGACGTGCAAAAAACTTAAAGGATTTCCGGCGGCCATTTCGCGGGCCTCGTCAGAAGACATCACGTCATAGGGTAATTCACAAATTTTCGGAGCCAGCTCCGGTTTCGGGAGCAGCGCGGCAAAAGCTTTTAATGTGGCCATAAAAGCGGTGAAGATATAAATCCGGGGGCGCGAACGCACGGAGAAAATTTTGCAGCGCGTGATGCGTGTTGCCTCAAGTACGCTCTCGTGATCAAATACTTGACACAACACGCAACACGGGAGTTTCCAAATACGCTGCCAGTGTGTTCGAACGTTGTTTCCTCATTGACGCTTCGCCTCGTCCTGATACACTTTTTTGCCCGGTTTGAAACACATTTGTTGAAAGAAAGTTAAAAATATGGCTGTTAAAGTTGCTATTAATGGATTTGGCCGCATCGGCCGCCTCGTGTTCCGCGCGATCGCGGAGCAAGGCATGATTGGCAAAGATGTCGAAGTCGTCGCGGTTGGCGACATCGTCCCTGCCGATAACCTCGCTTACCTGCTCAAATACGATTCCACCCAGGGCCGTTTCCACGGCGAGGTCGGCTCCAAAAAATCAGCAGCCGACAAGCCCGAGGACGATGTTCTGATCGTTAACGGCAAGGAAATAAAAGTCGTCAGCGCCAAAACCCCCGCCGAACTGCCGTGGAAATCCCTCGGAGTCGAGGTGGTCATTGAATCCACCGGCCTTTTTACCGATGCCGCCAAAGACAACCCCAAATCCGCCTACGGTCACGTCACCGCCGGCGCGAAGAAGGTCATCATTTCCGCGCCTGGGAAAAACGAGGATATCACCGTCGTCATGGGCGTGAACCATGAAAAGTACGATCCAGCCAAACACGCGGTCATTTCCAACGCGAGCTGCACCACCAATTGCCTCGCGCCGCTGGTCCATGTGCTGCTCAAGGACGGTTTCGGCATCGAGGAAGGGTTGATGACCACGGTCCACAGCTACACCGCCACCCAAAAAACCGTGGACGGCCCCAGCAAAAAGGATTGGAAAGGCGGCCGTAGCGCGGCGATTAATTTGATTCCTTCGACCACCGGCGCGGCCAAAGCCGTGGGTCTGGTTTGCCCCGAAGTCAAAGGCAAGTTGACCGGCATGTCGTTCCGCGTGCCCACTCCCACAGTGTCGGTCGTGGACCTCACCGTTCGCACGGTCAAGGAAACCAGCTACGCCGAACTTTCGGCCGCGATGAAACGCGCCAGTGAGACTTATCTCAAGGGCATTTTGGAATATACCGAGGATGAAGTCGTCAGCACCGATTTCATTCACAGCAAGGCCAGCTCGATTTTTGACGCCGGCTCGGGCATCGAATTGAACAAGCGCTTCTTCAAGCTCATCAGTTGGTATGACAACGAATGGGGCTATAGCTGCCGCGTGGCCGACTTGTTGAAATACATGATTGGCAAAGGACTGTGACGTTTTGGAAATCACAACAAGGCGAGCCGGCTCCGGCTCGCCTTTTTTGCTTAGGCGCCCTGGCCATCGTCATCCTCACGTTTGCCGTTTATTGCCCGGTCGTTCCCGGAAGCTTTATCATGGACGACGCCCGGCTCACTGACTGGGACAATCCGCTGATCAACGGAAAACACACATTGCGTTCGCTTTGGTTCGGAACGGATTTTACGCTGACGACATTTGCGTGGTGGCTGGAACATCTTGCGTTTGGCAAAAATCCCGCCGGCTATCACCTGGTCAACATCGCTCTCCAGGCCGTCAGCGCTATTTTGCTATGGCGATTGCTGGACCGTTTGAAAATTCCCTGCGCATGGCTTGCCGGCGCTTTGTTTGCAGTTCACCCGGTCTGTGTCAATTCAGTCGCGCGCATTGCCGAACTGAAAAACACATTGTCCATGCCCTTCTTCCTGCTCAGTTTCATCGGGTATCTCCGGTACGAAGACGCGCGGCTCTATCCGCCTGAACCGCCGCCGGTGGACCGCCAGTCGGGAAACGCGGGTGTTCTGTGGTATTCGGTCGCCCTGGTTTCATTTGTTCTCGCGTTAATGGCCAAAACTACCGTCGTCATGCTTCCGGTGGTATTGCTGATGTGCGCGGCGTGGCGGCGCGAGCGCATCCAGTGGCGCGACATTATCCATACTGCGCCCTTTTTTATCCTGTCACTCGCTTTTGGGATCATGTCCATTTGGTTCCAAAAATATCAGGCGTTGCCCACGTCCCCGCTCACGCTTGAGCACGCGGGTTTTGCGCGGCGGCTCGCCGGCGCCGGCTATACCTTCTGGTTTTATCTCGGCAAAATCCTTTTCCCCTTTGATCTGAACCTCGAATATCCGCGATGGAAGATCGATGCCAGTTCGCTTGCTGCTTTTCTCCCAGCCCTTCTCGCAGGCGCTCTGTTCCTCGTATGCCTGTTTTTCCGGCGCAGTTGGGGAAGGCACGCGTTGTTTGGCCTGGGATGTTTTGCCATCATATTGTTCCCGGCACTGGGATTCTTTGACGCTCAATATGAGGCGCTCTGGCAGGTTTCAGACCATCTTCAATACACCGCGTTGCCCGCAATCATCGCGCTCGTCGTGGGCGCGCTCGGAGCACTGGCCAACGCGGCCACGATGCGAACAATGGCGGTAGTCCTGCTCGCTGTCTGCTCTATGTCAGGCTTCCAGCGTGCGAACGTCTTCAAAACCGAAGAGAACCTCATGACCGACGCCATTTCCAAAAATCCCGCCGCATGGGGCGCGCGCAATGATCTGGGTGTGATTTTGGCCGAAAAGGGAGATTATTCAAAAGCGATAGCCGAATTTCAACAGTCGCTCCACGATAATTCAAACAACTTCGAAGCGCGCCTGAATCTCGGATATGCGTTTGTTCTGCAGCGGAATTATCCGGCGGCCGAAGCGGAATATTTGGCTGTGCTCAAGGGCGACCCGCACGAACCCGCCGCCAACAAAATGTACGCGCGTTTGCTCGAACTCCAGGGCCGGCATAGTGAGGCCATCCGCCACTACCAACTCTCGGTCGATCTCAGCCCGGATATCGAAACCTGGATGGACCTGGCCACGCTCGATTACGCCGTCGGCAACTGGGGCCGTGTGGTGGCGGACCTTCACCATGCGCTGCCACTGGAACACGATGTCTCAGGCAAAGCAACAGCCCTGAACAATCTCGCGTGGACGCTGGCCACATGCCCGGACAGTTCAGTCCGAAACGGAAACGAAGCCGTCCGTTACGCGGAAGAGGCGTGCCATTTGACTGGTTTTAAACAAGCCGGCATGGTCAACACGCTCGCCGCAGCTTATGCCGAAGCCGGACGTTTTCCCGACGCCGTTACGACAGCTGAGATGGCCTTGAAACTGGCTGCCGATGCCGGCGACGAACAGGCTGCGGCCACTACCCGGCGATTACTGGCACTGTATCGGGACGGAAAACCGTGCCGCGAAGGAACAGGAAAATAACGCGTCATTTCTTGCCTCCGGGCGGCGGCAGGTTTTGCGGGTCGTATTGCGGCAACCAGACCTGGTACTTGTGCTTGTATCGCGGTCTCGCCTTTTCTGGAATGTCCGTCGTCCACCATGAGACAATCAAAACAGCCTTGTACTTGTTATACGTCTGCCCATCAAGCGGGCCGCTGGAATAAATATGGGCGCGCGTTTTGTTTGCGTAAGCCAGCAAGGCGAATTTAGCATACGAAACCTCCGCCTGCTCCTGGAAAAACGGCAGGGTGGGAGTTACCGGCATTTCCGCTGTTCCGGGTATCGGAAGCGCTATGCTTGGAATCCCAAAAAATTCGCTGTTGGTATCAATCGAATAGGCTCCCGCCCGGGCCTCGACAATGATATCCGCGCTCTTGTTGTCCGGGGCAATGAGGGCGCCAGCCCGGCTAAAAGCGTCACGAATCGTGCCTTCCACATATTGCGGATCGTAACCGGCAAAATAAGTAAAATCGAAATAGACGCTCTGGCCGGCAAACATATTTAAATTGGCCTTGGCCAACGCCTGGTCGGCCGCTGAGCTCAACAGCAACTGTTCCGTCGCGGAACGCGGAGGACTGGTTTCTTCCTCGGTGGTGCATCCGGCAAAAAGCGCCATGACTGTGAATATTGCAATTCCAAGTGCAAAATGCGTTGCGCACCTGCGCAGATTTTTGCGTTCCTCCATAGGCAACGCCAGTTTTTGCAAATCTTATGCCAGAATGCAAAGCTTATTTGAACTTTGCAATCACACGCTCTAGGGCCGCCAGCCCCAACTCCAATTTTTCAATCTCCGGACCAAAACTGATCCGGCAATAGTTCTTGAAACGCATCATCGAGCGGCGGTTGCCGGGATTCACGTCAAAAAAGACTCCCGGCACGACTATGACCTTCTCCTTGAGGCATTCCCGGAAAAAACTCATCCCATCGTCCAATGGCGGCGGCAGTTTCGATAACTTCGCCCAAACATAAAATGCGCCCGCCGGAGCTGCGTCTGCGGCAATGCCCAGTTTTTTGAGGCGGGACAAAACCAGCGCGCGCTTCTTTCCGAAATGCTTCTGAATCGCCAGCGTCTCGGCTGTTGCGTTTTCGGGCTTGAGCAAATCCAATGCGGCGTTCTGAAACGGATGATTTGCCCCGCCGTCCAGGAAGGAACCCGCGCTGGCAATGGCCTCTATCACGGCCTTCGGGCCGAGCGTCCAACTAATCCGCCATCCCGGGTAACGCCAGTTCTTCGTCAGGCCATCCACGACAATAATCGGGTCCTGCTCAACGTCCTCCACATATTCAGCCGCCGATATCATCTTCGGCTTCGTGGCCTTACCGTCCGTGTAAACATAGTGCGAATAAAATTCGTCGAAAATCATCGAACACTGGCATTCCCGCGCCAGCGCGCACCACGCCGACAATTCCCTGCCCTCGATCAGTTGGCCCGTCGGATTGCACGGGTTGCTCACCAGCATCGCGCTCAAACCGCGCCCAAGAATTTCCTCCTTTAAATCCGCCAGCGAAATCTTGTAGCCGTTTTTGGCTTCGAGCAAAATGGGGATCGGAGTGAACGCCTTGAACACACTGAGCAATTCCTCATAAGCGGTGTAGTCGGGAATGAAATGGCCCATGTTGATGTCGCCCAGCGCGCTGGCCAGCCGTGTCAATGCGAGCCGCCCGCCGCTGGCGATGCTGACGTTGTCGGCGGTATATTTGGATTTCTTGTTGCCGCGAAAGGCCGTGTTGTAAAAATCGGCGACGGCCTGGCACAGCATTTGATTCCCGGCCACCGGACTGTATTGGCGGCTGGCCTCTGAAATCGTCACTTCAAGCACGCGCTGCGGTCCGCCCGGGATGTCGCCGGTTTCAGGCGACCCCTGCCCCAAATTGGCCCAGTGCGGATTGCCATAGGAAAATCCGTGGCGCGCGGCCTCGTGCGTCACATAAATCACGCCGGTCCGCGGCACAGCCCGAAATCCGGGTATCGTTTTTGGTTCCATTTAAAACAGGATAAGGAAATCACGCGCGCATGACGAGCCCTTTGGGTGGCGCTCGCATTCGATGTTGGGCGTTCGACGTTCGATGTTCGATGTTTCCGCTCTAAACAGCTAAGGCCCTTGCCTTCACACAAATAAAGGTTATGTTCCCTGCTCAAAAATTGTATGCCTGACACTTTAAAAGGAAAAATCGCACTGGTCACCGGCGCATCGCGCGGCATTGGCCGCGCCATTGCCCGAAGATTGGCCCGTTCCGGCGCTTCTGTCGCCGTCAATTATTCAAGCAGCGCCGAAGACGCCCAAAAAGTCGTCGCCGAAATCAAGGCCGCGGGCGGCAACGCCCTCGCAATCCAGGCGAATATGGGACGCGTGGCGGACATCAGCCGGTTGTTTGACCAAACCATCGCGCATTTCGGCAAACTGGACATTCTCGTCAACAACGCCGGAATCATCACCGTCAAGCCCGTAAGCGCCACAACTGAAGAAGAATTCGACCGAATCTTTGCCATCAATGTCAAAGGCGTCTTCTTTGCCTGCCAGCAGGCCGCCAATCGCCTGGCCGATGGCGGACGCATTATCAATCTTTCCAGTTCCACCACCGCCCGTCTCCTTCCCGCGTATGGCGCCTATGTGGCCACCAAGGGCGCTGTTGAGCAACTCACCCGCTCCCTGTCGAAAGAACTGGGCTCCCGCGGCATCACCGTCAATGCCGTTTCGCCCGGCCCCACGGACACCGAACTGTTCACGACCGGCAAAACGCCTGAACAAATAAATTTCTTCGCCAATCAATCCGCCTTCGGCAGGCTCGGCCGTCCCGACGATATCGCCGATATTGTCGCTTTCCTGGCCAGCGACGACAGCCGCTGGATCAGCGGCCAAAATATCCGCGCCAACGGCGCCCTGGCATAAGCGAGCCACCGCTTCATTGCTCCCTTCGTCAGGAACGACGTCGCGATTTCCCCGTGACCGAAGGTGGTGGAACACGGCGCGCTGCGCCGTGTGGCGCCGCGTGCAGCGGCGCAATAAGCGGGTTCATCGTCCAGAGCCGACGAGATTCGTGATAACTCGCTTCGCGTCTTGGAGTGCGGTGGCAAGTCCGCGCGACACCCGCTTTCGGAACGCCGTTGCAGGCTAGCCTCGTAATTAATCCAGGCTCGAAGAACCTAACAGGCGACCCGCAATATTTTGGCATCAAATCACTTATCGAGCCTGGCGATGCCCAAAAGCCGCCCAAAAAATTTTAATAAAATTCATGTTGACTTTAATTTTATTCAGTTGTATAAAATGAAAAGTAATTTGAATTTTATTAAATGATCGACTTCGAAAAAGCACAAACGCGGTGGGTGGATTCACTGGAGGACGAGGACCTCGCCTTTATCAAGCGGTTTGTCCTCTTTTCCGGCTCGTTGAAAGACCTGGCCGATGCCTACAACGTCTCCTATCCCACCCTCCGCCTGCGCTTGGACCGGCTCATTGACAAAATCAAAATTCTCGACAGCCAGAAGATCGACGACGATTTCGAGCGCCAGCTCCGCGCCTGTTTCGCCGATGGCAAGCTCGATTCCCAGGTATTTAAAAAGCTCTTGTCCGCATATCAAACTCAAAAGAAAGAAACTAAATGAAAAAACCCCTCCTTATCTGTTTATCGCTGATTCTGGCATTATCAGCCATGGCGCAAGAACCAAAATCCAAAGTTTTGGCAATATACTATCCCAGCCAAAAAGACCACCTGGTCACATTGGATGGTCAATCGGTCTATAAATTCGAAAATACCAATGATACGCAGTTGACGATTCAACTGCTGAAAATCGTCAAACCAAAGCTTTCAACTACGGCATACGCGATTACCGGCCGGGTCAAATACGACAATGTTCAGGGCGCCGGTTATTTGGAAATGTGGAATTACTTTCCGCCACTGCGTCCGGGCATGCCGGAGGGCCAATATTTTTCGCGCACCCTGGGTGATTCCGGCGAGATGGGAAAAATCACAGGCTCATGCGATTGGAGGGACTTTACTCTACCATTCGATCCCACGGGCGCATCCGGTCCGCCCACGCGATTGGAGATCAACCTTATTCTTCCCGGCCGCGGCACGGTTTATCTCACGCCCGTGAAACTCGTGAAATATTCCGCCGGTTTTTCGCAGTCATCGGGGACCACCGGTTCAAACACAGATGGTTCGCCGCCCGCCGGTTGGTGGTCTGCAGATGCCGCGCCGTGGGTTGGGGGCATCGGCGGGCCAGTTATCGGTTTCTTTGGCGGTCTGCTCGGCTGGCTGTCGCAAAAGGGTAGAGCGCGCCAATTCGTTCTGGCCGCCTGGAAATGTTGTATCGTCTTTGGAATTGGTTGCCTCATTGCAACCCTCATCGCCGTGATTGCGGGACAACCGTGGTTCGTAGCCATGCCGCTTCTTGTATTTGGCGTTGTCAGTACCGGCATATTCTCCGCAACCTGGTCGGCAGCGAGAAATCGCTATGACGAACTCGAAATCCGCCGAATGGCATCCATGGACGCAACCGGAGGCTAGGTTAAGATTAATTTCAACATCGAACGTCGAACATCCAACACTGAACACCGAATGTCGGCCATTCGATATTCGGCGTTGGATGTTCGACGTTCGATATTCAAATCCCAATTCCGGTGCCATCTTCCACCTTCCATCCTCTATCCGCGCCCCAAGTGTCTTAAATTGGCTTGGTGTACACGCTTTAGCGTGCTCCGGAGCGGCTCGTAGACTGGACGGCCAACCCGGAACACCCAAAAGGGTTGGACACCAAACTGAATTAGGCCAGGCCACCACCCTCACCCCAATCGCCTTGTCTTTCGAGGCGATTTCTGTTCCCATATCCATTCACGATTTATGCAAGACCGCAAGACTCTCGATGACCGCGCCAAAATGACCGAACTGGAACGCATCCGGCATTCCGCCGCGCACGTCATGGCCACGGCCATCCTGCGCCTGTGGCCAGACGCCCAATTCGCCGCCGGTCCGCCCGTCGAAAACGGATTTTATTACGACGTTGACCTCAAACATCGCATCTCCCCCGAAGATTTCCCCAAAATCGAGGAAGAGATGAAAAAGGAAATCAAGGCCAACAATCCATTTGAAAAGATTGTCGTCACTCGCGAACAGGCCATCAAAGATTCCGAGAGCGGACGCCTCGGCGGCCTGACTGAACGCCCCGGCAATCCCAGCAAATTCAAAATCGGCAACCTCGAATCCATTCCCGATGGCGAGCCGATTTCCTACTACAAAAACGGCGACTTCCTTGACCTCTGTGCCGGCCCGCACGTGATGCGCACCGGCAACATCGGCGCGTTCAAGCTCACCACCGTGGCGAGCGCCTATTACAAAGGCGACGAACGCAATCCTCAACTCCAGCGCATCTACGGCACCGCGTTCAAAAACAAGACCGAGATGGAGGCCTACTTCACCATGATCGAAGAGGCCAAAAAACGCGATCACCGAAAAATCGGCGCCGAGATGGGCCTGTTTGCCATTGAAACCGATTTGGTCGGGCCCGGTTTGCCATTATGGCTGCCCAAAGGCACCGTACTCGTCGAGGAACTGGAAAAACTCGCCAAGGAAACCGAATTCCAGGCCGGCTACGTCCGCGTCCGCACACCGCACATTGCGAAGGAAAAACTGTATCTGACCAGCGGACACCTTCCAATTTTATATAAAGACTCCATGTTCCCGCCGATGGAACTGAAGGAATCGGATGCTGATAAAATTTCGCAACGCTATTATCTCAAGGGCATGAATTGCCCGCATCACCATTTAATTTTTGCCTCCGAGCCCCGGAGTTATCGTGACTTGCCGCTGCGGCTGGCTGAATACGGCTGCTGCTATCGTTACGAGCAAAGCGGCGAATTGTTTGGTCTCATGCGCGTCCGCTCGCTCAACATGAACGACGCGCATATTTATTGCGGCATTGAGCAATTTGCGCAAGAGTTCAATGCCGTCAACGACATGTACCAAAAATATTTCAAGCTGTTTGGCCTCGGAAAATACCAGATGCGTTTCAGTACGCATGACCCATCCCGTTTGACCGGCGACAATGCTAAATATGTCAACGAACCGGAACTTTGGAAACAGACCGAGGATATGGTGCGGCAGACCCTCATCGACTCAAAAATTCCCTATGTCGAAGTGCCCAACGAAGCGGCGTTTTACGGGCCAAAGATCGACGTGCAAGTCTGGAGCGTTAGTGGCCGTGAATTTACACTGGCGACCAACCAGGTGGACTTTGCCGTGCCGAAAAAATTCGGCCTCACCTATCGCGACCGCGACAATTCCGAAAAAACACCGCTGTGCATCCACCGCGCGCCGCTCGGCACACACGAGCGATTCATCGGTTTTTTGATCGAGCATTACGCCGGCAACTTCCCGCTCTGGCTCGCCCCGGAACAGGTGCGCGTGCTCACCATCGGCGATGACGAAAAACTCGTGAACTACGCGAAGCAAATCGTAAACGAACTGCGCGGCCATTTCGTCCGCGCTGAATCCGATTTCTCGTCCGACAAAATCAACGGTAAAATCCAGCAAGCGGAAATGGCCAAAGTCCACACAATGCTTGTCATCGGCGGGCGCGACATGGAAGCCGGAAACGTCAGCGTCCGCGTCCACGGCAAAGGCAATCTTGGCGCAAAACCGCGCGCTGACGTGATTGCGGAAATTTTAAACGCGATAAAAAACCGATCGGCATGAGCGCTCCGGCCGCTTTCCTGGAAACCGACCGGATGCTTTTCCGCCAGTTTCAGGAAACGGACGCCCAATTGCTCTTCGAATTGGACAGCGATCCCGAAGTGATGCGCTTCATTTCGAAAGGCAAGCCAACGCCCCTTGCCACAATACAAAACGAATATATTCCAAGGTTTCTGGATTATTATCGGCGCACTCCGCCGCAAGGCTTTTGGGCCGCGCACTTGCGCGAATCCGGTGCTTTTATCGGATGGTTCCATTTGCGACCTGACAAAATTTCAGCGGCAGAGATGGAGCTGGGCTATCGGCTTCAACGAAATTTCTGGGGACGCGGGCTTGCGACCGAAGGTTCCAAAGCGTTGCTGGGCAAAGCATTCAACGAATGGGGTTATGAAAAAGTGTGCGCGCGGACATTGGCGGATAATGCGGCTTCCCGGCGCGTCATGGAAAGGGCCGGTCTTTGCTTTGAACGCGACTTTCATTATGATGCGGACATGTTGCACGGCTGGGTCGAGCAGGAACGCCGGGCGGTGAAATACTCCATCACGCGCGCCGAATATTTGCAGCCTGTCAAATGACGCAAAATGAGTTCCGATTAGAATTTTTATTCGATGAAACTATCTGACACGGGCAGCGCTTTCCGGCCCGGAGTCATTGGCATCGCGCTTTTGTATCTGGGGCTGGCCGCGCTCGTTTTTCTTCTAGCGTTTTGCAATTTGGATAGCCGCCCTTTTTGGGGTGACGAGGCCGAGACGGCGCTGCTGGCCAGGAATGTCCTCAAGTTCGGCGTGCCCAAAGTGGACGACGGCGTCAACCACATCTCGATCCACGGAGACAGATTTGACGCGCGCGACGGGCTTTGGACCTGGTCGCCATGGTTGCAGGATTACGTCACAGCCGCTTCATTTGCCGTATTTGGGGAGACGACGTGGGCAGGACGCGCGCCATTCGCTTTCATTGGATGGTTGTCGGTCATGGCGTTGGGCTTTGTGACATGGAAAATCTATGGACGCCATCGTGTGGCGCTTGCCTCGATGCTGTTATTGGGCACCTCCGAAGTCTTTTTGCTTCATATCCGCCAATGCCGTTATTATTCCATCACCGTCCTGGCCGAAATCATTTTGATCTACGGCCTGTATCAAATCCTCGCCCGAAACAAAGCGGGAGCGTGGTTTATCCTCGCGGCTTTGCTGGTTCAATTCTATTGCAATTATACCTGCGCCATTGCCAACATCCCGCTCCTGTTGATTTTGGCCTGGCGATTGTTCCGGCAGGATCGCCCCGCTTTTTTGGCATTACTTTTGTCCCTTGGAATTTTTGCTCTCCTTGCCGTCCCATGGCTGTTGTTCACTGAAACCTGGCGCCAAAGTTCCGCGGAAGGGCGCGACACATGGACGCATCTCCTGCGCTTCTACGCCTGGCAATTTCATTTTCACTTTTTCCCCTGGTGCTTCCTGCTGCTCCCCTTCGGTGCCTGGCTCGTAGCGCAGGTTTCCAAACCTGCCGTATCGCGGGTTTCCAAACCCGCTGACCGTACGACGTCGCAAGACCTGCCGCTAAGCTCGCCAACCGAAATCCGTCCTCCGTCTTCGCATGATCGTCCTATGAGCCAAGGCAACGACGACCGCTTCAACACTTCAACGCTTCAACGCTTCAACGGGCCCAAATCATTCGAACCCTATCTCCTCGCTTTCCTGATCACCTACGTTCCCGTTCTTTTGATCATGCCCCTTGCCTTCTCCCGCTATCTGTTGCCGCTCCTGCCGATTGCCTGTCTGCTGGTCGCAGTATGGCTTTTTCGCTACGTCCAATGGACCGCCCTGGCCCTTGTCATTTTAATGGTCCAATGCCTCAGCAATGTCTTCGCCGTCGCAACGGATCCCTTTGCGAAGGAACACCCCTTGCGTTCGCCCTTCGCCGATTTTGTGTTCAGCTCGCTGTTGCCCTACGAGGACCGGCTCACCGATTTGCTCAAATTCTTTGGAGACAACGCGCGACCCGGCGACGTTTTGCTTTCATGGGACCCCGAATTTCCGCTCGCTTTCTATACCCGTCTCAAAATCGTTGACGGACGCCTGACGCCCGATCCATTTCATCCGTTGCCCAATTGGATATTGCCCGAAAGCGCGACCGGAGACCTGAATGAAAAGCACGAACTCCCGGATGCTCTCAAAACTCATTACGAAAAAATCGTCGTGACCGTTCACAATTCCACCCAGGTAGACACAATTCCGGAACCGGAAGCATACGCGCTTCAAACGGCGGCGAACATGTCGCCATTCGTCATCTATAAACTCAAGAATGAAAATTGAGAGCGACATCGGCTTTCGTCCGCGCGTCATCGGCATTGCGTGTCTCTACCTGATCCTGGCGACAGCCGGTCTTTTTCTGGCCTTCTGCAACCTGGACGGCCGGCTGTTCTGGGCGGATGAAGCGGAAAATGCAGTTCTCGCCAGAAATATTCTGAAATTCGGCGTCCCCAAAGTGGATGACGGCGTCAATCATATCTCATTGCACGGCGACCGTTTTGATGCGCGCGACGGATTGTGGACGTGGTCGCCCTGGCTGCCGGAATACGTCACAGCCGCCTCCTTTGCCGTCTTTGGCCAAACGACGTGGGCCGGTCGCGCGCCGTTCGCATTCATTGGCTGGCTCACGGTGGCGGCATTGGGCGCGATGACCTGGAAGATGTATAAATCGCATCGCGTCACCATCGGCGCGATGTTATTGTTGGGTACGTCGGAAGTTTTTTTGCTGCACATCCGGCAATGCCGCTATTATTCCATCACCGTTTTCGCTGAAATCCTCCTGCTCTACGGCATCTATCAAATCCTGACAAAAACTAAAAGCGGTCCGTGGCTGGTCCTCGCCGGATTGACGCTTCAGTTCTATTGCAATTACACCATCGCCGCCGCCAACATCCCGTTGCTCCTGGTTTTGGCGTGGAACTCATTTCGCCAAAATAAAACTTCCGCCGCGCCGCTCCTGGTCTGCCTGGGCATCTTCTTCGTTATTTCCGCGCCCTGGCTGGTGTTCTCAGAGGTTTGGCGCCAGGGCTCAGCCGAGCCGCACGATCCATGGACCAAAACGCTCCGGTTCTATCTCGTGCAGTTTCACTTTCACTTTTTTCCCTGGTGCATCATCTTGCTCCCGGCCTACGGCTGGCTTGCCGAACGGTTTGGCGCAAACCGTCACGTAGGGCAGGCATCCTGCCTGCCGGTTGAAGCGGCTTCCAGCCGCCAGTCTGACCGCTTCAACGCTTCAACACTTCAACGCTTCAACGCCCCCCCCGCCGTGCGCAGTTTCGAAAAGTATCTAATTCTCCTGCCCTTTCTCTACGTTCCAGTCCTTTTCGTCATGTCCGGCGGTTATTTGCGCTACATGCTTCCTGTTTTGCCGGCCCTATGCCTCCTGGTTGCCGCATGGCTTTTTCGCTACGTCCGATGGACAGCCGTGGCCGTTTTGCTCCTGATGTTCCTATGCCTAAGCAATGTATTTGCCGTAGCTACAGACCCCTTCGCCAAACAATACCCAATCCGTTCACCATTTGCGGACTTCGTTTTTGGCTCATTATTGCCCTACCAGGACCGGTTCACCGACGTCCTCAATTTCTTCCAAAAGCGCGCGAATCCCGGGGATACTGTCGTCTCAGACAATCCGGAATTTCCATTGATGTTTTATACGCGGCTAAAAATCGTCAACGCCCGGCTGTCGCCATTTCCATTGCATCCTCTTCCCAGGTGGATATTGCCCGTAAGCCTCTCAGACGTTTTCTTTTTCCCGCCCGCACAGTTGCCGGACAATCTAAAGCCGGATTATGAAAAGATTACCCTGACCGTTCACGATTCGCCGCGCGTTGACAACATGCCCGAGCCGGATTTCTACCAAAGCCTGACTGCGAAGACGATGACGCCATTCGTCATTTATGAAAGGAAACCCTAGTCCACAGTCGAACCCTACTTGCCCAAATTCAAATGATGTTTCGCCCACCAGTCTTTCGCCTGTTGAAATAGTGCCGGCGAGCCGGCTACGAGACACATCGCGACAATGCCAACAATCAAAAGCAATACCCACGCAATAAATGCCCTAAAATAATTTTTCCGCGTCTCGTTAGTGCCCGTGAATGCGAGAACAATCACGAGAATCCAGCCAATTACTGGAATGCTTGGGATAAGTATTAATAGCATCCATTTGCCAACGGATATATAGTTACTGTCACGGTCGTCTCTCATGATGATTATTGGACTACAGTCCAAACGTAAAAGCAAGAATCACGCCCAAAATCTCCAAACACGGAACCGGTTCAAAATTTCAATGCCTTGAACCAGGCGGGAGCCGTTTTAGCTGAAAATGTTTGCTTTCCATTTTGAAAGACCGCGACACGACGGAATGGTTTCCGCAGGTCATCGTTGTCAAAGACCAGAACGCAAGGAAGACTTCGGATAGCAGCCGCGAGATTGGCCAATGTGCGGGGAAACCGAGCAACGAGCTTCGCTGTTGGAACATCATGGCCGCCCTGGCTAACGCGCATAGCCACGCGTTGTTCGGCCAAAGCTGGACTTGAAAGGCCGATGAAACACAGGAGGACATGGTAGCCATGTTCCAGCGCAGACTTCAAAAAGGCCAATTTGTCGCCGACAGGGTCGGAAAACACAGTTTCAAAGATAAAGCTTTCGCCCTGCTTCACCAATTCCTGCCTGAGACGGGCAGTAGCTTCCGAGGCTAAATAAGGATTCACATCGAGTTCGGCGGCAAGCACGTCAGCATTAAGAAATCGCAATCCCGACACTTCAAGGTGAGCATGATAAAATGTGGATTTGCCGGCGCCATTGTGGCCAGCCAGGACGACAATGATTGGACGCTTGTCCAAATCAGGAATCCTCAAGCGTGAACTGGTTCCTGCCTCGGAACTTTTGCCCGCGCAGCCTCTTTTCGCCCGGCGGTAGATTTGACTGGCTGAAACTTGCGATTGACGAATCGTCCAATCGTCCGCTTGCCGTCAGCGTCAATTCGCACGAGCAGCCCCGGAGAGGCTGCAGACTCATAGTGCGGATACGGTCGCGTTTTGAGATAATCCTTGACCCGTTTACGGCCGGCGGACGAGTCAACAGATTCCAGACACGCGGCAAGCGGCTTGGTCTGGCCGGAGCGGCACAATGCCAGGACACGGTCTCCACGCAGCAACGGTTCCAACGCCCGCCCAATTTTTGCCCAAAATTCAATCTGCCCGGCAATGGACCGTTCCATCGCCTGACCCGCGATCCGTGCGTCGAGCATGAGAGAGTCCGAGACTTTAACCGGTTGACTCATGCTTTATATGGTAGCAAATTGACACCATTTGTCAAACCGGTTTGAGACTTCAATTGATTTCCCTTTTTCCTTTTGCATTCCCTCACCCGCGTGCAAAATGCCACCAATCATGGGTATTTCCCTCCGTCAATTCGAAGAAATGAAACAGCGCGTCGGCGGCAAAAAACGCGTTGCCTTGCCGGTTCTTGCGCCGTCAGCGCCCCCAAACGGCGCTTTGACAATCATTCTTGGGATTGACCCGTCGCTGCGCGGCACCGGGTTTGGCATTATTCAAACGACCAATCCGAATCCGCGCACACTGGCGCACGGCACCATTTCGTGCCCGCAAACCTGGGAACGTTCGCGTTGCCTGGCCCGAATTTCCGAGGCCGTCCGCGCGGAAATTCGCAAATATCATCCGACGGTCTGTGTGGTTGAAAGCCTCTTTTACGCGCAAAACTTGCAAACGGCCATCATCATGGGCGAGGCCCGCGGCGCGGCGCTGGCGGCCGTTGCCGAAAATGGCATCGCCATCTTTGAAATTGCTCCGCGCAAAGTCAAACAGGCTGTCGCCGGCTACGGCGCTGCGCAAAAATCCGCCGTCGCAAAGATGGTCCAGCGCCTCTTGAACATGGCCGACCCGCCCGCGCCCGACGCCGCGGATGCCCTGGCGCTGGCGCTCACTCACGCGCGCGAACAGTCGCGTTATAATCTCACTCCGCCCAAACGGATTTAATGCCGCCTCAATGATTACTTTTCTCAACGGCAAACTTGTCGAAGCGCTCCCCACACAGGCCATTGTGGACGTCCACGGCGTGGGTTACGAAGTGCTCATTCCATTGTCCTCCTTTGACAAGCTGCCGCATCCGGGCGCGGACGTGAAGCTGCTCACGCAATTGGTTGTGCGCGAAGACGCCCACGTTCTTTACGGTTTTATGTCCTCGGCCGAACGCGACCTGTTCCGGCTTCTCATCAACACCGTTTCCGGCATTGGCCCCAAAATCGCCCTCAACATCCTCAGCGGCATTTCCGTGACCGCCTTTCGCGGGGCGGTGGCCAATGGCGACGTGAAATCGCTCTCGCAAATTTCCGGCGTCGGCAAGAAAACCGCCGAGCGCATCGTTGTCGAATTGCGCGACAAAATCGGGGCAGCCGGCGCATGGGAAGCCGCCAGCGCCCAGCGCGCCCTGTCGCCCGATGATCAAAAAATCAACGACGCAGTGCTGGCGCTCATGGCGTTGGGATTCAAACAAATCGAGGCGCACGACACCGTCCGCTCCGCCTACGCCGCCGCCGGGCCGAAGGCCACGGTGGAAGACCTGGTGCGGGCCTGCCTGAAAAAGGGCGCATGATGACCACGGAAAATCGCAGGTCAGGAATCGTCATCCCTCACCGGGCCAAATGGCATCAGCGCGTGATCGCCGCTCTGATTTCGTTCTTCATTCGCAGCGTGGCATTGACAATTCGATCTACCCTCGACGATCGCTCCGGTTATTTTAAATCCACAGGGCCGAAAGTCATTTTTGCAATATGGCATAACCGGCTCGCCCTGTGCGCCATATTGTATCAGCGTTACGTCCGCAAATCTGATACCGGCCGCCGAATGGCCGGGATGGTAAGCGCGAGCCGTGACGGCGGTCTTTTGGCCGAAGTGCTCGAACATTTCGGAATTGAACCGGTGCGCGGCTCCTCATCGCGGAGGGGAGCACAGGCGCTCGTTGAATTCATTTCCTGCGCCGAACGCGGACTGGACCTGGCCATCACGCCCGACGGCCCGCGCGGCCCGCGCTACGAAGCACAGAGCGGCGTCATTACGGCCGCCCAACTCACCGGCCTGCCCATCGTGCCCTGCGGCTATCATTTGAACTGGAAAATCCGCCTTAACAGTTGGGACGGATTCCAGGTTCCCCTGCCCTTCGCGCGATGCAGCCTCATATTCGGCAAGCCCCTCATCGTCCCGCGCGACATTTCCGATGAAGAACGTGAATCCCTGACCAAACAGTTGGAGCAAACCCTCCGGGAAATCACAAAGGATTGACTACGATCGGCCAGATCCGTCCGATCAGTCCAATCTGCAATCTTCGTAGCGCTTTCCCTCCTTTCTTGCTAAAATAAAACGAGATGCGTGTCCCTTCTAAGACAGTAGGTTTGCCAATGGCGCAATTGACGGAAAGTCCGTTGCGCGATTTGGAGGCTTTGATTCGCTCGCGCGCGCCCATTGTCGCGGTGGAGAGCAACGAGGAACCGCAAGTGGTGCGCATGATCCGGCAAATTGCCCAAAAACTTCAGCTTAGACCGCTTCGCTGGACGGCTACCGAAGGTTTGCAGGCGTTCGACCCAAACGATCAGCCCAACCAATCCGTCCAGAAATCTCTCGAAGTCCTGAATTATATCAAAACGTCGGCCCATAGCTGCCTGTTCGTCCTGCTGGACTTTCATCCCTTTTTGGACGACACCCTTCACGTGCGCAGCCTCAAGGACATCGCGCTGACTTACGACAAACATTATTCCACGGTTGTCCTGGTTGGCTACATCGTACGCATGCCGGAGGAATTGCGTCCATTTACCACCTATTTCAAGCTGCCGCTGCCGTCGCCCGGCGAGTTGCGCCAGATCGTCCATGAAGTCGCCGCCGAATGGGGCGCCGCCAATGGCAACCGCGACGTCCAGACCACCAACAAAACCCTCGATTTGCTCGTCCGCAACCTCGCAGGCCTCACCGTAACCGATGCCCGCCGCCTCGCGCTCAAAGCCATCAACGACAACGGCGTCATTTCCGACACCGACCTGCCCGAAGTCATGCGGGCCAAATACGAATTGCTGGGCCGCGACTCCGTGCTGTCCTTCGAAAATGAGACCGCCCAATTCGCTGAAATCGGCGGCATGAAACGCCTGCGCAGTTGGCTCGAACTGCGAAAAAGCTTCTTTCTCAATGAAACGCCGGATGAATTGGACCCGCCGCGCGGCATCCTGCTGCTCGGCGTTCAGGGTTGCGGAAAAAGCCTCGCCGCAAAGGCTGCCGCCGGCATTTTTGGTTGTCCCCTGCTCCGCCTCGATTTCGGCGTCCTGTACAACAAGTACTACGGCGAAACCGAACGCAATCTTCGCAAAGCCCTCGAAACCGCCGAAGTCATGGCGCCGTGCGTCCTGTGGATGGACGAAATTGAAAAAGGCATCGGCGTGCAGGACGATGATGAAGGCCTGTCCCGGCGAATTTTGGGAATGCTCCTCACCTGGATGTCTGAGAAGCGCAGACCGGTCTTCCTCGTAGCCACAGCCAACGATATCACGCGCCTGCCGCCGGAAATCGTCCGCAAAGGCCGGTTCGACGAAATTTTCTTCGTCGATTTGCCATCGCAGGAAAACCGGCGCGACATTTTCACAATTCATCTTGCCAAACGCGGCCTTGACCCGGCGCAGTTCGATTTGGATGCGCTGACCGCCGCCGCCGACGGCTTTTCCGGTTCGGAAATTGAGCAGGCCATTGTCTCGGCCATGTACGCCGCGCACGAGCATGGCAAGCAGGTCTCGGAAAAGGAACTGTTGACCGAAATCGAACAGACCAAACCGCTGTCCGTCATCATGGCCGAACGCATCGAAGAAGTCCGCGACTGGGCCGCTAAACGCACCGTCCCGTGCGATTAATTTAGCAATGGAAAACTCGGTGACCATTGACCAGACGCCCGGATGCGTACCACGCCCATTCGCTGTTCCCTCTCCGCTCCCATTTGCCCGCCGCAGCTTTAGCGAAGGCGGGTCGAATGGGAGGGGAGAGGGTCAGGGTGAGGTGAGGGTCCGCCCATTAATCAAACAATCCAAATTCCGCACCATTCCGCATTGGCTCTTTCCCACTTTTTCCCTTTTCCTTTTTCCTTTTTCCTTGGAGCCACATGATCGCTAGAGTCAGCTTAGAGCTCGCGCTCCGCAAGGAGTTCGATTATTCGATCCCACCGGGCATGATTGGGCAGATTGAAGTTGGCACGCGCGTGCAAGCCCCGTTCGGCGCGCGCAAAATATTCGGAACGGTCACTGCGCTGGCCGAGGAATCCTCCTACGCCAATCTCAAACCAATCCTGCGCATCGTAGGCGCGCAAACCCTGGTCACCCCAAAAACCCTGAGGCTCGCCCGCTGGATAGGAGAATATTATTGCTGCGCGCCCGAAATGGCCTTGAAAAGCGTGCTGCCCGAAGTCGTCCGCAAAAAAGAGGAAGGCTGGAAAAAACAATTGTTTGTCCGCGCCCTGCCGCCTGCCGGCGAATTTCCACAATTACCGAAACGCCAGGAGGAAGTCTGGAACATTATCGAAGAACGGCGCGAAATGCCCCTGACCGAATTGCTCGAACTCGCCGAAACCACCGCCTCAACCGTCCGCAAACTCGAGGACCGCGGCCTCGTGGAAATCACCTCCGAAATTTCCGAACGCGACCCATACGCGCGCGAGCATATCCTGCCCACCCAACCGCTGGAACTCAATGAAGCCCAATCCGCCGCGCTGGAAAAAATTAAGACCGCCATGGATGGCCGCGAAGACCGTAGGGCAGGCATCCTGCCTGCCGGTGACGGCGGCTTCCAGCCGCCAGTCCCCGCCAATCCAACAATCCACGTATCCAATAATCCGTCAATCCCGGCGGCACCGCCACCCTCCGCTACGCCGGGCGAAGACACGCTAAAGCGTGGACACCAAACCCCATCCTCCATCCTCCATCCTCTATCCTCGACGTTCCTCTTACACGGCGTCACCGGCTCGGGCAAAACCGAAATTTATCTCCAGGCCATCGCCCACGCACTCGAGCAAGGCAAAGGCACCATCGTTTTGGTGCCGGAAATTTCCCTGACCCCGCAAACGGTCGAGCGCTTCAAGGCGCGGTTCAGCGCCGGCAAATTGCAGACCCTGGTTGCCGTGCTGCATTCGCATCTCAGCGCGGGCGAACGCCACGATGAATGGCACAAAATCCGACAAGGCCGCGCGCGCATCGTCATCGGCGCGCGCTCAGCTATCTTTGCTCCCGTGGACCCGCTCGGCCTCATCATCGTGGACGAAGAGCACGAGCAAACGTATAAGCAGGAGGAAACCCCGCGTTACCACGCGCGCGATGTCGCCATCATGCGCGGCCAAATGGAAAATGCCGTCGTCCTCCTTGGCTCGGCCACGCCATCGATGGAAAGCTATTATAATGCAAAACGCGGCAAATACACGCTCCTGGAATTGCCCGGACGCGTGGACGACCAAAAAATGCCGCGCGTGCGCGTCGTGGACATGCGTCAGGCCGCGGCCAAGGAAAAGGGCAACCCCATCTTTTCGCCCCAGCTCAAGGAAGCCATTCAGCAGCGCCTCGAAAAACAGGAACAAACGATTTTATTTCTAAACCGCCGCGGCTGGGCGAGGGAACTGCAATGCCCGCTGTGCGGTTATGTTGCCCCGTGCCCCAACTGCAGCGTGTCCCTCACCTATCACCGCGTCGAACAAAAACTGATTTGCCATATCTGCGGTCAGATTGAAAAAGTTCCCTTGATTTGTCCCAATGAAAAGTGCCGGAACCCGGCCATCCGATTCGCAGGCACCGGCACGCAACGCGTCGAGGAAACGCTCGCGAAACTATTTCCGCGCGCCCGCGTCCGCCGCATGGATTCCGACACCATGAAACGGAAGGACGATTACCGCAAAACACTGGGCGAATTTCGCACCGGCAAGATTGACATTCTCGTTGGCACACAAATGATCGCCAAAGGCCTCCATTTTCCGAATGTTACGCTCGTGGGCATCATCCACGCGGACTCGGCATTAAACCAGCCGGATTTTCGTGCCAGCGAACGGACGTTTCAATTGCTCACGCAGGTGTCCGGGCGGGCCGGGCGCGGCGACGTCGAGGGCGAGGTATTTGTCCAGGCATTTGCGCCGTTTCATCCGGCCATTCAATATGCGCGCCGGCACGATTACACCGGCTTTTACGACCAGGAAATCGCATTTCGCGAACAGCTTAAATATCCCCCGCTCACCCGCGTCGCCCTGCTCACCTTAAAAGGCCGCAACGAAGACAAAGTGAAATTTTCAGCCGACCATTTGAAACGCGAATTGGAAAAAGGGCTGGCTGAATTTAAAGATTTGATCGTCATGGGCCCCGCGCCCGCGCCTTTGGTCAAAGCCGAAACGTTTTATCGCCATCAAATCATGCTCCGCGCCCGCGCGATGAGCAAACTGAGCCAAACCCTGGCAAAGATTCTCCCCACGGCAACCCTGCCGGAGGATGTGGCGCTTTCGCTGGATATAGATCCAGTTAATCTCGCGTAAGGGCAAGCCTTGATATCGCCATTTGATTTTGCCATCGTAACTAGACCTTGATCCGACCGATCCGACCGATTCGTCCAATCATGACCAAGCTACGTCCCAGCGGCGGTTACCGCGCCACGTGCAGCTTCCAAACTGCAACGCTCATCTATGATGCAACCTATTGGTTCTGTGAAAAGTTTCTAGATTCACGCAGCCGTACCGTAGATCAAATGACTCAGGCAGCGCGTTCCGGCCGCCAAAACATTGCCGAAGGCAGTCGCGCCGCGGCTGCTTCATCGCAAATGGAATTGCGCTTACTCAATACAGCCCGTGCAAGCCTCGAAGAATTACTGCTCGATTATGAGGACTTCCTCCGCCACCGCCGCCTCGCGCAATGGACACCAGACAGTCCTGAAGCGCTCGCAGTACGCCACGTTCCGAAGCGCCACAATCAATCAGATCTGACCGGTCTGTCCGATCAACAACGATGGGCCCTTTACTGTCGCTGGCTTGAGCATGCTGATCCCGCCATTCGTGCCAATGCGACGATCTGCTTAATTCACCAAACCAATTACCTGCTTGACCAGCAGATCGCCGCGCTCGAAAGGGCTTTCATCCAGGACGGCGGTTACAGCGAACAACTCGCTACTGCCCGTCTGGCCGAGCGTCAACGGAAAAAAGATCCGACAGATCCGACAGATCCGACCGATCACATTCCCCCCTGCCCGAAATGCGGTAGACCTACAGTCCTACGCACCGCCAAAACCGGCAAGAACGCCGGAAACCAATTTTGGGGCTGCTCCACCTACCCTGATTGCAAAGGAGTCCTAGCCGTATGAACCCAATCCGCCAGATCCGTCCGATTAGTTGCCTCGCATTATTCCTGGCGTGCCTCCACTTCTCCGAGGCCGCAAACGCCCAACAGACGGATTGGCGCATGTCATTCATTCCTATCCACCCGTGGCGGGCGATTGGCGGTCAAACCAACTATGTAAAGTTGAATGGCGTCCAATTCTGCGGGAAAATCGTGGAGGTCATGCCCCAGGGCATTCGCATCGAAGGTGAATGGGGACCGTTGGGCACCGTGTATTATCCAGTCAACGGCTGGGTCAATCTAGCCGTCCCGCCCGAATATGGGGATTACTTCGTCACAAATTATCCCTTTAACGCCATCAAGGGCGGCATCATCGCGTCGGCCGCGCGTCTCATGGCGTGGTATGCCGGCACCTACACTTATAAAACCGCGAACGGCGAGTCGCGGACGATTGAAAAACTCGATTATGGCGTCCCATGCGGCCCAAACCCGGTCCTGCTTGCGGCCAGCCAAAAACAGATTCAACAAGCGGCGGAAAATCGGCGCGAATCTCAATCCAGGGTGGTTAAATTCCTCGAGCGGGATGCCGAAAACGGCGACAGTTCGGCGCAATACGGTTTAGGCATTCATTACTTGCGCGGCATCGGATGCGACACGAATGAGGCCCTGGCGATTTTTTGGATGATGAAAGCTGCAAAGCAAGGAAACGCCAGCGCGTCAAACGATTTGCAGGAGCTTGAAGGAATATCAATATCCCCGTCTACAAATAGCCCTCCGTAGTTTCTAAAGATCCGTCCGATCCGTCCGATCCGTCCAATCCGTCCGATCACCATCAACCAACACTTGCTTTCCGCGAATACAGCGCCACCAGCGCCGCGCCAATCGCCTGCGACAAATCGCCGAGAGCCGCCGGAACAATTTTGATGCCGCGTTGCGAAGGAAAGAAATATTTCACCGCGCTTTCCTGGACGATGCGTAAATAGCGCTCGCGAAACTCCAGCGTGGTCGCCTCCGGATCCATCAAACCGCCGCCGATGACGACAATGCTCGCGTCCAGCGCGAGCGTGAGATTGGCGACGTGAAAACCGAGCGCGCGGGCCTGAAAATCAAATATTTCCTGCGCCAGCGCGTCGCCTTTCTGCGCGCGGGCGCGGAGCGACAACGCTTTCTCTTTCGGCGTAGCGGTGGACTTCGCCAGTTCGTGGCCGGGATATTTCAAAAGTTTTTCCTCAAGCAATCGCGGCAATCCGGAAATGGTCGTGTAAGCTTCGATGCAGCCCCAGTCACGGCCGCAACCGCACGGGAACGGCTCGCCGGTGACGCCGAGCAGATGCAGCGGCGCGGGCATGTGCGCCGTTTCCATTCCGGCAAGCGTGTCGCCTTCCAGCGGCAATCCGTCCGCTCCGATAAACGCCGAGCCCAGGCCGGAACCCGGCATGAGCATCAGCACCGAGGCCCGGGCCTTTCCGCGGGCCAGGCGCGCCTCGGCCACGCCACCGCATTTGCCGTCGTTGCCAACGACCAGCGACACTTCATGGCCGGCTTGCGTCGTGAGCGCGCGGCTGTAATCGGCGTGGACGTTCCATCCGGCAAAGATCGCGGGCAGGTTCGCGGCTTTGCCTAGTACGCCATACCGTTCATAAGGCCCGGGAATTGCCAGGCCAACGCCCTGCACTTGCGGCCACGATAAATTGTTTTCCGCAAGAAATTCGGTGATGGATGAAATCCAACTGGCGATGACGGCGTCGCGGCCATTCGCGGAATTCGTGGAGCACTGAAGCAATTTTGTGGTAACGGCTTCGCCATTTTCCCAGACGGCGGCGGTCTTACAAGTCGTCCCTCCGTTATCAGTACCGACGAAAATTTGTTTGGAACTGGAACTCATTCGTGCGCAAAAGTTTCGGATACCACCACGCAAAGGCAAGAATTATTCGCCAAGACAACCATATCCGCCTGCCCTCCGTAGCTTCTGAGCGAAGGAGGGTCCGTATGTCCGATATACCCGAAGAGGGCCTTCTTAATGCTCATCCTCATTCTCAGTGTTATTATGTCAGGCGAAGAACGGAAGCGGGCGAAGGTAGCGCGACGCTCCGAAAACGCTGAGACGAGACTCGTCGAACCCCGGCTTTCAGGACGCCAAATAACGGCGCGAGAGCCGTGCCCGGAAGACCACCGCCAAAGCTGCCAGACCCATTCCGGCCAGCGCCAGCGACGACGGCTCGGGCACCACCGTCAACGTGCCATCATAGACCACACCGGCAACCACTCCTCCCGTGTCCCGGTCATAGATATAGAGAGTGTTGACGCCGTCAATCAGATCTGACGCCGGGATGTAAATGCCCGTTACCGAACTTACAGAGGTAAATGTGCCGCCGCCAATGGCTGTGATCGGATTTCCATTGATGTAAATGCCCGCCGGATTCTCGGCGTCGCCGAGATTGTCATCCACCGCCCATGAGAAATTCAGCACTGCCCCCAGAGGAGCCGACCCGAAGGTAAACGTTTGCGCGAAGAGGGCACTGGGTGCGTTATTGCCACCGCTGGCTGCGCTAATCCACTGGGCCCCGGTCCCCACAAACGGAGCCGTCGTGGAAGGGTTCACCCAGACGCCACCGTAGGGGTTGACGACGTAGGCCTCGGAGCCCTGTTGGGCGCTTAAGAAGTTGGCCGCGGTAAATGCCGATAAACTCAGAGGCGACTCCTGCGCTCCACCAATGAAGGTCGTGTAGGGGTCCTGATTGCCTATGCCAGCGTTGTCGCCGCTGATGAGATTGACGGTCTGCCCGGCGGCGGACATGACGGCGACCATCGCCATGGAAAAAGCCAAAGCTGCCAGTGAAAACATGCTTATTGGAGTTCTCTTCATATTTTTACGCACACTTTTCTGAGATTTTGGACCACCACCCCATTGCCGACTTCGCAATTTTAGCAGTTCTCTATGGATTAGCAAGCCTTTTTTCATTTATTTTTCTGTCTTTTTCAAAGCCATTTGATTCCTCCTCATTGTCATGCTCATTCTCATCCTCAATGCCTTTATCTAAATGGTAAAGAGCCTCCGCCAACAACTTGAGAGTTCCGCAAGCAGTGGCTAATAAAGCATTAGGCAAAACGAAATTCGCTCGTTTCCGCTAGTTCTGACAATCTTACTGCTTTTGCGCTTTTTTCTAGGCTGGACCGTATTTGTCCAACCCCCCATGCCAAAATCGGGCGATGAAAAATCAAACTCAAAATCATAATCAAAACCAAATCATTATTCCGTGGCCCTTCGCGCGAGCGCGGCACCCAAAGCGATCGCCATCGGGGCGATGCCCACGCAAAATCATGCCAGGAGGCATGTCGTATTGGCTGCCGTGGAAACAGCCCTGGCGATGTGAAAGGAGAATGTGAGGAGCGACTTAAGAGTGCTGAAATTCAGCTTGTTTTTGCTAATAGGCCTTTTGCGACTGATACCCGGGTCAGGCAACAGCCGACAATTTATTCTCTTTCATAAACGCGTCAACGGCGTTGAAGACATTCAGAAAGAGCGGCGTTCCAGCAAATGAGAGCAGGCTGACTGGGCCAATCGTCATAAAGCTGTATTGTCGAGAAGCCGTGTCAAAGGAATTGTGCAGACCGCGGAACAGGCGGTAACGGCCTTTTGTGGATTTCCCACCCCATACATGTCCACCCGCCCAAACCACAGAAACGCAAAGCCAGACCCCCTAACCCCCGTTCCTTCAGGTTGTTCTACTTTGTTCGTATCCGTGTTACTAACCCCGTATGGCAATGGTTGAAGGGGCGG
>DATJTK010000095.1:0-72760 GCA_035503455.1 Candidatus Sulfotelmatobacter sp. | reverse complement strand
CGAAGCGTCAATCGGAAATAAAAACCTGTTTTGTTACTAAAAAATTGTCAGGGCACAAACGGCGCAGTCGAGTTTGGCGCAAGACACGATACATGACTGTCCACCCAAAGAACATCCGGGTCTTTGGCAGGAAAATTGTTCTGCGTGCCTCCAATACCGGGCACTGTATCGGCGGCCCACGTTATCATAGGGAAGGCTCCCGGTTGCTGCCAATGGTGAATTTCCGAATGACCGTCGGCAAAGGAAAATCCACCCGCATCTCTTCCGTGCGTGTTCCCTGGAACGTCAATAAAAAAGAGATCATCCGGATTTACCGGTATTTCTTCCGCAAGAGCGGCGTCGTTGATGCTGTTTGGGTGTTCATCATCCAATACGATCAAATCCGACGGTGACATTCCTCCTCGAACCTGGGTGTCTCGGATATACACCATCCATGGCGCTCCGCCCGGCTGGTCAGCGTTGCCACTGGAAAGCCAGTGGCCTGCGATATGTGTGGTACCATCGTAATCGTCCACTACATAGCCGTTCGGTTCAGGACCCACAGCCTGACTCATGGAATACGAGCGCACGCGAGCCGCTTCATTATGCCCTGGTGTGCCCGTCGTGCTCCAGGTACTTTGGTCGGCAGGACACTTGTACACTTTCGGATTGTTCACGATGGCCGCCATGCACGAATAACGGGGATCCACCAAAAGCGCACTATTGGTGGCGTCAATACCGCTGTATCCGACGCCCCCGCCGGGAGGAGCGCCGATGTTGCCGCCGGTCATGTTTCCGGCGACCCAACAGGGATACCCTTCATAATCAGGATTTGGCGCAAATGAGCCACCATTGTCGTTCGCGTAAATAGCAAATCCCTTTTGCAGTTGATCCAGATTGTTCGAGCACTGCAGCGCCTGCGCCCGCTGTTCTGCCTTGTCAAGCACCGGCAACAAGACCGACGCCAGAATGGCGATGATCGCGATCACCACCAGCAGTTCAATAAGGGTGAATGCGGTCCTTTTTTCTTCGGTTGTCACCCTTAACTCACGAGCACAGGAAGCGTTCATCCGGCGCCAAGATGATCTCATATTTGGGTATTTGTACGAACATACCTATTTCGTTGTGATTGTCAAGCGCATTTTTTTGAAGCGCAAAAAATCCGAATCGGTTTCAGCCGCTCTCGAATCGAGTCCTCTTGTGTGCGTAACGTATCCGCATCCGGGGGGAGGCGGATATACCGCGAAGGAAGATGCGCTCTCATATACTGATATATTGTTTACGAGCCCACTTTACCCGACAATAACGACTAAGTCAATAGATATTATTTGGATCAATTTAAAGTTGATTTTTCGTTTAACTATCAATTTCAAACTATTAAATAACGATTTACACTGTCGCATATTAGTTCGGATTTAATTTGTTGTTGCCAGGCTTAAAATATCAATAGGGAGTGGATTACATTCGCAACCTTCGCGCTCTTCGCGCGGCGATCTTACGGCACCGCCAGCCGATAAAATTGCGCCGGGACATTCGAAGTCAAACCGCTGGTCCACGAGTAGTTGCCATAATGATCAAACGCCTGAGTCGCCGCCAGGCTCCAGTTTGACACAGGCAGGTCCAAACTGGTGGAAGTGAATACGCTGTACGGCGTGCTGGCATTGCCAGTACCGCTTAGGATGAAATTGGTTCCGGCAAGTGTGGCTTGAACGGTGGGAACCAGATAATTCTGGGTGGCAACGCACATGCCCAGGGCAGATAAATAAATAACGTGGGCCGGTCCCGGTCCGACCGCCATTTGCAACGTCTGTCCGCACAGAGATTCAAAAACAGGATCGCCCTGGCTCAGTTCATACCAGACAGTATCGCCCTTGGCTTTGAAGAACAGCTTCGGCTGGTTTTGAGCGTCGATCAGTGTGTTGACATAGACGTTGCCAACGTCGTCGCAGACCACCCAGCCCGGCGTGACCGAGCCGGTAACGCCCGGAAGCGTGACGGGATTGAAGACAGGCGACGCGGCGTTCGCATTCGTCGAAGTGTACAAGCCGGTCGTTTGGGTCACGTAACAAACACTGTCGGTCGTCGGGTCCACCGCGACTGAACCGCTTCTGATCAAAGACCCGCCGGAACCGGCTCCTCCCGGGCTGCCTGGCCCAATAATCAGCGACCATGCAGCGCCGGCATTCGTCGAACGAAACACGCCATTCACACGGTCGGTAAAATAAACCATCTGCGAGGAGCCTCCGCCCCAGGAAAAAACTCCCCTCTGGGCTGAACTCGTGTTCTGCATAATGCTGTCGGCCGTATAGATTGGAGCGCCGCCCCAACTCCCCGTATTACCACCGCCGATTTTTCTCCAAATGCCGTTAGTCTCCACCGCCGCAAGCACCACTGTGCCGATGCCGGAAATATATTTGACCGAACAACCATACACGCTGCCCTGGTCGCCTAATCCGGAGCTGATCCAATTCGTTGTCATAGGATCCGCCAGATAAGCCAGGTCCGTATCGCGGCCAAAATAGACGGGGCTGACGTTTCCCGGCCCCGGAGTGGTCGTGGAATCCACTGCCAGACAGTAACCATTCTCCGTACCGCCGATGGTGGTGGACTTTTGGATGACGTTCGCGAAGTTATTTGTGGAATACTGGAAAGTCCAATCAACGTCCGAGCATTCGGCCAGCGTGGAAACGTTCGGATCGGCCGCCACTGCGGCGGAGCCCGAAGCCTGTAAATGGCGCATGCATGGATACCACGTCGGACTATTGGTCATGAGCGCGTTATCGCTCCGCCACAAACCGCCGTGGCCGCATACATAGATGGTGTTGTGAGTGGGATCGGTCGGGTCCAGCGCAGTCTGGCAAGCCACATATTGCGGACCGCCGATGCAATCCGTCACACCATCGGACGTTGGGGCCGTCAACCACCAGATATCACCGCCCGGGTCGCCCATCACCATATTGGTATGAATCTCCGCGGTATTCGTGGTCAGACAGACCCATGCGGCGCCCGAGTTTGTCGAACGGATCAAACTGAACTGCAGACCGTTGGGCTCGGACAACGCGACCGTAGTAGTGCCGGCGAAAATGACCGCCTGGTCCGTGTTTGTATTCCAAAAACCGTCAATCGAATAGAATTGGCTGGGGGCGGAGTCGTAGTAAAGCCGTGCCCAAACCTGGTTTGTCGGGTTATATTCGTAAACGCCATTGGTGTTGGTCGCCACGTACAGGATGCCATTCACAACCACGAGTTCCTCGGCCTTGGGAAATGGCGGCTGAGAAACCAGGATGGCGCTGCTCGCGCTGGGCGCATTGCTGATAACGTAAACCGAATCGTTTCCATTGGACGCGTCATAACAGGCCACGTACACGATGGCCGGGTTCAGGTCATCCATTGCCAGGCCCCGGGTATAAGCCGGCGTCAACCCCGGGATCGCAATCGTTGTCCAGCTTGTGCCGCCATTGGAGGAACGGATGACGCCGTTGCTGTAAGTGCCGACGTATATGATTTCGCTGGCCTCGGACGTCGGATCCAGGGCAATCATGTTTCCGACCGAACGCGGATGGCCCTGTGTCACCAACGGCGCGGCATCATTATCACCGACAAATTTTGCCGGTGTGGAAACTCTTACCCAGGTGCTGCCCGCATTGGTTGATACCAGAAATCCGCCGCCGCCCACGATCTCGCCTGTAGCCGCATAGACCAGATTGGTTGTCTTGCGGGAAAAGCGCGTCGCCGACGCGCCCATATCATTGGCCGAGTCAAACAAGCCGTCCGTGTCGCTTGGGTCCCGGACGCAAATGGGTGTCATCAACTGGCCGTAGTTGGTCGTGATATGGAACGGCCATGAATCGCCGCCGCAAATGACTCGTCCCGGTGTGAAGGGATCAGGGGCCACGCTCACCATGCATCCACCGCCATCCTTGCCACTGGGAGCAAAAGTGTACGTCGGGGGCTGTACGGCGCAGGCGCGCAATGCCAGGAAAACTCCGAGAAGAATGATGATGCGAATAGCTCCAGGACGCTTCCTGATGAAAATCAAGAGGACACAGGGAAATAATTTTTCGGGCCTGCGTTGCTTCATAGGCGGACCACAGGTGACAAGGTAATGGACGCCCGGATGTCAGTCCTGGTTTCAAAATTGAATCCGGCTCACGGTTCCACACTCACATCCTGGACAAAGGCGTTTTGGTGCACTTGAACGCGCTTCAATGGTTTGCCATTGACGACGACATTTTCAAATCGGGCGCCGCGCACCAGATGTTCGCTATCATAACCTTTTAGATCGATGCTCGGATTGGGACCCACCGCCCGGATGTTCCTGAACGTGACGTTTTCAATGTGGCCGCATTCTGCGTCCCGGCTCCAGATGGCCCTGCCAATCCACAGCGAAATCAAACGGCGCGATTCTTCGATTCGAATGTTATCAAACGTCACGTCATGCACGTCGCCGGCGTCGCAATGAAATACCCGCAGCAGCCATTCGCGGCCTTTGTCGTGTATCACATCGCAATCGGAGAAATGGACATTTTCCACATTCGCCCGCAGTTCAGCGCCAATGCTCAGGGCGTGGGCCAGTTCATTCCACAGCACGCACTGTTTCGCCTCGATGTCACGCGACTCGCCATCCCGGTCCGGCGTCTTGACCACAATCAGATCGTCCATGGTGCGCAGATAGCTGTGTTCTACTGTGACATTGCGACTGTTGCAGATGTCGATGCCGTCGGAATTTCCCCGGTAACCAAACAATTTGATATTGTCCACCGTCACCCCGGCGGAATGGCGGATGGGGACCGTCCAGGTGCTCGAATCCCGAAGGACCACGCCTTCCAGAAGGACATTCGTGCCGGTGATGGCAAGCAGGTTTCGGGTGTGGAGGGGGCAAAGGCTGCCGTCGATCACGCCCCGTCCGCGCAGGACAATATTGTTGCCTCTCAGTGAAATCACCGCGCCGCCGTGAATGGCCGGGTCGGCCTTGCCATAGAGCACCGCGCCGCCGGCGACATACACGGTCTTGCCCGAACCGACTTTCAGGTCCTCGATTTGATGAATTCCGGGGCCGAAATAAATCACGTTGGGATCATTGGGATTCGGCGCGTTGGTTTCCATCGGATTGGCAAACACCTGCAGGCCGTGTACCCAATCTCCGTTAACTTCCAGTTCCAACGGTTGCGGCCTGGAAATGGTGAACGTCACGCGGTTCCCGTCGACAGCAACCCCGCTCGAACGCGGCAGCAATTTCACGCTTTCAACCGGATTCGGACAAGTGACCGTCACCGTCACGCTATTGCCCATGTCAAACGATACAAAAGATGTGTGATCACGGAAGGCAGCGACGTCAGCCGTGCTGATTTTGGCGCGGCGCGCCGGGTCCGCCGTAGCCACGGCAGCCAGGTAAACAGGCACGTCGGTTTGATTGATGCTGACCTTGAAATCGGTTGAGAGCGGTTCACCGGCCGGGGCCGGATAAACCCGAAACGATCCCTCCGCGCGCAAAACAGCCGTGCCCGACAGGAATACCAGCGGCATCACCAAACCAATGAACTTAAAACAGATGTTTTTCGGCATCCGGAATGAAGATTCAATTCTCGTATTCTGGCAAGAAGAATCAGTGTGATGCGCGCCATTCGCGCGACTCAAGAACTTAACACAAGCGTCACGTGACGTTAGCTGTCACTGTGATACTTTGACCGTCGGCTAGTCGCATTATTTATTTAATAAAAATATCCGTTGACACAAACACTGAAATTTGTTCGATAGTGCGTTAACACTAAGAGTTCAACCATTGTTTTTCTATGAATCACCGTATTTCTTCATTCGAGTTCGTTCGGAAAGTTCTGTCTGCCGCTGCTATTTTAGCGGCTGCTTTCTTTGTGACCGGCCTTTTAGATGGCACCCGCGCGCAAGCCCAGACGTACGAGTCCTGGACCGCGACCGCCGACAACTTCACCAACGGCGCGGATTGGAATCCGGCCATCACCGGTGCTACGACAGATTGGCCTAATGATAATAATGGTCTTAGCGTTCTATACCGGCCTCTTCTTACCAATGGCGGAACAATTTATTACGTCGGCCCCACGGAAGACGACCCGTTTGACCCTAATTGGACCAATACGGTTGACCAGATAGCGATCGGTCCGGCCAGCGGCGCCAGTGCCAGCAGCGGCACCAATACTTTCATCATGATGGGTGGCAGCCTGACGCTTGGGGATAGTGGCGGCGCTGATCTGGCGGTAGGCGGTTATTCAGTGAACAGTATCAGCAATAATGCAGTGTTCACCATGACCGGCGGCCTGCTCGACGATACCAACGACACCGCCAGCAGTTCAGACGCTTCTCTGTATGTCGCAACCGGGAGCAATGCCCCTGCCACCGTCAATTTGGATGGCGGCACGGCCAACTTCAACAATGTCTATATTGCCGGCAGAGGCGTTGGCGTCGTCAATGTTGACGGCGCGGACGTGAACATAAACGGCGATAGTTACGGCAACAGCAGCAGCGGCGGCACTCCAGCCTATTACATCAGTATTGGCTATGGTTCGTCAGGCACCCTGAGTGCCAATGGCGAGGGAGCGGGCACACTGAACCTGATTAGCGGCGAGCTTGACCTGACCAACGCCGAGTATCTCAGTATCGGCGGTCGCTGCAATTCCGCCACGCTGAACGTCAGCGGGGGCGAGTTGGACACTCCCAAAATACAATGGGGTTTCGGCACGAATGGAAAAATAACAAACATGTTTAACTTGAGCGGAGGCCTTGTCAACGTGGGCTCCGGAGGCTTGACGCACGACGGCACGGAGTCGAACAGGCTGGTGATTTCAGGCGGTACTTTCTCAACTCTTTTCGGCCAAAGTTGGAGCGACGATGGTTCTCTGACCGTGACGATAACCAATGTTCCCGGCCCGGGCATTGCCACGTTTGCTCCCTCCCAGGGCGCATCCATCAAGATCAGCAGCGTCATGAGAGGTCCTGGCAGCTTCAACGCCGCCGGTCCTGGCCAGGTGATACTCGCGGGCGCCAACGCCTATACCGGCAGCACTATGGTTAGTGGCGGCACATTGACATTGGAAAATACAATCGAAAGCGCGAACATTGTCGTTGCGGGGGGCGCCACGTTTGATCTGACGTCGTTGCCTATTGTTCTCACGCTCACTTCCCAAACAGTCAGCAACAGTTCGTCCACAGTGACGCTCAATGGCAGCATCAACACGGGTACCGGCACAGTTTCATTGACTTACAATGGCGTTATACCGTCATTTACCGTCACGAGCGGCACCACGACGCTGTCGTCAAATACAAAATTCTACATCAATAACACCGGCTCTCCTCTGGCCATTGGAAGCTATCCCATTGTGACTGCGGGAAATGGCGGCTCCGTGGCGGTGTCTGGCAGTTTGCCCGCAGTTACGGTAAACGGCGCCGGCATCGCCGCCGGCACGACGGCGTCGCTTGCTCTCAACGACGGTGGATTGGATCTGGTTGTATCTCCCCCTGTCAACACCACGCCGACCAATATCGTCATTTCAGTAACAGTAAATCAATTGACGTTGACGTGGCCGATGGATCACACAGGCTGGGAATTGCAGGCGCAGACCAATAGCTTGTCAACGGGCCTCAGCACCAACTGGGCGGACGTGAGCGGTTCGACTACGACCAACCAGATGGTCATTCCGGTGGCTCCAAACAACGGCAGCGTGTTTTATCGATTGGTTTATCCTCCCCAATAGATATCGGGGTGGGGACAGCCTGTCCCCACAATACCGCGCGTGGGGACGAGCCGTCCCCACCCCGTTCCAGGCCGTTCACGAGAATTTCAACGATTCTCGACTCACGCACCGGAACCAGCATCTGGCGGGAACGTCGTTTGAGGACACACGGCCTGCAACGGCAAACCGATTGTTGCAGGCCGTGTCCCCAGACTCGGCGTTTTTGCCGGTTCGGAGAGTTTCAATAAACCATAGCGCAGACTTCCAAGTCTGCCGTATCGCAGGTTTCCGAACCTGCTGATCGTTCGTGGTCGCGCGACTGCCGATTCGGGTACTACGCCACGGCGTTCCAGGATGAACCGAAAATGGTGGAGGACGGCGGCGCTGCCACCGCCGTCCCCGTCCGCGCAGCCGCCGTCGCGCCGAAGCGGCGCTATTGCGCGCCGCGAAGGCGGAAGCGAGGCGGAACGTACACGGTACAAGTGACCACGCTTGTTCGCCGCTGCACGGCCCGTGTTCCACCACCACCCAAATCCATCAATCCATCAATCCGCTAATCCAAAAAGTGCTTCCGCTTCCACCGCTTCCGGCACCAGAGCCGGGTCGCCACGCCCAAGCTCGGCGCAACGGCTACGTCTCCGGCACCGGTTTACTGTACTGGCGGTGCTTTCGGGGTAAAACAACAACCCCGAAATCAGCGAGGCTTTGGCCGTCGCCTCGGAAGTCGAATCTTCCGTTTCTATCCTATAAAGGAAATTCGGAAAAAGGTTACAAATCAGTGCCATGAGCGACGTGAGCGACGGGAGTGCCATAAGTGCCAGTGTTACAGTGAGAAAAACGAAGATGGAGGGTAGAGGATGCAGGATTGCGAATAGCCCCTGGTCGCGCGCCGATCTTCCATCTTCCATCTTCCATCTTCGTGACAAAATCGCCGGTGCCAGAGCCAGAACGTGTCGCTCCCGGGGCCTGGTCGCAACGGCGGACGGCTCCGGCACCGGAAAATGGCCTCATTTAATTCTTTCCTACTCTACAGGAGATCCGGGGAAAGGTTTCCAAACCAGGAGAGTAAACGACCGGGATGCGCTTTTTGAGGACCTTTTTGCGCCGGGCGGGAGACTCGGTCTTTTCCATTTCTCCGGGCGTCAAACGCAATGCCGCAGTGGAAATATATCCAACCTGGTCATAACCATCGTAATGCAATGTGCGACTCATAAATTCTTATTTGTTTCGCGACGACGCAACAGCCACCACGCCGCGATGCCCAGGCCCAGGACGGCCAGCGCAACGGTGGATGGCTCCGGCACGGAAATGGCGAAAGTCCGTGAGGTATTAGTCGTCGCCGCGGAAGCCGCGTATTCGCCGATGGCGACCACCAAACTGCACGCCAGTGCCAGGGCGATTCTACGGCCCATTATTTTGTTCTTCATGCCATGCTCAACTCTCAACTGTTTCTTGTTGATCCGGCGCCAGAGCCGCAACGCCGCCGCGCATGGGCTTAATCGCAACAGCGTACGGCTCCGGCACCGGATGAATCTGCTTCACTCTCAACTGCTTTCGGATTTAGTCCGTAACGGTGGCCGTTCTATTCTTGAGAACGGCATCAATTCATTCTCTTTTATGCTATAAAGGAAAACCGCGGGAAGGTTACAAATCAGTGCCATGAGCGCCGGGCGTGCCATAGCGAGGATTGATGATAGAGGATGGCTCGATGTTCGATGTTAAGGTGGAGGACGGCGCGCTGCGCCGTCCCGCCCGCGCAGAGCGGGCGGAAGTACACGGTGCAAGGTTCGACCACACTCGTTGCGCCGCTGCACGCGGCGCCACACGGCGCAGCGCGCCGTGTTCCACCACTCGCGCCGCACAACGTCATACGGCTAGCCGATTTGGGAAATCGCCGATACGGCAGGTTTGGAAACCTGCGCTACGGTGCCGTCATTTATACATCGTTAGAAGCAGGATTGCGAACAGCACGATGGCGAGAATCAGGATGACGCAGGCGGCGATGGCTATTTTTGGCCAATAATTCCGTCCCATTTTTGGAGTTCGTCGAACGGCCTTCGGCTGCAGGGCGGCGCGGGCGGCAGCCTGCGCCTCGGCGACCAGCCCGCCCGAGCGAGCCGGACGCCCGGGCGACGGGACGTCCGCTTTGGGCCCGGCTTCTTCCGGCATGGTCTGCGCAATCGTTTCCACGTCCACCTTCATTTGGCCCACTTGCTGATAGCGTCGATCCGGCTCCTTTTCGAGCGCATGAATGACGACTTCATCGAGCCGGGGATCTGTTTCCAGCTTTTGGGAGGGCGGCTGGAATTTGCCCAACGGCAATTCGCCGGTCAGCATTTCGTAAAAAACAACCCCCAGCGAATAAATATCCGCGCGGGAATCCACCAGTTGCGGATTCTCGATTTGTTCCGGGGCCATGTACAGCGGCGTGCCGACGACGTCCATCGTGCCGGTCAACGAAACGTTGCCGGGAAGATGCAACATTTTGGCGATGCCGAAGTCGGCGATTTTCACCTGGCCGGATTTATCGAGCAAAATATTTTCCGGCTTGATGTCCCTATGGATAACGCCCTGGTCATGGGCATATTGCAGGGCATCGCAAACCTTTGGCACGATGCCGACCGCTTCGGCGGGCGAAAGCCGTCGCGCCCGGAACAATTGCCGCAGGGTCAGGCCGTCCACATATTCCATCAGCAGATAGAATCGGCCATCCGCTTTGCCAAAATCATAGACGGTGACGATGTTGGGATGCGAGAGGGCGGCCAGCATGCGGGCTTCGCCCTCGAATCGTCCGGCAAATTGCGGCGAGCTTTGTTTTTCCGGGAATAAAAATTTCAAAGCCGCAAACCGGCCGGACTGGCGCTGGCGGACTTTATAGACGGCGCCCATTCCGCCATGGCCGGCGAGTTCGATGATTTCCAGGGCCGGGAACGACCTCGCCACTTCTTCGAGTGGCGCCAGGACCGCGGCCAATTTGCCATCGGTGGATTTGTTGCCCGACTTGGTTTCGAATCCGGCGCGCAACAGGCATTCCGGGCACAGCCCCTGGGGCGCGCCTGGAACGATGGTTGTCCCGCAAACCGGGCAAGCCGGGTAAGTTTCCATAATATTCTGCAATGCCTATATAATGGAACCAAGGCATGGTTGACAAGGAATTCAAAGATGCAACATCGAACATCGAACGCTGAACATCGAACGCCGAAGGGTCTCTGGCACTCACGGCGCTCTTGGCACTCGTGGCACTCACGGCACTGATTTAGCGCCGGGTCAGTACGGAAAACAAATAGCGCAGTTCTTCTTCGACCTCTTCGGGCACGGCAACGGTGGTGGCGATTTCTTCGCGAAGCAACTGGCGATACCGCTGTCGCAGGCGATGGACTGTCACTTTGATTGAGCCCTCGCTCATGCCCAGGCTGGTCGCGAGCGTCGCGTAAGGCAGGGCCGAACTATCTCCAAGCAGGCATGGCTTCAATGCTTCGAACAGTTCCTTCTTTTTCTCGTGCTCGAATTCGGCGGTGAGCCGGCCCATCACCTGGTCCAGCAACGTCAGGGCCCAGCGCCACTCGAAACTTTGTTCCGGGGTGAAAGAAGATTCCGGAATGCTATAGGACAGCGGTTGCCAGTTATAGCGGTTTTCCGCTTCATCGCGTTCAAGGGAAATAATCTTTCCGCCGCCGCGTTTTTGCGTCCTGGCTTTGTCCCATTCATTTGCAAGAAAATTGCTGATGCTGGTCAGCAGAAACGAGCGAAAACGTCCGCGTTGCGGATCGGCCTTTCCCAGCCATTTCCGATCGAGCAACCACGCAAAAAATTCCTGGGTCAGATCCTCGGCGTCCGCCGGGGAAAACCCGCGTCGCCGCACGTACGCGTACAGCGGATACCAATAAGTCCGGCACAATGTCTCCAGGGCATCCTGCGCCTGTTGAAATTCGGCGCGTCCCGCTGTCAGGACCACCGACCATTGTGTCGTGGCGAAGACATGACGGGGACTATAACCACCGTAAGGCGAAGTGTGGTCCTCGAATTTCGGTTTTACGTCAGTGCTCAACTAGTGGCAATTTGCGCGCATCTTGAGCGAAAGGCAAGCCTGCAACGGAGGGATTAATGGATTGGTGGATTGGTAGAGGACGGCGCGCTGCGCCGTCCCCGCCCGCGCAGAGCGGGCGGAACATACACGGTACAACGGCAAACCACGCTTGTTGCGCCGCTGCACGCGGCGCTACACGGCGCAGCGCGCCGTGTCCCACCACGGTCCCTGGGCTGCGTAAAATGGTGTTCGAAAGTCCAACGACTGTCCGAAAGCGGTGTCGGTGGCAGCGCCACTTGCGAGCGTTGACTTGCCGCCGCACTCCAGGACGCTTCGCGCGGTATTTAGAGGATGGTGGATTTACGAATAAAAAACGGCGCGCTACGACCCGGCAGAAAAGTCAGTTGACACGCGCAAGCACCGGCGTTATCGGTTTGTTTAATATTTTGTCGGATTGGCGGCAGCGCAATTCCGCGCGCTGTTGAACCGTTTGTTGACCAAGGAGAGGGAAGGACCAGAATATGAATACAATCGTTGAAATGCCCGAGACGAATCGAGTCGGCTGGACCGAAAGCGAAATTTTCTCGAAACCTGGACTGCTGCATCGCTATCTGCACGTGAGAGGTTTTTCCAGGAAGATCTGCGAAACCCTGGAGCCCGAGGATTGCGTCATTCAATCGATGCCGGAAGCCAGCCCCACGAAATGGCACCTGGCCCATACGAGCTGGTTTTTTGAGCAGTTCGTGCTAAAACAATTCTATCCCGATTATCAACCGTTGCATCCGCAGTACGGGTTCCTTTTCAATTCCTACTATAATGCAGTCGGTCCGTTTTATTCGCGCCCGCACCGGGGCTTGCTGTCCCGGCCAACGGTCAAGGAAGTTTTCCACTATCGCGCTGACATCGACCTGCTGGTTTCCGAACTGATCGAGTCTGCCGATGAACCACTGCTGGCGAAATTGGAGCCGATTATCACCCTTGGATTGCATCACGAGCAGCAGCACCAGGAGTTGATGCTTACGGACATCAAAAGCGTTTTTTGGCTTAACCCGTTGCGCCCGGCGTTTCGCACGAGAGACCGCACGCAGCCTGAACCGGTGCCCGCAGCACAATGGATACCATTCGAGGAAGGTGTTTACCAGGTGGGACATCAAGGGCCGGGATTTAGCTATGATAATGAAGGGCCGCGCCATCGTGTCTTTATTCAACAGTTCGAACTGGCCTCGCGGCTTGTCACGAACGCTGAGTTTCTCGCGTTTATGGAAGATGGCGGATACCGGCGTTCCGAACTTTGGCTTTCGCTGGGATGGAACACTCTGAGAGAGAGGGGCTGGGACGCCCCGCTTTATTGGGAAAGGCGGGACGGAAAGTGGCACACCATGACACTGGCGGGAATGGGCGAAGTGGTCCCCGAAGAACCCGTCTGTCATGTAAGCCTGTTTGAAGCGGACGCCTTCGCACGATGGTCCGGAGCACGATTGCCGATCGAGGAGGAATTGGAGATTGCATCCGCCGGATTGGCGCTCAAAGGCAATTTCGTCGAAAGCGAGATATTCCACGTGGCTCCGCTCGCTTCCGCGGCCACGCCGGCCCAGATGTTCGGCGATGTTTGGGAGTGGACGCGCAGCAGTTACTCGCCCTATCCGGGTTATTCGACCGTGGCTGGAGCCCTTGGGGAGTACAACGGCAAGTTCATGTGCAACCAATATGTCCTGCGCGGCGGTTCCTGCGCGACATCGCAATCGCACATGCGCCGCACGTACCGGAACTTTTTCCCGCCCGATGCCCGATGGCAGTTTAATGGAATCCGACTGGCAAAGGATATTGTATGAATCAAGCGACCCTGTCTCCTCCATCGTTCGACCGCGCGCGCTCGTGTGACGGTTTTCTTTACGAAGCTATAGCCGGACTTTCCCGGCCGCAAAAAACGCTCCCGTGCAAATTCCTCTATGATGAGGAAGGTTCCAGGCTATTTAACGAAATTTGCGAACTCGAGGAGTATTATCCGACGCGCACCGAAAACCGGATACTTCGCGACAACATCCATGAGATCGCCGGTTTGATCGGCAGTGGATGCCGGCTGGTGGACTTTGGCAGTGGTGACGGCGCCAAGGCCCGGCACCTGTTGGCTCATCTTCCCCGCATGGCCGCCTACATTCCAATCGATATTTCAGGACCTCAGCTTCTGGAGTCGGCTATGCAGTTGGCCGGCGAATTCCCCGGCATTGAGATTAACCCGATCGAGGCTGACTACGAGGAGATTTCGGAAATTCCCGGCACGTTGCGAGAATCGAAGCGAACCGTGGCGTTCTTTCCGGGATCGACTATTGGCAACTTTGATCCAGTTGCAGCCGGCGCTTTTCTGCGGAAAATAGCGTTCCTCTGCGGCGATGGCGGGGGCTTGTTAATCGGCGTTGACCGCAAAAAATCCAGGCGGATTCTGGAGCCTGCCTACAATGACCGAAAGGGGGTCACGGCGAAGTTCAATCTTGGCATCCTAGCCCGCGCCAATCGGGAACTCGGAGCGGATTTCGATCTTTCAACATTCCGTCATCGCGCCCCGTACAATGAAATTCACGGCCGAATCGAGATGCACCTGGTAAGCCAATGCGCGCAAACTGTGCATTTGGATTCCCGCGAATTCAGATTCGAGGAAGGTGAGCACATTACCACGGAGCATTCGTATAAATACTCGGTGCCGGGTTTTGCCGGGCTGGCGTCGAGGGCGGGATTTGAATTCGTGAAGAATTGGGAGGATCGGGAGCATTTGTTCAGCGTATTATTTTTACGCGTTAGAGATTGCCAGCCGGATCCAAACGGGCGTTCGCCCGGTTTCAATGGAAAAGCGTGCGAGGCGTGGCGATAAGGAGGGCCGCTCCATGATCGTCTTTCACAACGCCGGCAAGAGTTTTGGAAACACAGTCGCGCTCCAGCCCGCCGACCTGGAAATTGCGTCGAACAAAACCACCGTGTTGATTGGCCTCAGCGGCTCGGGAAAATCCACCATACTGCGCCTCATTTCCGGACTGCTCGAACCCACCACAGGCTGGATCGAGATTGACGGGGAAAAGCTCACCCGGGACAACCTCCCGGATCTGCGGCGGCGAATGGGCTACGTGTTCCAGAGCGGCGACTTGTTTCCCCACTTGACTGCCCGCCAGAATATCCTGCTGGTCGCGCAAGAATTACGCGTGGGAATGGACGAAATGACGGCACGAATTGCGGAGTTGTGCGGCCTGGCAAGACTTCCCGCCGCTTTGCTCGATCGATATCCCGTGGAACTTTCCGGCGGCGAACAAAGGCGGGTGAGCCTCATCCGCGCGCTGATGTTGAAACCGGACATCCTTCTCCTGGATGAACCGATGGGGGCTCTCGACCCGATGGTGCGCGCGGGACTTCTCACAGATTTGAAATCGCTGTTCGACCGGTTGAATACAACGGTGGTCCTGGTCACGCACGACCTCCTTGAAGCTGCGCGGCTTGGCGATTGGGTTGTGTTACTGAATGCCGGGAAAATCGTGCAGCAAGGCGCCTATGCTGAACTCTCCATGTGCCCGGCTGAACCCTTTGTGAGCGAGTTCTTTCATGCCCAAATGGAGGACATCCATTCATGAAAACCGCGCTGATAGTCATGGTTATTGTTGCGCTGCTTCCGGCCGCCCGCGTGGCAAATGCGAGCGAGACGATTGTGGTGGGTTCAAAAAAATTCACCGAGTCGTTCGTGCTGGCTGAAATCGCCAAACGAAGCCTGGAAGAGGCCGGATTTCGAGTCGAGCATCGCCAGGGCATGGGCGGAACAATCATTTTATGGGAAGCGCTGAAGCAGGGATCGATCACGGCGTACCCGGATTACACCGGAACGATACAGGAGGAGATATTGAAGCATCCCACTGCTGAATCGCTTGACGCAATGCGCCAGCAATTGGCCAAATACGGAGTGGGGATGACGGGGGAGCTTGGGTTCAACAACACTTATGCCCTGGTGATGACCCGCGCCCGCGCCAGTCAACTGGGCATTCAAAAAATCAGTGACCTGTCGAAACACCCTGAATTGCGCCTGGGACTGACGCACGAATTCATGGGCCGTCAGGACGGTTGGGAGCCCCTTCGAAGGCGATATCAGTTAAGCTTGTCAAACGTCCGCGGAATTGACCATGCGCTGGGCTACGTGGCCCTGCTCAACGGGCAGATCGATGTGAAAGACGCTTACACGACCGACGCAAAAATCGGCGAAAATAATTTGGTGGTGCTGGCGGATGACCTGAATTTCTTCCCCCAGTACAGGGCGGTGTTCCTGTACCGGCTGGGGGCTCCTCCCCGTGCGATCGATGCCCTTGACCGGCTTGCAGGCACAATCACCGAAGCGGAAATGATTCATCTCAACACGATTGCGGAGCGGACCAAAGATTATTCGGCAGCCGCAGATTCGTATTTCAAACAAACTGGACGGTTGGGCCAATCCCAATTCAGCCGATTCAGCGGCTCTGAATCTCTTGCCCATCGGCTTGTCCGGTGGACGGTCCGTCATCTCATGTTGGTCAGCCTGTCGCTGGCCGCGGCAATTTTGACGGGCATTCCGTTGGGCATCTACGCAAGCAGGGAAAGCTTCACCAGCGAAATCATCCTGGGTCTAACGGGATTGGTTCAGACGATTCCCGCGCTCGCGTTGCTGGCGTTGCTGGTGCCAATCCCGTTTCTCGGGATCAGCCCGGTCACTGCCATCGTGGCTCTTTTTTTGTATGGATTGCTGCCGATTGTGAGGAATACGGCCACCGGCTTGCGCGATATCCCCGCCCATGTTCGGGATGCCGCAACAGTGCTCGGCTTGAAACCGCGAACGCGGCTTCTGAAGATTTACCTGCCGATGGCCTCGCCATCGATCCTCGCCGGAATAAAGACCAGCGCGATTATCAATATTGGTTCGGCGACTCTCGCAGCTCTAATCGGCGCCGGCGGATTGGGCGAGCCAATTATCAGCGGGCTGAATCTCAACGACAACGCCACCATTCTCGAAGGGGCAATCCCGGCAGCTCTCCTGGCCATCGCCGCGCAGGGACTCTTCTCCGTCATTGATCGATTCATCATCCCTCGAGGACTTCGACTCAGGCCGGCGTAGCCTTGAACCTTGAAACCCATTGAACCATTTGATGCAAACCAGAAACTATCCAAACCAAAGGAGAAAATATGATCCAGACCTGTATACATCTGAAGAACCTCACCGAGGCCGACTTTGCGTCTCCTCCCGAGCCTCTCGCCTGTGAAGAATGCCTGAAGGAAGGCACCAAGTGGGTGGCGCTACGCCAGTGCATGGCCTGCGGCCACGTGGGCTGTTGCGACTCGTCACCGGGCAAACATGCGACAAAGCATTATTACGCGACGCAGCATCCGGTAATGCGTTCGGTCATGCCCGGAGACAATTGGACCTGGTGCTACGAACACGAAGCCGGCGGCGAACTCGCGCCGGCCACTGACGCGATGAAAAAGAAATCCCATGGATAAACTCGTTTACGACGTGATTGTCATCGGTGCGGGTTCGACGGGGGAGAATGTAGCTGATCGTGCGGTCAAGGGAGGGTTAACAGCCGTCATTATTGAATCGGACCTTGTGGGTGGTGAATGCTCGTACTGGGCATGCATGCCAAGCAAAGCCCTGTTGCGGCCGGGATTGGCGCTCGACGATGCGCGAAGCATCATGGGCGCCCGCCAGGCTGTAACGGGCAAACTCGATGCCACGGCTGTATTCAAACGGCGCGATTCGGTCGTTTCAAACTGGGATGACTCCGGCCAGGCACAATGGCTTCGCGACGTCAAAATAGACCTATTACGCGGCCACGGCAAACTGGCGGGCGAACGCCGCGTATCGGTAACGGACAAGAACGGCACGACGTCAAATCTGACCGCGCGGCAGGCCGTGGCTGTTTGCACTGGCAGCCGGCCCGCGATCCCGGATATTCCGGGTCTGGCGGAAATACGCCCATGGACCAGTCGTGAAGCCACCAGCGCCAAAAAGGTCCCGCGTCGACTGGCGGTTCTCGGCGGCGGGGTGGTGTCCTGCGAAATGGCCACGGCATGGAAAGAACTTGGCACTGAAGAAGTCACGGTGATCGAGCGTGGAGCCCGCCTGCTTCCCAAGTGCGAAGCATTCGCGGGCGAATTGCTCAAGGCAGCTTTTGGGCAACGAGGAGTTCACGTGCTGACGGATACGACGGTTCGGCGGGTTGAACGCCAGGACGATGGCGTCGCCCGCATCGCTCTGAGCAACGGGCTAACGCTCATTGCCGATGAAGTTCTCGTGGCCACCGGCAGGCTGGCGCGAACCGACGAGCTGGGGCTGGAGACAGTCGGTTTGAAACGCGGTTCCTGGCTGGAAGTAGACGATAGCATGCGGGTAAAAGGCGTCACCGGCGGCTGGCTCTACGCAGCGGGCGACGTCAATCGCCGCGCCTTGCTGACGCATATGGGCAAATACCAGGGACGCGTTTGCGGGGATGTCATTGCCGCGCGCGCCAAAGGAAATAGTGACGCTTCCGTGCCGGCATCGTGGACCCGGTATTCCGCAACCGCAGACCACTCCGCGGTGCCACAAGTTGTTTTCACCGACCCTGAAGTGGCCGCCGTGGGGTTTACGGAAGCGGAGGCCCGCGCCCGCGGGATAAACGTCCGCGCAGTGGATTACGAAATTGGCCACGTGTCCGGCGCGCGGCTCTATGCCGATGGTTATAAAGGGAAAGCGCGCGCGGTCGTTGACCAGGAATGTGGTGTACTCGTCGGAATGACTTTGGTTGGCCCCGGTGTCGGAGAATTGATTCATGCGGCAACCATCGCAATTGTTGGGGGCGTTCCGCTCTCAAGACTGTGGCACGCTGTGCCCTCATACCCAACCATCAGCGAGGTCTGGCTGCGCCTTTTGGAAGCGCTCGGTCTATAAAAAACGCAAACACGATTCATTTTTATGAATTCCCCACAAATCAAAAACCAAACCAGGCAGGGTGCGGCATCTGAAAGAATCGAAGCCGCTTTACGCCAACATTGGGCCGCTTCCGCGGCCGGCGATCAGAATATCGAGCATGAAATCTACGACGAAGAAGTCATCTGCGATTACCCGCAATCCGGTGAAAGGATACACGGCAGACAGAATTTGCAGAACCTCCGCAGCCATCACCCGGGCCATCCGACGGATTTCAGTATTCGGCGGCTTGTGGGATCGGGCAAATTGTGGATCACCGAATACACGATTACCTACCAGAGCCGCTCTTTCTATACCGTCAGCATCATGGAGTTTGAGGACGGCAAAGTAGTGCACGAAACGCAGTACTTCGCCGAGCCTTTTGATCCGCCAGGATGGCGCGCCCAATGGGTCGAGCAAACCGGAACGGAACGGAGGGCTTGAAAGCTCTGGTTGCGGTTGCTGAAAACACTTTGGTTGTGACAGAACCCGGAGCACGCTAAAGCCTGTACACCAAACTCCTGGTCGCGGTGGTTTGAAACACTTTGCTTATGACAGCCCGGTTGCTTTCAGTGAATGTGGGCCTGCCGCGTGACATCACCTGGCACGGACAAACTGTCCACACATCCGTTTGGAAGGACCCCGTCCAGGGCAAGCGCATGGTGCGGCGATTGAACATCGATGGCGACGGGCAGGGGGATTTGAAGGGCCACGGGGGCGAGCACCGTGCCGTATTCGTTTACCAGATCGATTCCTATCGCTACTGGCAGGATAAGCTCCACCGCGCGGATTTCACCTTCGGCCAATTCGGAGAGAACTTCACGGTGGAGGGTTTGCTCGACACTGAGGTTTGTATCGGCGACCACTACCGCATCGGTGGCGCCCTCTTTGAGGTTACCCAGCCGCGAGTGACCTGCTATCGCGTCGGCATCAGGATGGACGAACCGCGGATGGCTGCGCTGTTGGTTGCTGACGGCAGGCCAGGCTTCTATTTTCGCGTGTTGGAGGAAGGCGAAGTCGAGGCCGGTAATGAAATAGTTAAAGTACGCGCTGGCCCAGAGAGTATGAGCGTTGCTGAGATCGACCGGCTGCTATATCTGCCCGGCCATCCCCGGCATAAGCTCGAACAGGCGCTTCGAATTCCCGCGCTGAGTGACGGCTGGAAGCATTCTTTTCAGGCGCTTCTCGACCAGGAGTTGAGCGGAGGCGCCGGAAATCCCGGCCTGAACTCAGTGGGCGGGTCACCGCCGGCGTGGCCGGGATTCCGCGCGTTACGCGTCTCAAAGAAAGAGCGCGAGAGCGATACTGTATTTTCACTGGAATTGGTCCCAACCGACGGCCGGCCGCTTGCCATTGCCCTGCCGGGACAATTTATTGTCGTGCGCCTGCGCCCCGGGCATGAACGCCCGCTATTGCGCAACTACTCACTTTGCGGTCCTCCAGGCGCAGAACGCTATCGCCTGGGCATCAAAAAGGAAACTCACGGCGCCGCCAGCAACTATCTCTCAACTCAGGTCGGAGTCGGCGACGTTTTGGACGTGAGCGCTCCGAGGGGCAGCTTCGTTTTGCATGCAGGCGATCGGCCCGTCGTCTTGATTAGCGCGGGAATCGGAGTAACTCCAGTCCTGGCAATGTTGCACGCGCTCGCAGCCGGGCCATCGGCACGCCGGGTGTGGTGGTTTCATGGAGCCCGCAACGGAAACGAACACCCCTTCGCCGAGGAAGCACGACGACTGATTAGATGCCTGCCAAACTGCCGGAGCCATGTGCAATACAGCAAACCGCGCCGGGAGGACAAGCCTGGTATAGACTTCGACGCGGCCGGGCATCTCGATTTGACGCTGCTTGAGCGCCTTGGCGTTGGCCGGGACGCGGATTTTTATCTTTGCGGACCGAACGCATTCCTGCAGGAGTTTACGGCCAGCCTCGCGAACTGGGGTGTCGCTTCTGAGCGGGTGATTACAGAAATCTTCGGCCCCGGCAAATCGATTACACCCGGCCAGGTACAGACGTCGCGTCGCTCTCCGCACCCGCCTGCGGGATTGTCCGGGACGGGACCGCGCGTGTCTTTTGCCCGAAGCGGACTCCAGGTTTCCTGGGATCCGGCGATGAAGAGTCTCCTTGAACTGGCGGAAGCCTGCGATGTGCCGGTCCGATGGGCCTGCCGAACTGGGGTTTGTCACACGTGCGAAACCGCTCTTATCGCCGGCGCCGTCGGATACGATCCCCGGCCACTTGAACCGCCGGTCGAGGGCAATGTTTTAACTTGTTGTTCCTGCCCACGAGAGGATGTCGTACTTGACCTGTAACCAACATTTATTTGTCATAGCACCGGACACGGTGAAAATTACAGAGCGCAGTGCCCGACAAAAAATGGCGACGACCCGCCGTCGTTCCGCGGTGCGGGAATACAGCGGACAGGCGAGGACGAAGGACAAGCATGATTGGGGCGCGGGCTGATATCAATCGAAAACCAATACAGGATCTATGTTAGAAGACAATCTTCGCTACACGAAGCTTAAGCCTGGCAATGGGCAGAATGGGAATTATCACGCATCGACCGTCACGCGGCTGGTCGCCTTAGCCTGGCACATCAGAATAATATTCTTCGCTTTCTCTTCGTCCGTAAGCGCGTCCTGGGTTTCCATCGAGACCTGGCCGGACAGCAGGCGCGTTTTGCAGCGGCCGCAAATCCCGGAACGACATTCGTAATCAATATTCACGCCTGCCTCTTCGGCGATTTCCAGCAAGACCTTGTCAGGCGCGAGCGGCAATGATTTGCCTGAGCGCGCGAGGGTCAAGACTGGTTCGCCGTTGTCATCGTCTGGTAACAGGTCGGAAGTTGGAGTCGTTTCGTTTACTGCGCTGCCCGGACAGCCTAAAGGCTGGACACCGAGCGGGACGCCGGGCGCGGCTGTTTCCAACCGTTTGGCGGCGATAAATTCTTCCGATTTGATTTTATCCGCCGGAACGCCCAAATCCCGCAGCAATTGGATGGTTGGGGTCATCATCGTCTGCGGTCCGCAGATATAGACCGGCCGTTCTGCGATGTTCGGAACGCACATTCCCAGAAACGGACCGTTTACCCGGCCCTTATGTCCGTTCCAATCGGCTCCGTCGGCCCGGCTCAACGTCACATGCACGCGCACGTTTGAAGATCGCGCCTGCAAATCTTCGAGTTCGCGTTTGAAGATAATGTCGTTTTGCGTTTTCGCGCTATAGATAAAGAAGATGCCGCCTTTCCAATTGCGGTCGGTCAGGTCGCGGACAATCGACATCAACGGTGTAATGCCAACACCGCCGGCAATGAGGACAATGCTGTCTGCCTGAGTTCCGTCAAACGTAAAGCGTCCGGCGGGAGCGGAAACCTGTATCATGTCGCCTTCACGAATCATTTCATGGAGATGCCGCGAGACGTATCCGTTTTCCTCGCGCTTGACGGTGATCTCGCAAAAGTCGGGGCGGGTGGGCGGCGATGAAATCGTATAGGTGCGATTGACCTTTTTGCCGTCAATCACCAGCGAAAGAACGAGGTATTGGCCGGCCTGATGCTCGAAGGGCAAGCGCCCGCCATCGGGCGGGACAAAGCGGAACGTCTGGACGTCCGGTGTTTGCCGCGTGATTCGTGCTACACGCAATGTGCCGGACCAGAGTTTTGGTTTTGGTTTCGGCGGTGAAGGCTGGCTCAGTGTGTTGAGTTCGGGCACTGCGGCGAGATCGGGCAGGCGGCGCGGCAGCGCCGCCCTGCCGGGATGAGTTTGCGTGTTTCGTATGGATATCACCGCGCGATACCCAAGCAACACGGCCAGCACGCCCGCGAATGCCAATGGCATGCGCACGTCCGCCTTTACCTGCATGTAATAATGAACGACTCCGGCGATGGCGACGACGTAGACCAGACGATGCAACGCATGCCAGCGCTTCGCGCCGAGGCGCCGGATCATGGCGTTCGTCGAAGTGAGGGCCAGCGGCACCAAGCTGAGCAGGCCGATGCTGCCAATAATCAGGTACTTGCGCTTAACCATTTCGGCCAGGGTGCTCTGGATGCTGAATGAGCGGTCGAGCGAGAAAAAAATCAGGAAGTGCAGGCTCGCGTAAAAGAAAGCATACAGGCCCAGGGTGCGCCGCGAAAAAATGAGCCAGTTCCAGCCGGTTATCTTCCGCAAGGGTGTGACCAACAGCGTCAGCATCAGGAAAATCAGCGTGAGCATTCCCGTGGTCAGGATGGCGAAGTTCACCGGGTTGGCGCCCAACTGATGATTGAACGCGTCCCAGGCCAGCAATGCCGCCGGCACACCGGCATTTACCAGCACCAGAAATTTTGCAAACCGGATATCCGAATCGTTCATAGACGTTTTTCCCGCCTCAAAAATTTTTTTGCAGGTCCAGGTCCGCGTACAAATGTCCGACCTGTTCTTCGTAGCCGTTGAACATCAGCGTCGGGCGGCGGCCAGATTCGCCGATGCGCTGCTCCGTGGCCTGGCTCCAGCGCGGATGGTCCTTGTGCGGATTTACGTTTGCATAGAATCCGTATTCGTCCGGGGCATACTCGTTCCAGCTCGTTTTTGGCTGGTCAGCCGTGAGTTTGATTTTGACGATGGATTTGATGCCTTTGAAGCCGTATTTCCACGGCACGACCAGCCGGATGGGAGCGCCGTCCTGCGGCGGCAATGCTTTGCCGTACAAGCCGCTCGCGAGAATAGCCAGCGGATGCATCGCTTCATCCAGGCGCAAACCCTCCACATAAGGCCAATTCAACACATCGCTTCGCTGGCCCGGCATGCGTGAAGGGTCCAGCAACGTCTCAAACGCAACATACTTCGCATCAGTCATCGGCTCGACCACTTCGAGCAGTTTGGATAGCGAGTAACCGGCCCACGGTATAACCATGGACCACGCTTCGACGCAACGCATCCGGTAGATGCGTTCTTCGGGAGCGGCGATTTTTAAGATGTCGTCCAGCTCAAATACACGCGGGTTTTTCACCAATCCTTCCACCGACACTTTCCAGCCGTCCGTTTTAAAATTCGCGGAGGTGTCGGCCACGGCCTGCTTGTCCGTCGAGAACTCGTAGAAATTATTGTAATGCGTGATGTCTTCGAATGAGGTTTCAGGCTCGTCCACCTTAAAACCTGAGTCCGCCGGCGCGGTTGTCGCCTTTGTGAGTCCCTGAATTGCGGCGGTTTTGACTGTGGTGGTGGAAATATGGTTGAGTTGGCGATAAACGACGCCGGTCGCGACGGCGCTGGCTGCGAGGATGCCCGCCCGGATGAAATGCCGGCGATTGAAATAGACGGTCGGCGGCGTTATTTCGCCGCGCAGGATTTTATTTGGATCTTCCATAATGCGTTGCGTCAGCCGCAATGCTCTCTATCTCATATGAAGAACCAGCGAGTCATTTTATTCCAATTTATCCCTCAGGTGTGCTGCAGAATTCTTTGCAAGGTCGCTTCGTTTTGGCCGGTCAGGAGATACACCTTGCCACCCTCCGACCACATGGCGGTCATCAGACCGTCGGCGCTGGCGAATTGCGGCGAGCTATTCTCGGGGAAATCCGGCAACCCTGCGCGATCCATGACGAAGAGGTCCATGTGCTGGCCGTTGACAATAAAACAAACCATTGTGGCCTGATGCCCGTTCCAATCCACGACGCGGCAGCCCTGGGCGGTCCCGGTCCCGGCATGGAGCGTGGCGGGTAAATCAAAATTGGTTTGCATGTTTTTGCCCCGGAGCCATTGCTGGATGCTGGCGATATCATGAGATGCAAACTCAACATGTTCCTGCGTTTGCAATGAACTGCGCGCCATTGTGTCGCGGAACGAGGCCAACCGTGCGGGCCGTTGCGGAATCAACATGAGCAGCGCGCCCAACGCGGCCAAGGCCAGCCCCACTGCGGCGAGCTGCATGGGTTGAAGCCACCACGACGTGGGCCGGACTGTTTTCCGGAGCGCCAGCAATTCGGATTTTAAGCCGGCAGGGACTGGCACAGCGGCCTGCAGCCGGGTTTGAATGCGGCCGTTGAGACTGGTTTCTTCTGCAAACCATTTTGCCAATTCCGGGTCCCGCCTGGCCTGTTCCAGCGCTTCGGCAAAGAACGGATCCGATGCGTCCGGCCCGCTTGGACGGTAGGCTTGCAGAATCAATTTTGCTTCCTGGTTATTCATTGTTCGACGATTCTTTTTGCCTCGGCTGGTTAATGGAAATGATTTTGCGTTCGGCGCCAACGGATTTAGCGATGAGCGATTTGCGCATCAGTTCTTTTCCCCGTGACAGGCGCGACATGAGCGTGCCAATGGGGATATCAAGCATTTCGGCAATTTCGGCATAGGAATGGTTTTCAAAATAAAAAAGGGCGAGCGGCACGCGGTAGCGTTCATCGACCTCCAGCAGCGACTGGCTTACCGCCTCGTTCTCGAGTTTATCCACCATGTCCGGCGTGATGGGCGGCAATTCCGCCTCGACGCTCTCGATCTCGTAATGCGGCAGAGACGTCTCGCGGCGTTTCCAGCCCAGGTAAATCCGGTAAAGCGTGGTGAATAACCAGCCTTTGACCTTTGATTGGTCGCGTAACTGCCCGCCTTTGACGAGAAGCCGCGCAAACGTTTCCTGCGTCAGTTCCGAGGCGTCATCGGCGTTGCCGGCCAGGCTGAAGGCAAAACGGTACAGCCCCTCATACAGGGAGTTCACCGCCTTTTCATAGTCCAATTCGTTCATACGATGGCCGTGCCTGGAATCGCAATATATGTGTATGAGCAATCAGAGAGCGATTTTATTCCAACTTATTTTCGGAATAAAACGCCATGCATGGGCCTCTGACTATTGTTTATGAAATGCTACACCCATAATGTTGAAGCTGTTGCCATGTGCGTGTGGTGCGGACGGATGCTGTGTCTCGATTGCGCGAAACAGTCGGAGTCCCGGCGCATAATTTGTTCGGATAATTGCGCCGCAGCGCTCCGGCGTGAGGCCAAAGTGATTGATTTGGTCCTGCAAAAGAGTGTGCAAAACACTCGCGCCAGCGCGTTTTATTATCTTCTATGCGCCGTGTTGACCGCTGCGGGCGGCATTGGCGCGTGGTTTTATTTGCCGTCACCCTTCCTGATTTGGTTTTGCGCGGGATGCGCAGTCGTTTTCACTGCGTCAGGCGCGTGGTATCTGTGGATTGCGAGAAAAAGCGCAGAGATGAAAGAATAAATGTCATAGCAGCGCAGGCGTGCGAATCGGCAGTGGCGCGGCTACGAACGACTTGCGGGTTTAGAAACCTGCGCTACGGCGGGCTATTTTATTCCATCTTATTTTGTCGCTTTTGACGGATTTTCTCGCTATTATTTAGTAAAGGAGCCTTGACGAAATGAAGAATGAGTTTCCGATCGTTCGTTATGCAATCGTTGCGGTTATCGTCGGGATTGTCGCCATACTGTTCGCGTACACGGGCGGCTGGCTGAGCCCGCATGCGCTCACACCGGCGCGTTTTGTTGACCGGTTCCAGGAAACCGGTGGCCTACACCCCGGTTTCCGTCGAAATCACGCCAAAGGTGTTTGCGTGAGCGGCTGGTTTGACAGCAACGGACAGGGCGTCACACTTTCCAGGGCGACGATTTTTGAGCAGGGGCGCGTGCCGGTGGTTGGACGTTTTTCATTGGGAGGAGGGATGCCAAACCAGCCTGATGCGGCAACGACTGTACGCGGGCTTGGGCTTCGTTTTATGCCATCGACGGGCGAGGAATGGCGCACAGCGATGGTGAATCTTCCGGTATTCCCTTTTGCTACACCGAAGGCTTTCTATGATCAATTGGAGGCGCTGGCGCCGGACCCGGCCACAGGCAAGCCCGATCCGGGGCGCGCACGGGCATTTTTTGCCAAATACCCTGAATCAGCCGCGGCGATAAAACTCATCAAAAGCGGGGCGCCGACCTCGGGATTTGAAAACAGCACATTCAGCAGTTTAAACGCATTCGAGTTTATCAACAACAAAGGCGAAAAAATATGGGTGCGATGGTCATTTGTGCCTATCCAGCCGTTCGCGCAAATTAACCCGGCGCATTCGAAAGAGGGAGACACGAATTATTTATTCGATGCGTTGATTGCAGCCGTTCACCAGCACCCGTTGCAATGGCGTTTGCTTATCACCGTCGCGCAGCCGGGTGACCCGACGGATGATGCGACGCTTCCCTGGCCGCTGGACCGGCGGCGGATTGACGCGGGAACACTTACAATCAACCAAATTGAGAGTGACGACACCAGCCCAACGCGGAACATCAATTTTGATCCGCTGGTGCTGCCGGATGGAATGGCTCCGTCGGATGACCCGCTGTTGAGCGCGCGTTCGGCCGTTTACAGCCGGTCGTTTACCCGGCGCGCGGGTGAGCCAAAAACTCCAAGCGCGATTTCACCCGCCGAAACAGAACAATGACAATAAAATGAGCAAAAACCCGACTCAATTTGCCTGGCTTTCACGAATCCTTCACTGGCTGATGGCCGCGATGCTGCTGACGATGCTGTTCATCGGCGTAGCGATGGTTGCTTCGCTCGGGAATTACCATAAACTGGTGTCGCTGCATCGTCCATTGGGCATCTCGATATTGATCCTGGCGATAGTTCGCCTGATCAATCGCAAGTTTACAACCTTGCCGCCGTTTCCACCGACGATGTCCCAGTTGGAACGGCGGGTGGCCACAGCCAGCGAAAGATTGCTCTATGCCCTGATGATTCTATTGCCGCTTGTAGGCTGGGGCATGTTGTCCGCGGGCAATTATCCGATCGTCATGTTTGGGCCGGTGCAACTGCCACCGATTCTGCCGGCGCATCCCGAGTTGTACGCAGTTTTGCGCAAAACACATACGGTCCTTGCCTATCTTTTATTTCTAACATTTCTGGCGCACCTCACGGCGGTGTTGTTTCACACACTGGTTATTCGGGACGGGCTGTTATTTCGCATGGTTCCCTGGCCGGTTCGTTCGAGCCCGACAGAGGGGAACGAAAGTCCCAAATCTTGAACCTGGAACCCGCGAGTTGCGCCGCTGCACGCGGCACTTACACGGCGCAGCGCGCCGTGTGCCACCACACCGCGGTGCATAGCGAGTTTTAAAGCTTCTCGACTCGTACGCAGGAAGTATGAGCCGCATACGAACGCCGTGTCTCCAAACGGCGTTCGTATGTGAGCAACGAAGGTCCGATTTTATTCCCGTTTATTTTTTCGCGGCGGACGAATTATTCCGGAATAAAGCTTCGCGGCGTTTCTCTCATCACTGGCAGCAAAAAACAAAACCTAAAATCCAATTCGATGAAGATGTGAGGGCGAACCGCGCTACGCCGGCCTAAGCCGTGGCGGCTTGCGCGCCGGCCACACGCAACAGGCCAAACCGATGAAAAACCCTGCCGCCAACGGAATAACGTACTGCCAGTGAAAATCTATCTCTTCACTGGTAACGAATGCATTTGGCGAAACCCATTTTACGGAACCGGATTGAAACAGCAGAAGGCGACCTGTGAATGCCTGGATGAGAATGGCTGCAAGAATTGATGCCGCCATCAATGCGAAGCCAATCATACGTCGCTTTTTAAGCTGCATGGTAATTGTTTTGTAATCCATACTATGTGAAGGGTCAAGGTTCGATTAAGATTGACAAATGGAATGTAGTAGTGCACTGTCAGCGCGGTTCCGCGCAGGAACAGCCCGGTGTACTCGACCCGACCATCAGCATGGGGAATTTGGCGGAAGCCGCATTTGTTCAGGCTCCTGCTTTTGCTTTTTTCCTTTGTTTCCCTTCGCACGGCTTATGCCGGCAATTTTTACGCCGGGACTTCGCCGTCGAACGTCCCCTGGCCGGGCGGCATCGTGCCGTATCAATTTGCCAGCTCGCTCACGCCGGCGGAGCAGGAAACTTACCTTGATGGGTTGCGGGAATGGGAATTGGCCGCTGCCGTCAAATTCGTTCCGTACACGAATCAATCGAGATGGATCCTTTTCAGTTATGACACCAATTTCCTGGATTTCGTTGCCGGCGGCAGTTACAGCCCGCAGATGGTCACGGTCTCCAGCCTGAGCCGGGCGCAGGTGTGCCATGAAATGGGGCATTCATTTGGTTTCACGCATGAAAATATCCGTCCGGACGCAACGAATTTTATTTTTGTCCTGACCAATAACATCTCGGATGAACCGAGCAATATTTATTGGTTCACGATTGATCCGTCGAGTGTGACAAACGGGAACTATGATTACGAATCGGTCATGCACCTGGGCTGGGATTTTGATTCGACGAACTTTGGCGTGCTGGCAACACAACAGCCCAAGCCGCCAAATTTCCCGCGGTATCAGTATCGGATGGGCAATTACTGTCTCAGCCCCGGCGACCGTGCCGCGCTGGCTTACCTGTACGGTCCACCCACGACGCCGTTGACCAACGTTGTAACGACGACGGCGGACGTGGGCACGAACAGTTTACGGGCGGCTTTGTATTATGTGACGGACCATCCCGGGTCGGTGGTCATGTTCAATATTCCGACGAGCGATCCGGGTTACAGCAACGGTGTTTTCAATATTCATCTGACGGGCATGCTGCCGCCACTGGTTTCCAACGGCATGGAGATTGATGGTTCGACGCAACCGGGTTTTGCGGGCAAGCCGCTCATTGTTGTGGATGGTTCGCAGATTCTGCCGGAAACGTACACGTCGGACACAGGGTTGCTGGTTTATTCGTCGAGCAACCAGGTGAAGGATATATTGTTTTCAGGTTTTGTTTGGAACGGCCTTACATTCACCTATCCCGATGCGTCGAATAATGTGGTTTCCGGATGCTGGATCGGGGTTGACAGTACGGGGACGAACCCGGCGCCAAATGCCTACCAGGGAATCCTGGTTACGAGCGGTTCGGGCCATAATACCTTCGGCGGCACCAATGTTTCCGCACGAAACGTGATTTCGGGCAATTCGCAATACGGCATTTACATCGGTACGAACACCGGCGGGAATGTAATCGAGGGCAATTATATCGGCACTGACCCGAGCGGAACCACTGCGGTGGCAAACCAACTCAGCGGGGTCTTTGTCGGAAACGGCACGAGCGGCAATTTGGTTGGCGGCACAAATACTTCCGCGCGGAACGTGATTTCCGGCAACGAGCAGTACGGCATTTACGTCGGCGGCGGTACGAACACCGAAGGAAATGTCACAGCAGGAAATGCGATCGAAGGCAATTATATTGGGACAGATTTCTCCGGCTCCAATGCGGTCCCAAACGGCTCTAGCGGCGTTTTCGTGGGGGATGGCACAACGAACAATGTGGTGGGCGGCACAAATGCTTCCGCGCGAAACGTGATTTCCGGCAATGTCCTGTACGGTGTTTACGTTAGCGGCACGAACACAAGCGGGAACCTGATTGAGGGCAATTATATGGGCACGGACCCGAGCGGGAGCATTGCGGTGGCAAATGGGTATAGCGGTGTTTTGATCGGAGGCACTGCGACCGGCAACGTGATTGGCGGAACAACTCCGGGTACGCGCAATGTCCTTTCCGGCAACAACCAATACGGTGTTTGGATATCTGACACAAACACGACCGGCAACCGGGTGGAAGGCAATTACATCGGGACGGATGCGACGGGAAGCAACGCGATTCCCAATCAGGCCAGCGGGATTTTTATGGGTGGCTCGTCGAGCGGCAATACCATTAGCGATAACCTGATTTCCGGCAACGAGGGTTACGGCATTTTCGTGACCAACACGATTGACAATGTCATTTCAGGAAACGATATCGGACCGGATGCCGCAGGCACCAATTCGCCCGGTATTCAGACGCATGGAATCGGGATCTTTACGGGCACGAGCGGGAATGTCATCGGCGGCACGGCGGCGGGCGCGGGCAATGTCATTTCCAGCAATGCCTTATATGGCATTTACATTTATGGTCCCGACGCGAACAGCAACTTTGTACAGGGGAATCTCATCGGCACCGATGTAGCGGGGACAAATTCTCTCCCGAATGCCGGCTGGGGCATAGGTATCTGGAATTACGCAAACAACAATGTCATTGGCGGCACAACGGCAGGAGCGCGCAATGTGATTTCCGGCGCCACCGGCGACGGTTACGGGATTGCCATCGGCACTGCGAACAGCAACGTGGTGGAAGGAAACTTTATTGGAACAGATATCAGTGGAAAGGAGGCGATTCCGAATGGCTTCGCCGGTGTGGCCGTGGAGAACGGCTCAGTGGGCAATATCATTGGCGGAACGGCTGCCGGCGCCGGCAATGTTATTGATTACAATTATATTGGCGTGGCTGTGTATGAATCCGATACGACGAACAATTCCATTCGTGCCAATTCGATCTTTGACAACAGCGGACAGGGAATTGATTTGGACGGTTTTCCAGGCAATCACGCTGGCTATGAATCCGGCCCCGATGATTGGCAGAATTATCCAGTCATCACCAACGCTTTTGGTTATGCGGGCAGCACCATTGTCCAGGGGAATTTCAATAGTTTGCCCAACGAGACCTACTACATTGATTTCTACGCCAATACCGTCCAGGGACCATTCAGCTATGGCGAAGGGCAGGTTTACATCGGCACCGAGACCGTAGTGACGGGTGGAACGGGCACGACTTTATTCGCGTTTACGAACAGCTCGGCAAACGACGCGGGGCAATACATCAGCGCCACGGCAACAGCGGCCACAGGTGACAGCAGCGAGTTTGCCGCCGATGTGCTGGCCACAAATGCGCCTGCGCCGTCCGCGCAATTTGTGGCGCCATTTCGCTGGCTGACGAACGGGTTTGTTTTCAACCTGACGTTTGCGACCAACTTCAGCTATCACATTCAGGCAACTACCAATCTGGCCGCAAACCCAGTGCCCTGGGTAAACCTCACAAATTTTACGGCGACGAATATTTCAATCACGTTCACGGACCGCGCCGCTTCAGGGTATCACGCGCGTTTTTATCGCGTTGTTTCGCCGTAGGAGATATCGGATCAACCCGCCGACGCCTTCTTCGCCGCGGTCATGAAATCCAAATATTGAATGAATTGGTCCTTCATCTCATTGCGCGCGACAATGGCGTCAATGAGGCCGTGGTCGAGGAGAAATTCGGCGGTTTGGAATCCGGGCGGCAATTCCGCATTCGTCGTGTCTTTAATCACGCGCGGACCGGCAAATCCAATCAGTGCGCCCGGCTCGGCCAAAATCAAATCGCCCAGGCTCGCGTAGCTGGCCATCACGCCGCCGTAATCCGATTGCGTGAGCACGCTGATATACGGGAGCCGGCTTTGGGCGTGATACGCCAGCGCGGCAGATGTCTTGGCCATTTGCATCAGGCTGAAGCCGCCTTCCTGCATTCGCGCGCCGCCGCTGGCTGAAATGATAATGACCGGCAAACCTTTTTCCGTGGAACGTTCGATGAGCCGCGTCAGCTTTTCACCCACGACCGAGCCCATCGACCCGCCCATGAAGCCAAATTCCATGACGCCCAGGCCCACGCGATGCGGACCGATTTTGCAAAGGCCAGTGACCACGGCATCCTTGAGCAGGGTCGCTTTGCGGTCGCGTTCCAATTTGCTTTCGTAGGAGGCAAATTTCAAAATGTCGATGCTGGACATTTCCGCGTCCATTTCCTCGAACGTGCAGGTTTCGACCAGCGAATGGATGCGCTCGCGCGCGCTGATGGGGAAATGATGGGCGCACTTGGGACACACCTTCAGTTTTTCGTCCAGTTCCTTGTCAAAAATCATCGTGCTGCACTTGGGACACTTCGTCCACAGGCCCTCGGGGATATCGCGCTTTTTGGACTTGGACTTGGCTGAACCGATTTTGGGCTTGGGGAGCGGGGGAACTTTTAACGGGGGCGGCGTCAGCGCCGGTTCGACAATCTCAGTACCGCCGAATTTTTTTACAAAAACAGTTGTTCCCATACCTATTGGATTCTCGAAAACAATATCACAACCCGCGCGCCACTGTCCAGACACAAACATCACCCGCACCGGCGCCGCGCAATGCCCGCGCGCAGTCGTTCGTTGTCGCGCCTGTCGTGAACACGTCGTCCACCAAAATCATGCATTCGCCGTTCAATGTTACGCCGTCGCGAACGGCGAATGCGCCGCGCATGTTTACGGCGCGTTCCTCGCGTTTAAGATGCGTCTGCGTTTCGGTGGGTTTGACGCGAAGCAGAATTTTTTCGTTCACGGGAATCGCGGTCGCCGCGCTCAACCGCGCCGCCAGGACCGCGGCCTGGTTAAATTCGCGCTCGCGCTTTTTCAGAGGATGCAACGGCACCGGAACTATGAAACTGTTCTTTTGGCCGCGCAACACAGGCGCCGCTTCGGCAATAAGCAGGCCGGCCAAAAAATTTTCGAACCACAGCGCGCGTGAATATTTGAAATGATGAATGGCTTCCATGACCACCGTCCTGGCCACCACCGCCGATCGCGCGGAACTGAAAAACAATTTCAGCTCCCGGCAGTTGGAGCATTCGAAGGTCGTCGTCACGTCACCCTGGAATGGCAATCCACAGCGCCCGCAGAACGGCGGGCGAATGAACCGCACGTCTCTGCGGCATTGCGCGCCGACAAAACCGTCATCCGCCGTGGCCGGCTCCGCTTTGCACAGCGCGCACACTGCAGGATAGAAAAATCCGAGCGTCGTGTTCAGCGCGGTTTGGACGAGTGCTTTGACGGCCATGTGAAGGCATTTTGCCGCTCAATAATTGAGAATTAAAAGATAAAAATGTTGAATGAGGAAGGCAGGAAATGAAGAACTAATGAGTTTCGGCCCAGAAGTAAATTCCCGGCTCCCAATTAACGTAATAGTTGTCGTCGTATCGATCGGTGACCTTGAAAGTGGGTGAGCCAACCCTGATTCCCCAATGCCCAAATCCGCCACCCCAAACGATCCAAACAGAGCGGCTTCCTGGCGGCGTTGACTTATCGTCGTTAACCTCCACATCGTCGAAAAAGTCTCCTCTGCTTTGCAGGTTCTGGATGCTGGCCAGAACTTTATCCCGTGGAAACTGGCCGTCTGGATAATTTGTTGTTTCGGTTTCCTGCAGGACGGCCATCGCCCATTTTTGAAGTTCAGACGGATTGACAACCTTTTTGGCGTCTTCGGCCAGGTCATTTGCGTCTTGATGAGCTCCGTCTTCTCCTTCGAGCCACCGGACAATATGTCCTACTGTGCTTCGTCTCTCGATGTTGCCATAAATCACAAAAGAGCCAATCAAAGCCAGGTACGCGGCCAGGACGGTCCAACCTGTCCGGGGGTGCTTTTTGAACAATAAAATCGCGCCCGCAATCATCGGCGACACCAGGAAAAGCAGCAAAATCAGAACAATTATCAGGAATAGGATCATAAAGGTTGCGTCTTTAGTTTTCGGCAACCCATTGTCCGATTTTGCCGCTCATCGATTAAGAATTAAAAGCGAAAAATGGGATATGAATGAGGAAGGCAGGAAAACAGGAAAAGCCGAAACGGTCGAAGACCAGCCATAGCGCGTCGCAATGTTCGGGGCTGCTGCGGCTGGTGCCCTTTTGCCCCGCACACAGCCGCGCTCCGTTTGCCAATCGGGGTTTGGCCGTGAGCCGGTTAAATAGGTGCGAGGAACTCTCCGTGAACCGTCCAGAACCGAAAAGATTCGTAAGAACTCGCTTGCGTCTTGGGAGCCGGACCACTTCGAAGCGTCAGTCGGCGTTTGAACGTCCAACGCCCTCCGAAAGCGGTGTCGCGCGGACTTGCCACCGCACTCCAAGACGCAATCGCCGGGGCCAAAGGTTCATGGGCATATGCATGGTTCGCGAATCATCAAAACTTCCCTCGAACAGAGAACCCGGAGGCAGTGTCTCAGCGCGCGGATGAAATTTCCAGTGTCCTGGGTTTTGTAATGGACAACAGAAACACGGACCATAGCGCCAGCATAAGTGTAAGCACTGGGACCAGCCACGTTGGCGTAAGAAGAGATTTGGCCTGTTAAATCGGTTCTTTGCCTTCCGTCATTAATCTGCTACAAGCCTCTGGCCATGAAATTGTTCGCCAGTGCTATTCTATTTGCAACGCTGTGCATGAACACCGCCCCGGCCACACCCCCGATGAATCCCAACTTCGCCAACTACACGCTGACCTACGACACTCCGGTGGATCCCGCTCTGCAAGCGCAGCTTGAAAAAATTGACTCCACCCTGCGGGCCAAATACGACATGACCACGAATCAAACATCGCTGGGGTTGCTCGATTTGCGGACGCTTCGCCTGGCGATGATTTATCCTGACCGCGAAGATTACGGGGCCAGTGTGGCCAAGATCGGAATTCTGTTTGCCTATTTTGACCTGCGCCCGGAAGCCGCGACAAACGTCGACGCCCAAACCCGCCACGAACTCGGACTCATGATCAAACCGTCCAGCAACGAAATGGCCGCGAAATATTCCCAAATGCTGGGACTGAAACCCATTGAGACCGCCCTCGAATCCTACGGCTTTTACGACGCACGCCACGGCGGCGGCATTTGGGTGGGCAAACACTACGGCATCACCGGCGAACGCATCGGCGACCCCGTCGGCGATAATTCCCACGCCGTGACCGTGCGGCAGGTGCTGCGGTTTTATCTCTTAATGGAACAGGGCAAACTGATTTCACCCGCCGCATCACGCACCATGCGCGAAATCTTTGCATCGCCGGACATCCCGGCTGAGAACATCAAATTCGTTAAAGGGCTCGAAGGGCGGAATTTGGAGATCCTTCGCAAATCCGGCACATGGGAAAACTGGCTGCACGACAGCGCGATCATTACAGGACCGGACCGGTGCTATATCCTGGTGGCCCTGACAAACCATCCGAAGGGGGACGATTATTTGACGGATTTGGCCGTAAAGGTGGATGATTTGATGATTGGGCGGACCAAGGCTCCTTGAACCGACAATTGCCTCACGCAAAGGGCGCAAAGTCCGCAAAGGTTCTTTCGCATTTTTAGTCCTTTGCGTCCTTGGCGACCGTTGCGTGAGCCCTCCAAAAAATCTTCAAAAAACCGTTGCAATGCATCTCCCATTTGATATAGTTTGCGTTCCATTTTAAGAAAAATGCCGACAATCAATCAACTCGTTCGCAAAGGCCGGCGCAAAGTGAAGTATAAGTCGAAGTCGCCGGCCCTGGAAAATTCGCCATTCCGTCGCGGCGTGTGCATTCAGGTCATGACCCGCACGCCCAAAAAGCCGAACTCAGCCATGCGCAAAGTCGCCAAAGTGCGTCTCACCAACGGCTACGAAGTCATCGCTTATATCCCGGACGAAGGCCACAATTTGCAGGAACACTCCATCGTTCTTGTTCGGGGAGGCCGCGTCAAAGACCTGCCCGGCGTCCGCTATCATATCGTCCGCGGCACATTGGATGCAGCCGGCGTCGAAAAACGCAGGGTCAGCCGCTCCAAATACGGCGTCAAACGGCCTAAAGAAAAGGCGGCTGCCAAACCGGCCTAATCGTTTTAACACTTTAACGCCTTAACGAACTCATGTCCCGACGACGTCAAGCAACAAAGCGGACCATCGCCAAAGATGGAAAATTTCACAGCACTCTGGTCACCCGGCTGGTCAACACGGTGATGATCTCCGGCAAAAAGAGCACCGCGCAACGCATCGTGTACGGCGCTTTTGATACGATTTCTGAGAAAAATCCCGCCAGCAATCCTATCGAGATACTGCAACGGGCGGTGGACAATGCCAAACCCCGCATCGAAACCAAGGCCCGCCGCGTCGGTGGCGCGACCTACCAGGTGCCCATGGAAATTCCGGCCGACCGCCAGAATGCGCTGGCCTTGCGCTGGATTGTGGATTTCGCAGATTCCCGCAAAGGCATTTCCATGCGCGATGCATTGGCCTCTGAAATCATGGAAGCCTACCAGGGCCAGGGCAACGCCATCCGCAAGCGCGACGAAGTGCATAAGATGGCCCAGGCCAATAAGGCCTTCGCGCATTTCCGCTGGTAAGACCGGCATTGGATTGTTGGATTAGTGGATTAATGGATTGTCGGCAGTCGCAATCCCCAACAATCCAATAATCCACAAATCCACTCATCCAGCCGCCCGCCCCGCCGTTTTTGTTGAATGAATTAGCCGGTTGCATTGTCAAAACGCTAATTCTTATGAAACACGGCCTTTACTTGTTGTTCGTAACGGGCATGTTCAATGTGTCCGTCTTTGCGCAACGCACGAACGCTATGGATACCAACACAACTGAAATCGCGGATTTTGGCGGCGGCTGTTTTTGGTGCATGGAAGCCGTTTTTGAACGAGTGCCCGGCGTCATTTCTGTCACCAGCGGCTTCGCCGGCGGCACCACGCCCAATCCCACCTACGAACAGGTTTGTACCGAGACCACCGGTCACGCCGAGGTCACGGAAATCGTTTTTGATCCGTCGAAAGTTTCCTACAACAAGTTGCTCGATATTTTCTGGCAGGCTCACGATCCCACCACCTTGAACCGCCAGGGCGCGGATGTGGGCACTTCGTATCGCTCCATCATTTTGTATCGCGACAAAAAACAGCAACTGGAAGCGGAAAAATCAAAGCTGGCCGCGCAACAGAATTTCAGGAACCCCATCGTGACCGAAATTGTGCCGCTCAAGAAATTTTATCCCGCAGAAGATTTGCACCAGAAGTACTACGACAACAATCGCGACGTCAATCCGTACTGTCAGGTCGTCATCACGCCCAAGCTCGATAAACTCGAGGACAAAAAAGTCATTCAAACGGAGCCGCAAACGAAGCAGTGACCTTATCCTTTTTAATTCCCCTTCGCCATTCCCGGAGTCGTATTTGTCTCCCCTTCCCATCCGCCGCCGAGGGCCTTGTATAACTGCACCAGATCCAGCGAAACCGCCTGGTCGCTTTGCACCAGCGTGTCCTGCGCCGTATAGAGGGCGGTTTCGGAATTCAACACGTTCAGGAAATCCACCAGGCCGTTTTTATAGAGTTGCGTAGACAAGCTCAGCGCCTGCTGGTCTGCATCCACGGATCGGGCGAGAGATTCGCGCCTCACTTGTTCGCGCGCATACGCCGTCAGCGCAGTTTCCGAGTCTTCCAGCGCGGTCAGCACTGTTTGTTCGTAATTATTCAGCGCCTGTTCCTGGCGCGCGTTTTGGACGTGGACATTGGCCACGATGCTTCCCGCCTCAAATAGTTCCCATTGCACGGTCGGACCGGCGTCCCAATAACGGCTGGCATAATTAAACCAGGTGCCCGCCGAGACGCTTTGCACGCCCGCCAGGCCTGTCAGCGAGAATTTCGGAAACAAGTCGGCTTTTGCCACGCCAATTTGCGCCGTCGCGGCGGCCAACTGCCGTTCCGCCTGCTGCACATCGGGCCGCCGTTGGAGCAAATCCGACGGCAAACCCACCGGCACGAGCGGCGGCGTCAACGGAATCGGCGCCCTGGTGGCCATCTGGTCCGTCAGCGTCCCGGGCGTCTGGCCCAACAACACGGCCAAATGATAAACGGATTCGTCATATCCAGTTTGCAACGACGGCACCTGGGCCTCCGTGGTGTTGAGCAACGCGCGCGCCTGTTGCACGTCCAGGTCGCTGCTCAGGCCGCTCTCGTATCGATTGGTCGTCAGGTCCAGGAGGTCCCGTTCCACCGAAATATTGTCCCGCGTAATCCTCAGGCGCTGCTGATAAGCGCGCGCGCTGATGTAATTGCGAGCGACCTCGGCCAGCAGTGAAACCAGGACATCACGCTGGCCAAACTCGGCCGCCCCAATTTGAGCATTGGCCGCTTCGACGGCGCGCCGCGTGCCGCCGAAGACGTCCAGTTCCCACGCCGCATCGAAACTGGCGTCGTAAAGATGGTAATTCGGATCAATGCCGAAGGCGGCTAACGGAGGATACTCGTTTTCTCCATACCGGTTGCGCGTATAGCTCCCCGACGCTCCGAGGGACGGCCAAAGGGCGCCGGAAACAACGGCTTTCTCGTAACGGGCCTCGCGCACGCGGGCCTCGGCAACTCGAAGGGTCAGGTTGGATTGCACAGCCGTCACCATGAATGAATCCAGGTTGGTGTCGCCGAAACCCTTCCACCATCCCGCGAGGTCAACAGGGGAGTTGGTCTCGCCGCCCGCAAGGCTCGAGGTCCATTGCGCGGGTGTGTTGGTTTTGGGTGGCTGATAGTTTGGGCCAACAGCGCAGCCTGCGAAAAGGAGCAGGCAAACTATGAACCGCGGAAACATCGAACATCGAACATCGAACGCCCAACATCGAATGGATGGCTCGCGGCCTTGCCTTCGGCGTTCGATGTTGGGCGTTCGATGTTCGATGTTTCCAATCATCTTTTCGCCTCCTCGCTCCGGTTCACGACGTTGAGCAAATTAAGAATGGATTCCACCGTGTTTTCGTCGCCAATGGCCGTGTTGATCATGGCATGATAGAGCTCGCGGTTGGGCCAGTCGTGCCCAAAATAATGCTTCACAAACTTGCGGCGATCTTCGTCCTGGGTATCCACCAGTTCAAGGGCCTCTTTTTCGTTGCCGCCGACCCGTTTGAGAATGCGGTGATACTTAAGGTCGCGTGAGGCGTAAAGAAAAACGGAGAGAATGTCCGTGCGCTCACGCAGGAACCACGGTGCGCCGCGGCCAACCATAATGCAGGGACGGGTTTCCGCCGCTTTCTTGACGACGTGTTCGATAAGGCACACAAGCCGGTCCGTGTCCAAAATGGCCAGGTCGGGCGATGGCAGGTTGCGGTCGAAAGTGCCCCGCCAAATGAGATTGATCAAACGCTGCAGAAATGGGTCTTTACGCAACTCCCGTTTGCGGCAAATTTCAACGGGCAACCTGGCCAGACGGGCGATTTCGTGGCTCAATTCGTCGTCAAACAGCTTCCAGCCGAGTCGCTGGGACAGCATGCCGGCGATGGTCATGCCGCCCGCGCCAAATTCCCGGTCTATGAGAAGGATTTGTTTCATACTAATCCGACACCGTCACTTGGTGCGCCGTTTTCGGTTTTTCGTAAAGGAGGATGACAAAGAGCGAAAATACGCAGAGACATGCCACGAAGAAAAACACGTTCATAAACGACCAGTAATTCGACTGCTGGATCAATGTGTTATAGATGAGGGCGCGGGCGCGGTCCATGGCGTCCACGGGACTAAAGCGTTGCTCAAATATGCTTTGCGCCACGGCGGTTTTTTGCAGGTACACCTGGTTCAGCGGAGACAAATTGCTGACCAGATGAAACTGGTGGACCTGGGCCAGGCGCTGTTGAAACGTGGATACCAGTGAAAGGCCAATGCTGCCGCCGGTGTTGCGAATCAGGTTCTGAAGTCCCGTGGCGTTGCCGATCTGCTCCTGTCGCAGCGTCCCCACCGATAACGTTGTCAGTGGGACGAAAAGAAGACCCGAACCGAAACCGGCCAGAATGTTCGGGATCAAAACGCTGCCCATGGAAATTTGCAGCGTCAAACGGCACAACATATAGCTGGCAAGGGCGCTGAACGCGAATCCCATCGCAGCAATGATGCGAGCATCAATCCGGCTCACCATAACGCCCACAAAAAACAACGCGCAAAACGCGCCAACCCCGCGCGGAGCGACGCTCAATCCGGACGTGAACGCGTCGTAACCCAGGAGCGACTGCAGGAACAACGGCTGCAACGTGATCAGCGCATAGACTACCATGCCAAACAGCGCAAGCATAACGGCGCTCACCGCAAAGTTCCGGTTCTCCAAAACGCGCAAGTCCACCAGCGGCCGGCTCGCAGTGAGTTCGCGAATGACAAATCCGACAAAACACACGAGGCACACCACAGCAAACCACCTCAACCAGATGGCGCCAAACCAGTCCTCATCCTGGCCCTTGTCCAAAATGATTTGCAATGTGCCAAGCGCCAGCGCGATTAGGACAAATCCGGGGCCGTCAAACTTGCCCGCCTGTCCTTTGCGAATATAGGGCGGGTCTTCCAGCACCAGCGACATCAAAAAGACGGCCACGATGCCGACCGGAAGATTGATGTAAAACGTCCAGCGCCAGGACCAACTGTCCGTCAGCCAACCGCCCAGCGTGGGACCGATGATGGGCGCCACGACAATGGCCATGCCGAAAACCGCCGTGGCCGCGCCGCGTTTGGCCGGCGGAAAACTTTCCAGCAAAATTGCTTGCGACAACGGCTGCATTGCGCCGCCTCCCATGCCTTGTAAAACGCGGGACGCAACCAACATCGTCATGCTCGTGGCAATGCCGCACAGCACCGAAGCCACGGTGAAAATCACGGTGCAGGCGATGAGAAATGTTTTGCGTCCAAAATAACCGGAGAACCACTGGCTGGCCGGCAGGATGATGGCGTTCGCCACGAGATAACTCGTAAGCACCCACGTGGATTCGTCCTGGGTCGCGCCGAGGTTTCCCGCGATGTAGGGCAGCGCCACAACGGCGATGGACGTGTCCAGCACCACCATGAACGTGGCCAGCATCACGGCCAGCGTAATCAGCCAGGGATTGGCCCGCGGATGCCAGTGGCCCGCCGTCATGGACGCGCCGTTACTCATTTGATTCTTACCGTAGGTTCGACGGAGAATCCCGGCGAAATGTCCAGATTGGTTGGCAACTCTTCATCAAACACAATTTTGACCGGCACGCGCTGGACGATCTTGACGTAATTGCCAACCGCATTTTCCGGCGGCAACAGGCTAAATCTTGCGCCGGTGCCCGCCTGGAGGCTGTCAACGTGAGCTCTGAATCGTTGCTGCGGATACGCGTCCACGCGCACCGTGACCGGCTGGCCCGCGCGCATAAAGGTCAACTGCGTTTCTTTGAAGTTCGCGGTGACCCAAACGTATCGCGGCACCAGGGCAAACATCGCCTGCCCCGGCTGCAGGAAGTTTCCGGTCTGGACCGAGCGGGCGGTAATGCGGCCGTCAAACGGCGCGACGATCTTTGTGTAGGAAAGGTTCAGTTCAGCCTGTTTGAGCCGCGCCTCGGCCTGTTGCACGGACGCATTCGCCGTTTCGACGTTTGCCTTGCTCAAAGTCACTTGGGCCACCGCGGACTCGACCTGGCTTTGCGCAGATTGTAGATCCGCCGCCGCCGACCGGGCTTCCGCCTGCGTCTGGTCAAATGATGTCTTCGAGATGGCCCGGCTCTCGACCGTTTGATACCGCTTAAGGTCCGCCTCCGCGCGCTCGTTTATCGCTTCCGCCGAAACCACCGCAGCCTGGGCCTGTATCACTTTTGTTTCGCTGACATCCACTTGCGCCTTCGCGGAATCCAATTGGCTTTGCGCCGCAGCCAAATCGGCCCGGGCCTGCGCCACAGCGGTCTCGTAATCGCTGGGATCAATCTCCACCAGCAAGTCGCCCTTTTTCACTTCCTGGTTGTCCCTGATCAACAGATGGATGACCGGCCCGGATACGCGCGGGGCGATTAAGGAAGTGTAGCCGTCAATAAACGCGTCGTCGGTGTCCACGAATGGAGCGATGTAACGGAAATAATAAAAAGTTAAGAGCACAAGGACTGCCAGCGCCACCACACCTCCATAAATCTGCTTGTGATATTTTCGCTTTCGGGGCGGTGGCGGCGCTACCGGTCCCTGTGGGGAAGGACCCTCAGGTTTGTCAGATTTGTCCTCCATAAATTTTGGAACGGTTTGGCGTCAAAGCTGCGGCGATGGTAATGCTGGCCATCGCCACAGTCAATGCAGCGCAACAAGTTCCAATCGATGGATTAGTGGACTGCCGGATGAATGGGTGAGTGCGTCCAACAAATCCATTAATCCACTAATCCAACGAGCCTTTACGAACGCCGCAATTCCTCCGGCGTCAAAACAACTTCCACTTTCTCCGTATGCCGAATGATCGTCAACATCGTTGGAATGCCGATGACCCTGGCAACCAAATGACGATGTAATTCGTCTATGCTCGAAACCGATTCTCCCGCGAACGCGACAATCACATCTCCCTCGCGCAATCCCGCGCGAGCGGCGGGACTCCCCGGCTCAATGCCTGCAACCAACACGCCGTATTCAGCGGCAAGATGATGAAACCGCACTACCCGCCGGTGAATCGGGACGTTCTGCCCCATGACGCCAATCCAACTGCGCCGGATGCGCCCTTCTTTGATCAGCCACGCTGCCACGAATTCAGCCGTGTTGCTGGCGATGGCAAAACAGATCCCTTGCGCCGGCAATATGATGGCGGTGTTCACGCCGATGACATCTCCATTTGAATTCACCAATGGACCGCCGGAATTGCCGGGATTCAGCGCCGCGTCAGTCTGAATAACGTTGTCAATCAACCGGCCGGACTGCGACCGCATCGAACGGCCCAGGGCGCTCACCACACCGGCTGTCACCGTTTGCTGAAATCCAAACGGGCTGCCGACGGCCACGGCAATCTGCCCAACACGAATGGCCTTCGAATCCGCAAGGTGCACGTGAGGCAATTGCTGCGCCGTGTTGATACGAATCACCGCCAGGTCCGCCTCCGGGTCTTCACCAATCAAAGCGGCCGCAAAAATCTGCCCGTCAGCCAGCGTTACTTCGAGCTTGTCCGCGCCGTGGACCACGTGGCTGTTGGTCAGAATGAAACCGTCCGGCGCAATAATAAAGCCGGAGCCTGACCCGCCCGATTCCTGGCCCGGACGGCCATCGCGCCCCGCATTTTTATGCGCCCGAATATTCACCACCGTCGGTCCGACCTTGTCAACCACACGGGTGACCGTACGCGAATAACTGTCGAGCAATTCACTGTCATCTATAAGCGGAGGCCGAACTGGCGCCTCGACAGCCGAAGTGTCCGGACTAAACGCCGGGATGATCTCCGCTGTCCTCCGTCCCTGATATTTAGTTGGAATTTTCATAATGACCTCAAACTCTCACCAGGACATGGTCTCTGGCGAAACGCACTTTTTTTGCCTGGGAATATTTGTCCGTCGCGGCCCGATAACCGGCCGGAGCGGCAACCACAGTACTCAGTCGATGTTTCTTCAAGTCCAGAATTTCGTCGTACATCGCCGGATCAACGCCCTCCATCGGACAGGCATCAATTCCAAGGAGCGCCGCGCTTGTGAGAAAATTGCCAAGCGCGATATAGACCTGCTTCGACGCCCAGGCGTTTCGCTCCGTTTCACCGAGGCGTTTAACGAGGTTGCCAACCATCATCTCGCGAAATTGGCCCAGCGCTTCACGCGGCACGCCGCGGACCTCCGAAATCCGGTCTAAATGGCTGTCAATGTCCCTTTCACAAAGGTCTTTCTTAATCGCAAACACCACCAGGTGCGACGCATCGGCCACCTGGCGTTGTCCGTGGGACGCCGAAACGAGCCGCTCTCGTACAACCGGGTCCGTGACCACGACAAACTTCCACGGCTGCAACCCATAGGACGATGGCGTCAGCACGAGGGCATCTTCAAGCGTGGCCCAGTCGTCAGCGCTGATTTTGCCCTGTGGATCAAACTGCTTGGTGGCATAGCGCCACTTGAGTTGTCCAATGAGTTGATCGCGGCCGATTGGTTTCATATTTTATGGCTATTTTGGTTAAAGATCGGTCAGTTCACCACCGGCACGGTCAATTTCTCCAGTTTGGAAACAATCACATGTTTGCTGACAGCTCCGACCGTCTGGTCTTTCACCTGCCCGCCGGAAAAATAGAGCAAAGTCGGAATCGACTGAATGCCAAAACGCTCGGCCAACCCCGGATTTTCATCCACGTTGACTTTGGCCACTTTCACGCGCCCGGCCTGCTCGACGGCAATTTCATCGAGCACCGGCCCAAGCATTTTGCACGGCCCGCACCAGTCGGCCCAGAAATCCACCAGGACTGGTTCACGCGATTGCAGGACGTCCCGCTCAAAGTTTGCCGCATTAATTTCAATTGTTTGTTTCATAGTTCGATGGTTTATCTTTTGTCCTCTGAAGTCAAAAGCCGGCCGTTAATCGGTCCGCTGCCGGCTTCGAATCCATTGTACGATCGCTTGTATCTTTTCCATGGCCAGGTCCGGGAAGACCAGCTGCGGATACATCGTCTGCCACGCAAGGCCTTCGGCTTCGTTCACAGCCAGCCGGAGAAAACGCTCCTGGATGCGCTGGGTCTTCCGAGCCTCGATGAGGATGCCCTCCCGCGCATTTTTAATCTCCGTCATAATTGCATCGTAGCATTCCCGGCACGCCTTGCTGAAGGCTTTCCCGGCGCCCAATCCGTTCAAATTTTCGCTCCGCTCATTCGTTTTCATACTGCCCTATCCCTTTCTCCCCGTTCTTAAATGTAACATCTATGATTACATACTCGCATAAAAAATTTCTGTGTCAAATGCTCTTTTCGGGGCAGCCGCAATGCGCTTTCACGGACTCGATTACGTCCTCCAACGTCGTCTTTTCGAGGTCCCGTTCCATCGCCCGTTCCGCCGAGGTGAAGATTTCCTCGAGCATTTCACGCATGCACTGGCCCACCGGACAGTCCGGATTGGGCTTGCGTGATGGGGTTCCAAACGTTTCCGCCGCTTCAACGGCGCGAAAAACCTGGGCCAAATTGATGCGCCGCGGCGCGCAATTGAGCCGCGATCCGGCCCCCGCCCCTTTGCAGGTATCCACCAGTTTCGCCCGCTGCAAAGCCAGTAAAAGCCGCCGGACGATGACCGGATTGGTATTGATGCTCCCCGCCAAAAAGGCGGACGTCACCCGATCGCCCTCTTTATAAGCCAGCAGGGCGAGCACATGAACCGCCATGGCAAATCGGCAACTGGTGCGCACTCATTTTAAGTAACATCTTTGATTACAAAAGTCAACGTCGTTTGTCTGGTTTGGTGTCCACCCTTTAGGGTGTTCAGGGTTCGCCGTACACCTCCAGGCTGCTCCGGAGCACGCTAAAGCGTGTACACCAAACCAAGTTAAGACATCCCCGGATCGTTGGGACTCCCTTTTGTACACCTCCACCCACCCTTCTCAATTTCCATGTTTCGAATTTCGTAAGTCTGCCAATCGCCGCAACGCTCCAGCCACGCGCTCTATTGGACCTGTCCAGTCATTCCTCTCCACCTGTCGAAACAACTGCATCTGTGCATACCAGGGCGTATCGTCGCGGTCGAGAAACCAGCGCCAGTCAGGGGAATGTTGGAGAAGCATCCAGGCTGGCTTGCCCAGGGCTCCCGCCAAATGCGCCACCGCGGTATCCACGGAAATCACCAGGTCCAATTCGGCGATGACTGATGCCGTTCCCAGGAAATCCTGAAACGTGAAACTGAAAACATTTGGCAATGTTTCCAGAAATACGCGGTCAGGCGGCGGCACAGTCTGTTGGAGATTATAAAACGTGACGCCAGGAATTTGCAGGACAGGCATCAGCGACTGAAGAGGAACTGAACGGGCCGCATCCTGGTGATGATTTGGATTTCCGGCCCATGCGATTCCCACTTTCAAATGACCTGGGGGCGGAGCGGCTGGCAACATTGCGCGCGCAGGCGCTCGCAGATAAGGAGTATCTGCCGGAATGTTTTCTCGCGTGATACCCAGGACGCGGGGCAGGCTCAACATGGGGATAAAGAAATCAAATGAAGGAACCGGCGGGCCGTAAGAAATAACCGTGTCAGCGCATTCAGAATATTGAAACAGCCGGGTCAATTCCGGGCGGCATTCCAGAATCACATGCCCGGCCCGTTCACGGGCAAGGCGAACGAAACGGGCCATTTGAATCGCGTCGCCGAATCCCTGTTCGGCGTGGATGAACAGCGTTTTGCCGGGGGCATTTTCACCCTGCCACGCGGGCTGCGGCAACTTGCGGGGCGTCATCGAACGCCAGCGCCATTCATACTCCTCAAAGCCCTCAGTGAAACGGCCCGCGGCCAATAACGACATCGCCCGGCCATATCGCGCCAGGGCGTAGTCGGGCGCGATTTCCGCCGCCCGATCATACGCTTCGACGGATTCGTCCAGGCGGTTCAGTTCTTTGAGGCATTTTCCGAGATTATTCCAACTATTGAAATCACGCGGATTGATTTCGACGGCGCGTTGAAACAGCGCATGGGCCCGTTCGATTTGCTCTAATCGGTAACAGGACTTGCCCAGATTATAATAATTGTCCGCCGATTGCGGCTGCAGTTCAATCGCGCGCTCAAAAGCTCCCGCGGCGCGCGCATGGTCCTTTAAGCCCTGAAAAGCGCAGCCGAGCCCTTTCAAAATCCGCGCTGAATCCGGACGATTTTGCGCGGCCAGGGACAAATATTGGACAGCTTCCGAATCCTGATTTTTTTTGTGCAGAATCATTCCCAGCAGGAACAGCAATTGGCTGTCGGCCGGATGGATTTTCTCCAGGACGCGGCACAACGCCTCGGCATCTTCACTACGGCCGGAGTTGTGCAGCTCAAAGGCCAATTTGAGCGATGATTCAAATGCAGTCGATTGCGGGCGGTTTGCGCCGCGGCCATCGTGGATTACTTGACGATGAGGATGAGAATGATTTCGCTTCTCCCCGGCATGGTTATCGGGGATGAATCGGCATTCCGAACGTAATAAGCCGTAGACGACGTGGTCCACATAGCGGTCCTGCAGGCGTTCACCGGCGCGGATCGTCCCTTCCAGCTTGAAACCCAGCCGTTCAGGAATGGCCCGGCTGCGGACATTTTCGACCGCGCATTCGATGGCAACGCGATTGAGCTTCCATGCCACGAAAGCATGAACGATCAACGCCCGGCAACAAATGGTCATAATGCCCCTGCCCTGGTGCGCTGCATCCAGCCAATAGCTCAAAGCCGTCGAACGGTTTTGCCAGTCTACGTTCAAATGGTGGATGACACCGCATAATTGCCCGTCGAACAAAATGGCGGCGCAAAACCCGCGGTTATCTGCGTTCTGTTGGGCCCATGCCGAAATCAGGCGGCCGGCATCATCGCGCGTGCGGACCGCGTCTACCCACGGATGCCATGCGCGCAAATGATCCCTATTGGAATCAATGAGGCCGAACAAATTGCCCGTATCATGACTGTCCACAGACCGCAATTGGATGCGGTTGGTTGCTTTTGCCGAGAACATATTGGTTAAAGCAATTGTTTCATCTGGGTAAGCAACTGTTCGGCGGTGAAGGGCTTGTTCAAGATCGCATCCACGCCGGCGGCGCGGGCGTCGCCAATCCTGCCTTCTTCGCCCAGTCCGGTAATGATAATCGCTTTGACATTGGATTGCTGCTCTCGAAGCGCGCGAATAAACGAAGGACCGTCAATTTCCGGCATCATCAAATCGCTCACGACAAGCTTAATCTCGCTTCGGTGCTGATCATAAAGAGACAATCCCTCGCGGCCGTCGGCAGCGAGCACCGTCCGATAGCCGTTTCGTGAAAGGATCGTTTCCGCCAGCCGCCGTATCGCCGGCTCGTCATCCACGACTAATACCAGTTCGCCCTTGCCCTGGCTCAAAACAGCCCGGCCCCATTCTTTGTTTGCCTCATCCTCATCTGAAACGGCGGCGGGAAAGTAAACATCGAACCTCGTGCCTTTCTCAGGCACCGATTCCACACAAATAAATCCCCCGTGCTTTTCGGCAATGCCCAAAGTCGTTGCCAATCCCAGTCCAGTGCCTTGTCCCAGTGGTTTGGTTGTAAAAAACGGATCAAAAATTTTGTCCATCAATTCCGGGGGAATTCCCGTGCCCGTGTCGGAAACGGAGATGACGACGTACGGCCCGGGTTCGGCCTTGAGATGGATGCGCGCGCCGGCCTGGTCCAAAACCCGTTTTTCGAGGGAAATAGTCAGTGTTCCTCCGCGCGGCATGGCGTCTCGGGCGTTGAGGCACAAATTCATCAGAACTTGCTGGATTTGGGTCGCGTCGCCCAAGAGTATGCACGGTTCACCGGGCAAAACGGTTTGGATGTAAATGGAGCGTGAAAACGTTTCACGCGCGATGCGCTCCATTTCCACAATCAAATGCTTCGGGTTGAGCAACAACCGTTCGCCTTCGACGCCGCGCGCAAACATCAGCACCTGCCGGATAATGCTGGCGCCGCGCAACGAACACATTTCCAGCGTTTGAAGGCAAGTTTGCAGGCCTTTGTCTTCAACGCTGTCCCGCAGAAATTCCAGGGCCATCATGATCGGCGCCAGGACGTTATTCAGGTCATGCGCCAGCCCGCTCGCCAATGTCCCGATGCTTTCCATTCGCTGGCTCCGCAAAAGCTGGGTCTCGAGCTTTTTCTTTTCGGTGATGTCGGTATTGACCACGAGGATGGCTTTGGGCTTTCCATCCCGTTCCCGCATCATCGTCCAGCGGCTCTGGACGATCCATTCCCGGCCGTCCCGCGATTTTTGACGCAGTTCACCGGTCCAATCCTCCTGCTCCTGAACGGCTTTGAGCGCCCTGGCAGACTCTTTGGGATCCACCGTCAGGTCCAATTCGTTAATGGTTTTTCCAAGCGCCTCTTTCGACTGCCAGCCGTACAATCGCGCCGCTCCCGCATTCCAATAAATAATCCGGTTTGAAAAATTCCGCACGAAAATGGCGTCGCGCGAAATGTCCAGCAGCGCCGCCTGCGAATGAATTTGTTCGTCGGCCCGAACGCTGGACGTGATGTCCTCCAGGCACATCAATACGCGATTGGCGCCGCCGGTTTGAATGCGCCCGGTGGATAACAGGAGCACGGGCGGGTTTTCCAAATGGTTCGCCGGCGCCACGCTTTGTTCCAATCGCGCGCGATGGCGGCTTTTTCCCGAAACGAGTGTGTCCGCCAAAACGCCGCGCAAATTTTGGCTGGAATCCCCATTGCCGATTTTTTGATGTTCCAGGGCGCGAAAAATCCGTTCGCTGGTGAGTTCAGCCTGGCTGCACCCGGCAAATTCGGCGGCCGCGCGGTTCGCGCGGACAACATCCAGGCGCTCATCGAAAAGGCACATGACGCTGGGTGCCCGGTCATAGACGGCCGCCAATTCAGCCTCGCTGCGCCGTAGCGCGTCGCGCGTCTCCAGGCGGTCCAGCAACATGGCTATGTAATTCGCCATGCCCGTCGCCGTCACCAGGAGATGCGACGCAACCTCGATTTTCTTATCGTGCGCCAGGCTTAACGTGCCAATCACGCGGCTGGCGGTTTTAATGGGAATGCAAACAAATGTTTGCACCCCCAATCGACGCAATATTGGCGCGGCATAGTCACGCCGGCCAAAGGTTTCCGTCTCAATCAATAGCGACCCGTTATGGGCCACTTCGCCCGAAATGGTCACATCCATCGGCACTTCGAAAGGTGTCGGCATGCCCTCCAGCGGAATCCCGTGCGTGCCCCGGAATATCATCACCGCCCGCTCAAAATCGCATAGCTCGATGGACACCATCGGAAAATCCGTTACCCCGGCGACTTCGCCCGCTATGGCATCAAATATCTCCCCTTCCGGCCGCCCCGAAAGCATGATTTCAGAAACCCGGCGCAATGCCGCCAGTTCTCTATTTTGCCTGAACAATTCCTGTTCCCGATCTAAAGGCGATTTGGCTGGTCCGGGGTGCGATTGAATTGCTTCCATTTTAACGCGACAACATTGCGTATTATATCGGCCAAAATAGACCGCCCCTTTAGTCGCAATTTTCCTTACAGGAACGGGTAAGCGCGGCCCGTTGCGTCTGGCATTCGATGTTGGCATTCGGCGTTCGACCCGTCCTTCCCTCAGAAGCTACGGCTCATCAGCTCCATTTGCCGGCGTATCCATTATTTCGTTTGCCTGCCCTCCGTAGCGTCCGGGCGTAGGAGGGTGTTCGATGTTTAACTTTTCCGGTAGAACACCGATAGGATTTGCGTACACTATCAGAGTGCGCGTATTTCTATGACCGCCATTGCCCTGGTCCAAAACGTCAAAAACCTTCCACCTGTATCGCAGGCGGCCCTTAAACTCATTGGTCTTCTCGACCGGTCTTCCACAGATAACAACGACGTGGTCCAGGTATTGAAACACGACACGGTTCTGACCGCCAAACTGCTCAAGGCTTGTAATGCGCCTTCTTTTGGATTGGGCGAAACTGTTTCGTCCGTGGATCACGCTGTGTTCATGCTCGGACATGAGCAAATTCTTCACACGGTCCTGACACTGGCCTTTAGCAGCGTTATGGCCGCTCCGACGCAGGCCTTCACAGCGGGCGCAAACGAACTTTGGCAGCATTCGCTGATTGCCGCCGCTGCCGCTGACACAGTCTTCAATCATCTGCCGGGCCTCAACGCTCAGCCCACTGTCGCCTTTACGGCTGCCTTGCTTCACGACATCGGCAAACTTGTCTTCGCGCAAACCCTGCTCCCCGAAGAACTCGCCGATATCCGGGACCGCGCGGAACGAAAACTTATCTCCGGCACGGATGCTGAAAGGGAAGTCCTGGGAATTGACCATGGCGAAACCGGCGCAGCGCTGCTCCAAAGCTGGCGCCTGCCCGCAAGTATCGTCGAGGCCGTCGCCAATCATCATCGCCCTTTTTTAAAACCGGAGCCTCGTCTGTCTGTCCTGGTCCATATTGCGAACGCGGTGGCACACCATTCGGATGCGGTCCCGGGTCAAAGCAGCCACGATTTGAAAATTGATGTAGCCGTTTGCAAAGACCTGGACATCAACCCTAAAAAACTGGAAGCAATGGTTGCGGACGCCCGCCAGTCCTTTAAACGTGTCAACCGTTTTATGGCCATGTCCTGACAGCACGGTAGAACACGGTGCGCTGCGCCGTGTAGCGCCGCGTGCAGCGGCGCAACAAGCGGGCTCATGGTCCCTATGCATAACGCCCGGATCATTGAAACATCCCATGACCCGTCAGCCGTTCAGACAAGCCCTTCAAGCATTCGAGGCATAGACTGCAGCTTGTGCGACAGTGAAGCCTGTAGAATGGTGCGTTCCATCTCATGCCCTCCATCGAAGAGGATATTCCAGGCCGGCTCGGCCATGCATTGTTCCCGCGTCACCTCGGCGTAATTGCCGCTGCAACCCAATTTTTCACTCCGAATCAGCAGGTCCGCAATGTGTACGCACGCAACCAGGCGCATTGAAGCTTCTGCCTTCTCCGGCTGATGATGAAATCGCGCCGTTTTGATCATCACTTCCGGCAGGCGATGGCGTTCGAGGTACAGCGCCCCGAGTTCGGCATGGTCAATTCCCAAAATCTCGTTCTCCAGTTCAATCAGGTCGCGCCGGGTTTCAAGCGCCTGCCAATGAATCGCGGCGTAGTGGTCTGGAAAAGACCAGGCCATCACGAGCTTTCCGATGTCGTGAATCAGTCCAGCCACGTATTCCGAATCCTCACCGGGTAAATGAACCGCGGTGGTCATTTCGCGGGTCACCAGGGCCGTGCCGATGCAATGCTGCCAAAATTCGCGCCAGGGAAAATCGCATTGCCGTGTGAGTCGCTGAAAGTCTTCTATGACCGGCGTCACCACAACCAATTGGCGGATTTCCCGGACTCCAAGATAAAACACCGCCTCCTCGATGCTGTTCACCGGCGTGGTCAGACCGTAATAGACCGAATTGACCAATCGCAGCAACCGGGCCGTGAGGCTGGGGTCACGCCGGATAATTTCGGCAATTTGCGTCGTATAACTCTGTTCCATCGACACCAGCCCCTGCAACGCTTTGTTGATGCTTCCCAGCGAAGGCAGGGACGGACAACGAGCCAGCTGCGACTGGATTTGCTTCAAATCGACCCGGCTGTCACCTTCGGATACCTGAGATTGCGCCATAATTACAAGAGTCCCATTATTATATCGGCGTTTTCTGCGAAAACTTTAGATTTTAAAATTCTTATCAGTTCCGGCATGTTAAACGCCTAACATTGTAGCATGTCTCGTCCGCGTTTCATTGCCCTGTTGCTCGCGCTCCTCACACTGGCGATTTATCTGCCGGTGGCGCGCCACGGCTTTATTCTTTACGACGACGGCGATTACGTGACGGACAACCCAATGGTCCGAAACGGTTTCACGCTTGCGGGAATCAAATGGGCGTTCACCACGTTTCATTCGGCAAATTGGCATCCGCTCACCTGGCTTTCGCACATGGCCGATTGTGAATTGTTCGATCTCAACCCAGCCGGCCCCCATTTCGTCAACGCCCTGTTGCACGCCGCTAATACCGTCCTGCTGTTCGCCCTGTGGCTCCAATTGGTTCGATCCGGGACAAAAAATAACACTTCAGACGACGACGATGGCGATGGCACGATTTGGCCCGCCGCCTTCATCGCCGCCCTATTTGCCGTCCATCCCCTGCACGTGGAATCCGTCGCCTGGATCGCCGAACGAAAAGACGTCCTAAGCACCTTCTTCGGCCTGCTTACGCTGTTGTGCTACACCCATTACGCCCAGGGAAAAAGGGAATCGTCCTCGTCCTCGAAAAACGAATCATCCTCATCCTCAACCAATCCCCAATACCTGCTAGCCCTCCTCTTCTTCATCCTGGGTCTCATGTCCAAACCGATGCTCGTAACGCTGCCCTTTGTAATGCTCCTCCTGGACTTCTGGCCGCTTCAACGTGTCGCGTCGAAGCGAAGCGAAGACGGACGCTTCAACGCTTCAACGCTTCAACGTCTTACGATCGAAAAAGCGCCATTCTTCGCCCTCACCCTCGCTTCCAGCATCATCACATACATCGCCCAAAACCGCGGCGCAGTCAGGTCGCTCGCAGCCGTGCCGCTGGCTTACCGCCTCGAAAATGTTCCGGTCGCCATTGCCACCTATCTATTCAAAATGATTTGGCCATCCAGGCTGGCGGTGATTTATCCCATGCCACACGCCATCGCGCCTGCGGCCTTCATCGGTTGTTCTCTCCTGCTGATTGCCATTACGATCAGCGTCTGGATGGCGCGGCGGCAGTATCCATTTCTGCTCGTTGGATGGTTCTGGTTCCTGGGCACGCTCGTTCCTGTCATCGGATTGGTCAAGGTCGGCGACGCGGCCATGGCCGACCGCTACATGTACATTCCATCCATCGGCATTTTTATGGCCGTGGCCTTCGGCGCCCAGGAACTCTCGAAACAAGTTTCTTTGCCGAAATCCATCCTACCGGTCATGGCCATTGCCGTTCTAGCCGCGCTCACGATTGTGACAGAGAGGCAATTGCAGTTCTGGCGCGACGACGAAGCTCTCTTCGGCCACGCCGTGCGCGTCACGACCAACAACGTGGACGCAATCCTGAACTACGGCGTCGCACTCGAAAACGAGGGCAAGCCCCTCGATGCAATATCCCAATACCGACAGGCCGAAAAGCTCGCGCCGTCCTCCTGGCTCGCCTGCGCCGACCTCGCAAATCTCTTGTATTATACCGGCCAAACCAACGCCGCTCTCGATCAGTACCGGCAAGCCGTGAACTTAAAGCCGGATTCATCCACGCTCCATGACCGACTCGGCAGCGTGCTCGCGGGCACTGGCAATTTAATCGAAGCCACCAACGAATTTTCCCGCGCAATCAGCCTTGATGCCTCCGATCCCGCCCCGCATTTGCACCTGGGAACCGCTCTCGCCCGCCAAAACGATTTACAAGGGGCGACCAATGAATTTGTCACAGCCATGCGCCTCGCTCCCGGGGACCCGTCGCCGCTCGTGGAATGGACTAAAGCGCTGTTGCGGGAAGGCAATGCCACCGAAGCGCTTGACAAACTTCACGAAGCCATCCAATTGGATCCCGATGATTTCCAAACGCTCACCTTCGCCGCCCGGGTCCTGGCAAGCGATAGACGCTTGGAAATCCGCAACGGCGCCGAAGCCCTCGACCTTGCGAAGAAAGCTGATGCGCTGACCGACGGCTCACAACCCCTCGTGAAAGACGTTTTAGGCATGGCCTGCGCCGAAAACGGACAATTCGACGCCGCGCAAGACGCGGCAAACGACGCCATCCGCCTCGCAAGGGCCGCCGGCATGAACCACGATCTGATCGGGGCAATGCACAAACGACTCGAGCTTTACCAGAGACATCAACCTTGGCGCGAGACCTCTGATTTTTGATTTGGCCAGGACGCCGGCGGCGGAAAATACCCCTGTTCGATTTTGGGTATGTTTGGGGGTTCGATGTTTTGGGCTCGTTCAACGAGTGCTGAAAACTCCAACTGCGGAGCAGCGAGTGGAAGCTGACCGCAAGGCGTATTTTTCGAAATTAGAATATATTCTTGCCCTAATCCTGACGAACGTTAAGTTCAATCATAACAGACAGGCGAAGTAATTGGGAAAGCGGTTTCCGTATGCGTTTGAAGGTGAATTATGAAAACTGTAAGCCGAATCAAAATTCAATGGCTAGTAACATGGTTAATGGCGCTGGCCGTTTTTGACCCGCCACGCAGTCTTGCGCAGGACGACACCAACAATTTTTCGTGGCTTCGACTCCTCCCGCCGGGGTACTGGCTGGACGGCTGGAGTTTTGAAAACGCGAATTGGGATTCCGATTTTGGATTTGTGCCTTTGAGCTACGCCAACATCGTGCAAGTGCCGGATTGGGATGGCAGCGCCTTACAGGTGGACACCACGAATGCCGCCTGGCTGACCTACAATATCGTGCAAAACGCTCCCGGCTATGGTGCATACACTAACCTTACGCTCGATACCGGCTCGATCGAATTTTGGTTCATTCCGAACTGGGAAAGTGAGGACACAAACTATTATGGCTCTGGCCCCGGCAATTTTGGACGGCTCATCGAGGTCGGAACCTGGGCCACAAATGAAGATTCTGACTGGTGGTCGCTTTATTTGAACCCCTCTGGCACCAGCATTTATTTCTCCAGCGGAACAAATGGCGTCAGAACGAATTATTTAAGTGCGCCGATTTCATGGGACGGAAGCACATGGGAAATGATTGATGTGACCTATTCTCCGACAGACACGGCCATTTATATCAACGGTCGACTGGCGGCGACCGGCGATGGCGTTCTGTATGTGCCGAGCGGGGATATTTTAACGAATGGTTTCAGCATCGGGAGCGATTTCGCCACCGGAATCCAGCAAGCGCACGGGCAATTTGATGATTTATACACGTATGATTATCAGTTGAATGCAGGCGAAATTGCCGACGATTACGCCGATGTTTATCCCGAATTGCCGGGAACGTTTCATGCGATGGACGGCGAGGAACCGCCACTTCCCGGTGGAGGTAGTGGCGGTGGCGGGAGCGGGGATGACGGCGGCGATGGAGGCGGCTCACCGTTGCCGAATTACGGAACAAACCTTTGGCTCGCTTTAGGAGGCATGACCAACGATATGCTGACCCTTCTGGCGACGAATACGCAGCCCGATATTTTATACGAGATTCAAGAGACGACAAACCTGTTGGCTGGTTGGAGTTCCTACGCCTTCATTGACGGCTCGGAATTGACGAACTGGACGCCAGCGAGCGCACCCATCGGAAGTACTGGCCAAACATTCTTTCGCATCCGAAGCTGGCAAAGCATTGATGGAATCCCTCTGTGGTGGTTTTTGGCCAACCTGGGGCAAGACACAAACGTCAGCGGTGAGATGTTTGCTCCTTCGGGGGATGGCTGGACGCTTTTGCAATGTTATGAGGCCGGGATTTCGCCGACCAACTGGGTGCAACCGCCTGCGCCACAGGGACTGACCGTCACCAGTTTTAACAGCACGAACAACACGGCAACGTTGAGTTGGATGCTTTCAGCGGGGCCAGTGCAGGGTTACATCGTGCAGACGCCGAACGGAACGAACATCGTGGGAAATGGGGTGAATTATTACACGGATAATTCTTCATCGCCTTCGGCCACCTATTCGATTCAAGCAATATACGGCGGTGGCCTTTCGGCGTGGAGTCCATCAGTATCGGTTGAAGCTTTTGCAAGCCAAGGAGGTTCGGGGTCATCTGGGGAATCATCCTTGCAAAATGTAGCATCGGCAGATTTTGCGCCGGGACCGGACGGGAACACCTGTTTGGCTTTAGGTGGCATTCCTACGAACGCTGTGGCGATTCAGTTGCAGTTTGTTGATTTTTTGGGTTATGGGCCAACGACGACCTACAATATTCCTGTCAGCGCAATTACCAATGGCATTTATCAATTGCCCATGTCGTGGTCTCCGCCGTCAGACCAAGGTCCCGGCAACACCTTTTATGAGTATATTGCGTATGTGCAAACTTTGGACGCCAACAGCAATGCCAGCCCTGCGTATTATTTTTCCAGTGATACTGCCGGTTCTGGTTATTGGCTTCAATCGTGGAATTGGAGCACACCTTATTTTGATGGACGCGAGCAGCTCAAACAAAACCTGACCTTTCTGTTGCGTGAACCCGTTGGTGACAGCCCATTTTCATGTGGATTTACTGAGCCTTATGGCTATGCGTATGCCAGCTATTACGACACGCTAAGTCCAGACGAGAATTCTTTCGATGACTACCTGCCTTTTGATGGCAACTATTATTACCGGAATTTTGTTTTTGGTTCAGATGATATTGACCCAAACGACGGTGCATTGACGACCGGTATAAACACGAATGAATTTGAAAACAGCACTTTGGCATTTTCATCTTCGCCAACCTATCAATTTCAGCCACCGGCAGAACAAACAAACGTTCCCGCATTGTTGGCGACAAATGTCGCTCAGTGGCTTATATCGTATCCGTTTGAAGCCCTCTACCCCGGACGGGATACCACTGTTTTTTACGACCTTACCAATATCGGTGTTACTTATACGTATGACCTGAATACCGGTGGCACCACGTTTATAATGAACGGCGGCGCGGTGAATTCTTTTGGCCTTCCGATTGAGTCGGTGAACATAGCATATAACGACGGTAATTTTGAAACCAACTTGTTGACGCCCAATAGCTCGACCCCTGAAATTTATCCCTATTCTGACCCATACGCTTACGTCCAAACTACCGCGCCACGATTTCAGACAGTTGGATATGACTTCTGGAATGTTAGCCGATATTTGTACTTTCAATACGGAAGCGAATATATTGGAAGTCCAGTTCCGGGCAACCCGAGTTTTACGCCAACGAACACGAGCGATTTGCTTATCACACACATTGGCGACACCGAATTTCAAATTGCCGGTTATGCCAAATTGGCAGTCACGAATAGCATCTATTCAAGCGTTGGTGTTTATGGATACCTCGGCCAATACTTCGCCAACGCATATCAGATTGACAGCAACGGCAATGTGACCTCCAATTCTGCGGGTGTTCTCTCGCCGTATGGACAATTCTTCGCCACCGAACCCGGCCAAGCGGCGTTAGAGACGATGCCCGACCCTGATACCGGATTGCAAGGCACAGGCGTGGTTGATGTCATTTCGCTCAACGTGGATGCGAATCACGACGGAATGATGGATTTCAGTTTCACCGGCCCTGATTTTGTCGGCCCGAATAATCCGTACCGTTTTTGGGTCAATGACGACATTGATTGTGGAGACACGACGGGGGACGGAATCCCCGGTCAAGGCACCAATGGAGACGGCATGACGCAAATTGAAGTTCCCACGGTTACTCCATACTACTCATCTGATTATCCAACGTGGGCAATACATGGCAGGCGGGATTTAGTGGATTTCTTTCCGGTCTGTGTCAATATCAGCAGCTTGTTCCAAAGCAATTCGTTAAGTACAGGCATCAGTGCCACGGACACAAACTGGCAATTTGTTTTAAGCCAGAATGATGGCGTGCTGCGGTTTGCCTATACGGATTTGACACCGACCAATTACATGAACTTTTTGCTGGATACTAACGAGTCCGGCAAATTAGCCTACACACCCGGCTACCTGACCTATGCACCATTGACCACAATTACAAATCTTGCCAGCGGGGGTACACCATTGTCACGGTCGTTCATCGCTGGCATTGCTGCGAGCAACCAAAACATTATTTTAGTGGAGGCAGCCGCACCAACGACGCAGCCAATAGTATTGACCGTTTATCACGGCACAAACCAGATAGCCCAAACGTCGCTTTATTTGAGCATCAGCGAAGTGGAGCAGATGTTCCGGCACAAAAACTGTTTATTGACTCCTCAGCCGAACGAGATACCCGACCGGCTGACTGCGGCGAGTGTGACGAACGAACCACCCACCAACGACAAAAATTTTATCTTTGTACACGGCTACAATGTGAACACAACCCAGGCACGAGGCTGGGACTCCGACATTTTCAAGCGGCTATATTGGTCGGGCTCCCACGCCAAGTTTTACGGTGTGACATGGGAAGCCGCCGATTCGCAAGTTGCGGATGCGGTGACCATTAATCTGCAAACCAACATTGTGAATGCCTTTAACACGGCTCCGTTGCTGAACAGCTTTCTCAACAGTTTGAGCGGCACGAACGTTGTAGCCGCTCACAGTTTGGGTAATATGCTGGTGTTGAGCACTCTCAATGACTGCACCAATCAAAGCATCAACACATATTTTATGATTGATGCGGCGGTGGCAATCGAGGCGATTGACACCACTGCGGCGTCAAATCCCGACATGTATTCCTCTGCGTGGACAAATTACAATAGCAACTTGTGGGCAAGCAAATGGTTCAATCTATGGCCAGCCAATGATGCACGTAGCACGTTGACATGGAGCGGACGGTTGACCAATTTTCAAAATACTGCCGTGTACAATTTTTATTCGAGCGGCGAAGAGGTGTTGCGGGATTATCCAAGCGACCCGCCTGTCGTCCTGTCTTCCATTGCCGCCCTCGAAGGCGTATATGCCGCAGAAGGCGAGACGGGGGAATATGCTTGGGCGTGGCAGGAGAAAAACAAGGGCCTGATGGCGGCGAACGACATTTTGAGCAGCAATCATGGCGGTTGGCTGTTCAATCACGATTATACTTCTTTGACTGTGGCAGAGGCCAATGCCTTACCGAACTCCGAACTGCAAACCAATGCCTTTTTTTACTTTAGCGCAATCCCCGGGTCCACAGCGCCGTTCAACAGTGATTTGGCGCTGGAAACGTCCAGCGGCAGCAGCTACGCCCAAGCCAATCGAAATCGCATCTTGTCCGATGCGATTCCTTGCCTCACTTTGCCAGTGGGGGCAAACCCGGTGCCAAGATTAGCCCCTCAGAACGCTAATGATGAAAATTATGATGAGCAAGCTGACTTCGAAAACGGCTGGCCGGCTGACCGTCATACGGCAACACTATACGGCGCTACGGCAGCGGGAGAATGGCATCACTCGGACATTCGGGCGGTGGCTTACACTTTCACTTATCCGCTGTTCAACCAAATAGTAACGTTAGGAAATCTCCAATGATTATGAAAAACATGCTGACCCTCCTGTGCCTGTCTGTGACTGCTTTAGCCAGCGGCCACGCCTATGGGCAGGCTCCTGTTTTGCCAGCTCAATTTGGCCCACATCAATGGACGGCAACCGTCAAGGTTATTGGCGAGGACGGCAATCCCGTTGCCGGAGCGGACGTATCCGCTGAATACGATGTCGCAAGACCGGCAGGGTCAGACCAGCCATCATTTGGTGATGTCAAAGGATTAACGGACTCCAATGGGATTTTCGTTGCGTCCCATACGGATAGTTCATGGAATTTGGGCATCATAGCCGAAAAGGCTGGCTATTATAGAACGCACATTGGTTACCAGTTCTATTTTGATGATAAAAGACGGCACCCATCTTTCACCTTGATACTCAAAAAAATTGGCAGGCCAATTCCCATGTATGCAAAGCGCCTTAATACTCACGTACCGGCTCTGGACAAGCCCGTCGGATTTGATTTAATGGCCGGGGATTGGGTTGCTCCTTACGGCAAAGGCGTGAACTCTGATATTCTTTTCACTGGACACTTCAACAAAGGTGCAAATGGCGAATCGGATTTTACTTTGGCGGTAGGCTTTCCAAATCCCGGTGATGGCATTCAGGAATTTGATGCGCCAGCATTGATTCAAGATGCCAAGATGGGTCAAAGCGATTTAAGGTCATCAAACGAAGCCCCGATAGATGGTTATCAATCGCAGTGGGTGCAAACTGACAATCGGAAACCTGGCCAGCCTGTTGAAACCAATCGAAACCCGAATCACAATTATTACTTTCGAGTGCGAACCGTTTTGGACAGTCAGGGAAACATTTTAAGCACACATTACGGCAAAATCTATGGCGATTTCATGCAGTTCACCTATTACCTCAATCCCACGCCCAACGACCGAAATATCGAGTTTGATCCGAAGCAGGATTTACTAGGTGGATTGCCATTCGACGCACAAGTCCGATTGCCTTAAGAGGGCGCATTTTGACGCCAGTATGAATGAAACCATTTTCATTGATTGTTTTTTTTACGGCGGTTTTATGGCTGCCTTTATTTTCCTTTTATTTGCGACCTTTGTTCGCAGATTAAATCGGCTTAGGCGGCTGTGGCTTATATTTGCTTTCCTGGCGCTCACTTACCAGGGCGGTTGTTATATGGTGCTTGGCGGGATTGGAACCGCGACTGGAGGAAATGACGTTGATGCCAATAAAATGATGGATCCTGTTGGAGTCGCATTCGTCATCGCTATTGTTTGGTGGGTCATTCTCTCTGTTTTTGTGCCAATAAAGAAAGATGAAAATAAGTCTCAAAGCCCTGATCAAAATAAAAGTCTGCCTGATAGTGCCAGTGATAAAAATCGAAAAGACGTGCCTTAATATCGTGAAAAGCACCGTGAGCTTTCCAAATCAGGGCGATGGCATTCATGCAAACGCTCACTGATTTGGCTCACAGCCGTTCGCTGAAAACGTTACAGACATCTCCCCTAAGCGGTGCTTGAGCCGGGCCGCAGAATGGCGCAATAAAGTGCAAAAAGGTGCAATGGCGTTGCGTGTTATTGCGCGAATTTTCGCGATGAATCAGGGCATTTAGCGTCAGGACGCCCTTCTCCTAACGAGGTTGAAGGATTTTTCCACCGCAGACGGCAACGCAGATGACAACGTGCTGGCAACATTGGCGGCAACGCCGGTGACAACGCAATGGCAACGACACAACAACGCTCCGGCAACGGAAACAATGTAACACGATTTCCAACTTCATGTCACATCTCATATGCCTTGCCACTTGCATGGATGGCAGCACAAACTTCATGCATCGATGTCAGCTTCTTTTTTTCCTGCGTTCCTCATTATTTTTTCCCTTGCCTCCAAAACCCAAACGCCGTTGTCCTCGATTTGACTCCGGCATTTTCAAGATTATCGTTTCCCAAAGGAGAAAGGATTTTTATGGCAGTTGCCAAATTGAAAGATTTTTTGGACCGCGAAGGAGTCAAATACGCCGCCATCGCCCATTCCCTGGCGTTCACCATGCAGGAAGTGGCCGCATCCGCCCATATCCCCGGCAAGCAATTGGCCAAGCCAGACTGGCAACTCATCAGGAGGTGGCAGGGGAAACAATCCGCCAGGAGGCAAATAACAGATACAAGGAGGGAGTGGTTATTCCTACTCCCTCCTTTTTGCCGTCCGATTACACGACTTCTCCAATTTCGCAGCCATTCGATGTTCGGAACGCAAAGTTTTTTGGAAACTGGGAATCTCCAGCCTATTCCGGCGGCTATGCACTACGGTCTCATGTCTCCCAAGCCGCTGTCCAATGACTTCATCCGTATCAGTTCCTAACAAAGCATCTTCTTCTGGCGTCCACGGGCGGCATCTTGGGCGCAGCAACCGTATGTCCAACGAAATGCGCTTTTGCGCGACAGAGTGAGCCGGGTGTCCCGTCCGCGCGGCCACTTCTTCGTCTCGCAGTCTGCCCAATAAGGCAATCTGTTCTTTTGTCCAATTCTGCCGTCGAGGATTGACAGGAGAAATCCCAAATTTTTCCCGCCGCAGAAACACCGCGTTAAGCGTGCGACCGAGTTTCACGGCTAATTCCCGGTCCGGCATCGTGCCCAACAATTTGTCTTCCGCCGGAAGCCACAATTTCCATTCCGGCATACGTCGAAACGCGGGAATTTTTAACCTCTTCCGCTGCCAGGCAACGACTGTTACCGGACAGTTGAGCCGCCTTGCCACTTCCGTATCCATGTAGCGGCCCAGCATTTTTATTTCGCCGGCCTTCCAAATATGGGCTAACCGGTGAGGTTTATGCGGCCTCGATGGAAGAATCTTTAAACGGTTTCTCTCATTTCGGACTTGATCGGGCGTGCGGCGCAATCGGCGGCCCAATTCCACGTCCGTCATCGTGCCAAGCAGCCGAATTTCGCGCGGTGTCCAGCGACGCATCGGCAGTGCCAGCCGAATGCGGCGGCTCTCACGCATCGCCACCACTTGCTTGATCGTGCGGCCAGTGCGCAGGGCCAGAACGGAATCCGGTATTTTTCCAAGCTGCTTCAATTCCGCTATTGTCCAAGGAGAATCCCGACGATAAAATTTAGTGTTCATTTCTTGTCAACGTGGCTTGACCCGGAATTAGTTTGCGATGTTTTTTTTCCGATTCACACGCGATAAATTTTTAAAGCAGAGGCCAAGACAATTCAATGCGTTTTTATCTCCCTTAATCCAGACGAGCAGTGTTGGAAAAACCGTTGGGAATTGCCATACTCAACCCCACATGAACGGCTGGCCAAAACTGACCCAATCGCGCAGAATATGGTTGCATCAAAAGTTAGAGCGCAAAAACGACAAAAACCAGGCCATGCCTCGGCTCATCAGAGAACGCAGAATTAGAACCCGTCGCGGAATGCCCTGGACGATTGCCGAAGCCAGGCAATTGGGCAAAACCCCGGACTCGATTCTGGCCCGGCGGTATAAACGCACCATCCGGGAAATCGTCGAGCAGCGCGAAGCGCGCGGCATTGCCCTGCCCACCGGCCCGCGCCGCTGGACCGCGCGTGAAATCAAATTGCTCGGAACCATGAATGACGCGGAATTGGGACGCCGCCTTCGCCGCCCAAAACATCATGTGGCCAATCGGCGGCGGTCTCTGAAAATTCCTCCGTTCATCCGGCGCAAGCCAGCCAATCTCTGGAAGCCTTTTGAAATCAAGTTGCTGGGCACAATGAGAGACGAAGAACTGGCCCGGCGATTGAAACGTCCCAAAAGCGCGGTGGAAGTCAAACGCATTACCCTGGGGATTCCGGTTTTCGCGCGAACATTTCGGCTCTACACGGAGGCAGAGGACGATGTCGTTCGCAAATATTCTCCCGCTGAAGCCACCCGTCGCCTCAAACGTTCGTACAAGGCGATTCTTGTTCGCCGCCGAACCTTGGGCATTGCCCAACACATTGTTCGACGCAATTGGACGAAAAAGGAACTGGCGTTGCTGGGCACGTTGCCGGATCGGGTGTTGGCCAAACGATTAAACCGGACGAAAGCCTGCGTGTCCACTATGCGCCAGAAGCTGGGCATCTACCGCAATCGTAACCGCCCCGGCTATGGCCCCTGGACGGCAGAAGAAGACGCCTTGCTTGGCAAATTCAATGATTCGGAAGTGGCGCGGCAATTGAAACGGCCCCGGCGCGTTGTCGCCCGCCGCCGACATAAACTTGGTATCCGCGCTTTTAAAATTTTCTTCAAAAGTCCGCCGTGGACCAAAGCGGAGCACAGGCTATTGGGAACGATGACTGACGAACGCCTGGCCAAAAAACTTGGACGCACATTGATGGCCATTCAAGTGCGGAGGAAAAAATACCGTGTCCGCACTTTTTTAGACCGTCGTTTCACAAAAATCTCCACATAAAACCTCGCATTCCAGCAACGGTAGCTGATTTGGCAACCCCGGCTCTTTGACTGGCTGGCTGGCTTCCAGGTATTCAGCCGCCGGCCAGACAAATCGCCGCATAAAACCGAACCTGGACGGCGACGCACTCAGCGGGATTTCTAAAACCGCGTTCCACTCCGCGCGCGGGTTGCGAAAGATTCTCACCCAACCGCTCCATTCCACTTCCGGTTTGAGAAACACCCGCTCAGTGCGAATGTCACCAATGAACCAGATCAAACCATACCTAGACCTAAACGTCACAACCAAGAAATTAGAATACTCAAGACATTAATGGAACGAAAGCACCCCGCTGCGCGGTTATCGTTAATGTAACATCGCAAGTCGTTTATAGGCAGGTGTTTATTCAATTTTGTCAGGCTTGTAACACCGTGTAACAAACTCTGTAACACTGTAAATCATTGGCATTCAACAATGTAACACTGTAACACGTTTTCCAACTTCACCTCACATATGCATTCTCACTTGCGTGGATGGTAGCGCAGACTTCATGGGCCATTTCCTCATTATTTTTTCCCTTGCCTCCAAAACCCAAACGCCGTTGTCCTCGATTTGACTCCGGCATTTTCAAGATTATCGTTTCCCAAAGGAGAAAGGATTTTTATGGCAGTCGCCAAATTGAAAGAGTTTCTGGACCGCGAAGGAGTCAAATACATCGCCATCGCCCATTCCCCGGCGTACACCATGCAGGAAGTGGCCGCGTCCGCCCATATCCCGGGCAAGCAATTGGCCAAGACCGTCATCGTCAAGCTCGATGGCGAGATGGCCATGGCCGTGTTGCCCGCCAATCAGAAGGTCATTATGCAGGACCTCCGCGATATGACCGGCTCCGACAACGTGAAATTTGCCACCGAAACCGAATTCGAAAAACGCTTTCCCGATTGCGAAATCGGCGCCATGCCTCCCTTCGGAAATCTTTACGGAATGGAAGTCTTCGTGGCCGAGTCACTCACGGGCAACGACGAAATCGCCTTCAACGCCTGCTCCCACACAGAAGTCATCAGAATGTTCTACGCCGACTTCGACCGGCTCGTGCAGCCCAAAGTTTTAAACTTCAGCACTTAGTGGCGCTTTGAATCGTCAATCCACTTTTACGTCAACCTGACTCGCCCTGGCCTTCTCGCTCTTCGGGCAAGTGACGATCAGGACGCCGTCCCGATAGCGCGCCTCAATCGCCTCGGCCTTCACCGCAACAGGCAGAGAGATCACCCGATGGAAACGTCCAAAATATCGCTCGGACCGGTATGCATCCCGCCCTTTCTCCTCGCGTTCTTCTTTGCGCTGGCCGGTGATATTCAAATCATCGCCGCTCATGTAAATATGTATCTCGTCCTTCTTCATTCCCGGCAGCTCCGCTTCAACCACGAATTCGTCCTTCTCCTCATACACGTTAACGGCGGGCACCCAATCCTCCATAAATGGATTCTCATCAGGAATCAGCCAGCCCCCAAAAGGGTCGCCAAAAAGCCTGTTAATTTCGCGTTGCCACCGCTGCATCAGCCCGAAGGGCGCAGACGTCCCCGAAATAGCCACCGGCGAATCTTTCTTGATTCCCGGATATTTCGCCAGTTTCATAATCATTCTCCTTTCTACAATGCGAAATATAACCCCGACGTCGAAGACTTCAACCGGCCGGCTTCAACCCCTTCACTAACGCAATTTATACGTCACCACTCTGCCCCACAAATCCGATGTGCCCCATATCCCGCGACGCAGGCACTCCAGTTGCACAATTTGGCTGTGATCCACAAACAAATTTACCTCGGGCCCGAAATTTTGGATATACCACGAAAAAACCTTCGGCTCCGCGGCCTCAAACATCAGATGCTCAAGCCCCAGCGCATTGGCAAATTTCGCCGGAACCTCCGCCCGCCATGTTTTCACGCTTTCAGTGATTCCTTCAGACTCAATCATCAGTAATTCCGCGCCTGCGTCCAAAAACCGCTTGGCGCGTTCAATCGCCGTTTGCGGCGACGCCGTGCCGGCCGCTTCCAGCATTTCCACCTCGCTCGCCCCGCCCGCGCCAAATTGTATTCCCACTTCGGGTTTCGCCTTCAGCCCCGCCTTTTGGACACGCTTCACAAGCCCAACCCAGTCCTCAATCGGCAGCGTAATAAAGCCCGCCGAAATTTCGATAATATCGAAACCCAATTCCGCGCACTCGCCGATATAACGATCCACTAGCTTTGCGCTCCGGGCCAAAATGCGCTCAATGAATCCGCCCGTCGAAACCTGCGCCTGATAACGGTGCGCCGTATTAATGATGTCTTCCAAAGCATTGCGCGGCATCAAACTGAACGACCCTCCCGCAAATTTAATGGAGTCCACGTATTCGCCCATTGTCTCCAGGATATCTTCGAGGTATCGCCTGCCCATGGGCGTGTAGTACGGACCGCGAATTTCCGTCAGTCCAAAAGAACGCGGCTTATCCTGCCGCTCGTTCATTTCGAGGAACGAAAACGCCCGCTCGCCCGCCTCGCCCGTTGCTCCGGCCTCCGCGGCCTCCCCGCGGTATCTCCGGCCCACTGCCCGGTTTTTTGCCCGTTTCTCCATCGATATTCCTATTTTAAATGCTTCACAAAAAATTCCGACGCCAGCCGCGACACTTCATCCAGCGCGCCCGGTTCTTCAAACAAATGGCCGGCCCGCGGCACGATGCTTAGCGAATTCTCGCACTGCAATTGTTCCCGCGCCCGCTCGTTCAATTCCATGACGGCGCCGTCGTTTTCGCCCACGATCAAAAGCACCGGCGCCTGCACACGCCGAAGATGTTCAGCCGCCAGGTCCGGACGTCCGCCGCGCGAAACTATCGCCCTCACCCTGTCGTCTGTCGCCGCCGCCACAAGCGCCGCCGCCGCTCCCGTGCTCGACCCGAAACACCCCGGCGGCAAATCACGGGTCGTTTCATGTTGCGATACCCAATCCATTGCCGCAATCAGCCGCCGGGCCAAAAATGATATATCAAACCGCAACCGCGCCGTGTAATACTCCTCACGCGCTTCCTCTTCAGTAAGCAAATCAAACAACAATGTCCCCAATCCTCGCTCCAGTAAACTGAACGCGACAGACCGATTGCGCGGACTCAGCCGGCCACTGCCGCTGCCATGCGCGAATATCACCACCCCGGTCGCTCCGGCCGGCATCACCAAATCCGCCGGCAGGCGGACCGTCCCGGCCGGTATCGTCACGCTGACTTCTAGAATCTTTGAATCCAGAACGTTCATGCTTCCTGCCCTGCCATGCGACGGTGTTTTTTTTCAAAAGCTGAAACCACGCCAAAATTCGCGCGGAAAATTTGAAAATTTCCCGCAAAAATACTTTCGCCCGGCCAAAAGCAATTGCATCATGCAACCCGCATTTTCTTTTTGCATAGTTTCGACGCATAACAAGGAAAGAGAGAACAACATGAATTACACAAGATTAGGAACCACCGGCATGCAGGTTTCCCGCATTTGCCTCGGCTGCATGAGCTACGGCAAATCCAAAGTCACTCCCTGGCCCGGCATGCTTAGCTGGTCCTGGACCCTCACCGAGGAAGACAGCCGCCCATTTATCAAACGCGCTCTCGACCTCGGCATCAATTTCTTCGACACCGCAAACGTCTATTCCATCGGCGATAGCGAAGCCGTGCTCGGCCGCGCCATCCGCGACTTTGCCCGCCGCGACGAACTCGTCATCGCCACCAAGGTCAACGGCCAGGTCCGGCCCGATCCCAATGGCCGCGGCCTCTCGCGCAAAGCCATCCTCTGCGAAGTGGACAAGAGCCTCCAACGCCTCGGCGCCGACTACATTGACCTCTACATCATCCATCGCTTCGACTACGAGACACCGCTCGCAGAAACATTGGAAACTCTCAACGACGTCGTTCGCGCCGGAAAAGTCCGGTACCTGGGCGCGTCTTCGATGTACGCATGGCAATTCATGAAAGCCATCGGCGTCCAACGCTCCAACCAATGGGCGCCGTTCGTCTCTATGCAAAACTATTACAACCTCCTCTACCGCGAGGAAGAACGCGAAATGCTCCGCCTCTGCGCCTCCGAAGGCATCGGCGTCACTCCCTGGTCACCGCTCGCGCGCGGACGCCTCGCCCGCCCATGGACCGAACAACCCGAAACCGAGCGCGCCAAAAGCGATCAATTCGCCCAGCGTCTCTACACCAAAACCGTGGACATAGACAAACCCATCATTGACCGCGTGAACGACCTGGCAAAAAAGCGCGGCATCCCGCCTTCGCAAATCGCGCTCGCGTGGCAATTTCACAAGCCCGTCGTCACTTCACCCATCATCGGCGCCACCAAACCGCACCACCTCGACGACGCCGTCGCCGCCCTCTCCATCAAACTTTCCGATGAGGAAATCCGTTCCCTCGAAGAACTCTACCAACCCCACCCACCTTCGGAAGCATTCGCATAACGATGACGGCAGGGCGGCGCTGCATGCCAGTGGCGCTGCCACCGCCGCCTTCGGCCAATCCACTTAAGAGCCGCGCCCCAAAGGGACCATCCCTCCATTACTTGACGCAACGCGCAACACGACGAAATCAGCCAGGCTTATTCCCGCCAATTAGCCCTTGAAATTTAGCCGTCCGGAACCCTCACTTTTTGCTTGAGCATTACCGTATTCGCTATACATTTTGCATCAAGTCGAATAAAAGTTCATCAGCATGGCACTAACCGTAGAACCAGTGGATAACGATGTCGAACCCGTCGTTTTACCCAAACGACGCGGCACTTTGTTGATCGTGGACGACGAAGACGGCCCGCGCCAATCCTTGCGCGTCATTTTCAAAGACGACTACGACCTCCTCATCGCAGAAGACGGCCCGGCGGCGATTGAACTGGCAAAAAAGAACGACATCGATGTCGCCATCCTGGACATTCGCATGGCCGGAATGTCCGGCATCGAAGTTCTCGAACGCCTTAAGTTCGTCTGCCCCAATATCGAGGCGATCATGATGACGGCGTTTGAGACGACCGATACCATCCGCCAGGCCCTCCGGTTGCGCGCGTGCGATTACATCAATAAACCCTTCGATCTCGCCACCATGCGCGGCGCCGTCGCCCAGGCCATGCAGCGCCGCCGCCTCGAAGGCGAAATCCACAGCAGCGCCGAAAAAGTCCGTGAACTGCTCGTCGAATTGCAGGAACAAAAAGTCGAAGAACAAATCGCCAAAACCCGCGGCGACATCTACGCCAGCATCATTCACGATATCAACGGCCCGCTCACCGTCATTTCCGGTTTCGTCCAGGTGCTCAACCAGCGCGTCAATCACACCACGCGCCTGGAACTCGAAGACCTCGAATTTATCAAGGACCGCCTCCGCATCATCGCGCGGCAAACCGGCAATTGCGTCGAAATTTCCCGCCGTTACCTCGGATTTTTGCGCCGCCAGGCCGATGAGCACGCCCCGCGCATCAGCGTCAACCAGTTGTTCCGCGACCTCGAACAACTCGTTCGCGTGCATCCCACCTTCCACGAAAACGAATTTGTCGCCACGCCCCTGTCCGAAGATATCGGCGTCAAAATAAACGGCACCGATCTCATCCAGGTTTTGCTGAACCTCACCGTCAATGCCTTTCAATGCTCGCCCCAGCCGCACCGCGTCGACGTCGGCGGCGAAGTCCTGCACAAGCCCCTGGATTTGACGGCCTTTAAGGACGGCCTCAACGACCGGCTCCTGAACGTTGAAAACATGGATAACACCGCCCCGCTCGTAAAATTGTGGGTGCGCGACAACGGACCGGGCATTCCGCCCGAAGTGCTGCCGAAAATTTTCCATCCCTACTTCACCACCAAAGGCCCCCGCTCAGGCACCGGCCTGGGCCTCAACATCGTCCAACGCCTCGTCAAAGAAGCCAGCGGAGCCCTCCACGTCCATACACAAGTCGGAGACGGCACCGTATTCACGATCTATCTGCCTGGGGCCGCACCCACGCGGTAATTTTCCCGTGACCGTCGGATGTGGTAGAACACGGCGCGCTGCGCCGTGTAGCGCCGCGTGCAGCAGCGCAATTCGCGGGTTAATAAGAAGGGATTTGGCAACCAGCCGCAATAGGCCAGGAAAACAGCAACAATTCCGCCCGCAACGGTAGCGTCTGCCGTCACAGCCAGTGGAGTCAAAGCGACTTTTTCAACGTTACCCCAATGGTCACGATAAACCGGAAAATCGTAGGAACCAATCTCACGATTATCGGAAAATAACGCGAACGATTGCTGATTCGTATCGCACATCGCAATCAGCATAAACGGAATGAACCTGGCCACCGACCGGGGATTTTCCATAATTAGCCCTCAGGACTGTCGATGATTTGACGCAGGCGCGAACGCAATGACTCAGGAATCCTATCCAGCCAACTCGCATCCACCAGGCCAGCTTCCATCAGATCACGCAGATGCACGCGGTCCTTGTCTCGAAAAGAAGTGAGCTTCATTCGCACAAGCGCTTCCAGGGAAAGTAGCCGAAAAAATTCGGCGGGTTCAGACTCCGAAACGTCAGGCGTTGGCGCAACGTAATCTTCCCTGGCCTTTTCCCCCGCAAACACAATGTGGACGGCGTCCCGGGCCTTTGCATTTTCGCCGTCCAAAAACATATCTATGCTCGCCGCGTGGCGATAAACAAAACCAACTCCTTCCAATGCTTTTCGCGCCGCCGGCAAATCCCCGCGCCGCAAAACAATGTCCACGTCCTGGGTATTCCGCACAGCCGCTTCATCCACCCGCGATACCCAGGCAGCCACGGCATTGCCTCCGGCCACAGCATAGGAAATCTTCGCCCCGTCCAGAGCCGCAGCCGCCCGCAACAAACGCCGCCGAACCTTTTCAATGGCATCGCTCATGCGCTGCCACGAAACAGGCGCGTACGCTGTAACTGTGCCGGCCATAACATTGCTTATTTAATCAATACCGACGGCCGCTTTTTCCTTTTGCCCTTTCCCTTTTTAATTCCCCAGGTATTCCCTCGGATCCACAATCTTCCCCGCAATCGCGCTCGCCGCAACCGTCGCCGGCGATGCCAGGAAAACTTGCGATTCCTTGTCGCCCATGCGGCCCGGAAAATTGCGGTTCGTCGCGCTGATGCACTTGATGCCAGGCTTGTTGATGCGGCCAAATGTATCCACCGGCCCGCCCAGGCACGCCGCGCAACCGGCATTTTCAGTCATCTGCACGCCCGCATCCACCAGGATTTCCCAAATCGTCTTTTCACCCCAGCGCGTGGACTGCAAATCATGAACAATGTCCGGCGTAGCCGGCACCCCAAAGGTATCAATCGTCACCTTATGCCCGCGCAACACCCGAGCAAACTCCACAAAATCGCTCGTCTTGCCGCCTGTGCACGAACCCACGTAAGCGCGGTCCAGTTTGACATGGTTCATTTCCTTGGCCTTCTTGCGCTGGCCCGGATCTGGATGACACGCCACCGTCGGCTCAAGTTTGCTCAAATCCACAGTCAAGTCGTAAACGAACTTCTCGTCCCGGTCGCGCTCGACCGGTGTAAACGTGGATTTCGTGCCGTTTAACTTCACCCGAGCGTCCACGTATTCCTGCGTGCGCGCGTCAAATTCGAAAATGCCGTTCTTGCCGCCCGCCTCAATCGCCATGTTCGCAATCGTCATGCGGTCGTCCATCGACAGCCATTTTACGCCCTCGCCGTCGAACTGCATGGCCCGATACGTCGCGCCGTCGAATCCGATTTCACCAATGCAATGCAAAATGATGTCCTTGGCCATGACGCCCGGCTGCATTTTCCCTTCCAGGCGGAAGTGCATCGTCTCTGGAACCTTGAGCAGCAATTTGCCCGTGCCCATCACAAAGCCCGCGTCCGTATTGCCGATGCCTGTGGCGAACTGGTTAAACGCGCCCGCCATGCACGTATGAGAGTCCGTTCCAAAAAGAACTTCACCCGGACGAGTATGGCCCTTGGCCGGCAGCGCCGTATGGCAAACGCCCGCGTAGTTCGAACCGTATTGGCGCTTCAAATGACCCCTGGACGGGTCGAAATGCCAATGCCCGTTCGGATCATCAATCACGTCGTAAAAATACGGCAGTCCCTGCTCCTTCACGAACTCGCGCAAAATGTCCACGTTACGGTTCGACTTCGAATCCGCCGTGAAAATGTAATGGTCCGGGATTATCACGATTTTGTGCCTGTCCCAGACCTTGGCGTCCTTGCCAAACTCACGCTTGAAAACACCAATGGTGCCAGGTCCGCAAACATCGTGCGTCATCAAAATGTCCGCATTCACCCAGACGTTGTCTCCAGCTTCAACTTTTGGCTTGCCCGCCGCGCGAGCAAGAATTTTTTCTGTCAGTGTCATAAAGCTTTCTTAAAATAATAGATTTGGCATCGAACTTCAACAGCACAAATCCAAAGATGATGGCGATGCCGAAAGGACAGCCGGCGCCCAACCCCGCTTCAACGCTTTAACCTCAAAAATGCGCCTTCCAGAATGGAAAAGGAATAAATTCGTTGATTTTATCGGCTTAAAAGCGATTTTTGGCTTGGTGTCAATAACCTCACTAAATGTGAACTTATTGACACCGACGCAAATGAGCGATTTTGC
>DATJTK010000094.1:0-7783 GCA_035503455.1 Candidatus Sulfotelmatobacter sp. | reverse complement strand
GCGCGCGGTCAAACGCAAAAAAAGCAGATATCCTCGTTTAGTGGGCCCGCGTCGAAAATTTCGCGATCATCTCAAACGCAATGTTCGCCGCAAGGTCTCACGCCTCCGAAACCTCGGCCTTATGTAAGGGCCATTCCCCTGATAGGGACCTGATAGGGCTGAGGGTCTCGCCAATCATCTATTCTTGACCGCGTGTCGTGCCCCAAATGAGGTTCCAAAGGATTTGAGCTTTATGTTTCGATTTGATGACGCATTTACGTTAGCTCATGACGGCATTCTTGGAGAGCCACACGCTGTCTACCGTGATTTTGTAGAGGCACTTAAAAGGGCCTCTTTGGAGCAAACGTGAGGATGACCGTGAAAATGAATGGTCAGATCAGCTCTTTCGCGTAAAGACACCGTGACCATCGCCCTGGCGCGACCTCGGCCAGTTCAGGCATTCGCGTGTTGCACTCAGGCTTCGCGCTCGGACAGCGTGGAAAGAACCGGCAGCCCGGCGGAAAATTCCCGATGCGCGGGACGTTGCCGGGTATCGCGGAGAGCCGCTCAGCGCCACCTTGCAGCTTCGGCACGGAATTCATCAGGGCCTTCGTATAAGGGTGCAGTGGACGGCGCAGCAGTTCACGAGCGGGCGCCAGTTCAACCACCTGCCCGGCGTACATCACCGCGACACGGTCGGCCATGTCACCCACAATGCCCAGGTTATGCGTAATCAGCAGGATGGCCATGCCCAGCCGCTGCTTCAATTCACGCAGCAAATCCAGAATTTGTGCTTGAATCGTGACGTCCAGGGCGGTTGTCGGTTCGTCGGCCACCAATAACTTGGGTTCGCTGGCCAGTGCCATGGCAATCATGACCCTCTGCTGCATTCCGCCGGACATCTCGAAAGGATAATTGCGGATGCGCGATTCGGGCGCCGGGATGCCAACCAGCTTCAGCAGCCGAATGACCTCCGCGTTATTTGCCTTTTCCGGCCGATGCAGCTTGAGCGATTCCTTGATCTGGTTGCCAATGCGAAATACCGGATTCAATGCCGCCCCGGGCTCCTGGAAAATGTAACCCACGACGCCGCCTCGAATCTTCTGCAATTCGGCGCGGGACATTTTCAAGACGTCCTGCCCGTTCAATAGAATTTCGCCGCCCACATAATTGGCCGGGGGCGTTGGAACCAGCCTGGCAATAGATAGCGCGGTGACGGTCTTGCCGCAGCCGCTTTCGCCCACCAGGCAAACGGATTCGCCGGCGTCGATGTTCAGTGAAATGCCGTCAATGGCGCGCAGCGCCCCGGCATTTTTACCGAAGTCCATCTTTAAGTCTTTGATTTCGAGCAACCGCATGGCAAAGGAAGTAAAAAGGAAAAAGGCAAAAGGAAAAAGGCAAAAATGGAAATTCGAAACATCGACATTGGGACCATGAACTGTAGCGCAGACTTCCAAGTCTGCTGTATCGCAGGTTTCCAAACCTGCTGACCGTTCGTGGTCGCGCGACCGCCGATTTGGATACTACGCTGCGGTGTTCCAGGAACTTGCGATTGTCGACGTTCGGACGGCTAGCCGATTTGGAAATCGGCGATACAGCAGGTTTGGAAACCTGCGCTACGGTTTATGGAAAAAGAATCCAGGTCAATGCTTGCGGAGATGGACACCCGGTTATCGATGCACGATGTATTGCAGCACGCAAACAAGTTGCGGGTGTGACAGGGCGGCGTCGCCTTCCAAAATTCCTTCAAGTTTTGGAGAGCGGATGGTTAAATACGGATAACCATTGGACCATTGATCAATTTCTTTGCCATTTCTGAACCGTTTGTTGGTAATGGCGCGGAAAGGGGTGCTGCCGGGGTTGACTGAGACCTCCAATACGCGGCCTGACTGCGAATCAGCGACCCACATGGAAAAGCCGCCATCATCCGGAAGCGGGGACTGGACCCCCACTACCGTTACGAAATGGCCATCGAGCCAATTCCAATCGTAATGGGAAGACTTGCCGCTGGCGCCGTAGGATTGCAAATTGACCACAGGCGGGAAACCGGCGGCAAGGGAATGGCGCAGTTCACGGTACACCCTTGCGACTTGTTCCTGCGGGGTTTCCCTTCTTTTCAGGACCAGGCGGTCGCCGTGGACGCGGTGCCGGTACCCATTTTCCTTAAGACAATCATTGATAAAAGGAGCCAGGTCGTCGTCCCACATTCCGCCGTTGTCCAAATATCGGGGTTGATCATGGGCCACTGTGGATGGTTCGCCGCCATACATCGCGATAAGGCTGCGGACTTTGTCAGCCGAGTTCGTGCCAGGAAGGCTTGCAGCCAGGTTCGTCAGCGCGGCGCTGCCGAACTGGAAGGCATCGAAGATGGCACACGGGCCGCAGGCGCAATCGCCCACGTCATCCTGGTGGACCACCCGGTCGGACCATGTTGAATCGGCTGAATCGAGGACGACCGTGGGAACGGTGGAACCTTTCCCCGGAGCCGCCTGTTGCTCAGCCTTTAATGAAGGATAATAAGAGAAAAACAGGATGGAAAACCAAACCAAAATGCTTCTCGTACGAATTTCGAACGCTTTCCGTCTCACGCAGTGCCTGTAAAAGAGTTAAAAATGCAAAATACCCAAAAACCGTTAACTCTTGCCTGTTAACGGGTGTATTTTGCCCTATGGTGAGCGGAAAATCAAATAAGAAATTCGGAAAGGTATAAAAATTTTGTCTGCGGCCGCCTCCGGCGGCGCATTGTCCAGTTCCTTGTCTTGATCCCGTTTTAGGCGTCGCCCGTGTAATATTGCGCCCGCTGGATCATGGGCTGATGGATCCGTATCGGAGTCATCTCATCGACTCCTTTAGTTTCAATTTGCCTGTGAATATTGCTTTTGGTGTTGAGAACGTGGTCCTTGAGGCGGCGTTCCAACTTTTTTACCAATTTCGACTCATGATTTGTCATAAACGTTGAAATTTGATCGCCCATTGTATGGATACCATTTAGCAAAACGAATGCCCATTGGCGTATTGTGAGATTTGCAAGGAACTGTAAAATTCGGTAACGTCGTTCATCGATATTTCTGGCGATTTGCATTGGAGACATTCTATTTCGTTGCATTTTTCATAGAGCGGGGCGGCGTTTCTGCAGCAAAATCGTTCCGAGCGGTTACTGTTGTCGTTCTTCATGGGTACCAATCGTGCTCGTGCTTGTCCTCGACAACAACGACAACAGCAACCGATGATAACCGGGTGAAATTGCGGGAAACATAGAGAATTGGCGTGCGGGCGTGTTTGCGTTAGCTTTTTGGCCGATGAAGCAATTCGATTTTTTGGTTCTGGGCAGCGGGATAGCGGGTCTCTCATTTGCGCTGAAGGTCGTGCCGTACGGGCGCGTGGCCATCGTGACAAAGAAGGACCGCGCCGAATCCAATACGAACTATGCGCAGGGCGGCATTGCAGCGGTCACGGGCAAGGACGATTCGTTTGAATTACACGTGCGCGACACGCTGGAGGCCGGGGCCGGGCTCTGCAAAGAACAGGTGGTAAGAACCATCGTTGAAGAAGGTCCGGCGCGCATACAGGAATTGATTGAATTCGGCATGAGATTCTCCGAGTCGGAAAATCGGGCCGACGATGGCTCGCGAGAACTGGATTTGGGGCGCGAAGGAGGCCATTCGCGGCGGCGTATCCTCCATGCCCGGGACATGACCGGGCACGAAATCGAAAGCGCGCTACTCAACGCCATCTCAAAACAGCCGAACATCTCCATCTTTGAAAATCACCTGGCCATTGACCTGATCCCCAGCCAAAAATTCGGCATTCGGGACAGCAACCGCTGCCTGGGCGCCTACGTTTTTGACAAGAATAACAATTGCGTGGAAACGTTTTCCGCGACGGTCACGCTGCTGGCCACCGGCGGCTGCGGGAAGGTCTATCTGTACACGACCAATCCGGACATCGCGACAGGCGACGGTGTCGCTATGGCGTACCGGGCCGGCGCGAGCATCGCAAACATGGAATTCGTGCAGTTTCATCCGACCTGCCTCTATCATCCCCGGGCAAAATCGTTTCTCATTAGCGAGGCCGTCCGCGGTGAAGGAGGGGTTTTAAAGACCCTGGAGGGTGTGGAATTCATGGATGGGGCGCATCCGATGAAATCGCTCGCGCCGCGGGACATTGTGGCGCGGGCCATTGACAGCGAGATGAAGCGCACGGGCGCCGATTGCGTGTTGCTGGACATCACCCATGAACCGGCGAAGTTCATTATCGAACGTTTCCCGAACATTTACAAAACCTGCCTTGGTTATGGCCTGGATATCACGAAGGAACCGATTCCGGTGGTGCCGGCCGCGCATTATCAATGCGGCGGCGTCGTAACCAACGTGAACGGCGAGACCGATATTTCGGGCCTTTTTGCGGTGGGCGAGGCGGCCTGCACCGGATTGCATGGCGCAAACCGGCTGGCGAGCAATTCGCTTTTGGAGGCGCTGGTGTGCGCGCATCGGGCCGCGCAAAAGGCCATTCGCCAGCAGCCGTCGGCGGCAGGTCCCATTTCCATTCCACCCTGGCAGTCCGGAAATGCCACCAACGCGGACGAATTGGTCGTCGTTTCGCATAATTGGGACGAAATCCGGCGGCTGATGTGGGACTACGTCGGCATCGTACGAACGAACAAACGGCTCGAACGGGCCCAAAAACGGATTGCGAACTTGCAGGAGGAAATCAGGGAGTATTACTGGAACTTCATCGTGACCAGCGACTTGCTGGAACTGCGCAACATCGCGACCGTGGCGGAGTTGATCGTGCATTGTGCGTTGTCGCGCCCTGAAAGCCGCGGGTTGCACTACAATTTGGATTATCCTGAGGCGAAACCGGATTGGGCGCAGAGAGACACGGTGGTGAGAAAATTAGTACCATGAGCGCCGTGAGTGCTATGAGTGCAGGGCGAGTGCGAAATGCGGGAATTAAAAAGGAAAAAGGAAAAAGGAAAAAGGAAAAAGGGGAACGAATGGGCGCCGTGAGCGTCGTGAGCGAATTGGTTTATCTCAGTACCATGAAATGGTTCGCCACGATGATTATTGCCTCAAGGGCGGCGGTGAAGCCGTAGATGACATTGCCGTTTTTATAGCGTGGGGCCATTAGTAGGAGCGGCGCGAAAGGAATCAGGGTCAAAAGCAGATCGAACAGATTATATATATCGTAGACGACATCTTCTGCGACCATTACGCCCCCGATGACAAAACAGGCTGAGGCTCCGATGATTAGAACGATTCTGACCATGGAGCCCATTTCAATTCTGTTTCGCATGCATTGGGACCATGAACCCGCTTGTTGCGCCGCTGCACGCGGCGCTACACGGCGCAGCGCGCCGTGTTCCACCACACCACGGTTCATAGGTGGCGTGGCGCCTCTTAATTGCCTTGGTTCTTGTTCATCGAGCTGTCCAGCGATGTTTTGGCCTGGGTGACATAGGTTTGAAACTGGGAGAATTGGTCGGGTGTCAGCGGGATCCGGACGGTGTCGCCAAATTGCACGAAAAATTGGATGGCGCCCTGCCTGCGTTCGCTGTGCGCGCCGGCGCGAAAGCCTGACCGCGTCGTGATGGTGGCGTCAAACGCGGGCATGGACGTGACGTCGTAGGTGATTTTGGACAGAAAATTCAAGCCATGAATCAACGAATCCAGCTCATCATAGTCCACATCCAGCAGCATTCGCGACTGATTGGCTTGAATGGCGATGGCAATGCCATATTGCCTTTGGCTGGTCGTGGCGTTATCCGATTCCTTGCACCGGACGCTAATGGTCCCGATATCAGTCGAAATCGTGCCAATTTGGCCGTAGCCTTTGACGATGACCGCGTCGGGTTGCATTTCGAAATTCTGGATTTCGGTTGGCGGCGGGTTTGTGACGGACTGGCCGCGAGAGAAAAGCGGTAGCGCCGCGCAGAGAATTGTCAAAATGAAAGGGGCTGAACGCATAGGTTTTGTGTTATACGATATGTCTATGGTCGAACGCCGACGAGGAGAAAAAGTTGCGCGTGCGGCTGTTGGGCACATCTTGACACTATTCTTGGTAGGGACGCCGCGCTGCGGCGTCCAGCGCCGCGTGCAGCGGCGCAACAAGTGGAATCGGACCTCATTTCACCCATGTTCCGCCCGCTCTGCGCGGGCGGGGACATCGCAGCGCGATGTCCCTACCAAGAACAGTGGTTGGATGCGCCCGCGGGGGTTATGGAAACATCGAACATCGAACATCGAACATCGAACGCCGAATATTTGGCACCGGAAAGCTACGGCGGCAGAACCCGCTCCCTCACGGTCGGGGCTCTGTTGCCCAAATTAAGTAAAAATGGGTGTGCTATGGTTTTGCGGGCTAAATCTCGCTAAATGAAATGCTAAATTTGGAAGTTTAGGGGTTAAAATGATGCGTTTTTGCTGGGAAATCCGAAAATTATGCTAAACGAACGAGGAGCGCTTTTTCGGGGAAAAAGCTCAATTTGAGTAAGGCGAAATTTAGGGGGTGATTTAATTTCGGGGGGCTTAGAGGCTTGTACAGGGTCCTAAAGCGACTAAAGGGAGATAAGGGACGCAAGTGCCAAAAGCGTGAGGATTTGGGCTGCGGGGCACCGCCGCCCTACCGAGGCTGAATGGAATGAGAATTCCGATGTTTGTCATTGACAATGACCGTTATAGGCAATAAAGTCGACGTACGTTCGCAATGTCCCAGCCGAACTCGCCTGACGGTTTTATTCCACCGTAAACCACCACGGAAGAGGTGTTCCCATTGTCAGGCGTTTTAGGAGCCGGATACGCGCCCGTGAAGACAACATGCATCTTTCCAAATCGTTCCAAAGCGAAAAATTTACTGGACATTCTGTCAAAGCCGCGGCGGGCGCTCGGGAGCACGCTAAAGCGTGTATACCAAACCAAATTAAGACATTGCGCCTTCTGGCCCTCATCGCTGCCGCCCTTCTGTTGGCTGGCTCCGCTGCCGTTCGGGGGCAATCCTCGTACACGGCAACCGTCAGTCCGAGTTCTGTCATCGTCACCAATTTTCAGGGTTGGGGCACTTCGCTTTGCTGGTGGGCCAATGTGATTGGAAGCTACCCGAATCGGACCGATTATGTGAACCTGGCTTTCAGCACGCTCAAACTAAACGTCGTCCGGTACAACATTGGCGGCGGCCAAAATCCGGCCACGAACAACCCCGCTCAGGGATACCGCACGATGATGCAGGGATTTGAGCCAACCAACGGCATTTGGAATTGGAACGCGGACACAAATCAACGCTGGGTATTGCAGCAGGCCGAGGCGCGCGGGGCCAATATCGTGGAAGCCTTCGCCAATTCGCCCCCGTGGTGGATGTGCGTGAATAGCAACGTGGACGGCAACGTGGAGGGGACCAACAATCTTCAGGTGGATTGTGAAACGAATTTCGCCGATTATTTGGCCACGGTCGCCAGCAATCTCACGGTGCTGGACGGCGACCATTTCAATTATGTGACCCCGATGAATGAGCCCCACGAGACAACGACCAATGACACGCAGGAGTTTTGTCATATGGCTCTTAATCGAAAAAGGCAGTTTTTGCTATCTTTTGCTATTTATCCAAATCGTTGATTCGCTCAATAGGCACAAGCATTGTTTCACTTTGAGCTTTAGCTATGAGAGCCAGTCTTTTGCTAAGAAAATTCATCGCGGGATACAAAGCGGGATACAAAGGCCAAAAAATAATTACGACATTCGTCGCTCAAATGGACGCGGCTTTCGTGCCACGATTTTGTGGACAATCAGGTACGGCTGCAACGGTTCGCGCT
>DATJTK010000093.1:0-6174 GCA_035503455.1 Candidatus Sulfotelmatobacter sp. | reverse complement strand
AAACTCGAATCGGATTTTCGGTGAGCGTTTGCTGATTTGCGGCATACCCAATGGACGGGCCAGCATCCCAAAATGTTTCACCTAACCCCAAAATCTTCACCCGCAGGTGCATCCGCCAAAGCAATCGCTAATGATTGGGGGATTCAAAATCCAACATCGAACGCCGAACGCCGAACGCCGAACATCGAATCAAGGACGTGTGCCGTACTAAACTCTGGCACTCCTGGCAGGGCGCATCCAAACACTGTTCTTGGTGTCGCTGGTGGTAGGGACATCGCGCTGCGATATTCCCGCCCGCGCAGAGCGGGCGGAATATGCGTGGAAGGACGTCCGATTCCACTTGTTGCGCCGCTGCACGCGGCGCTGGACGCCGCAGCGCAGCGTCCCTACCAGGAACAGTGTCAAGATGCTCCCTCTTGGAATTGGCACTGATTCATGTTGGTGCTTGGAATTTGGAAATGTTCTGGCACAATACGCGGCGATGGCAATCAGCGGCTCTGCGTCTTCGGCCCTGCCCAAGGGCTGCGTTTTGGCGCCCATTCACCGAGTGGATGACTCCACTCCGCTTGTGATGTGCGTCCTGACCCAAACGGCAGCCAACCCGGCAGAAACCCCATTTGTTTTGCTCCGCGACTTGCCCGGCGCCAGAATTTATCTTGGCGCCGTTTGCGACGCCCTGGGAAATATTCAGGAATGGGTCGAAGTCCAGGCGCAAACGCTGGATGTAAAGCAACTCGAATTTTCGGGGCAGGACCAGCCATTGACCAACACCTTTTTCGACGCACGCTGGCGGACGGACGGGACGGTCATGCGCAGTCAAATGCCCGACGCAGTCATCGCCACAAGAATGGAAGTTGAAAATCCGGCGCCGATTTTAATTAAACGCGCGCGAGAGAATGGTCCGTTCGCGCCGATTGAAGTTGTTTCGTGGCGGTTATGCAAGGATGACGATCTCTTGAAATCGCGCGAACTGCCGGCGTATTCTACAAGCCCCTTCCGCTATTTGTACCAGCCGGAGTCAAAGGACGCGAAAATTTTTATAGCCGCTTCCAGTGACGCGCCCGTGAATGCGCACGTCGAGACACTGGACCAGATCAAAACATCGGCGGACGTTCAGGCGATATTTAATCCGGGGTGCGGCTTTATTCGGGTCGTTCGTTACAGCCCCATGGAGCTTGAAAGCTACCTCCAGATCCTGGAAGGAAAGGCCTGGAACGACGCCAATTCCGAGACCAGCCTCGCATCGCCGCGCAGCGTCTATTCCGAACTCAGGGACTGGTCAGCCAACCCCCGCGGCCTGCCGTTTTTGCTGCACGGAAAAACCGGCGCGGGCGAGCGTCTCAATGAGATTTTTCTCCTCAAGCTTTGCCTGCTCCATGATATTCTAAAAAATGTCCGTGCATTTGTCAAGGGCCATCAGGCGCCGCTTTTAAACCTGAGTCCCGCCAGCTTCCGCGTTCACATCAGGGAAACCGGCGACCTCTTTCCCGGGCTTTGGTCCGCGGAATCGCAACTGGTAAAATCCGGCCAGGCCTGCCCGCTGGAAATTCAATCCACGGAACATAGGTATTTCATCCGGCTCGGCCATATCGAGCCGACGCCGTTCTTCCCCGGCAGCATCGGAACCCATTCGTTTGGCGTCGCAAGCGCGCAGATCAGGGACGTTCATATGACGGCGGATCGCGTTGTATTGGAAGGAACGCTCGTGGCTGAAGATTTCCTGATGGCGGACCCGCACGATTTGCTTTGGTTTAAGCTGCCCCTGGGGGAGGGACGGCTCGAGTTTTATGGCCATGCATATAAATCGGATGGCGGCGGCCCCAGGGAAGCGCGTTTCCGCACTCTTCCCGCCATGCTTCCCGAAACGGTCGTTGCCAAACTCAAAGCTTCGGCAGGCGTCCGCTTTTCAAAAGCGCCGTACGAAATCCGGCCCTTGTTGAGTTCTCCCTGCGACCTGTATTCCCTGGGCGTGATCGGTGTCCGTATCCTCTTGGCCAACAATCTGAAAAATCTGCCGGTTTTGTTGGATGAAATTCTGAGCCTGGCCAGGCGCGTCAATGATGGTGATCCGGCAAAGCGCGTCCCCGAATTGCAAAAATTGGTCCAGAGCGACACGCGCCTTTACGACTTGCTCAGTCCCGCCGCGCTGGTTGAATCCGGTTACACCAGCCAGGAGGCGTGGTCGGCCATTCACGGTCCAACCTGGCTGGAAACCATGAGCCTGCTGTTGCGCTTCTTTCCCGACTCCGGCGGCGGCGCGTTTTGCAAAAGCCTGGGCGATGTGTCTCCGGTGGCCCTCGAAACGGTTTTTGATCCCGCATTGCAGGCCCTGGAGGTCCTGGTTTTGCGCATGCGCAGTTTATTTACGCCAGTCTTTTCCACGAATGAAGAAATTGCCTCCGTCATCGCGGAGCAGATCGCAAAGGGATAAGGGCAAAAGGTCCGCAATCCTGGTTGGTCACATCGTGGCGCAATTCCCCAATCCATGAACTGGCCATGTCCGGCATTCGATGTTCGATGTTTCAGACGTGGGGAATGAATTCCAAACATCGAACATCGAACGCTGAACATCGAACGAAAGAACCTGTTTCCGACCATCCGCCTCCAGCTACCGCATCAGCAGCTCCGTCCGGTCAAAGGACGATTCACCATCCGCGGCCCTCGCCGCAGCCCGGAATTTGCCGGGCGTGGCCCCGATCTTTTGGGTGAAGATGGTATGAAGATATTCGCTGTGCTTGAAACCCGTGCGTTCGGCGATTTGCGCCAGGGACCAGTCGGTGTCCCCGAGTAATTCTTTGACACGCTCGAGGCGCAGGCGCAGGACTTCGGCTTTCGGAGCGCGCCCAACCTGCGCGACAAATCGCCGTTCAAATACGCGGCGGGACATTCCGGCGGCGCGCGCGATGTCGTTGACCGAGATGGGATCAAAGAGATGCTCGCGCAGGTAGCGGGCGCCCGCAGCCAGTTGACGGTCGTCCATTGCCAGCACGTCGGTCGAGCGGCGCATGACAATGCCCCTGGGGGGAACGAGAATGGGCTCGGACGGCGGTTTTTCACCGGACATCATCTGTTCCAGCAATGCCGCGGATTCGTAGCCGATGCGCAAGGTATCCAGGGCGATGCTCGTGAGCGGCGGATCCGACAGTTCGCAAAACAATTCGTCATTGTCCACGCCTATGACCGCGACTTCCTCCGGCACCAGCAAATCCACGCGGCGGCAGGCATTCATGACCTGCTGTCCGCGAATGTCGTTGCAGGCCATGATGGCGACGGGCTTGGGAAGCGATTTGAGCCAGCGCGCGAGGTCTTCCTGGAAGAGCAGGCCGCGTTTTTCCAGCTCGATGGATTGCGTGTTTCTGGAAATCTCCGGCGGTTCATAAACGGCGCAGTTGAATCCAGCGCGGGCAAGGCGTTCGCGAAACCAATGGCTCCGGTGGTCGGAATAATTTGCGCCCACAAATCCGCAAAAGGCGAAATGCCGGAAACCGCGCTGCATGAAGTGTTCGGCGGCGAGGTTGGAGACAATTTCATTTTGAGTATCGATCAGGGGCAATCCGCAGCCCGAAGAACCCCGCACATCGACGGCGGGAACCCTCAAATTGCGGACCATCTCGCCCAACTCCGGAGTTTCGAGCCAGGCGATAATGCCGTCGCCTTTCCAATTTTTAATCCAATAGGGCACCGGGTCGGCCCAGCGCCATTCCTCGCTTTGAACGGACCACTCATGATGTTCGCGGACAAACTTCGCGATACCCAAAAGGATGCGGCGACCGTACCAGCGGGAAAAATCAATCAGCAAGGCGACCTGGCGGCGCTGGCCGGCTGTTTTTTTGGGTTTTCGTTTCACAACAGGACAAAAGTAAAAATATCTGCGTGTCGCAAAACCTCAATAGAAAAACGCAAAGCCTCAATGGACATTTTTGAAGCGGCTGGTAATGTGGGAGAAATCATCCATGTTGTTTTCCGACTATCGTGTCCCAGCGTCGGGCGTCAGGCGACGGCTATCCGGCGCGACTGCCAAAGCGGTGGAAAATGAGGAAAAATGCGCTTTGAATAGCCGCCCTTTCGGCCGTACGGGTGAAATCGCCGCCCGCCCGCGTTCCTGTTGTTTCCCCATCTCAGTTCATTTAGTCGTTTAAAAAAGTAAAATCAAAGCAGCAACGAAAAATCAATCTCCCAAGGCCCTCAAACAATCCGAAAAACCAAAAAGTTATGAAAACAAAATCGCTCAAAGCATTTGCGCTGTGCTTAATGATGCCATTGATGGTGACGGCGGCGAAGGGGCAATCGGCTTACTCCAATTTGGTGATGAGCCTCAATCCCGTGGCCTACTGGCCATTGCAGGAAACGACGCAACCGCCGAGATACGATATGGAAACCAACTACGGCTCGCTGGGGCAGATTGCTGACATTTACTATGCCAGTAGCCAGGCGCAGGCCACGAACATTGGCCCGATAGTCGGAGATAGCGGCGGTTCCAGGAATTTTCTCGGCAGCAGCAGCGGGTTTGGGGTGGTGCCCACAACGGACAACGGCATTTCATTGCAGGCCGGGCAGCCGTTCTCGGTGGAAGCCTGGGTGCGAACAACGGGCACCCAAAGCTACATTTCCATGATAAACCAGACCGGACACAACGGCAATGGCGGCCAATTCGGTGCAAACACCAGCTCCGGCTGGATGCTGTGTATGAATTATTCCGCATCCTGGACCGACTATAATGCCGTCAATGGGAACCATCCCCCGGCTTGGAGTTTTCACGTGTTCAACGGCATTGGCGACAGCGGTGGCGCCGAGGCAGAAATTCCCAACACCAACAATCTTACAGGCGGCGCCAGCGGTTATGTGAATTCGTGGGTTTATCTGTGCGGCGTGTTCGACGGCACCAATGCCTGGTTGTGGGAATATAGCACCAACATTAATAACGCAGTCTACGGCGGCACCAACGGAATGAATCTGCAGTTTGCAATCACTACTGGCCAGCCGACTGCGGTGGGCGTTCAGGGCCCGGTAGTTCCTGGCGCTCAGTTTACGCCCGACACATGGGATCCGATCCAATTCTCCGGCAGCCGCGGTTATGGCTCCAATCCCTACCATGGTTTCATTGGTGAAGTGGCTATTTACACCAATGCCTTGACGTACACTCAAATCACCAATCACTTTATGCAGGGAACAAACGGGCTGGGTAACTACAGATCGACCATATTGGGTGATCAGCCCATCGCGTATTGGCGCATGGACTCGCCGGCATGGACAGCTCCGCAACCCGGCACTTTTCCATCCGCTGCTAATTATGGGAGCGCAGCCTCCACCATGACCAATTTCAATACGGGCGCCAAAGGCGCAAACAGCGCGGTATATCAGCCGGGAACGTTCCCCGGCGCGCCGGGGCCGACGTACGTCGGTTTTGGCAGCCTGACCAATGCCTGCGCGTTCAATGGATTGGTTGGCGAAGTGGATGCTGGCTACAACAGCTCGTTGGATCCCACAGGGAATACCAATAACTTCACGCTGGTTGCCTGGTACCGTGGCAATCCCATGGATACCTACCTTGGCAGCCGGTTCAATTGTTTGGCCAGTCATAGCGCAAACTCCTGGTTTGCCGGGTTTAAGACTAACTCAGCCTTTGGATTCAAGGGTGCTGGGAACGAGCTGTACATCCCTCCAGCCCAGTACAATGGGAATGATGGGAAGTGGCACATGTACACGCTTGAATCCACATACACGAACGGGCTGGGCACCAATGTGACCATTTATCTTGATAGCGGCGCTAATTACGCCACGTTGGCAGCCACGAACAATATTCCTGGCGCGCCGACTTACGACGCCACGATTGGTGGCGCTCCGGATACCGCATACACTGAGAACACAAATGAAGCAGCCTATAATTCCAGCCAACAATACTTTGCCGGCGAAGTGGCGCATGTGGCCTACTTCAACAAGGCGCTGACCCTGAGCCAGATTCAATCACTCTATACCACCGCCAATCCGGTGCCAACCATCACGCAACAACCCGCGTCGGGCTCAGCCGGGGAGGGCATAGGCGCTAACTTAATAATGGACATATGAATAAAGATAAATTATTATGGCGCTATGCGCGACGAACTCATCACTCAAGATTGGGACATTGTGAAACGAATGCTGCCCGAGGATTGGCAGGCCAGCGCACGGGAATGC
>DATJTK010000092.1:0-139298 GCA_035503455.1 Candidatus Sulfotelmatobacter sp. | reverse complement strand
GCGCGCGGTCAAACGCAAAAAAAGCAGATATCCTCGTTTAGTGGGCCCGCGTCGAAAATTTCGCGATCATCTCAAACGCAATGTTCGCCGCAAGGTCTCACGCCTCCGAAACCTCGGCCTTATGTAAGGGCCATTCCCCTTACAGGGCTTTCAGTTTGCGGCTTCGCCGACAGTTGGAATCACCGTCCGAGAGTTCGGAACGGCGGGCAAAGATGTTCGTAAATGCCAAGGCCACCGCGTGACCCGGCACAATGGCCGCAATCACACTGGTTGCGCCAGAAGGCCATCCAGGTTTTCGAGGCAGAAGCGGGACCAGGATTCGTACGCGGCCGGATTCTTCACCGCCTCGGTTATGGGAATAAATTCAGCGCCCACAATGCCGTCGCGCCCGCTGGCGATTGCTTCATCGTCCACATAGACGACGTGCACGATTCCCAAATGCACATAACCCACGTCGGTGCTGTCGTCATTGATGACGGCCACAGCCCTTTCATTGGTAACGTCTATGGCGACTTCCTCCATGAGTTCGCGGCGCATGGCTTCATTGTAGCCGGGTCCGTTTGTGAAGAGACCGGTGTCTTCCTCGGAAATATGCCCGCCGACACCGACGGAATACAGGCCGTGCAAACGGGTTTCCTGACCGCCCTTGCCGCGCCGATAGCGCAAAATTCTGTCGCCGTGCAGGATAAGAGCATAGGGAATCAATTGCTTGTAACGCCTGTCCTGTTCGGCTTCGCTGCGGTTTATGTACTGCGCGTTGGACTGGGCGGTGACGACCGGCAGGTATTTTTCCACATCCAGGTTCAAACCCTGAAACACCCCGAGATTTTCAAAAAGGGATCGCTTAAAACAAAGGACTCGTTCTTCAATAGCCATATTTATCTTTCAATGTTGATGACGCCGGGCCTTTCAACGAAGGAAAAGTTATTTTTGTTGTTGGCAGGTTATTCACAGCGCTAAAAGGACCGATCCGCAAAGATGCTCCCGCCCGCCGATGGTATTGCGCGTTGGAAATTCTCGGGCAAATCTTCGGGCAATAATATCGTCAGCGCATCGCGGTCTGATTTGCCGCTGTTGACCAGACGGGTGCTTTGATTGCGCACCGCCGCTTCGAACAGGTTTCGCATTTCACGGGCATTGCCGAAATGCTCATTGTGCGCCGCGCACAATCCCTCGCAAATGGCCAAAACGCGCTTTTCCGTTTCCGGCCGGCAAATGAGCCCGCTCTGAGAAGCCATGCGGTGAAAAATCTCGAGCAGCTCGCCTGGAGCGTAGTCGGGAAAATTCAGGTAATTTGTGAAACGCGATTCGAGTCCGGGGTTCGAGGCGATGAATTGCTTCATCGGTTCATTATAGCCCGCCACGATGACGATCAGCCGGTCCCGGTCATCTTCCATCCGCTTGAGCAACGTCTCGATCGCCTCATTTCCGAAATCCTGTTCGCCGCGCCCGGCCAGCGCGTATGCCTCGTCAATGAACAAAATTCCATCGAGCGCGGAGTCTATCATTGCGTGCGTTCGCACGGCGGTTTGGCCGACATATTCGGCCACCAGCCGGCCCCGGTCGCATTCCACCACGTGTCCGCGGCGGAGCAGGCCGAGCGATTTGTAAATGCGGCCCATGAGCCGCGCGATGGTTGTTTTTCCGGTGCCCGGGTTGCCAAAAAACACGCTGTGCAATCCCGCCGCCACCACGGGCAATCCCTGCTGCCTTCGCAACGTTTGCATCCGCGCAAAATTGGTTGAACGGCGCACTTCATCCTTCACCGGTTCAAGCCCAACCAGGGCGTCCAATTCCTTGTAGATGGCGCTGAGGTCTTCCTCGCTCACCCCCGGGTCCGCGGCGCGCGCGGCGAAGTCGGACGCGTATTGCCGCGAGATGTCCGTGAGCTGAGCGGATACGACTGCCAGGCGTCTGCGGCAGGCATCCGATATTTCCCCGCCAATCGCGGCCAGCGCCCCCGCGAGGGTTTGAAGCGTCTGGCGGACAAACTCGACGGTCACCGGCTGCAACTGCAGGTTCAGCGCGTGTCCGACGAACAGCTTGAAAATTTCGTCTACTCCATGCTTTTCCGCCGGCAACAACAGCGTCTCCACTTTCTCCATCGCGGTACTCCCGGTTTTATCAAACCATTTTTCGAAGGCAATGGGATCCCCATTGGAAGCTGCATAGCCGGAATCAATCAGGGCCACCGCGTCATCCTCCTTGTCTGCCAATGCTGAGATGGATGCGGCCAGGGCGCCATAAGCCTGTTCATCGATCCCGATCGCGGCCAGCCGCTGCCAAAGGATTAGCGCGGTCAGTCGCAGAAATCCGCGAAGGTCGTCAATCAGGTCAAACTCCTCGCCGCCGATCTGTTTGACCGTGAGCAGAGGCGGCGTGAGAATTTCCACGCATTCAATCAGCAATTGAAGCTGCAACAGGCTGCGCAGAATGGTTTGCTCCCTGGAAGACTGCCAGGCAAACGCGCCGGCGCGCCACTCGCCCCGGCGGGACACCAGGTACAACCGTCGCGTATAGCTCTCGACGCAGTTGCGCAGGCGGCCGGCGTCTTCTTCGGTGAGCACGGATTGCGACTCGTAATATTTTAGGAGGTAATCCGCAGTCATATCATCCAACTGCGCCAGTTCTTCGCGCTTAAACGATACCGTGCGGCCGGTTTTTGGATCGCGAAAAAGGGTTGTGAGAACCGAGCCGGGTAGAATGGATTCGTGCAATGGCACAGCCACGGGCGCCGGCTCATGGACGCGCGGCAGGCCATCGGGCGCGCGCGTCACCTGCTCGAGGGTGCGGGCATGCCCCAGCAATTCCTCCAATTGCCGGCATAATTTGTCATCGTCTGACTCGGGTGAGCGGCTCGTTTCCATTCAGGACTGTATATTCAAACTGCCATCGCGGCAATCCCTTGCCTGGGGCGAGTATGGAGAATAGAAGATAGAGGATGGCGCTTCAATGCAAATTAAGCTTGGAGAACTCCGTTTCTTCGTAGTTAATTCTCCCGTGGCCACTCTTGTTTTTGACATCGAAACTTCAGCGCTGCCGTTGGATAATTTTGACGAGGCGCAGAAGGAATATCTCTTTCGCGAGTGCGAAAAAATTGCCGACGAAACCGGGCGCGAAGCCCGCCGGGCCGAACTGCGCCAAATGTGCAATCTTTGGCCGTTCACGGCCCAGATCGTCTGCATCGCCATGCTCAATGCCGAGTCCGGCCGGGGCCAATCCCTCTTTCTCGCCGACGATTTCCAGGAGGAGCTGGCGGACGTCGCGCCCGTGAAATTTATTCCCTGCGCCGACGAAGCGGATTTGCTGGCGCAATTTTGGGACGCCGCCGGAAAATTCGATTTTGTTGTCACATTCAACGGACGCGGCTTTGACGTGCCGTTTGTTTACCTGCGCTCGGCTCTTTTAAACGTGCCGATTTCCAAAAAGAACTGGCTTGGCTATCGATACGCGACCGAGCCGCACTGCGACCTGGCTGAACAATTTACCTTTTATAGTGTGAGCGGACGCGATGGCGCCGCGCGGCGGTTCAACCTCGATTTTTACTGCAAGGCGTTTGGGATTGAATCGCCCAAGAGCCATGGGGTCACCGGCATGGATGTCAACCATCTCATGGCCGAAGGCAAATATCGCGAAATTGCCGAATACTGCCTGCGCGACGTCCGCGCGACCGTGGAACTTTACAAAATCTGGAAGGAACGGCTGGCGGGGATAAAATGAAAATCAGTTTCCCAGTCTAAAAAACAAATTCCCCGTCACCGGCAGCGGAATCGAAAAATTATTTGTGCCATTCGTGAGAATGGCGCCATTAGCGATTGTCCAATTGTTGGCCACAGAAAGGTTCGCATTCGTATAGAGGCTCCAGCCGGTGAGGTTCGGCCATGACACAACCAGTTCATTAGACGATCGGCTGATAGTTAACGAAGGCGCGCCCGCGGTTTCGAGCGCCCGCGCAGACCAAATCCCGCCGTCGTCGTATGCGGCGGCGAACATTTTTGTGCCATCCGCCGAGCAGGCGGCCGAAAACCAATCGTATTCGGACGATGCATCCGTTTGCAGCCATGCCGCGCCGGAATTCGTTGAAACCCAAATCCCGTCATCCCACGCCACTGCCACAAGCCTGGATCCGTCTGACGATAAAGCGACAGATTCCCAATTTTCATCGGGAGCGGTGGTTGGCGCCCACGTGGCGCCGGAATTGGTGGACCTCCAAATTCCGCCGAGTCCATTCGCCGCGAACAGGTTGGTCCCGCTGGATGAGGAAGCGACCGAAAACCAATAGGCGTCCGGGACGTTAGTCCGCGTAATCCAGGTAGTTCCCAAATTTGTTGAAGTCCAAATGTCGCCGCCAAGGTCCACGGCTACGATATTGCTTCCATTAGCCGATGATGCCACCGAATACCAATTCTCGCCCGGAGCCGAAGTCTGAATCCAGTTCTGGCCGGCATTGGTTGAAGTCCAGATCCCGCCGGAGGCGATACCCGCACCGCTGACCGCCACAAGATTGCTTCCATTGGCCGAGGAGGCGACAGACCACCAGTTTGTTATCGGCGCGTTGGTGTCCTGTATCCAGGCGATTCCTGAATTTGTTGAACTCCAAATGCCACCGTCCCATGCCACGGCCACGAGTCCCGTGCCGTTCGACGAAGATGCGATCGCGGTCCAATCCGCGGATGTCGGCGCATTCGTTTGCAGCGTCCAGGTCGTTCCGGAATTTGTTGAGGTATAAATCCCGCCGTTTCCATTCGCCACAGCCGCCAGATTGGTTCCATTCGCTGAAGAAGCGAGGCAGTTCCAGTCTGCGGCGGTGGCGCCGGTCTGCACCCAATTGGTGAGGCTATCCCAATTTGTGATATTCTGCGCGCAGCATACGAAGCCGCTAAAACCTAAAAATGAGAGGCCGAAAATGCCCAAAACGGATTTTATTAATTTCATAAAGGCCCCGTTCCCGGAGTTATCCAGCGCCATTTTAAAGCCATCCGATGCGCTTTTTCAAGCAAATGGCCCATTCCTGAACCATTTGGCCGAAAAGTGACAATACCGTAGCGCAGGTTTCCAAACCTGCTGTATCGCGCTGTATCGCCGATTTCCAAATCGGCTGACCGTACGACGTCACGCGACGCCGGGAATTGGTAAAGTCGCTGTTCGTCGCTCGTCTTTGAAGCGGACCGGCGTACGACTTCGCACGATCAGCGGGTTTAGAAACCCGCGATACAGCAGGTTTGGAAACCTGCGCTACCTAGAACTGATAAGCGATATTCAGAGCGAGCAGGAAGTCGTTGGATCTGAATTGAGCGCCGGTGCTGTTGGCGCCAAACGCTTCACCATGCTCGACGTGGTCCCAGCGGAATTCGCCGCGGGTCAGCACGTTCGCCCAGAGGTTATACTGGACGGTAGCTGTCACTTCTTCGGCCGAGTTCGCCTGGGTATTGGGAAGATAGGCGTACAAATTTTCCACGTCAGCAGGGTTGCTGTCGTCAGAAACGTATTCGCCGCGCAAATTGAAGCTCAACTTATCCGTTGCCTGGATTGCGGCATAAGCGCCGACGACCCAGATGTCGTCGTTGCCCGTGACGCTAAATAGCGAGGCTGGCGGTGGCGGCGGCGGCAGTAACAGGAGCCGGCCTGATTCCAGCAGGTAATCAAAACTGACGCCGACTTTTAATATGCTGATGGGCGTTGGCAGGGTCGCGCCTGCGTAGATGCTCGTCGTCGCGCCCGAATTGAGTCCGGAATTCGAGTTGACACCGTGAACGGCGCCGCCCGATAGAGTCGCTCCCTTCAAAAAGCCAAAACTGTCCGGCGCGGTCAGCACGAGATTACCCATATACGTCTTTTGAGATTCGAAGGCAGCGCTGGGTGTGAATGAAGGCGTGACAGGCCCCAACGTGTGCGCATTCCCAAGCGCTCCGGCGCGATCGGCCACACCGGCCGACATCGACATGTTGTCGTTCACTTTGTAAGTTCCTAAAAACCCCGTCAAGGTGGTCGGCTCGATGGAATAGCCATAGGAGCGGGTGTAGTTGGGATTTAACGGGCCGCTGCTCGATTCATATCCAATGATGGAATCAAATACGCCAACCTGCCAGTCAATGCCGTTGCCGAAGATGGGCGTATGCAGTCGAATGAAAGCCTGGCGAATCGTGGCTGACGGAGTAGCATTCAGTGTCGGTTGGGCGACGCCGAACGGGACGCCGACGGCGTCAGCGCCATACATCATTTCGACGCGATAACCGGCGGCCCACTGGCTCGTATCTTCCGACCTGTCCAACGCGATATCGACGGCGTTGAGTTGAAAGCCGTCGTCCGTAGCAAAAGTGTATTTGGGAACATTGCCGGGGTAATCAAAGCTGCCTGGCCTATAGTCCGTTCCCGGGTTCCACTGCATCGCGGTATCCACATAACCGCTGAGGGTGGTTTGAGACAGCGCGGTTTGTACCGGGCTCATTGACTCGTCAGCCCGCGCAGCCGAGGAGAGGCTGACCAGACCTGCTGCCATGAGACCGAGGGTGCATCGATTGAATTTCATTTGGTTCTGAATATTATTTTTCATCGTGGTCCAACGTTAACGCGAAGGATATTCGAGGTGTAGCCATCCACACGAAAACACCGCTTATGCTCAACGAATCCGCCCAATTCCAGATCGACCCTGCAAAAGCCAAAACCGTCTTCGTCTCAAGCCTGTAATTGTCCCTTCCAGTTTGGCACCAGAAGGGATGCCCAATTAGAACTGAAATACTACCTTAAGCGCAAGCAGGAAGTCATTGTTTCGCAAAAAAGCCCCTTCCGGGATCACCGGAAGGGGCGTGAAACTGAATCAAATTAGAACTGATAAATGATGTTGAGAGCGAGCAGGAAGTCGTTGGACCGGAAGGGAGTACCGATACCAGCGCCCTGGTTGGCAGCGCCAAATGGATCAGCATGCTCGACGTGGTCCCAACGGAATTCGCCGCGAGTCATCACGTTCGCCCAAAGATTATACTGGACGGTGGCCGTGAGTTCCTCGGCTGAATTGCCATGGACCGTGAAGGTAGTCGGGTTATAATACGAATACAGGCTTACAACGTCGCCGGGCACGGCGGCAACAAGGCCATGGGCAGGTATAGCCGGATTGCTGTCGTCATCCACATATTCACCACGGAAGTTGAAGCTCAGCTTGTCCGTGGCTTGATAGGTCGCGTATAAACCGGCAACCCAAATATCGTCGCCGTTAGCATGAGTGCCCGCGGCGGTGGCGTTAAGATCCGCTTCGTCAAGATAATCGAAGGCAGCGCCGACTTTTAATTGCGTGATCGGCGTGGGCAGAGTCGCGCCTGCGTACCAACTGGTCGTGGTTCCTTTGGATCCGGCTGAATCGACCCCGTTGACTGCGGCGAGAGTCATCGTAGCGCCTTTCAAGAAGCCCATGCTGTCCGGAGCGGTCAGCGCGATGTCACCCATGTAGGCTTTTTGAGACTCGAACGCGGCCGTGGGTGTAAACGCAGGTGTGATCGACCCAAGTCCGCCCTCAACGTCTGCGATACCGGCTGACACCGAGATTTCGTCGTTGACCTTGTAGGTGCCCAACACACCGGTCATCGTTGTCGGCTCAATGGAATAGCCATAGGAGCGGGTATAGTTGGGATTCAACGGGTCGCTGTTGGATTCGTAACCGATAATGTTATCCCATACACCAACCTGCCAGTCAATGCCGTTACCGAAGACCGGCGTATGCAGGCGGATAAACGCTTGGCGAATGGTCGCAGCGGGACCGGCACCAGACGTGGGCTGCGCAGCCCCGAATGGTACGCCAACCGCGTCCGCGCCGTACATCATTTCGACATGGTAACCAGCAGCCCACTGGCTCGTATCTTCCGGCTTGTCCAGCGCGATATCAACGGCATTGAATTGAAAGCCGTCGTCCTGGGCGAAGGCGTACTTCGGCACGTTTCCCGGGTAAACGTTCGGGGATGATTTGTCCGTTGCGGGATTCCACTGCATTGCGGTATCCACATAACCACTGAGTGTGGTTTGTGAGAGCGCGGTTTGCACCTGGCTCATTTGTTCGTCTGCGCGCGCAGCCGAGGCGAGACTGACCACGCCTACTGCGGCGAGACCGACTGTCCATTTATTAAACTTCATCTGGTTCCTCCGATGTTGTTTGTATTGTTGTTTGTTTATTTTGTCCTGTTATACGTTAAGGCAAAAGGACTCTTTACGCTCTTTTGCCTGTGCACAGCGAGTGCAATTGGAACGAAAATAGGGCAATACGGTAACTTTGACAATACTTTTTTTCATAAAACTCAAGTTGTAAAATGTTTATAATAAGACACTTGCGATAACATCGCGGTTTGTCTGATAATTTCCCGGGCACGGCCTCCAAAATTCCTGCTGCTGAAACCCCTGTATTGACAGCCCAATTGAGTCAAATCCCAGTCCGGACTTTTAATAGTTAATGAGCCGAGGCTGGCCGGCGAATTCAAAGGCTCGAAGTTCAAGATTTTCCAATATTTGGAACAGAGAATGCTTGAACCGAGCAGGATTAATGGCCGTCCGTTATCGGTTAACGGCGAAACCTTGAAAGCACATATATTATGCCATCATACATGTATACCGCGCGTGAGTCCGGCACAGGACGGGAAATCCGCAACGCGGTGGAAGCGGCTAATGAGCAGGCGGCCATCGCCGCGCTTCTGAACCGCAATCTTTTGGTCGTCTCCATACAGGAGAAAGTGTCGAAAAAAGGGAAAACCCAGGGTGGAAAGGTGGCACTGGCAGACCTAGTAGTTTTTACACGCCAATTGGCCACGATGGTGGACGCGGGCATCACCATCGTCCAATCACTTCAGGCCCTGGGCGAACAGGCCACAAATAAGATCATGCGCGACACGGTCATGGACATCTCCACGCGAGTTGAGAGCGGTGACAGCCTTTCCGACGCCCTTCATAAGCATCCCAAGGCGTTCAGCAAATTGTATGTTTCCATGGTCGCCGCGGGTGAAAAAGGCGGTCTGCTCGCCGAGATTCTGGGCCGGTTGGCAACCTATCTGGAAAACACCGAGCGCATCCGCAAAAAGGTCAAAACGGCTCTGATGTACCCGACGACGGTCGTGATCGTGGCCATTCTGATTACCATCTTCCTGCTGGTCCGCGTCGTCCCGACCTTTAAGGACATTTATTCCAGTTTCAACGCCAAACTACCCGGTCCGACGCTATTCATGATCGGCTTAAGCGGAATCGTGCAACATTATTTGCTGCTGATCCTCGCGGGTGGCGCCGGCCTTGTTTGGGGATGGCTTTACTTCATCAAAACCCCAAAGGGCCGCGCTATATGGGACGACCGCCGCATCAAGCTCCCGATCTTTGGTCCGATTGCCCACAAAATTTGCCTGGCTCGCTTCACCCGCACCCTCGCCTCCCTCATCCGCAGCGGCGTGCCGATTCTCGAAGTGCTCCAAACGGTTTCCCAAACAGTCGGCAACGTCACGATGGAAAAATGCATCAAGCTCGCAGCCAGCGACATCGAACGCGGCGAAGGCATTTCCAACGCCCTGGGCAAGCACCCGGTTTTTCCGACCATGATTATCCGCATGATGCGCGCCGGCGAGCAGACCGGCAATATCGACAACATGCTCGAACGCATTTCAAACTTTTTGGACGAAGAAATTGAAAGCGTCCTCTCAGGACTGATGTCACTCATCGAACCCCTCATCATCGTCGTCCTGGGTGTGATCATCGGCAGCATGGTTGTCTGTATGTATCTCCCAATTTTCAACCTGGCCAACATCGTCAACGGCCATTGAAAATTCAGGTTGGGGGCCGGGAGCCTTATACGTTCACTCCCGGCCCTCGACTATGTTCCAGGAGTTCCCATCGTTCTGGTCCTCGAAATTCTCAAACTCATTGCCGACCCGTTGAAATTCGATGTTCAGCGTTCGATGTTCGATGTTCGATGTTTCCGATTCCGTGATTTAACGCTGAACATCGAACATCGAACGCCCAACGCCGAATGATTACACCCCCGCCACCGGCCGGCCCGGTTGAGGCTGATAAATCTTGATGTTTGGCCAGCGTTCCCGGATTTCCGATTCAAACCACCCGCGCGCATCGTCATCGCCGTGCCCCAAAAGGACCGAACGAGGCGAGACCTGTCCTACGAAGTCCAGCAGTTCATCGCGATTCGCATGGGCGGTCAAATCAAAGTCTTCCAAATCGCAGTTTCTGGTCACACGACCTGCGCTCGGGCTAAACACAAACGTTTCGCCCCGTTTGGCGGCCTTCAATCGTCCGGCCGGCGAATCCGGGTCCGCATAGCCTACGAAAAAAATGCTCTGCTTTTCGTCGCCGGCCATGCGAATGGCCAGGTCATGGGCGGCCGTATTTTCGCTCATCATGCCGGCCGTGATGACAAAGATTTTGCCGCCCGTCAGCCGGATATTCTCCGCCTGGCCTTTTTGAAGGACAATCAGCTCCAGCGCCTCGTGCAACTGCAACTCCGGCTGTTGCCGGTGTGTCCGATGCGCTTCCAGGTCGTAGATCTCCGTGAAGACCCTGCCCAGCCCGCTGATATAGACGGGCTGGCGTTGCAATTTTTCCTCGCGCATGAGCAGCGCCAGCGTCGCGAGGATTTCCTGCGTCCGCCCCAGGGCAAACGCCGGAATGAGAACGCAGCCTTTGCGCTTCTGCGCCTCGTGAATCGCCGCGACAAGCCGTTTCATTTCACTCTCGCGGGAAAAATCGGGCGGAATCTGGCGGTTTCCCCGGGTGGTTTCCATGATCAATACGTCCGCTTTTACGTCATCGAACCGGGCCTTGCGCAGGATCGTTTGATTGTGAAAACAAACGTCGCCCGTGTAAAAGAGCGTCTCCTTTTTTCCGCGAACGAGGATTCCGGCAGAGCCGAGCGTGTGGCCGGCGTCGAAAAATTCCAGGGTAGGCGAGGGCTGGCCCATGTTTGATTTGTGGAAGGCCGCCCATTCGATGGGCCGGTTGTATTTGAACCCTTGAAACACCGCCGCCAGGTCGTCCACTTCGTCGTGGGTGTATAGCGGATATTCCCGGATGCCCGCCTCGTCGCGCTGGCGGGTCATGACGTTCACGGAATTGTGGAGGACGCGCTCAACCAGAAAATAGCTCAACGCAGTCATCAACACGTGTGCGCGCGGAAAATGGCGGCAGGCAATGGGCAGCGAGCCCACGTGATCGTGGTGGCAATGCGAGATTGCAATCGCATCTACCTCGCCGCCGGCCTGGCCGAAAAGGGGCAGCCCCTCGCGCCCCTCGCGTTTGGGGTGCATGCCCGCATCGAGCAGCAGGCGATGGCCTTCCATGTCCACAAGCCATGCGCTGGCTCCAATGTCGGTGTCCGGGTTTAGATTCGTAACGGTCATTTAGAGTCAGTGTTAATAGGAAACCTTGTCGGCCTTTTTTCTCCATTCCGCAAATACTTTCAGCGCTTCGGTCCTCAGTAACGGTTTCATCGGGACCCTGCGTCGGGAAACGGGCCGGCAGATTTCATGGTAAATGGCAAGGTCGTCAAACTGAATAGCAGCCGCGTCCCTGCGCGTATTTGCGTAAAACACCCGCTTTATCTGCGCCCAATAGATTGCGCCCAGGCACATCGGACAAGGCTCGCAACTGGTGTAAAGTTCGCAGTCGTCCAGATGGAAGCGCTTCAATTTTTTGCACGCGTTCCGGATGGCCATGATTTCCGCGTGCGCCGTGGGATCATTGGCCGCGGTCACGCGGTTCCAGCCCCGCGCTACGATTTTTCCGTCGCGGACGATGACCGCGCCGAAAGGTCCCCCCTGGTTTGCGCGCATCGTGTGACGGGACAACCGGATAGCTTCACGCATGAATTTGGCGTTCACTGAAAAACGCCGCTGATATTGTCAGGAATTTTGAAAAATAAAACTCCAAAATTCCGAAGAACTGCCTGGTCACACGGACAGCCTGACAGCCTGGTGGTGGAACACGGCGCGCTGCGCCGTGTAGCGCCGCGTGCAGCGGCGCAACAAGCGGAATCACTCTTTGGCCCGGCAAAGGCTCATGAGAATGTCCCTCGGGAGGAACTCCCTGGTACGAGCGTAGTCGAGGCAGGCGTTTATGTCATCGGCTGTGAGCCCCGGACATTCCCGCAGGATATCATCACGTGTTCGTTCCGCGGCCAGGTAGCCCAATATCAACGCCACCGGAATGCGCGTGCCTTTGACGCACGGCATTCCGCGCAAAATATTTGGATCGCTTACTATATGCTCGTCCCAACGCATAAGGCTAAATATCAAATAAATTCAAAGGGGGCCAGATTTATTCCCTCCAAACAGCAGCCTCAAACTGTTCATCACCACCACAACCGTGCTGCCTTCGTGCCCGACAACTCCGACCGTGAGCGGGATTTTCCCGAGCATGGCCAGTGTAACCAGGACGGCAACCGTGCCGAGGGAAATGAACAGGTTCCACCGGATGATTTTGCGCGCGCGCCGGCTGAGCCGAAAGGCGGCCAGAAAATTTTCCAGCTTATCGTGCATCAAAACCACGTCCGCTTGTTCGAGGGCGGCGTCGGCCCCGCGCGCTCCCATCGCCACGCCGATGTGCGCTGCGGCGAGGCTTGGGGCGTCGTTGACGCCGTCGCCCACCATAGCCACACGATCGCGCTCGCTCAATTCACGAATGGCCGCGACCTTTTCCTCCGGTTTCAATCCCGCGCGCACGTCGTCCAGGCCAAGCCGCTCTTTGAGGTTTTCCGCCGCTGCTTTTCTGTCGCCGGTCAACACGACCGTCCGCAACTGTTCCCGGCGGAGTTCGTCCACGACTTCCCCGGCCTGCGGACGCACATCGTCGCGCAGAAGGATTCGTCCCTGCAATTCGCCGCAGGAAATCCAAATCTCGGAAACGCCGGGCTGTGTTTGCGCGGTGGATTGGGGGGGTGGCAGGCGAGACGCCTGCGCCGCCAGCCAATCTCGTTTACCCAGGAAAACGTCATGGCGATTCCATTTGGCGCGCAAACCCTGGCCGGTAATGGATTCGAAGCCGGTGAGTATGAGCGGCTGAATGTTCTGTCGCTTGCCGTGGAGGGTGATGGCGCGGGCCAGCGGATGCGTGGAAAGCCTTTCGAGCGAGTAGGCCAGTTGCGCCACTTCCATTTCCCGGCCCGGTGGAAAACTTTCGACGGTTTCCACACGCAATTCGCCCGTGGTGAGTGTTCCGGTTTTGTCGAGCGCCACAGTAGTGACTTCGGCGAGTTTTTCGACGGCTGCGCCGCCGCGGAATAAAATCCCGTGCCGCGCGCCAAAGGCGATCGCCGCCAGGACCGCCGACGGAATGGACAGGACCAGGGCGCATGGCGAAGAAACAACGAGCAACGTCATGGTCCGATAAAACGCGCTGCGCGCGCCGCCGGCGTCGGAGAAGGCGGACAAATGAAATCCCAGCCACCAGACAAAAAACATCGCAAGTGACAGCGCCAGAACAAAGTACGTATAGCGCGTGCTGAATTTGTCCGTGAATTGCTGGGCCGGGGCCTTTTGCTGCTGGGCCTCGCGAATCAGTTTGATGATGCGTTGCAGCGCGCTTTCGGATGCGGGTTTGGTCACCATGATTTCGACTGCGCCCCATATATTCATTGTCCCGGCATAGGCGGTTTCGCCGATTTTCTTTTCCACAGGCGTGGATTCGCCGGTGAGGTTCGATTCATCGGCGGCGGTCGCGCCTTTGGCGACTTCGCCGTCCACGGGGAATTGCGCGCCCGGTTTAATGAGCAGGCGCATGCCGGCGCGAATTTCTTCGACGCGCATTTCGCGTTCGCCGCCGAGGCGGTCGATGACGGTTGCGAATTTGGGCGCGTCGCGGAACAGGGAGCGGATTTCTTTCTGCGTGCGGCCCATGGCGAAATGCTCCAGCGCGCCTGAAAGCGAAAAGAGAAACAACAGCGTCGCCCCTTCGGCCCATGCCCCGATGCACGCCGCGCCAGCGGCGACGGCGATCATGAGAAAATGCACGTCAATGGCGCGCTCGCGCAGCCGTTCCCAGATTTCCTCGATTTGATAAAAGCTTCCGGCAATGTAGGCCGCCGCGTAAAAAATGATCTTGAACGGCTCGGGCGAAAACGCGCCGGCCAGGGCAAAGACACCGCACAGGATGGCGGCAACCATTTGCGCTTTCCATTCGTTGATATTTGCGTCCACGTGTTCGGCGCTGTCAGCGTTGTCGAGAAACTCGACGTCGCGGGGGACGACCCTGGGCAGGGGCAGGTCGCGCCAGCGCCAGAACGCGGGGGCGGTGGGACAGGTTGCGCGTGAGATAGTCGTGCTGCCGCCTTCGCGGCGAATGACGATGTTGCGGCGTTCGTTTGGAGAAAGCGGCGTTTCGCAGCGGTCGCAATCGGTGGCGCCTTCAAGCAGGCTGCAGGAGCGGGCGCCCCGTGTGTCATGGATTTTTTCCGTGACGCGACGGGTCAGGGTTTCGATGCCGTCCCGGGGAGCGGGGCCGATAGTTGCGACGGAAATCTTTTCATGGGACGAATCAATAGTCACAGCTTCGAGGCCGGGTTCGTTGGCCAGCGTGTCCACGATGGACCGCGCCAGACAGTTCTCTGCCCGGCGGTCAGGCACAACGGTTGTCCCGGACGCTTTCATCTCCCTTATTTTTTACCACATCGTCGAATTAAATGAATTAAAATCCGTTTTGGACCATCGAAAGATGGGCGGACGTATTGTTGTAGGCCGTGTGTCCTCACACGGCGTTCCCCAAGGGTTTTTCGAGGCAAAAAGTTGGCAAACCACCTGCTACTCTGGCGCAACATCAGACGCCGTGAATACGCAATACCATAAAATCGGAAACCGTGCCTTTTCTGTTGCACTAATAGCATTGGCTATTGCCGCGACAGTTCAATCAACTATAGCGGATACCACTACCTCCGCGCCGACGGTATCCATCCAGGAACCGGTCGATCATTCTTCGATTGACGCTGGCTGCGTGGATGTGCTTGGCACATTCAGTTCGAAAAACTTGAAAAGCATCGCCGTAGGCAGCGCGGGAATGGGCGGTCAAATTCCCGCCGTTGTCAATGGAAACGCGTTTGAAGCGCGCAATATTTTCCTGGCGCCGGGCACGAATGTAATCGTGGCCGTTGCGGAGGATTTGGCGGGAAACATCGAATCCAATTCCATCATGGTCGTCGGACCAAAGGAAACGCCGGCACTTGATACCATGCCGGTAAAAGTTCAAGCGACGCCCATGGGCGGTTTCGCGCCGTTGCCGGTTAATTTTACCGTGCAGGCGCACGTGCCAGGAAAAATTTTGAAGGTCATCTACGATTTCAACGGCGATGGCATTCCGGATTTGACCAATTCAGATTTGAGACCGGTGAGTTATCGTTACGAGACAAGCGGCGAATATTCTCCCACGGTGACCATCCAGACGGATGTGGCGCAGTTTTCCAGCCTCTCAGGAACAATGATGATGCTCGCAGCGGCGTTTGGTTCTTCCCAGGCTGCGGCATTTGTGAATGTGGAGGAACCGCCTGTTGTGATGTCCACTATTCCCATTGCCGACCCGGTCGACCTGAAATGGGCCGCGGCAAGCAATTTGTACGTGCTGTCCGGAAACCCTGCGGCGGTGACCGAATTTGACGCAGCCGGGAATATAATTCGCGCAGTGAAAGGCATCGGTTCCAACCCGTGTGGTTTGGACGTGGATAGCGACGGAAATGTTTATGTCGCAGTAACGGGTGATAAAGTCGTGAGAAAATTCAAACCGGCTGCCGCATCGTTTGAACCGGATGCCTCGTTTGGCAATAACGGAGCGATCGGCGCAGGCCAGTTCAGCGCGCCATTTGATGTGATGTTGGCGCCAGACGGACAGACAATTTTTGTTTCCGATTCCGGCAGCGGACAAATCCAAACATTTGCCCTTAATGGCGCCGCACAACCGGATAATGAAAAGAATTTTGGGAAATTTAAGACCCCGACCGGCATGGCCCATGATGACCTCGACCTTTACTGGTTTATTGTGGATTCCGGAAATGGCCGGATCGTTTTACGAAATTTGCCGTTTGATTTTATTCAACTCGGAACGAGCGGAACCAATGGCGCGGCGTTGGGAGAATTTGACGACGCGCTGCATCTTTCAGCAAATAAGCGTGGGCTTTACGTGGCGGACACCGGAAACAATCGCGTGCTGCTGATAAAACTGCCGTCAGACACGCCCGAAAAAGTTTGGAAGCACATGATTGCAAGATTGAAGGCGGATGATATACCGGCAGCCATGTCTGACTTCAGCATGGCATCAAAAGAGGATTATCAGCAGATCTATGAAGGAATGTCGAAAGCGGATTTGCTTTCGACCATTAAGGACATGGAAAATATCAAAGTATCTACAATCGAAGCCGACCGCGCGGAATATTATTTTGACAGTGTCGTTGATGGCAAGACGCTTACATTTCCGGTCGAGTTCGACAAAGAATTCGGACAATGGAAAATCATGGAGTATTGATGATGGTCATTTGTTTGCACCGGTTTAATCCGGAATTTTAGGCACACCCGTTTTCACTAAACGGAATCCACCGCGGTAATGATGCTCTTTCTGTATCGTTAAACGATGGCACATTTTACGTCTCGCGCGAAGCGTGTTAGGTTGCAAAGTGAGGGCGAAGATTCTCATGGTCGATGATACGTCAGCAAACCTCCTGGCGTTGGAAGCCGTGTTGGACGGTCCTGATTACGACTTGATTCGCGCCCACTCGGGTTCGGAGGCATTGGAGGTGCTCAGTCGACATCCGGATGTCGCTCTGATCTTGTTGGATGTGCAAATGCCGATAATGGACGGATTCGAGACTGCGCGCCGCATCAAAAACAATCCCGCGTATAGCGCCATCCCCATCATTTTTATCACAGCGGTGTATACCACTGATCCGTTCGTGCGGGAAGGCCTGCGGGCGGGCGGAGTCGATTACTTTACCAAGCCATTTGATCCCGAGGTCTTAAAGCTCAAGGTCAATATCTACACATCCTTCCGGCAAAAAACCGAGCTTCTCCGCGAGCGGGAGCGGCAGATACGGGAATCGGAGGATGTGCTGCGAGTGGGACGCAAATTGGCTTCAATGCTCGAATCGCTGCCCGTTGGCATCGTCATCGCGGATGCGCTGGCTCACATTGGCCAGGCAAACGAGGAGGTACTAAAGATTCTGAGGTCGGCTGACGCGACCCATGTGGACGCGTACGGCGAATTTCTCAACTGGTGGCAGAAGGGCGGCGCAGTGCTGCGGGGACCTGATGGACCTCTGATGCGAGCCCTGGCTGGCCAGCCGACGTATAAGGAAGAGGTGTTGGTCACGTGCCTCGATGGTGCGAAGCAACACATTTTCATCGACGCTTCCCCATTACGCAACGTTGAAGGCAACATTGTAGGCGCCGTGCTCGTGCTTCAAGACGTGACCGAACGGCGCAAGATTAAGGCGGATTTCGAGGAACGCATTATGCGCTTGGTTTCCGCTGGTATTGAACTGGAACAGACCGCTTACCGCTGATGCCAGAAGTCGCTACGGCGCGGCGGTCCATCGGACAATTGCGGCAGAGGCCGAGGGCACGGAAACAATCCATTCGGCGTCATTGCGGCGGTTCAGAGTTTTCCATTTACCGTGCCAGGAACCGTCCGCGGCGGCCATCGGAACGCCACCGAGGGTGATGCCCGTTTTTTGGTCTAGACGGCCGGTCAAAAAGAGGATTTGTGGGTCGCTCCATCCTGTGCCGGGTATGAGCGTCACGTTGGCAGTGCGAGCGCGGGCGTCGTGTTCTTTGTTGATGACGGTGACACAAAGAGTGTCCGAGTTGCGCCCGGCGTAGGCTGTTAGATGTACTGCAAATGGGTTAGAAATGGTTATCGGCATGACATTGCCGTGGCTTCCCAAATCAAAGGCTTTTATGCCGTAGGCTTTGGGATTTAGGTGATAGTTGCCGTTCGTATCCAAAAGCACCGTGTCCGTTTTGAGCCATTCGTTATTGTGAAAGTTCACGCCGATGCATCCATGCGCAGCCCACCAATGCATGTAATCCAGCGCCCAAAGGGCTGAGGCGAAGGCGTCGCTGGCGCCTTCCACGCCGCCGAGGCGGTCGTTGGCTTCGGTCATGCGAAACGGAAATCCGTCCGCCACGACCGGCGCCAGGACATGGTTGTAGAGCGCGGGGTATTCCACTGTTACCCATTCCTGCGATAGCATGGCATCTATGCCCTCGCGCGCGGACACGCCGTTGGCGAGTTGTCCCACGTAATCGTGCTGCAAAATGGCGGTGATAAGCCCGGAGCCTTTTTCGTCGTCGGCGAACCGTTGTGTCCATGATTCGCCGTTGTAATCGGTATCTGCGGCGCGTGTGACCGGGTAGTCCGAACCAGTGTCCGGGCCAGCGAACCGCGCATCGGGGACCACTGCGCGGATGGCGTCAGCAAACGTCCGCCAATCAGCCAGGTACGAGGGATAATTTGTGATTCTCGGGTCCACGCGATGGTAGGAGCGCCAGTCGGGTTCATTGCCGATGGCGAAGGAATCAAGCTGCGAACGATAACGTTGCCAAATGTATGCGGCCACAGGAGGGGCGCTTGTGGGATTTCCGTTGAGGAGACGGAACGAGAAAATCACTTTGACGTCGGCCGCTTTCGCGAAGCTGAAGAGTTGGTCAACATCCGCGGGACCTGGAGCCACCCGGCGGGGCTCGTCCACAGTGCCGCCGCCGACGCGCAGGTTTTTAATGCCGAGGTTTTTGAAAATGGCGATCAGTGGCTGGTTTGTGGGGCTGAAAAGGTAAAAGGGTTTGGCGCGGGGAACATGATTGCGGTTGGGCAGGACGACAGATGTCTCGAAACTTAAGCCGATAAAATCATCGGGAATTGGAAAGCCCGGGGCGTTTGAAACGGTCACTGTGACCGGTGCGCTTGCGAGCGCGATGCGGCAGGCCAGACAGATTGAGACAACGGCGAGGATGAGAATAAGATTGTGTGGACAGGCTTGTCGCAAGCATTGATTTTGTCTTAGATTGAACCGATGCGCAATCCAATCATTGTGGCGCTGGACGTGCCCGCGGCGGACGCGGCGCTTGAACTGGCGGGGCAGCTTGCACCTGTGTGCGGCGGATTCAAAATCGGCAGCGAGCTGTTTACGACGGCTGGCCCGGACATTGTCAAGCGAATCCGGGAACGCGGCTCGCTGGTTTTCCTGGACTTAAAATTTCATGACATACCAAACACCGTGGCCCGGGCGGTTGGCGCGGCCGTGCGTTTGGATGTGCAAATGCTGACCGTTCACGCCGGGGGCGGGGCGGATATGCTAAAAGCGGCTGAAAAAGCGGCTGAAGAAACATCCTATCAACTTGGGCGCGTGCCTCCACTCGTCCTGGCGGTAACGGTGCTCACGAGCATGGATTCCTGGGCATTGCGGGAGGTGGGCATGGATGTAAACGTGGAGTACCAGGTGCGGCGGCTGGCGGGCGTGGCGGTGAAAGCCGGTCTGCGGGGGCTGGTGTGTTCGCCGCTGGAGATTGCGGCGTTGCGGAAGAGCCTGCCAGCGCAGGTGCAGTTGATTGTCCCCGGAATCCGGACCGGCGCGGAGAAAGCCGATGACCAGAAACGGACGCTGACGCCACGGGAAGCCATGGCTGCAGGAGCGAATTGGCTGATCATTGGACGGCCCATCTGCGCCGCGGAAAATCCCCGCGCTGCGGCGGAGAAGATTTTGGAGACGTTGAAATAGACTTTCAGCAAACCACCCGTTTCAATCGTTGAAAATCTTTCCTCGCCTGGGATTCATGCTCCAAAAGTCCTCTTTATCTGCATCCACAACAGCGCCCGCAGCCAAATGGCTGAGATGTTCCTGAATCATATTTGTGGCGAACAATTTGAAGCCCACAGCGCAGGGCTCGAACCGGGGAATTTAAATCCCATCGTCGTGGAAGCGATGAAGGAAATCGGAATTGATATTTCGGGAAATCAAACCAAATCGGTCTTCGATACATTTAAATCAGGCAAATCGTTTAAATACGTCATCACCGTATGCGACGAAGCGAGCGCTGAGCGGTGCCCCATTTTTCCCGGGATTACAAAACGATTGCATTGGAGTTTTCCTGACCCATCCGCAATCCAGGGAACCCGCGAACAAAAGTTGGAACGCACCCGGCAAATCCGTGACATGATTAAGGCGCAAGTTGAAAAATGGTGCGGGGAAGTTTGTGTGGTTGCGGCTTAATTTCCCTGGTTGGGTTATTCAGCCGGTGAGACAATTCTAGCAGCTAAGTGCACCGGAGATCAGGTATCCCGGAGGGATAATTGGAAATAGCCCGGCGCTTTTAACGCCGGGTGCGATTTGGAACCCGATAAGTCCCGAAGGGACGGCTGAATTCGCCGCATCGAATTGCTTATCGCACGATGCGTCTTTCAGCCGTCCCTTTGGGACTTATGCGATCCTCGATTCTACCCGGCATTAAAATGCCGGGCTATTTCCAAATGTCCCGTCGGGACAAATTCTTGACGCAACACGCCCGTTCCGTGATCACTTCATCCTCTCAAAATTCTTCTGAAGAATCTGCCAGTCCTTCAGCCCTTTAACCTTCTCCATGGCCGCTTTGTTGATTTCAGCTTCCTTGGCGTTCTTGGTCGGCTTGTTGGTCTTGTAGAAGATGCCGAAGTAGCCGGGGAAATCCGCGCCGGCCAGTTTGTAAGCGGCGAGTTCATCCGTCACGTCGTGGTCCGCGGGCGCCTGGTTAAAAACGCCGCCTTTGCGCGGGTTGCTGGCATCGAACGCGCCTTCGTAAAATTCGACGCATTCGCTTAAACATTCGATGAAGCTAAAGCCGTCGTGGTCCATGGCCGCTTCCATCATTTGCAGCACGTGGTTGGGATTGGTGTGCGTGGTGCGGGCGACAAATGTCGCGCCGGCGGAAATGGCCTGCTTCATGGGATTGATGGGATAATCAATCGCTCCCCATTGGTCGGTCTTGCTTTTGAAGCCGATGGGCGAGGTCGGCGACGTTTGCTTTTTGGTCAGGCCATAAACCCAATTGTCCATGACCACATAAGTCATTTTGATGTTCTTGCGGGCCGTATGGTTAAAGTGATTGCCGCCGATGGAAAAGGCGTCGCCGTCGCCGCCGAAAACAAAGACGTGAAGGTCGGGACGCGAGAGCGAGATGCCGCTGGCAAAAGGCAGGGCCCGTCCGTGAATGTAATGCGCGCCGTGGGCCTGGACAAAGTAGGGAAAACGGCTGGAACAACCGATGCCGGCCACCGTCGTAATCTTTTCATGCCACATCTTGCGCTTTTCAATGAGCTTGAAATACAGCGCGAGCACCGAGAAATCACCGCAACCGGGGCACCACGTTGGATGATCGGCGGCAATTTCCTTTTTTGTCAGCCCCTTGCGTTCTTCGGTCGCGGGCAAAACAGGAGTTGCCACGGAAGCGATGTTTCCGGCGCGATCAGGAATTTCGTTCGTCACAGTCATAAATAAATCATTCGTTGCCTACATTTTCCCCAACCCGGCGGACACGTTTGATTTCGCGCGCTCGAGGATATCTTTGACTTTCCACGTCAAGCCGTCGGTTTTGTTAATGCCGCGAATTTTGGGATCGCAGTATCGCGCGCGCAGCACCTGGCCGAGCTGGCCGTAACCGTACAGTCCTTCATCGTTCATTTCGACGACGAGGACATGATTAAATCCCGAGAATATATTTTCCAGGCCGTTCGGGAGCGGATTGATATGGCGCAGGTGAATCGAAGAAACGCTGTCGCCTGCCCCACGGGCGCGGTCCACGGCTTCTTTGATGGGACCCTCGGTCGAACCCCAGCCTGCGAGCAGGACATTCCCTTCGGGCGGACCGTAAATTTTCGGGACCGGCAGCGTCGCCGCGAGCATCTGCAATTTTTTGCGGCGTTTGGCGGTCATTTGTGTGTGCAATTTGGGCGAACCGGTGGGATGCCCAAGTTCATCATGTTCCAGCCCGGTCACGATGGGATATTTTCCGCTCTCGATACGCGTGCCCGGCGCCAGGTGCCGCGTGACCCCGCCCGAAGCGGACAAATCGTATGGTTTATGGTCTGCGACCGTTGTGAAATCCGGAGAAATGTCCTGACAGATCTTTTCGAGATTCGGCTCGATAAATGCCTCGATTCTCGTCGCGATACCCTGGTCGGTCAAAATAATGACCGGCACGGAATATTTCCTTGCAATATTGACCGCCTCAATCGCCGTGTAAAAACAATCTTCGACGTTTGCCGGGGCGATAACGACGCGCGGCGAATCGCCGTGGCCGCCAAAGCACGCGATGTTTAAGTCGGATTGCTCGACATTGGTGGGCATGCCTGTGGAAGGCCCGCCGCGCTGGACGTCCACGATAACCAATGGCATTTCGGCCATCACGGCCCAGCCCAGGGCTTCTGTCTTCAACGAAATGCCGGGACCGCTGGAACCGGTCACGGCCACACGGCCTGCATAGCTGGCGCCCAGTGCCATCGAGATGGATGCAATTTCATCTTCGCACTGGACGAATGTGCCGCCATATTTGGGAAGTTCGCGCCGGAGCAATTCCATGATGTCAGACCATGGAGTGATGGGATAGCCCGCCCCGAAACGCACTCCCGCGGCGATGAGGCCGAAGCCCAGCGCCTCGTTTCCGTTCATAACGACCTGGTGCCCGTTCTTGCCCGCGCTGTCCACAAACTTGAACATTTCGAGAATATTTCCCAGCGAATGCGAACGGCCCGCGTGAAACGCCGCGAGCGCATTTTTCACGATGCTGTCGTCCTTGCCGGTAAAGCGTTCCGCAATCAGCTTTTCGAGCTTGGGGACATTGAGATCGAACATTTTGGCGATCAATCCCATGGCATAAATGTTTTTGCCCTTGTCCTTGGCGGTGCCGCCAATGGCTTCCACGGTCAGGCTCGAAATAGGAATGCCAACATGGTGATAATGCTTCTCCAACTCAGGCGCGGGCTGCACATGGTCGGAATCATAAAGAACAATTCCCTGCTTTTTCAGGGAACCGATGTGGCCCTCATAACTGTGCTGGTAAAACGCCAGGAGAACGTCCGCTTCATCGCCCGCGCTCAGGACCTCGCCGCTGCCGATGCGGACCTGAAATATTGAAGGACCACCGGAAATGGTGGCGGGAATGGTCATAAACGTCATGACTTCCTGCTCGCTCCGTCCCGCCAGCCGCGCCAGGAAGCCCCCAATCGCCTGGATGCCGTCCTGCGAATTGCCCGCAATGCGGATGACCGCTTCGTTAATCTTCGAAACGCGTGGCGCGCCTGGTGATGTCGGCGCTTCTGTCGATGTATCGCTCATGGACCGGCTATTAAACGCGCTTGTGAGATGGAAAGCGAGTTAAAAAGGCTTAAGTGTCGAAGCGCTCAAGCGGGGTCCATAAGCTGCGGCCAGTCATCGCCGCTACGTTAACGTTAAATGTAAGTTTATTGCGGGCGAACTGTGGGTTTATAACATTCCTGTAACGATTATGTAGACCAAGCGTTCGGTGTACACGCTTTAGCGTGCTCCGGGAGTTCGAAGCTCGATGTTCGGTTCCCAACAACAACCCAATAATCCATCAATCCACTAATCCGGTCTCCATCCATCACCCCGCCGGCAGTGAAAAATAAAACAGCGACCCTCCCGGCAACGGTTCGTAACCGTAATTGCCCCCCTGAAGTTCCATCAAGCGTTGCACAATAGATAGCCCAAGCCCGCGTGCGGCATCGGGTTTGTGCAACAAATGGAACGGGCAAAATAGAGTCGGGCGCAGGTCCTCGCGCACGCCGCCGCCGTTGTCGGCGATTCCAAAGCGGCGCCAGCCCTTTTCCTCGCGCCAGCTTAACTCAATGCGCGCCTTTTCGGGCGTGTGTTGAAGCGCGTTTGTCAAAAAACTGCACCAGACATATTCCAGCCATTCCGCGACGCCCTTAACTTCAGGCCACGAAGGCGGTTCGACAATGGTGGCATTTCGTTTCGCGGCCAGCCGTTCGACCCGTTGCAGGGCCGTGGCGACCACCAGGCTCATATTCACCGGCTTCACAGGCAATGGCTGGGCGGTTGCGCGGGCGATGAAACTGATTTGCCGTATAAGCCGGGTCATGTCGTCCACCGAATCCAAAATGGCGTTGGTCAATTTCTCGGGCCGCTCAACCTCGGCAAGCATTTCGCGCAGGACTTCGGCGGCCGTCACTATGCCTCCCAAAGGTGTGCGCAGGTCGTGGCTGACGCGGCTGGCGATTGTGAGCAAGTCGCCGCGCAAACGGCTGTTTTCCTCCTCGACGGGAGATTCTGCTGTTAAACGCTCCAATTTCATTCGCTGATATTTAATGCGAAACGCGCGCGTCGCAAAAATCTGCAACGCGCGTTTTGCAATGTGCAAATTACTTGCGCCACTATAACGGCGTTTTTAGTCTTTCGCAAGAAACCCGATTAACTTTTAATTGTTTGGCCTGATGACAACCGCGAACAAGATCACCATTTTCCGGATATTGCTGATTCCGGCTTTCGTGATTGAAATGATTTATTACGTCCGCACCGGCAATGAAGCCCATCGGCTCGCAGGCGTTCTTTTATTTGGAATTACGGCGGCTTCGGACGGTGTGGACGGCTATGTTGCCCGGCGCTACAAACAGATTAGCGAATTGGGAAAAATCCTGGACCCGCTCGCGGACAAGCTGCTTCTCCTCTCGGGCATCGTCTTTTTGAGTTTCGATAATGCGCCCTATTTTCGGCAGATTCCCCTTTGGTTGACCGGCGCCATTATTGGGCGGGACCTCCTCCTGGCCATCGGCTCGGTCGTGATACGCTCGGTCGTGGGCAAAATTATCGTCCACCCGCGCATCACAGGCAAAATCGCCACAGTTTTTCAAATGATTGTAATCATTTGGATTTTGCTGGGCTGGGACCTCGTTGCTCACGGCTATCTCTTGCGCGCATGGTTCATCGGCGCGGGCCTCTTCACCGGAATATCGGGCATTCTCTACGTCTTCGACGGCATGAAACAACTCAGCGCCCATCCGTCATCCTCGCCCACGCAAAAGGATTGAATCAGGCCTTTAGATCATTGTCATCCTCATCCTCATCCTCAATTTTAGTCGCCCGTGCCTCTTTGAAGCGTGGTGGTGGAACACGGCGCGCTGCGCCGTGTAGCGCCGCGTGCAGCGGCGCAAAGAGTGTGGTCAGCCGTTGTACCGTGTATGTTCCGCCCGCTCCATCTACGCGGGCGGGACGGCGCAGCGCGCCGTCCTCCACCTTTCGACTCACGAGCCGGGACACGCGAAATTCCTCCCGAACCCGTTACAATTTTATTTCCAATTAACGAAATCCGGCTAACCTTAAGCCCCACTATGGCAGAGGAAACGGTTAAATTGAAAGAAGGAGACGAGGCGCCAGACTTTTCGGCGACGGCAACAGGCGACCTGAAAATGTCGCTTTCCGATCTGAAGGGCAAAAGTGTCATTTTGTATTTTTATCCGAAGGACGACACGCCGGGCTGCACCAAAGAAGCCTGCGGTTTTCGGGACCATTTCGCCGAATTTAAAAAACGCGGCGCGCTCGTTTTGGGAGTGAGCAAGGACCCGGCGAAGTCTCACGAGAAATTCGCCGAGAAATTTGACCTGCCTTTTCCGCTGCTATCGGACGAGGACCACAAAATTGCGGAAGCCTACGGCGTTTGGGGTGAAAGGAAATTCATGGGGCGCGCGTACATGGGCATGCATCGAGTCACCTTCCTGATCGGCCCCGACCGCCGCATCAAAAAGATTTGGCGCGACGTCAAACCTGATGAACACGCGGAGGAAGTGCTGGCAGCACTTTAGCGTTGAAGCGTCGAAGGGTTAAAACGTTGAAGCGGGGCGCGCGCGCGTCGCGCGCTTGTTCCGGCCTTCCGTCAACCATTCAGCCACCAGAATCTTGCGGTTAGTCAAGCCATCAACCGGACCGAAATCCGCTTCAACGCTTCAACCACTTTATTCCCTTTTTCCTTTTTCCGTTTTGCTCTTTAATTAACCGATGCACTGGCTCGAAGCGCTCGACACCGCGCTCTTTCATTTCATCAACGGCTCGTTAAGCAATCCGTTCTTTGACTGGATTATGCCCATTTTGAGCGGTGGCAACGGCGTGATGCATTGGTTTGTGCTGGCAGCGGTCCTGGCGTTCGCGGCCGCGATGGTTCTTGGCGGCGCGCGGGCGCGCCTGTGCGCAATCATGATTTTGCTGGTTGTGGCGCTGGGCGACGGCCTGATCGTGAACATGATTAAACACGCGGTGCATCGTCCGCGCCCGTGCATGGCGTTGTCCGACGTCGTCGAACGCCTGGGCTGTACGACCTCCGGCAGCATGCCCTCGGCGCACGCGGCGAACTGGTTCTCCGCGACGATGATCGTTTTCATCTTCTACGGCCGAAGATTGTGGCTGATGCTGCCCGTCCTTTTCATGGCCGTGGCCGTTGCGTTTTCGCGGGTCTATAACGGCGTGCATTATCCCGGCGACGTCCTGGCCGGCGCGATTCTGGGCGCAGGCTATGCCGCGGCGCTCGCGGTGCTGCTGCAATGGGCCTGGCAAACTGCGGGACGAGCATGCTTCCCAATTTGGTACGCGCGGATGCCCTCCCTCTTAAACCCAGCCACCCTAGCGCAGGTTTCCAAACCTGCCGTGCCGCCGATTTCCAAATCGGCCAGTCGTCCGAACGCGGGCGATCGCAGTTATTCACCTCGATTAACCGAACCCGGCAGGGCCGACCTGCCGGCCGGCCACGCGGAAGGCGACGCCGAAGCCGACGCCTCCCACTGGCTCCTGCTCGGATGCATCCTCATCGTGCTCTCGCTCATTGGCCGGTGGATTTATATTGCGAGCGGTGTGATAGAGTTGAGCGGCGACGAAGCCTATCAATGGCTCTGGTCAAAACATCTTGCGCTCTCTTATTACAGCAAGCCGCCTGGAATCGCGTTGATACAATTCGCCGGAACGAGCCTCTGGGGAGACACCGAGCTTGGCGTGCGTTTCTTTTCACCGTTATTCGCGGCGATTTTAAGCTGGATGGTGTTTGTGTTTGTCGCCCGTGAGGCAGGCTATCGCCTGGCGTTTTGGGTGTTGGTCATTCTCACCGCGATACCGTTGCTCCAGGCGGGCGCTATTCTCATGACAGTTGATCCGCCCCTCGTGCTTTGCTGGATGTGGGCGATCATCGCCGGTTGGCGCGCGGTGCAGCCGGCCGGGCAGACGCGCGATTGGGCAATCGTGGGAATCGCCATGGGCCTGGCCTTTCTCTGCAAACCCAGCGCGTTTTATCAAATTGTTTGTTTTGCCATTTTTTTCGCGCTATGGCCGCCGGTGCGCGCGCAATTGCGAAGATCGGGACCGTGGCTGGCGCTGGGGATTTTTCTGCTCTGCACTCTGCCGGTCATCATCTGGAACTGGGAAAACGGCTGGGCTACCTTGCATCACGTGGCCGGAAATGCCGGCCTTGATTCCAAGTGGAAGCCCACGTTCAGATACTTTTGGGAATTTTTGGGCGCTGAAGCCGGGTTGCTAAATCCAATATTCTTCATCGCGGCAATCTGGGCCGCGGTTGGGGCATGGAGACGGCGGGCGGAGCAGCCGTTGCTGTTGTATCTATTCTGCATGAGCTGGCCAGTCCTGCTCGGCCACGTGCTTTATTCATTCCATTCGCGGATTTTGCCAAACTGGATTGCTCCTGCCGTCCCGGCCATGTTTTTGCTCATGGCCATTTATTGGCACGAGCGGCTGCGCGCCGGGGCGCGGTTCGTCAAACCCCTTTTGGCAGTCGGACTGGCCCTGGGAATTTTAGTGGAACTGCCGATGTATGACAGCGATCTGATCGGAAAAATCGCAGGAGCCGACCTGCCCGGCCCCGTGGACCCGCTCCACCGCGCGCGCGCATGGAATTCCGCGGCTCAGATCGCCGAAACCGAACGCGAAAAACTCGAAACGCCTGGCAAACTGGCATTTATCATTGCCGACGGCTACGAAATTACCGGCGAATTGAGTTTCTATTCGCCCGAAGCGCACAAGGCCGTCGCTTTGAAAATGCCGCTGGTCTATTGCGTGGATTCGGACACCCCCGAGAACCAATTCTATTTCTGGCCGGACTATAATTATCGCGCCGTGCGCCAGGGCGAGAACGCGATTTACGTCGAAGACATGGGTCCGGGCAAACTCGAACCGGGCTGGGCCGGTAAATGGCTCCGGCAACCGGATTCCGTCGGCATAAAGATTCCCGAGCCTGAAGCGCCTCCGCCACGGATGGTCGGTGAATTTGAAAAGGTCGAGGACCTCGGCGTATTCGTCGCCCGATATCACGGCCGCCAGTTCCACCAGCTTCATCTTTGGGCCTGTTACAATTTGAAATGAAGCTGGACTTAAAACCGCCCGCGGCGGAGATTTTTCTGCCCGTCAAAGATTACGACCTGGCGGCGACTCTAAATTCCGGCCAAGTTTTTCGCTGGCGCAAGCAGGGCGAATCGTGGCTGGGCGTTATAGGAAATAATCACGTGCGGCTCAGGCAGGCCGCCGACGGAATCATTGCCGAGACGGACGCGGAAATAGACAACTGGGATTGGCTCCGCGAGTTTCTCCAAACGGATATTGATTTGGAGAAAATCCTGGAGACGTTTCCCGATGACGAACCGATGAATCGCGCCGTCACAGCATGCCGCGGACTCCGGATATTGCGGCAGGACCCCTGGGAATGCCTCGCGTCGTTTATTTTGTCTTCAACCAAACAAATTGCGCAAATCCGGCAGATTGTCGCGCGGTTATGCGGGTGTTATGGCGAGGAAATTCCAGCCGCAAAATTTAGCGCTCCGGACCATCCCGATTTGTCCCGCGCATTTCCATCCGCAGAACGGATAGCCGGGTTGACCGAAAAGGAATTACGCAATTGCCGGATGGGTTTTCGCGCGCCGCACCTTTTAGCCGCCGCGCGCCACATCGCCGAAGGCAGGCTCGACCTCAAAGCACTCAGGCCTGTGACTTATCAGGAGGCTCGCCGGGAACTTATGAAATTGCATGGCGTTGGCGAAAAAATCGCCGATTGCGTCCTGCTTTTTGCTTACGGGTTCGATTCGGCGTTTCCGGTGGACGTTTGGGTGGAACGAGCGCTGCAAACGCTATATTTCCCCAGGCGTCGGGCGACCGAAAAGAAATTGCTGAGCTTCGCAGCCACGCATTTTGGCCCGCACGCCGGCTACGCCCAGCAGTATTTGTTTCATTATATACGTGTGACTAATCGCAAAAAGCGAGTTTTACTTGAAGAATAACGGAAGTCTGATTTGATGATTGATACCGTTCCGATTTCACGAAGCCAAAAGAGAAAAAGCAATGTCTAACGCGTTTCTACAATTCTTTTCGGATCCGGCTCCGGTTCTCCGCGTCAAGTTCCGCCAAAATGATCAACAGGCAAAAACAGTTCCGGTTCAACACAAGCTGGGCGGCTCGGCCGATGCCGCAAGCTCAGAATATTTAAAATTGCTTCGTGAATTTCCGGCTCTCAGCAGCTTTTGTGAATTTTTTGGAAAACATGACGGGGCGCAGCTTTGCAGGACGCACGACGCGCGTTTCGACCGCGAGACACCACTTCTTGACTTCAAGTCAGCAAAGCGGATAGCAAATTTTACCAGCAGATACATGCCTGACGGTGACCGCGCGTGGACGATTGACCTCAACAAAAGCAAAGCCTTATATCGAGGTGGGTCGGCCTGGATCGTCTTTGCGGAAATTGACAGCGGTCCTATGGGTCTGGCTATATTTCTCGAAGGAGAGAATGCGGGCAATATTTACCTCATTGCTCCACAACCGGAATTCAATATTCTTAGGCCCATTGCAAAAGGGTTCCAGCCATTATTGGAGCGCATAGGCAAGGATCTTCCCGCATTTCTACGGCTAGTCAGGGCAAGCGTCAGCCTTCGTGGAGCAGACGGCCACAACTACGGATTCCAAGCGGTTGAATACTCGGGCAACGGCCACGATGAACGCGTATATGAATCTTGACGTCATTCTAACGCCGGCCGAATTCCCCGGTCTGGCCAAACGCGATCTGCGCAAGACCGTCTGTGTCGTCTTTGACGTCTTGCGCGCTACCAGCGCTTTCGTGACCGCGCTCCATAACGGCGCGGCTGCAATCATCCCGGTCAGCGAAATCTCCGAAGCCCTGGAAATCAAAAAGAAACGCCCCGCAATCCTGACCGCCGGGGAGCGCCACGGGGTAAAAATTCGCGTCAAAGAATGCGAATTTGATTTTGGAAATTCCCCGCGTGAATTCACTTCGGAAAAAGTAAAAGAACGAACACTTGTTTCGACGACCACAAACGGAACACGCGCATTGCGCGCCTGCGCCGGGGCAAAGACAATTTTCGCCGCCGCGTTCCTGAACCTCGCAGCAACCGCAAAATGGGTGCGAAAAAAAAATCCCGAAAATGTCCTCCTCATTTGCGCCGGCACGGGAGAAAACGCCGCATTGGAGGACATCCTCGCCGCCGGCGCGCTCTGCGAAGCCTTGTTGCTGGGCAAAAGGACACCATCATTGTCCGACTCATCCCGCGTCGCGCTCGCCACTTTTACGCAGGCCAAAGGAAACCTGGCCGAAGCCATTTACAAGTCCGAAAACGCCCGCCACCTGTTGTCTATGCCCGAACTGCGCCCGGACGTGGAATTCTGTCTGAGCCGGGACGTCTTTCATTTGGTCGCCGGAATGAAAGGTAACAAGATGGTAAAAATCAATTCGGCGGGGTCCTGTTAAAAACGCGTTTCATTTTTATTGGGTGTAGGAAAAGAAACCAGGAAACGGGCGGGAATTGGAGGCGAAAAGCGCGCTTTTATTGGGGAATTTGAAAAAACGGCGAGGGCAAGGACGAAACGGCATTGGATTTGTGGATTATTGGATATGTGGATTAATGAGGCGCAGTCCGACAGGCCAACGGCCCAAACCATGCCAGCCGTGGGCACTCGCCCACGGTCGGGTCCCCTATCCCGAGCGCTCGGGACTACATCGTTGAAGGTCAATGACCTAATCCGCTACATTTGGTTCTTCGCTGTTTCCGGTGGAAGGGAACACATGCATCCTTTACACCAATGGCATTGAGGTAGGCCGCCTTCCAGCTCCGTAGGAGCGCAATATTTGTAGTAAACGCTCCCCCAAAAACCTTCCCAAGCTCCGCTAGGAAGCGGCGTACTCTGGCGAATACATTCACAAAAACTGAGATGCGCCCAAAGAACACAAAGATCGCGAAAGAATCGAAAACTGCATGTTTGATAAGGATGACGATGAGGACCCGTCTTCGCCGAAAGGCTGACGTGCTGGTTCATGACTTGCGTTTCCTGAGTTTTGACTTGTCCAAAAACTGCTTCAAAGCCTTCTCGAAATCCACGTCCACCTTTCGCGGTTGCGCATCCTGCAACGCGCGGTGCCGGCTGTATTCCAATGGCCCATTGTCGAAATTGCGTGCCCCGATGCGACCGGACCCGATATCCCACAGCCAGAATCGCCTCCAGGCGATAGTGCCTGAGCCTGCGAGCAACCTGCCGCCCGCCCTCGGGTCGAACTTGTAAGTGTTCCTTACAAGTTGCTCTTTCGGAAAGCTCACCTTCGGTGAATATCGCTTTGAGATGCAACGTTACGTTTTGCGGGGTCGTCTGGAATAATTCGGCAATTTGCGCCTGCGTCAGCCAAATCGTACCGCCTTCAAACCGGCACTGGACACGTGTCCGCCCGTCTTCGGTCTGGTAGAGAATTAATTCCCCGCCCGGTTGTGTTTCCTGATTGCTCATCCATTTAAATTTTTAGTAATCAGCGAACGGATAGTGTGACGCAACGGGGACGAAGATGGAAGTTAGAAGATGGCAGCAAGCGGGACCGGATGTTTAACCGCAAAGAACACAGAGATCGCGAAAGAATCGAAAACTGCATGTTTGGATCAATGGATTGTTGAAATGCGGAATGGCAGAACGGAAGGCGGGACGGGCGATTCCCCGGTGCCCGGTTTCGATGACGAGGACGACGACAATGATCCCCTGCCACCGTCCGCAAACCGCTTCAACGCTTCAACACATCACGCTTCAACGTGAGCCCCTGGGCTCGTTTAGTAAAAAATGGTGTGCGTGAAAAGGAGAAGTAAACGGGTATAAATGAACAGCTAAACGAACTTGATTGTGAGCTAAATGAACGCTGGTTTCTGGGGAAATTTGAAGATGTTTGCTAAACGAACGGCGCGGGCGATTTCTGTCGAAAAAGCGGTTTCGATTACTGAAAGTTTAGGGTTTTTTAAACGAAAATTTGGCCGAAACCGTATTCGGTTCAGTATTCCACGTCCCGGCATTTTTCGGCCAGTTGAAGCCGGATCGTCTTGATATCTTCGGGACTCAACAACGTTTTTCCATAGCCGATTAAGGACTCCGGAATATCCTGCGGATCTTCTACACGGACTCCACCTTTTCCTGTGACTTCCACTTCGTATCCGGGAATTGCGATCAGAACTGAAACGTTGAACTCCTTTTCGGTCAATTTTTGCAACCATTCCTCGATCCATTTCGCATTATAGACTGCCTGCTTTACGGATTTGGTATCATCCCACCATGGCCAGAGGATTCTGGCGCCGTCGAATTTCACAACGTTCTTTTTTCTGTCAGCCCGAACCTTTCCAATACGCCAGGTTTTCGTCTCAATAACCCAAATACCGCCCGGTCCGACGGCCACATGATCCAAATTGAACGCCCATACCCGTATTGATTGAACGTTATGCTAATTGTACGAATGTAAATTTGCAATCCGCCACACCAAAGCTATGCGAAGGCGAGTCCACGTTCATTCACTTCCACCAACGTTTAATCTTGGAAATTCGCCCAAGCCGAATTGCGTAAACGTTCCTGCCTGATTTCTTAATCCACCGCAGCCCGCGACACTCCACAACCATCTCCGGTGCCTTTGTGGTGTAACCGTTGCGGAATAAAATAACGTCATACTTCCGATTTTCCAGACGCGTTTTCCAATCCGGCGTTCGCCTTCGGTATTCGATTCGCTTTGTCCGGTCGGCGATTGCCGCGAGGAATTCGCGGTGAAGATTAAGGTGTAGAGGATTCATGCCACGCGCCCGATTTAGTTTGCCCATGCGTAAAAACGTATATCATCAGAATCAAGGGGAACCCGGAGTAATTTACAATTGCAAATCCGCCTTTCCGCTTTAACATTTTTAGATTCAAGGCACCATAGTGACGCAACGAGACGAAAATCCGATTCTAAATAATCCCTACGAGGAACCTTTGTGGCATTACGCCACAAGCCCGCAAGGCGAGTTGGACTATTCTCGCCCGGTTCCGGGGCGGCGGATTTTTACTCCGGAGGTCCAAAGCATTCCTGTACGCCAGGGCCGTCAGGGTGAGTTGATGGAGATCAACGACCTTGCAGGAGCTGAGCGCGGCAAGCATATTGTAAACCTTCTCCGCCGCGAAATCGGTTCCTGGAGACAAGCCAAATATCCTCAAACCACGCGCATCACACGCGAACTTCTTCACTTCTGGTTTTTAAATCCTGAACGAGACAGGACCCAGGCGTTGTTTTTCGCCCAACGGGAAGCCATTGAAACTGCAATTTGGCTGAATGAGATCGCCGAGAAATCAAATGTGGGACAGCATATCCTTCGGCAACTCGAACAAGCCCAAAGGGTCTCAACTCTGCCTGAAAACAATCTGCCTCGAATCGCATTTAAGATGGCGACGGGCTCCGGTAAGACAGTGGTAATGGCCGCCTTGATCGCCTATCATTATTTTAATCGCACCGAATATCGAAATGACGTCCGGTTCGCGGATAACTTTCTGATTGTCGCACCGGGAATCACGATTCGTGACCGGCTTGGAGTGTTGCGCGTTGACACTCGGTCTGGCGTTGACGCCGAGGATTACTACCATATTCGTTTCCTGACCCCTAAGGCGTGGCGCGAACACGAGATGCCGGAACTTAATAATCGCTTGGTCATTACCAATTACCATGCGTTTGAGCCGAAAACCCTTCAGGGAAACAAACGCTCGCCATTCGACGGCAAAATCCAGCAAGACGGCGCCCGGCAAGCGGCAACTGAGGACTACGCACAGGTCATCAGTCGCCTTCTCAGCGGGTTTCGGCCGGGGTCGAGACTTTTAATCATAAACGACGAGGCTCACCATTGCTATTTGCCGATGGAAGACGACCTGAAAGCCGAAGGGGAGAACGCCGAAGAGGAAAACAGGCGCGCGTCAGTTTGGTTTAACGGTTTAGTGCGCGTTGCGCAGCGTTTCAAAGTGCGGAACATATATGACCTGAGCGCGACGCCGTACTATCTGACTGGCTCCGGCTACGAACCGTATTCTTTGTTTAAGTGGGTCGTTTCAGATTTCGGGCTAATCGAAGCAGTTGAATCGGGCCTGGTAAAAATCCCTTTCCTGCCTACTCGCGATGACACGCAGCAAATCGAAGTGCCCGTGTTGCGGAACCTTTATGAACATATCCGGAAGGACCTTCCAAAAGCCGGAAGAAAAACAGCGAAGGCCCGCGCAAGGGCGGAAGGTAAGAAACTGACAGAAGAGCCACCGCGAATACCGGACATCCTTCAAGCTGCGCTGAGACAGTTCTACGAACATTACAAACAGGAATACGAGAACCGGAAATACTCAGCCGCTGCGTCCGGGACGAATCAACTTCTATTTGAAGACTCTCCGCCGGTCTTTATTGTTGTTTGCAACAATACCTCGGTTTCAAAGGAGGTTTATAAATACCTTGCTGGTTACGAGATTCCCGCCGAAAACGAATCGGACCCGCCGCAGGTGATTCCAGGCGTGTTTGATTTATTTTCGAATTACGAACCCGCAACGTATCAGCCGCGAAAACGTCCTCCCACGTTATTGATTGACAGTGATGCGCTTGAAAATTCAGGCCAGGTTGACGAAGAATTCAAACGTGTCTTTGCCCCCGAAATCAAACGGTTCAAGGAAGAATACGCGCAGGTTCACGGCCAGGGCGCAGCGGAAAACATCGAAGACTCTGCGATCCTTCGCGAAGTCGTCAATACCGTAGGCAAGCGAAATTCTTTAGGGGCGCATATCCGATGCGTTGTTTCCGTCTCCATGCTGACGGAAGGCTGGGACGCGAACACGGTCACCCATATCTGCGGCATTCGTAAGTTTGGCTCGCAATTGCTCTGTGAACAGGTTGCCGGCCGGGCTTTGCGCCGCAAAAGCTATTATCTTCAGGGTTACGACAAATCCGGAGAGCCCACTTCGGACAAACGCCGCATCGCGACCTGGAAGTTTCCTCCCGAATACGCCCATATCATTGGCGTTCCGTTCAAACTTTTCAAGGGTGGCAAGACTGTTCCACCGCCGCCGAGGCAAACAACCCGCATTTTTTCGATCCCGGAGCGGACAAAGAAATACGAAATTACGTTCCCGAACATTGAGGGCTATCGCCTTGAGTACGCGGACGGACCACTCGTTGCCGACTTTAACAACGTCGAGGACTACGAAATCGACGGCTCAAAACTGCCCACGAAGACCATCATGGGCACCGCAGTTTCAAAACAGGAAGTCGAGCTTAGCGTGGAAAGCATATTGGCCACACGCGAGCAGCAGATCATTTATCGCATCACAAAAGATCTACTCCGCGACCATTTCGCGGATGACCAGGGCGGCCTTCAATTCCAGAGGTTCCACGAGCTTCGAGCCATTGTCGCCAAATGGTATCACACGAAAGTTCGAGTACTGGGAAAAAGCGAAGAGTGGAAAAAACTTCTCTATTTTTCGGCTCCAAAAAAGCTGGTTGCCCATGTGGCCAGGGCCATAAAGACGGGTCGGCCCGGCGAAGAAAGCATCCGCCCGATACTGAATTATTACAATCCGAAAGGAAGCTCAAGGTTCGTCCATGGGCAGACGAGCCGCGACAACTATCCTACAAACCATAGCCATGTGAATGCGGTCATCATTGACAGTGGCTGGGAAGGCAGGGCGGCAAAAGTATTGGACGACCTTTACAATGAGGGTCACGTAGTCTCCTGGGTGAAGAATGCCTTTCTTGACTTCCATATCCCATACACTGACATTGCGGGCGAGCAACGCGATTATTATCCCGATTTCATTATTCGTTGCCGCAATGGCAAGCCTCTCAATCTTGTCCTTGAAATTACCGGGATGAGAAAAGACAAGGCGCTGAAAAAATGGACGGTCATTAATCGCTGGCTCCCTGCCATCAATCGTATCCGCCTCAAATACGGCTGGGACAAATGGGACTTTCTTGAAATCGCAAATGAAACGGAATTGGCCGACTTGCGAAATATCCTTGTTAAATTTTTGGAGAACCCGTCGGCGACCAAAGTTTCATCCCTAATTTGGGCGAAGCGCCAGGATTACATCGAAACCCACGGAGAATTTGAGGACGACATTGAGCTTCCCAAAAGAAGCGTGGACCGAAATCGGAACAAAAAGCCTATAGAAGACTGACTATGCCCGTGACCCATCTGCTCGATACGTCGGTTTATTCTCAACCGATAAAGAAAACGCCTCATCAGGCGGTCATAACGCGCTGGCAAGCCGTTGGCGACACCTCTGTCGTCACTTCCGTAATTTGCGAAGCCGAAGTGCTATTCGGAATTCACAAAGAAAAGCATCGGAGCGGGACTACAAAAATCGAGGAGCGCTATGCCACATTGCTCAAAGGCAAATTTGACCTTCTGCCCGTAGACCGGTCCGTCGCCGAGGCCTATGCGGAAATGCGCGCCCATTGCGAAAAAAATGGGACGCAGGTTGCTGACATGGATCTGCTCATCGCAGCAACTGCCAAGGCCAATAATCTGGTTGTCGCAACTCTTAACACAAACGATTTCCATGTCATTCATGGCATCACTGTCGAAGATTGGTCACAACCGTTGCCGCCCCAAAAATGAAACCTAACAAACCGGTAAAAGCATTTAAGCATAAGGAAGCTAAGCGTGCCCATATTCCGTCCGCCGAAGAAGCGGGATATGAATCAGCTAATCCGAAGGTTAAAGAGGCCGGCTTGGTCGAACTGCCGTTGAACCCGATAATTTCGCGCGGCCAGGACCCGGAACTGTTCTGGATGCATAAATACGGCACTGACGAAAAGCTCACTAAACAACTGGACGAACTCCAGGCCAAACTCAAAGCTGGCGACGTAGCGGCGGCCCGTGTCGCTTTTGAAAACCTTCGGGACGTTATCGCCCATCGCTACGAAATGCCGCAAGACGAAGCATTTCAGGTGGATATTCGTTCAATTTACCGACATGAACATATCGCTCCAGAAACACTGATCAAGGGCCTGTATCGCATCGTGGTTGAAAAGGCAGCGGATCAGAATGAGCTCTTCGCTGTCAATGAGTTGTTTGGAAATGCCATCGGTCACGAAGAATTAGACAAGGTCTCCGATTATTACACGCACTCAGATGGCTGGACCAATCGCCTCATCCAGGGAGACAGCCTACTGGTGATGACCAGCCTTCTAGAGCGCGAAGGAATGGTCGGGCAGGTCCAGTCCATTTACATCGACCCGCCCTACGGCATAAAATACGGCTCAAACTGGCAGATCAAGCTGAACAATCGAACCGTGAAAGATAACGATGACGAGTCACTTTCCGGCGAACCAGAACAGGTTAAAGCGTTTCGCGATACGTGGGAGTTGGGAATTAATTCCTATTTGAATTATTTGCGAGAGCGATTGCTCGTTGCGCGCGAACTGCTCCACGAGTCTGGTTCTTGCTTCGTCCAAATCTCCGATGAGAATGTCCACCTTGTCCGCAATCTCATGGATGAAGTGTTCGGGAGCGAAAATTTTGTGGCGCAGATAAATTTCAAAACCCGAATGCCGTTGGAATCCGGAACGCTCGAGTCTGTTTTCGACTATGTTCTATGGTACTCGAAAGACAAAGAACATTTGAAATACCGCAACCTCTTTATCGATAAAAACTTCGGCAAAGGCTCTGAGTTTATCTACTGCGATACTAAGGATGGCGGGTACCGAAAACTCACCTCCGAGGAAATTGATAATTTCGAAGTAACTGCTAAAAAAGAAAAAATATTCAAACGTTCCGACCTGGCTTCGTCCGGCTACACGCCGTCGTGTACGTTCCCTATTGAGTTTGAAAGCAGAACCTTTCAAACGACTGGCGGCAAGAGCTGGCGCACGAACAAAACCGGCATTGAGAAGCTCAAAGAGCAAAATCGATTGTTCGTCCGCGGTGCAAAACTATATTTCAAGATGTATCTCGAGGACTTTCCTTTTACTTCGATGATTAACTCTTGGCAGGACACAATCGAGTTTTCCGGGCGGTATTATGTTGTCCAGACAACGACAACGGTTGTTGAGCGTTGTCTCTTAATGACTACGGACCCCGGCGACCTAGTTCTCGATCCAACGTGCGGTTCCGGGACGACTGCTTTTGTTGCCGAACAGTGGGGCCGTCGCTGGATTACAATTGACACGTCGCGCATCGCCATCAGCATCGCTAAATCACGCCTGATGACGTCCGTGTTTCCGTATTACCAATTGTACGACCAGCAGAGCGGCGATTTGCGCCAGGGATTCATTTATAAGAAAGTTCCGCACATCACTCTTGGCAGCATCGCCAACAACGAGCCGCCGGAGCAGGAAACCATTTATGATCAACCGTCCGAGGACAAAAAGCGTCTGCGTGTTGCCGGACCATTTACGGTTGAGACTCTCCAAAGCTACGAGCCCATCTCGCCGGAAGAATTGGCGCGACAGCGAACGGAAGACAAGGAACTCGGCAATTTTGAGGACCTGATTTTCGCGCATCTCAAGAGTGCAGGAGTGAAAACCGGGATAAAAGAAGAAAATGCTGTTTTCGTTCGCATTGAGCGTTTGGCAGACTCTTCGTTGCATGCGGAAGGTTGGTATCCAACGACTGCCGGCGAGAAAAAGGCCTATCTGCATATTGGCCCTAAGTTTGGCACTGTCAGCAAGCAGGCTGTGACCGAAGCTATTAAAGCATGTCGTGACAGACGCGATGGCGATTGGCTATTGATTCTAGGATTTTCCTTCGAGAGCGGATTGCACGAGGTCACACGGAGTTTTGGAAACTTTCAGGTGAGCCTCGTTCGCATGCACGACGACTTGTTGCAAGTTGGCCTGCTAAAGAAGGACAAAAAGGCCGCCAGCTTCGTCACAATCGGCGAACCGGACATCAAACTGCACACACAGGGCGATCAGGCCACAGTGGAAATCGCCGGTCTGGACATTTACGATCCCATCAAAGATGAGGTCAAATCACGCGATGTCAATGACATCGCCTATTGGATGGTTGACGACAACTATGACGGCTCAAATTTTGTCGTACGCCAGGTCTTTTTCTGCGGCGGCGACAAAGATGAATTTGAGGAGTGGAAAAAGGGGTTAAGCGATATCGCCAAAGCTGCGACGAAGAGGCGTGCCGAGCAAACACTGAAGGTCGAAATAGATGAGGAAGCTTTTAGCCGCATTTACGGCCACAAGAGCCATCCATTTCCAGTAAAACGCGGGCAGAAAATCGCCGTCCGCGTCATCAGCCAATTCGGCGAGGAGACGACGAAAATATTGGAAGTCCCGCGCTAGAGACTGGCAACGGCTGCGTGTAGTCACACCTTCCGGTACCGGTAGTTCAGTCTGCTTGCAATCGCGGCGGCTGTCAACGATCATGCCGCCCTTGTCCTCCAGTCTCCAGTATTTATTTCCCCGGCGTCTGAGGATTGCTTCTCTCGATCTTGAAAAATTTCGCCTTTACGCCAGCGATCGGCGTTGCAAACTCGCGCCAAAATTTTTTGCCGTCATTTCCACGACAGTTTCAAATTCGTGTTCACAAGGCAATTCACAGCCACCACCGTAAAATTCAATGGCCAGATATACAAATAATCAGACCTCAGTGTCTATTTGATGTAATGTAACGCAAAATTAATGCCGTTATCTCAAATGAACATTCTCTCGCCGGTTGTTTTGCTCGTCACCATGGCCATATCGCCTCGTGTTTTGGCTAACTCAGGCATCGCCGGGACCGGGGCGGGACCGGAAGGAATTCTCACCATTCAAGTTCAGACTCCCGATGGCAAACCTGTGCCGAATGCCAGGGTAAACTGTATCAGCCATGATCCTGTCGTCCGCAGCAGACCACTGCAAACTGATAAAGCAGGCCAATTCTCGATTCCAATGACCGACACCAATTTATGCCTTGTAGTCACGAATAACAATGGATTCGGCTTGGCAAATCCTGTGAATCTGACGAATAAACCAATGATCGTTGTCCAGCCTTGGGGTCGCATTGAAGGAGTGCGAAAAAATAACGGTCGTCCTGTGTCGGGTCAGTTGTTTTGGTTTATGTTGGATACCACTGTCTACGGTCCAAACGTCGCTTTCAAAACCTGGGTTCGGAACGAGGCTAAAACCGACTTAAACGGCCATTTTGTTTTGACTCGCGTGCCGCCGGTGAAAATCCTTCTGTTGGAACATGAACGAACAAACGATGCTTCTGCGCCCCTTCTATCTCTGAACATCAAACCGGGTGGGACAAACAGGGTGGAAATTGCGACTCATGGACGCACCGTGGCAGGACGGGTCGAACAGGCAGCCCAAACGGATGTTGTTTTTGATCCAACTTCTTGCCGCGGCAACCTTATTCCCGATAAAAATTGGTTCAAAGACCACCCGCGTGAATTTGTTGAACCGTATCATTTACGGTTTAACCCGGATGGGAGCTTTAAGGCGAGAATGGTCGGGCCAGGAAAATACAAGGAAATCGTCTACGTCTATAGAAATGGGATCACGGTGGCGAAGTCAGACGACATTTCTGTTATGATTCCTGATGAGGAATCTGATTCCAACGACGTGCCTTATAATATTGGGGAAGCCATTCTCAAGCCGGTCGTAAGTTTGAAAATTGGCGACCAGGCTCCAGACTTCGAAATCAAGACCCTTGATGGCAAGTCGTTAAAACTTTCAGACTTTCGAGGCAAGTATGTGCTGCTGGATTTTTGGGCCACCTGGTGCGGCCCGTGCGTTGCCGAAACACCCAATCTCAAGATAACCCACAATTCTTTCGGCGCAGATAACCGTTTCGCAATGATCAGCTTGAGTCTGGATTCAGATCAGGCAGCGCCAAAGAAATTTGTCCGAAATCAGGGCATCGAATGGACGCAGGGTTTTCTTGGCGATTGGTCAAAGGATAAAGTGACACAAAACTTTGGTGTCTATGGCATCCCCGCGATTTTCCTGATTGGACCGGGCGGTAAAATATTGGCCACCGATCTACGGGGAGCCAAAATTAAAGAAGCTGTGACGGCAGCGTTATCACCTTTAACACCTGACAGCGAATGAACACAGACCAGAGCGGACACAAATGGAGTTAAGACGGGGATAGCAAACAGTTATTCAAACAGATGCATTTCGCTGGTCGGGTAAGGGAGCGGCGTTGCTGCCACTCCCTCCCCTCAAAACCGGACGTGAGAGTTTCCCCTCATCCGGCTCAAGCCGATACGAAGCCCTGTGTGGACGGAGCCGGTGTCACGATGTGCCACCTTTACGATACGCACTTGCAGCCTCCTCGCTTGGCGGACACACTGGGGCCAGTCAGGCTGTTCCCTGAATGGTGGAAGTACGTTGTCTCGGCAGCTTCCGACCCCACCGTTGCCAGTCGCGCCGGTGCCGACAGACTCTGCGGACGGAACCGCAGGTTCGCTTACGAAGAATCCATAGCGAACAGTTGTTTAAGCAGCTTCATGTCGCATTCAGTGAAACTGTCAGTAAAGCGGTGAGTTCAATCACAATTTGTCACTACCGGCTCAAGAGTGAATTTTAATTGTCGTTCCACAAATTGAGCCCATTACGCAGATATGGTTTGGATGGACAGCAAAATGTAAAAGGGTCAAATTGATTTGAATGTGTAGAAATCCAAGCAGAATTGTTTTGGTGGGCATATTGGCTACATTGGTTCTATGTAACCTCGTCTCTTGCAGTCGCTCCAAAATTGAACAGATTGATGACGCCGCGCAGGACGGTGACTTGGGAACTGTCAAAGCAGTGCTCAATGACTATCCTGACTTGATTGGCAGCAGGGCAACGGAACCAGACCCCGACACACCAGAAATCGGCGGTTGGACGCCACTTCATTTTGCTGCAGCGAATGGACGGATGGAAATCGCTAAATATCTCTTAGCCCACAAAGCCAGTATCAATGCAAAGGATGACTATGGCGAGACGCCTTTTTTTCTTGCAGCGAGTAAGGGGCAAACAGCCACGGCGGAATTATTATTGGTCAGCAACGCCGATATAAAGGCTGCAAGCACATCTGGCGAGACACCCTTTGAGCTTGCTGCCGGAGCAGGTGATAAGGAGCTTGTAAAAATTCTCCTTTCCAAACACGTGGATGTTAACACCAAGGATAATGAGGGCAGTACGCCTTTGGATCAAGCCGCAGGCGAAGGCTACAAAGACATCGTGCAATTGCTTCTTGCTAATAAAGCTAATGTTGATGCAACCGACGACATTGGTGGGACGGCTTTGAACTATGCCGTCTTGGGGTTGCACGATGATGTTGCTGAGTTACTTTTGGCAAATGGGGCGAATATTGATGTGAGAGAAACCAACGGCCAGACGCCCTTACTATCGTTAACAGCTAACGAGTCAAATGCCTATGGGCCGTCAGACGTCGAATTCCTGTTGACCAACGAAGCCGACATTCGCGCAAAGGACAACGACGGCAATACCGCCCTCCATTGGGCAGCACGGTATGGCCATTCGGATATTGTGAAACTATTGCTGGCGAGTGGAGCTGAAGTCAATGCTACGAACTTCAACGGCCAAACGCCTTTGCGCTTGGCGAAAGATCATGCCAGCGAGGCATTTTTTCCCAATCAGAACTATCAAGTCGTGGTGGAATTGCTCCGCCAGCATGGCGGACACAAATGAAAAGCAACAACAAGGATGTCAGCGATTTTGCCAGTGCAAGGCTTGAAAAGTAGTGAAAAATTCTGACAAGTATTGACGAGTTTAGCCTGGCTTTGCTTGGGTTTTGTAAATTTATTGATGTTCTGAATGTAGTTTGCAGACTGTGTTCATCTGTGGCTAAAAGCTTCTTTTCCCCCGCTCCGTCCCCGTTTCGCCAAAATCTTTAAAACCCCCAATAAAAAGCCAATTTTCGGCTTCGTTTCTCGTTTTCACGCCCATACACAAAAAATGTGCGCCGCTTCAACGTTTCAACCTTTCAACGGTCAAACGTTCTGAGCCGTTTCACTTTGACGCTGCGTTTTTTATCCCGTAAAGTGACCATTCCATTTTTGCGGGGGAGTGCGTGCATCCGCGTCTAAAATGGATTAAGAATATATCTGATGCGATGACAGGTCTGATAAAAGCCATTTTCGGGTCGAAAAATGAGCGCGAGGTCAAAAAACTTTGGCCCCGCGTGAAGGACATTAACGAGATCGAAACGAACCTTCAAAAGCTTTCCGACGACGAGCTCCGCGCCAAAACCGCCGCGTGGAAGGACGAGCTTTCCAGAATCAAGGACGACGAGGAACTCGCCAAACGGCTCGATGAAATCTTGCCCGAGGCCTTTGCCGTCGTCAAAAATGCCTGTCGGCGCCTTGTCGGACAGGAAATTACCGTCCGCGACCATGCGCTCAAGTGGGAAATGATTCCATTTGACGTGCAGCTTATCGGCGGCACCGGGCTGCACAGGGGCAAAATTGCCGAAATGGCGACAGGCGAAGGCAAAACCCTCGTGGCCACTTTGCCGGTCTATCTAAATGCCCTCACCGGCCGTGGCGTGCACGTCGTGACGGTGAACGATTACCTGGCCGCCCGCGATTCCGAATGGATGGGCGCGATTTACAAATTCCTGGGACTCACCGTCGGCTGCATTCTTCATGACCAGCCCCCGCAGGTCCGGCGGCAGCAATACTTTTGCGACATCACCTACGGCACAAACGCCGAATTTGGCTTTGATTACCTGCGCGATAACGGCATGGCCACGCGCAAGGAAGAACAGGTCCAGCGCGGCCATTATTTCGCCATTGTGGACGAGGTGGACTCCATTCTGATTGATGAAGCCCGCACGCCGCTCATCATTTCCGGCCCGGCAGTCGTCACTTACGACGAGCAATACGCCCAATGGAAGCCCACCGTCGAATCGCTCGTCCGCGCCCAGCAACAATTGTGCAACCGCTTTTTGCGCGAGGCCGAGGACATCGCCAAAAAATTAAATCCCACCGACGGCTCAAATGTCCAAAACGCCGCCGACCTGGAACACATGCTGGGTCTTCTGCTGTTTCGTGTCAAAACCGGCCAGCCAAGGTCCGAGGGTCTGCTGAAGTTTTTGGAAAATCCCGAAAACGCCCGGTTCATGAACACGGCGGAACTCGAACTTCACAAGGACCAAAAGAAAGTCGAGCTCTACAAAGAAAAGGAAGAGCTTCTGTTCGCCATCGATGAAAAGAGCAACGAAGCCGATCTGACCGAAAAAGGCCGCAATTTTGTCAGCCCCCAGGATCCCGAGGCTTTCATGCTGCCGGACCTCACCACGCAGTTGCACGACGTCGACGTCGGCGCCGACGGCGATGCCCGCCAGCGGGCCGAAAAGAAGGGCAAATTGCAGGCCGATTACCAGGCCAAAGCCCAAAAAATCCACGCCATTTCCCAGTTGCTCAAGGCGTACAGCCTGTATCAACTCGACGTCCAATACATCGTCGAGGATGGCAAAGTCGTCATCGTGGACGAGCACACCGGCCGCAAAATGCCGGGCCGCCGCTGGAGCGATGGTCTTCACCAGGCCGTCGAGGCCAAGGAAGGCGTGCAAATCGAGCGCGAAACGCAGACGCTCGCGACCATTACCATTCAAAATTATTTTCGCCTCTACAAAAAACTCGCCGGCATGACGGGTACCGCCGAGACCGAAGCGTCCGAGTTCTTTGATATTTATAAACTCGGCGTCCTGACCATCCCGACGAACCGTCCGAACATTCGCAAAGACATCGACGATTCGGTGTACAAAACCAGGCGCGAAAAATTCAACGCCGTCATTGCGGAAATCAAGCAATTCCACGCGCAAGGCCGCCCCATTCTCGTCGGCACGGTGTCCGTCGAGACCAGCGAAATGCTGTCGCGATTGCTCAAACGCGAAGGGCTGATCCATTCCGTCCTGAACGCGAAATTTCACCAGCAGGAAGCCGAAATCGTCGCGCGCGCGGGCCAGCGCGGCGCTATTACCATCGCCACGAACATGGCCGGCCGCGGAACCGACATTAAACTCGGCCCGGGCGTCATGTGGAACGTCGAATGCAAGCCGCATCCGGAGGGCAAAGGACATAGATACACCCTGACGGCGGCCTCTACTGGAGAAGTGCGCGAGATTGATTCGGAGATTCGCGACGCGAGCGGGAACTATCAGCCGAACCCGGTAGCGCAGGTTTTTGGCCTGAAACCACACACAAAGGCTGCCGGCGGCCTGCATGTGTTGGGCACCGAGCGCCACGAATCCCGCCGCATTGACCGCCAGTTGCGCGGTCGCTGCTCGCGCCAGGGCGACCCGGGGTCGTCCCACTTCTTCATTTCGCTCGAGGACGATCTGATGCGGCTGTTTGGCTCCGACCGCATCGCCAAGCTAATGGAAAAATGGGGGCTTGAAGAGGGCCAGGAACTGCAACATGGCATCCTGAACAGTTCCATTCAACAGGCCCAGCGGCGCGTCGAGGGGCACAATTTCCAAATGCGCAAGCGCACGCTGGAATACGACGACGTGATGAATAAGCAGCGCGAAATCATTTACGGTTTCCGCAACGAAATCATTTCCAGCGCCGACGTCCGCGACCGCCTGATGGACATCATCGAGGAAGTGGTGGTTTCAAAAGTCGAGGAGTTTACTTCAGCCGACGAGGAAACGTCCGAATGGCGTCTCCGCCAGCTGGCCGATTGGGTCAACCTGACATTTCCGCTGGGCATGCCCGAAGCCGAAATCCTCAATGCCGCCCAAGCCGGGAATGAACGTCCCGTCTCCGGCTCGCTGTTTGACGGGTTGAACGAGGCGCAATTTGCCATCTGCAATTTTATTACCGAGAAAATCCGCGAGGCGTATGACCTGAAGATCAGCTTCGAGGATCCGGCCAAACTCGCCACGGTCGAGCGCTTTACCATCCTTATGGCCATTGACCGGTTGTGGCAGGAGCATCTGTACGAGATGGACAGCCTGCGTTACAGCATCGGTCTGCGCGGGTACGGCCAGAAAGACCCGCTCATCGAATACAAAGTCGAAGGATTCCAGATGTTCGATGAGCTCATGGTCAACGTGAAGACGCAGATTTGCCGCAATGTTTTCAGCAGCGCCTCTTCGCTCGCCGCGCTCCAGAATTTCATGCGCGCGACGCCCAGGGAAACCAGGCACGATCCTACAAGCGCCAGCGCGTTTGGCAAACAACCGCCGCCGGCGCAAAACGGCCAGCCCAACAACGCCAGCGACATTGTCAGCCAGGCCGCCGATGACGTTTCCAAAAAGAGGCCGCAGCCGGTCCGCACCGGCCCAAAAGTCGGCCGCAACGACCTCTGCCCCTGCCGCAGCGGCAAGAAATATAAGAATTGTTGCGGAAAATAAGCCGGCTTTGCGGTTGGACTGATGGATTAGTGGATTATGGAATAGCGTGTAATTCCGATAATCCATTTATCCAAAAATCCATTAATCCAATAATTCGATGCAATCGAATCAAAGTTCCTGCCGCGGCCGCCTCGCCCCCACACCCACGGGCCATCTGCACCTCGGTCACGCGCGAACCTTTTGGATCGCCCAGGAACGGGCCAAGGCAAATGGCGGCGCGCTCATCCTGCGAAACGATGATCTGGACGGCGCCCGGTGCAAGCCGGAGTTCGTCCGCGCCGTGTTCGAGGACCTGCGGTGGTTCGGCTTCGAATGGAGCGAAGGCCCCGATCTCGGGGGGCCCATTTGGACCGTACAATCAAAGCGAGCGCTTGAGCGCCTATCGTGCCGCCCTGGAAACTCTGCGCGTCGGCGGCTTCATCTATCCTTGCTACTGCTCCCGCCGCGACATCCAGTCCGCTCCGCGCGCGCCCCATGCAGCCGACGACGACGAACCGATTTATCCCGGCGCCTGCCAAAACAAAACCGCTATAGACGCCTCAAAATATTCCTGGCGTTTCCGCGTTCCCGATGGCGAAGCCGTGACGTTTGTGGACAACGGCCTTGGCCGGCAAACATTTATCGCCGGACAACACTTCGGCGATTTTGTCGTTTGGCGCAACGATGACGTCCCCGCGTATCAACTCGCGTGCGTGGTCGATGACGCCGCCATGCAAATCACCGAAGTCGTCCGCGGCGCGGACCTGTTGCTTTCCACCGCGCGCCAATTATTGCTGTACCGCGCGCTTGGCCTCAGGTCGCCGGAATTCTTCCATTGTCCGCTCATGCTCGATGAAAACGGCCAGCGCCTCGCCAAGCGCAGCGAATCCTTAAGCCTGCGGACGCTGCGCGAAAATGGCGCCAAACCGGAGGAATTAAGGAAAGAATGGCCGTCTATTTGACAACGATGCCGGGCGCCGTATAAATTCCTCCATTATGGAAGCCACGTTGCCACTGGACAAAATGACCGTCGCCGAGAAATTACGGATGATGGAAGCCATCTGGACTGACTTAAGCCGCAACGAATCACAAATCAAGTCACCAAAATGGCACGGCGAGGTGCTGCGCAGTCGCGAAAAGAAAATTAAATCGGGAGAAGAAAAATTCATGGATTGGGAATCGGTGAAGAATGAGTTGCGCACGCAGTGAAATCAAACACGGTGTTTGTTAAGGCAGTTTTGGATTGCCGCATGGATCCTAAAGCTCATCGCAAGAAACTGCGCAGCCTCTAAGGTCCGGGGTTAAAATCGCAAATAATATCGCTTGCTCCCCTCCCCTCCATCTCGTATATTGCAAATGATTTGCAATTAGTGGTTTAAGGCCTCGGGTGTACGCGGCCTTCTATTAAACAACAAATGATGCGCAACATGCGAGCCATCGTCATCGCCGCGGCGATTCTCATCGTCATCGCGGGCGGCTTTTTTGTGTCCGGCTGCCGCAAAGCGGCGGCGCCAACGGCAGCAACCGAAACGAACGGCCTGCAAATCGTCGCCGCTGAAAATTTCTGGGGCAGCCTGATATCACAACTGGCGGGGCCTTACGCGCAGGTGATGAGCATCGTTTCCGATCCGAATGCCGATCCCCATGAATATACCAGCAGCGTGGCCACCGCGCGCGCGGTAGCCGTAGCCGATTATGTGGTCGAGAACGGCGCCGGATATGATAGCTGGAGCGACAAATTATTGAGCGCCGGCGGCAACCCGCACCGGAAAGTCCTCAAGGTGGCGGATCTGCTGGGGAAAAAAGAGGGCGATAACCCCCATTTTTGGTACAACCCCGATTATGTAAACCAGGTCGTCGCGCAGATGGAAAAGGATTTGATTTCGATGGATCCAGCGCATGCCGCTGATTACCGGCAACAATATCAGACCGTTCAGGCTTCGCTCGCCCAATACCAAAACCGCATCCAATCCGTCCGCCAGCAGTTCAAAGGCACAAAGGTGGCGGCGACAGAAGACATTTTCGTGTACCTCGGCAACGCTGCCGGCCTGGATATCATCTCCCCTCCGGAATTTATGCAGGCGGTTGCGGAAGGCAATGATCCCTCGGTACAAAGCGTCATCGAGTTTCAAAATCAGATCAAAAACAAGGAACCGGTCCTATTGGTCTATAACGAGCAAACGGTGACTCCATTGACAGAAGGCATAAAAAAATTGGCGGCGGAAAATGGAATTCCGGTGATCGGCATTACGGAGACCGTCCAGCCGCCGAATGCACCGTTTGAAAATTGGATGGATGCTGAGATTGTTTCGCTCCAAAATGCGCTGAGCCGAAAAACGAGCGGAAAATAATCCATGCCCGACGGCGCCATCATAACCGCAAGCAACCTTGCCGCCGGCTATCCGGGGAACGAGGTTTGGCGCGATGCCAATCTAAGCGTTGGTCAGGGCGAATTTGTCGTCGTTCTCGGTCCCAATGGCGCCGGCAAAACCACGCTTTTCCGTCTATTGCTCGGCCTGACAAAGCCCCTGCAGGGATCGCTTACCCTATTTGGCAAATCACCCTCGCGCGGTAATCCCAATATCGGTTACGTGCCCCAACGCCATCACATAGACGAGGAGATGGGAATTGAAGCCGTCGAATTGGTGCGTTTTGGTCTCATCGGAAATCGCTGGGGCATAGGTCACATCAACGAAGGCCGGGAAGAGGCCCTCGCCGCCTTGCGGTCGGTGAGCGGAGAGGAACTGGCCCATCGATCGCTTGGAGCGCTTTCCGGCGGCGAACTGCAACGCGTTTTTTTGGCCGAGGCATTGGCCGGAAAACCGGATTTGCTTTTGCTGGATGAACCGCTGGCCAACCTCGATATCCGCCGGGAAACCGATGCCGTGCAATTAATCAATGGCGTGGTCCGTTCCCGCGGCATCACAGCCCTTCTCACCGCCCACAATATCAATCCGCTGCTCCCGGTTCTCGATAGAGTCATTTATATTGCCAATGGCCACGTCACCATGGGCAAGCCGGCCGACGTATTCACTTCCGAAACTCTCAGCCGCCTGTATGACACTCCCGTGGAAGTTGTCAGAGATTCACGCGGACGCATCGCCATCATCGGCACTGAAGACCCCTCTCATCACCATGAAAGGCATTAGCTTTAGCTGGAACCTGTTCCAGGACCTGCAAACGATGTGGCAGTACGACTTCGTGCAGCATGCGTTTGAGGCGGGCACAATCATCGCGATTGTGGCGGGCGTGATCGGATATTTTATTGTCCTGCGCCAATCGTCCTTTGCCGCTCACGCGCTTTCGCATATCGGATTTGCCGGCGCCGCCGGCGCGGTGCTGATTGGCCTGGCCCCGTTGGTCGGCCTTTTGGCGTTTACAACCGGCGGCGCCGTTGTCATGGCCATACTCGGGCCGCGCGCCGCAAATCGCGACGTTCAAATCGGCGCCGTGCTGGCGTTCATGCTTGGCCTTGGAGTTTTGTTTATCAGTTTGTATAGGGGTTACGCGACCGAGGCGTATTCCATCCTGTTTGGCGAAATTGTCGGCATCAGCGTTTCGAACGTGCTCATCACCCTCGCCGCCGCCCTGGTTTTGCTGGGCGTGCTCACCCTTATCTATCGTCCGCTCCTGCTGAGTTGTCTCGATGAAGAGATGGCCGAGGCGCGCGGGCTGCCCGTTCGCTGGCTCGGCGCGGCGTTCATGGTCCTCGTTGCCATTGCCACGTCGATTGCGGTGCAGGTCGTCGGCGTCCTCCTCATCTTTGCCCTCATGGTGACGCCCGCGGCGACCGCGCAACGCATTGCCCGGCGGCCGGCGCACGGCATTCTGATTTCTGTGATTATCGCGGTCCTGGCGACGTGGTTCAGCCTCTTTGTATCGTTCTATGTGGCCTGGACGCGTGTCAGCTTTTTAATCACGACTGTCACATTTGTTGTCTATATCGCAGCCAGGCTTTGGCCAAAAACCAGATGAATAAAAGATCTTGCCTTGCCGGCAGCGCGTCTTTATATTGCAAATGATTTGCAATTAGACGGGCGGTGTTTACAGTGTTGCAAATGATTTGCAAAAGAGCGGTTGGCCTGATTGATGCTATTTGACTCATTTTAAGGCAAAAATTGATGCGGACGCCCTTTCAACTCAATCGCCGCGCGCGCGTGTATCTGCACTGCGCGACGGGCGTTTTGTCGTTGTTTGTGTTTCTGTTCATGTGGACCGCCGAAATCTGTCCACCGCTTCATGAATGGCTGCATGGCGGCGCAATCCCTGATGACGATGATTGCGCCGTCGTGGCCATCGCAATCGGGCATGTCCACGCGGGGGTTTGTAAAGTGCCGCCGCCGGTCCCCGTCGCCGTGGTTGAAATCACGCTTCGAGCCGAAATAACCGTCTTTGTTCCCTCCGAAAAGGTCCTTCCCAACGGCCGCGCCCCGCCCGCTTCCCTCGTTTAATTCTCCTTGCAGTTCTTCGCAACCGCAACTGCGGGCGTTGTCCGCGCTCCTTCCATGATTTGGGGCCGCACCACGCCGGCGACCGCGGCCTTCGAAAACCAATTAAACATTGCTCTTTGCGAAATACAGGCATTTCGCAGGCGCGATCCGTCATAGGGGTCGCGGTGTGGGAAAGATTTAACCAATTTAATTTAGAAAGTTTGAAGTTATGAAAATATTTGCAGAAAAAGACAGACTCGGGCGGAGCAGAAAGCTTCGGGGGTATTTGTGGGGTGTTGTTTTGTCCGCCGCATTGGCTGGCGGCGGACAGGCAGTGGCGCAAACGAATACCGCGGCCGGGAACAATGGCGGTTTGACTGCGCTGGCGCCTGTGGCCCCAGAGGGAACGAACGCCGCCGCGTCAAACGGAACTAACGTTGCCAACCTGGGAACGGTCACGGTGGTTGGCCAATTGAACCAGGCGCGGAATCAGATATTGACGAGTGTGGGCGCGACCTCTTACACGCACACCACCGCGGACATTCAGGCGCAGTCCCAGGGCGAAAACGCGCCTTTGACGCAGGTCCTCATACGTTCGCCCGGTGTCTGGGAAGATTCAGCGGTCAGCGGCAACCTGCACATACGCGGCGAGCACGCCAACGTGCAATATCGGATCGACGATGTCCTTCTGCCGGAGGCGCTCGTAGGATCATTTGGATTGGTGCTCTCTCCCCGCTTTATCCAGTCCCTGCAAGTCATCGACGGTTCATTGCCGGCGGAGTACGGCTTCCGCACGGCCGCAATCATTGATATCCAGACCAAAACGGGTGCGATTCAGCCGGGAGGTGAAGTGGACCTGTACGGCGGCAGCTTTAACACATTTAACCCAACCTTCGAGTACGGCGCGACGGAGGGCCCATGGGATTATTACATCGAAGGCAGCTACCTTGAAACCGACCTGGGACTGGAAAACGCGACCAACACAGTCAACGCCATCCACGACCATTCCGACCAGTACAAGGCGTTCGGTTATGCGTCGCGTTTGTTGAGTGACACAAGCCGCGTCACATTCATGGGCGGAGCTGCGTACAACACCTTTCAGATTCCAAATAGTCCAGTAAACCCGGCCACCACGACCAACGGGACTCCCTATTATCCGAACATGACCGTGCCCGCGGACACGAACTGGGCAGACCTGAACGAAAACCAGGTGGAACAGAATTATTTTGCCATCGCCTCCCTTCAGCAGTCGATCGGCGATTTCAATTATCAACTGGCCGCCTATGGCCAAATTAGCGGTGTCCATTTCTTTCCCGACCAGAACGGCGACCTCGTCTTCGACGGCGAGGCGAGCGACGTGGCCCGGAATTTGTATTCAGATGGTCTCGAATTGGACGCAAGTGACGAAATCGGGGACAAGCATACCCTGCGATTTGGCGGGATGCTGTTGGACGAGTACCTGACGGATGACAATACCACAACGGTCTTTGACGTGACAAATTCTTCCAGTGGCCTCCTGCCTGCCGGCGCTCCATACGCCATCACCCAAAACTTCGTTGCCAACGCACTCTTCGCGGGCGTGTACGCGCAGGACGAATGGAAAATCCTGCCCAAAGTGACGATTAATTACGGCGCGCGCTTTGATGAATATCACAGTACATTCATCGACGAAAACCAGCCCAGCCCGCGCATCAACCTTGTTTACAAGCCCTTCGACTGGACGACGCTGCACGCGGGTTATTCGCGCTTTTTTACGCCGCCGCCGCTCGAAGCCGTCCCGGCCGCCAACGTCACCGCATTCAACAACACGTCCGGCGCATCGGCTGTGACGACGGACAACGCGGTGAAGGCCGAGCGCGCCAATTATTTTGACGCCGGCATTCAGCAAAAAATCACCCCGCACCTCCAGATGGGTATTGATGGTTATTATAAAATGGCCCGCGACCAAATTGATGACGGATTGTTCGGCCAATCGCTCATCCTTTCGGCGTTCAACTATGCCAAAGGCCGGGTTGACGGCGTCGAGTTAACCACTTCCTATGACCTGGGCGGATTTTCCGCCTACGGCAACCTGTCGGTGGGCGAAGCGAAAGGCACAGGCGCCGAATCGGCCCAATTTCTATGGCAAAACCAGTATGTTATTGATTACGTCAACACTCACTGGATCGCTCTCGACCACGCTCAATTCATTTCCACGAGCGCCGGAGTGTCGTATCTATGGAAACAATCCAATACCAGGAGCGCGCTGTTCTACGTGGATTCTATCTTCGGTACTGGATTGCACCAGGACGGCCCGGAGTATATACCCAATGACCCGTACAACGACCAGATTCCCAACGGCTCGACCGTGCCCAATTACTACAACATCAACATGGGTGTCGAGGAGGACATCAGAATCCCGCACAACCATATTTTGAAAGCGCGGTTCGACGTTGTGAACGTTACTGACAACAGCTATGCCCTCCGCAGCGGCACTGGCGTGGGTGTCAACGCCCCGCAATACGGCGAACGCCGCGGATTCTTTGGCTCAATGGGTCTTACCTTCTGAACCAAACAAGTTGGAGGGCCGCGTTTTTCCTCCGGCGCGGCTCTCCAACAATACTAATATGAAAGCAAATTCTACTTCGGGTTCCGGCGGGATCCTCAATCGCGCGGACAAACTCGGCTCGGTGCTGTCGTCATTGTGCGCCGTGCATTGCATGTGCATGCCCGTGCTCATCGGGTTGCTGCCAATCCTTGGGCTATCGTTTCTGGCCACGAACAAATTTGAACATATTGCCTGTGTCACGATGATCCTGCTTGCGGCCGCTTGTTTGTGGTGCGGTTGCCGCATCCACCGGCGGTGGGGCTTGCTCGCGCTATTGGCCGCAGGCGCAGCCATCGTGCTCTACACTCAATTCGGCGAGCCTTCGGAAGAAAAGGAAACACGGACGGATTGGCACGAAGCAATTGCGATGGCAATCGGCGGTTCCCTGATCGCTGTTTCCCATTGGATCAATCTCCGGTTGCGCGGACGCTGCCGCTGCTGTGAATGCCGCGATCACGATAAAAACGACACGCTATGAATGCTCAAATTATGCCAACAATTCTTTCCATCCAAAATTTGCGGGTCGAGTATCCGCTTCGCGACCACAAGAACTCCGTCAAGGTGGCCGTGAAAAACCTGACGCTCTCAGTCAGCGCCGGCGAAGTATTTGGATTTCTCGGGCCAAATGGCGCCGGAAAGACCACGACGATGAACGTCATGCTCGGCTTCGTCAATGCCACCGGCGGGGACATCCTTCTATTCGGTGATAGTGTGCGTCAACCGATTGCGCGCCAGCGCATCGGCTATCTGCCGGAAATGACGTATTACTACAAGTTCCTGACAGCGGAGGAACTATTGCGGTTCTATGCCCGTCTTTTTGGAATTCCACGCGCGGAAAGGGATCGCCGCATTGATGCGGCGTTAAAATTGGTGGAACTGGACCACGCCCGCAAACGTCTCATCAAGACTTATTCCAAGGGAATGCAGCAACGGGTCGGCCTTGCGCAGGCGCTCATCAACAATCCGGATCTCCTCATCCTCGACGAGCCCACCAGCGGCCTCGACCCGCTGGGGCGAATGAAAGTCCGGCAAATTATCCAGCGCCTCAAAGATGAAGGCAAAACCGTGTTTTTTGCCTCGCATGAATTGGGCGAAGTCGAAACGGTTTGCGACCGCGTGGCGATTCTGCATGAAGGCGAACTTCGCGCCGAGGGCCGCGTGAAGGATTTGGTGTCACAGCATCAATGCAATTTGGAGCAGATTTTCCTGCGAGTCATCGGTTTTCAAAATTAAACCTCACAAACTTATGAATAAAATATTTGCCGTCGCCGGAGTCGTGATCAAGGAATTGTATCGGCGGAAGGACTTTTACGTCCTGTTCATCCTGACGATCGTCATTTGCCTGATCATGGGCTCCATCAACGTCTTCAACGACAGCAACATCATCCGTTACGTCAAGGAGATATGCCTGTTGCTGATTTGGATCTCCTCGTTGATTATCGCCATTACCACGACCGCCCGGCAGGTTCCGTCCGAAAGGGAGCAACGAACCCTCCTGCCGCTGTTGGCAAAGCCACTTTCGCGAACAGAGTTGATTGTCGGCAAATTCCTGGGCTGCTGGATCGTCTGCGGCCTGGCGCTGATTTGTTTTTACGCGTTTTTTGGCGTGTTGGCGGCAAGCCGCGAACATCACTGGTACCTGCTGAATTATGCGCAGGCGGCTTTTCTGCACTGGATGGCGCTGGGCGTTATCGTGGCGATGTCTCTGTTGGGATCGCTGGTCTTTGCGGCGCCATCATCCAATTCAACCATTTGTTTTTCCATTGTTGCGACCATTCTGTGTGTCGGGAGATATCTTGATAAGTTTGCGCTCTCCATGCACGAGCCAGGCCGTTCCGTTGTCTATGCCCTTTATTACGCAATTCCTCATGTCGAGATGCCCTTCGGCATGCGAAATCTGATCATCCATGATTGGCCGCTCATAGAGTGGAAATTCGTCTGGCTTCTGGGCCTGTATCTGCTGGCTTACATTGCGTTATTTCTCACTGCAGCCTGTCTGGTATTCCGGCGCAAAGCGCTCAACTAAATTCGCCGTATGAATTCTTCAAGAACACTCTGGCTCATTCTAATTGGGCTTTTCGTTTTGTGCTTTGGCCTGGGCGCGGGTTTGCAACCGCGGTTTCAGGCGATAGAAAATGCCAATGGCCAATCCAACAATTTTTTCATCCTGTTGTTGGGTGATAGCAGCCGGATTTTTGCGAACGCAGCCTTTATCAAAGCGGATGCCTATTATCACAGCGGCTATTATCCCACGATTTTCGACAATAATCAGGCGTTTAAGACGCCTCACATGGCTGAGGACACCGGGGCGGTGGCCAGTCACAATTCGGGAGAGGAAACGTCGTTTATGGGGCCCCCGCGGGATTGGATTGATGCTTTTTCCCGTCATTTCATTCCAAACCGGCATACGCACCTGGACCAGGGCGGTCCGAACGACGATCTCAGCTCGAGTTCGGAAGTGCGTGAGATTTTGCCGTGGCTGGACCTGGCGACGGAAATGAACCCTGAAGATATCAGGACCTACCTGGTGATTTCCTTTTGGCTGCGGACCGACCTGAACCGGACTTCAGAAGCCGAGCATGTGTTGCGCACAGGCCTGCGAAACAATCCCGGAAATCCTCAACTGCTGTTCGATCTTGGACGAATTTATTTTGAGAATTACCACGATACGGCCCGGGCGCGGAACATTTGGGAAGCGGGGCTCATAACATGGGCGCTGGAGAAACCGGGAGTTCCAAAGTCCGAGCGGCTCAAATACGACAACGCGACTTTCGACGACCGTTATGTTTTCGAACAACTCCAGACGCATCTGGCCCAACTCGAGGGAAGCGTCGGCAACACTGATGCCGCCATTGAACATCTCCAGCAGGCGATGCTGGCCTCGCCCAAGACGCCTGAGCTTCAGAAAATGATCGATCAATTGAAAAGCAAACATCCGTGAATAAGATTCTGCTCATCAGAGAGCTGGCTGAAAAAGCAATGGCCGCGGAAACGGTCCGTGCCGACCGATTGTGCGGCCGTGCTGAAAAATGGACGGCCGGAATAATTGTTGTAACAGGTTTTCAGCTTGTGTGCGCGCCAAACGTGCTCGGTTCGGGATCATACTGGGCCGAAGGCGCCTTTTATTTGGCGCTGGCGGCGCTGGCCCTTTCATTGCCCCTTGGTTTTCAGGCCATGCGATCCAAGGGTTACGCCGATTACCCGCGCGGAGACAAACTTTGGGAAACTCTGAAGCCGGACAACGTCTCGCCGGACGCCGCTGAAGAAGCCATCATCCAAATGCTTCTAAAGAACAGAGAGCAGAACGCAAAATTAAACGACGCAAAGGACCGCTCTCTGTCCCAGTGCGCCTGGCTGCTTTTCGCAGGCTTCCTGCTGGTCATTATCAGCCAATTGCTCGCGCCGCTCGCGGTGATATCCCCGCCTCAATGACAAACCCAATGCCTTCAACCTTATCCAACAATCTGAAGCGGCCCGTGGTCGTCGCAATGGTTGCCGTGCGGATGATGAAGGTGTCCGTCAACCAGATAGTCAACATGGTCGCCATGGGGAACCGCAGGATGCCCGCAACTTGGGCCATGAACATGCTTCGCGGCGTGTTCGGCGGCGGCAAATCCCGGAGTGCATTTATCGGGATTGGTCGAATTAACAGCAATCGTGTGCTCATCCACGTGATCACCGTGCGGATGATGCAGATGACCGTCGTGAAGATAATCTACATGCCCTTCATGCTTGACGGCGGTGTGCCCGCAGCCGGGGGCGTGGACGTGGGAATGGTTCGGATGAGTGGTGCAGGAGTCTTTGCTCATAAATGTTTTCGTCTCTTGTGTCTATTTGTTCGCTCTCTCCTGGATAAGCATCCATTCCCGTCACCGGCGTGGCAAGAAATGTTTCTGCAAGTAACTTGCATCTGACGCCATGAAAACCATCAAGGAACGCCAGGATTGGGCAACGTCGTTTTGCAGGAGAGCCGGCATGCGCATCACACCCGTGCGGGAAGCGATTTTGTGTTTTCTGGCCCGGCATCGTATGCCAGCCAGCCTGGAAATGGTGTCACTGGCGGATGGGGTCAAAGGGAAATGCAACTCCACGACTGTTTATCGGACGTTGATGATGTTTAAAGAGGCCGAACTGGTGCGTTTGGTGCCAACTCCACAAAAGGCGAGTTGCTTTGTATTAAACGTTCCGGACGAGATGGCGAATTTTCTCATTTGCCGGCAGTGTGGCTGCGTCGCAGAGTTGCCGCTGCCGCATGCCATGTCCGACGAAATCAAACGGCTTGCTTCTGCGCGCGGTTTTTCCCGGGCCCCTCAGGAGTGCGAGATCCACGGCCTGTGCGGGAGTTGCCAAATGGAACGCTCAACACACGTCCCACCTTCAAAATTGGGAATTGCAGGCAAAACGAAATTGCGCCGGAGCAGCGTTTCGTGAAAAACTGGTCATTTGCAAATCATACATGGATGGAAATCAAACAACTTACGAATTGAAAAGCGGGCTGGCGCGTTATTGCCTGCCGTCTCAAAGCCCGGACACGAACCTCAAACTCGCGTGGGTCAATTCGATTTGCATCCTGTTTCTCATCATCGGAATCGTCGGCGCGCGCCGCGGCATCATTACCATTCGAACAGTTCCGCCGATTCGCCAGGCCGTTCCGGTGGTCGTGATGCCGCAAAGATTGCCCCCGCAACTCGTTGTTCCCCAAAAAAGGGAACAGCCCCAACAAAGCCAGCCTGCGCGCGTCTATGTGGCGCTGCCAAGCGCTCCAAACATCAGCTTCTCCGTTCCAACGATCGGGACACTCGTCGCCTCCGCCGACATGGCCTCCGCGCCGCCGCTTAAGCCGTTGCAAGCGCCCGCACAAATTGCTTCTTTGGGAAACACCGGCGCGGGCGGCGAACGTCCCGAGCCGCCCTACCCGCAATTGGCCATGCAAACGGGAGAACAGGGAACCATTGTCCTGTTGCTCACCGGCGACGCGTCAGGCAATGTCGTTTCCATTGACGTGAAGCAATCATCCGGTTTTCCATACCTGGACCAAACTACTGTGGGATTTATTAAAACGCATTGGCATTTGCCGACCGAATCCGGAACCCGGCTCTTCCAAACCACCATTACTTTTAAACTGCAATAGCAACTCAAACCGAAAGTCCAACTATGATAGCAAACATCGTTCTCGAATTCTTCCTCAGGGGCGGCCCCATCATGTGGCCGATTCTCATCTGCGCCCTTGTGGCCGTCGCGGTCGTCGGCGAGCGCGCATTCTGGTGGCTGCGCGAGGGCGGGCGGCGTGACCCGCGAAAACTGGAACAAATCTTTGCCGCCCTCGAAAATAACGACATCGCCGCCGCCAAAACCGCCGCCGCCGGCTCGGACGATCCCGTCATTCGAGTCATCCATCACGGCCTCGAGCACGTTGGCCACGCGCACGGCTCGCTGCTTGGCGCCCTGCAATTGGCCGCCGGCATCGAATTAAAACGCGCCGGACGTTTTCTGATGGTCATGGATACACTCGTCACTCTCGCGCCGCTGCTGGGCCTGCTCGGCACCGTCACCGGCCTCATGCAGGCGTTTCTTAAGATCGGCACGGCTGAGTTATCGGTCACCGGTGTAACGGGCGGGATTGGCCAGGCCCTCATCGCCACGGCTTGCGGCCTGGGCATCGCCATTGTTTCGTTAATCCCATTTAATTATTTCAGCGCCAAGGTCGCCCAATTGCAGTTTGATTTGGAAACCGCCGCGACCAACGTCGAAGTTTTGGTCGGCGGCGGCGTGAAAACCGGCGATACGGTCCACCTGCACAAACCCCAGGCGCCAGGCCAGGCGACAACTCATTGACTCACTTGAAAATTCCGTCTCCCATTCCTAAACGCCGCTCGCGGATTGTCATCATTCCGTTGATTGACATCATGTTCTTTCTGCTGGCGTCGTTTATGATGGTGAGCCTGCAGATGAGCCAGACGGAGAACATCAAAGTTCACCTGCCTAATGCCCTTGAAGCCCAGCAGGATTTCAAGCCAAACATGGTCAACATTGCGGTGGACAAAACCGGCGTTGTTTGGCTCGAAAAGAAAGAGATTTCCCTGGCGGAACTGGGAACGGTCCTCAGCAACCGTTTCGCCGCCGATCCGAAACTTCCGGTGTATATCAGCGGCGACCGCGACACGCTCCACGGCGCCATGGTGAAGGTGTATCAAACCGTGCGCGCCGCCGGCATCCAAAATGTGGCCTTTATCACTGACAGCAAACAGGAGGGTGCGCCATGAAAATCCGCACACCCGTTCCCGAAAGAAAGTCGCGGCTGGAAATCATCCCGCTCATTGATATCATGTTCTTTTTGCTGGCGTCGTTTATGATGGTGGCTCTGCAAATGGAGATTGTGCGCACGCTCAAAGCCAATCTGCCCACGGCCACGCTCGCTTCTTCCACCCAAAAGCCCGACATCGTCAACCTGAACGTCGGCCGGGACGGCGGTGTATCCGTGGATGATAAACCCATCGCCTTGCCTGAATTATTCTCGATGCTGACGAACCGTTGCAGCGTCAACACAAACCTGCCCGTCTATATCACCGGCGCGAACGATGCGACACACGGCTCCGTCATGTTCGTGCTCGATTTTGTAAAGCGCGCCGGCGTTCGCAACGTCGCCATCGCCGTCCAGGCGGCTTCTGACAATCCGAATCCATGAAAAATTTTCTGCAAAACCTGCTTATCGTCGTCGCCCTCGGCCTCTGCGGCTTGTGCGCCTGGCAATGGTACGGGCAAACCGTGCAGCGCGAGACCATCGAGGACCTGAACAATATGGTCAATGTCCGCAATGTTGCCATCCAGGGCTACACCAATTCCATTGCGACGCTGAACGCCAAGGTGAGCGACATGGATGTCCAAATGACCGCGCTCAAGGCGACCGTCGCCTCGAACGAGCAGGTCATGGTCTCCCAAAAAGCGCAAATCGAGCAATTGCAATTTGAGCACGACAACGACACCAACGAGATCGCGCAATACAAAGTTGCCGTGGATACGCTGGAATCCCGGCTCAAAGACGCCTACGCCGGACTCGAAAAACAAAACGAAACCATTACCAACCTCGTCTCTGAGCGTGACGACCTGGTCCAAAAATATGATTCCCTCGCGACCAACCGCAATGACATCGTGTTGAAGTACAATGCGCTGGTGAAACAGGTGGAAAATGAAGGGAAGTAGGGTCGTCGAAGTGTTGAAGAGTTGAAGAGTTGAAGAGTTGAAGCGGGCAGAGCGTGATGACGGGCGAGCATCGATATAATACTATCAGGTGTACAGTCCGGCCATGCCGAAAATGCGGTTGTTGGGATATGGCTGTGAACGATATGGCCATCTTCGCCCCCGCGCATCAAGCCGTGTTAACGGTCTGTTAACCCCTTGTTAATGGTTTGTTGACCATTAAGTCATTGATTTTGAACGATGTAACCGATGTTGAACTTTTCACACCTCATACCTGCTCATAACTACTTCCCTCCACATTGCCGCCAAACCGTTCAAGCTGGATTCAGTGTCGTTACACCGGGATCAGGGTGAGAATTCGTCCAAGGAAACTTCGCGCATTGAACCCCTGAACCGGGATGATCGTTCGCCGTGTCAAACCATCGGACGATGATTCTCCCTCTCCCAGCGGGAGCCCAGCGGGAGAGGGCTGGGGTGAAGGAGAATCGTTCGAATGAGAATGTTGCGGTTCATGGGGAGCCACCTTTCGATTTTTTCGCATGCATTGGGACCATGAACCGATTGGCATACGGAGCGCGGCTGTGTGCGGGGCAAAGGGGCACCAGCCGCAGCAGCCCCGAGCGTTGCGACGCGCTGCGGCTGGTCTTCGACACAGCCGCGCTCCGAAAGGCGGTTCATGGGGAGGGCTTTCGCGCGACCGGTTTGTGCGTGGTCGTTAGATCCGAGGCGAATTCGTCCATGATTTGTTCAAGGGACTGGTCCCAGCCGGCAACGATCGCAGCGGCGGTATTTGTGGTGACCGGCAAATGTTGTGAGTATTCTTTTCGAAAAATGGCTCGCGTCCCGTTTTCCTTTTTCGCGTCGAGGAGCACAAGGCTTAGGGACAGCACGGCCTGTGGCTGGCCGGGCACGCGAAGATCGCCGTAGAGTTCATCCACATAAACCTGAAGCAACTGGTCGGCGGGCGCCGCACTGCCGGGTTCTGCCACGTGGGAGAACAGCCCGCTGCGGGCCAGCCAGGTGCGGATTGCGATGGCCAGCGTCTTATCGGGGACAACGAGGAACTCAGCGTACGGGTCGGTTTCAAAGGCGTTGGGCCCAATCCGGTACACGAGCGCCTGGCTCGCGAATGGCGGCGAAACTTCGCATGAAGTCAACGCAAGGACGCCGCCGACCGGGCGGGTGGCCGGCGCGGCGGCGGGCTGGGTTGGCAGTAAAAAACTCTGGCGAACCAGCGCCGGGCGGGAAAGGCAGCCGGCAGCCAGAAGCCCTATGGCCAGTGGGGCGAGGACCAGGATGACGTTTCGGACAAATGCCTTTTTCATGGCGGCAGTGGTTCAATGTTTAATTTTCATTTCGACGGAGTTTGAACGCCTTGAGCCGGGGCTGGCGGCTCGCCAAAAATGAAGCCGGAAGGATATTGTTTCAGTTGCGCCAGGACGTCATCGAGGTTTTGTGCCGCGGAGCGAATGTCGCCAACCGTTTCTTGCAGCGGGGCCGTGCCGATCTGGTTGAGCACGAGTTGCAACTTCGCGTTGGTGTCGCGCAGACCGGCCAGCAGTTGGTCAGCGTTGCGGCCGATGGATGCCAGGTTCATGCTCTGAACGTTTTCCTGCAGGTTGGTGACGAGGGCTCGCGTTTCCAGGAGCAATTCGTTGGCGTTGGTGGAGATAATTTGCAGGTTCACCAGATTCAGCTCATTGACCAGGCGCGTCGTCGCGTCCAGGGCGTTGGTGACACCGCTGCCGATGCCGGCGAGGTCCACGTGCTGGAGATTGTCCAAAGATTTCTCGATGGATTCCAACATGCGCGTGAACTGGCCGGGGGCGGACGGGACATAGTAATATCGCGGCGTGTAGTCAATGGCCGGGGCGGGGTTGCTGTTGGGATCGAGCGTTTCCAGGGCGAGGATGCTTGTGCCGGTGATGCCCTGGCCTTTTACGACGGCCCGCAAGCCCTTTGCCGTCGCCTGCTCCAACACGGCGCGCAGGTTTGTGCCCGGCGGCAGCGGCAATAGGTTCCCTTCCACGTTGAACTCAACGACGATGAGTCCGGATTTAGATTTGGGATAAACATTCCACGCGAATGTGATCCGGCTGACGTGGCCGATGGGGACGCCGCGCAATTCGACACTCGAACCGACGGACAAGCCGGACACTTCGCCGGGGACGGCGGTTTCGAACCTGCTTTTGGGCACGAAATAACTTTTAGCGCCGAAAGCCAGCACGCCGGCCACAAGCAGACCGAGGGCAATGAGCGTGAACAAGCCAATTTTGAATGTGTTGGGATTTGCACTCATGAGACATTGGAAATTGGATTGGTTGTTGAGCGGTCGAGGAGCGGCTCCGCCTGCCGGTTGAAAAACTGGCGGACCCATGGGTTGGGCGAATGGTTCTTCAAGTCTTCCGGCCTCCCAGTGCCGATGATGCCTTTGGTCCGGCCGTCCAGCATGATGACACGGTCGGCGACCGCGAAGATGCTTTGCAGTTCGTGCGTAACGATGACAAAGGTGAAACCGAGATTGCGGGAGAGGTCCTTGATCAAGGCGTCGAGCCCAGCCGAGGTGACCGGGTCCAATCCGGCACTCGGCTCGTCCAAAAAAAGGATGGATGGGTCCAGCGCCATGGCGCGCGCAATGGCGGCGCGCTTCTGCATGCCGCCGCTAAGTTCGGCAGGCATCTTGCCCGCGGCAGCCTCCATGGCCACCAGCTTGAGCTTGGTTAGTGCGATCAGTTGGGTGGCTTCCTCCGGCAAATCGGTGAATTCATCCAGCGGCAGCATCACGTTCTCCAGAAGGTTGAGCGAGCCGAACAAGGCGCCGCTTTGGTACATCACGCCGAACTTGCGCAGAATGCGGATGCGTTCATCACCGTGGGTTGTCACCAGGTTGTCCGGGCCGAACCAGATTTCACCGGCCATCGGCGGAAACAGGCCGATCATGGCCTTGAGCAGGGAGCTTTTGCCGCATCCGGAGCCGCCGAGAATGACGAAAACCTCTCCGCGCCTCACTTCGAAATCCAATTTCTCCATCAACACCTTGCGGCCGTATCCTATCTTAAGTGACTTGACGGTGATCACAGGCTCTCCAGGTTGCCGGCCGGGTTCAGTCATAGGTCCAGGAAGAAAAGCATTACGGCGACGACCGCATCCGCCACAATCACCAGGAGGATACCGGTCACCACGGCGCCGGTGGTGGAGTCGCCGACGGCGCTGGGGCCCTGCCGGGTTTGCAGGCCGCGCAGGCAGCCGACACCGGCGATGAGCGCGCCAAAAATAACTCCTTTGCCGACTCCGATAACAATGTCCGTCCAATGCATCGTCTGCGCGATGTGGTTGTAGATGGTCACAAGCGGAAAACCGATGGACAGCATCACCAGCACACCGCCAGTGATAGCGATTAAGATGGAATAAATCGTCAGCAGCGGCGTTAGAAGGATTCCAGCCAGGACGCGCTGGACGACCAGAAAACGCATCGGGCTGAGACCCATCGTCTCCAGAGCGTTCAACTCTTCGTTGACTTTCATGGTGCCGAGTTCCGCCGCAAAGGCCGAACCGGAGCGGCCGGCAAGGATGATGGCGGTCATCAGGCCGCTGAGTTCGCGCGCCATGGTGACGCCCAGCATGTTGGCGATGAAAATCTGCGCGCCGAACATCGAGAACGGTCCTACCGCTTCGAAGGCGATAATCAGACCTACCAGCAGGCTGATGAGCGAAATGATTGGCAACGCGTCGATGCCGGCAGTTTCAAAGATGCGCCAGACTTCGCGCCATCGCATGGCCTTTCGCTGTGTCAGGTTGACCGCCAGGCTGGTGACCACGCTGCCGATAAAGGCGACGGCGTCTTTCAAGCCGGCGGCCGCCGCGGTGACCGACACCCCAACTTCATTGACCACCGGCTGTTTCGGGATCGGTTGCGGCCGGTTGCGTTCATAGTCCTCCGCGGTGAATTTCTGAAACTGGCTGAGAAATTCCGGCCGCAGCCCTGTGACCGTCGTCTTGCCGCCAAATGGCGAGAGTCCGCCGGGACTCAAGAAATGCAGCAAGGCCAGTCCTGCGCCGTCGCAATATTCGACTCCGGAAGCGTCCACTTCGAGCGACGTGACGTGGGCTTGCCGGAGTTGCGCGTCCAGATTCCGCCATAGCGCTGCGGTGGAACGCAGGTCCAGACAGCCGTTCAAACGGAGTTTTCCCGTCCCGTCTCCGCACGGTTGTAACTCAAATCCGGCTGCGGCATGGTCGGCGATAGCATTTCCACTGGACATAATCGGTCGATCTCTCAGTTACGGTTTTGATTCGAAATGCTTGTGGACATTGGAAAGATTTGCCAGCCAACGGTAGGCCAATCCGGCTGCAACCGACCCGATCAACAGCACGAGAATCAGCGTCAGCGCGAGCCAGAACGCATGGTTCATTAAGTGCTGCGCATCCGCGGCCGTTTGTTGCCCCAGTTTGGCCAGTTGCGGCGCGCTTTGGTTCACTGTGGCGAGCAACGTATTCAATTTGATGGCGGCGGCTCCGACCTGGGTGGCCGCGTTGCCGTAATCACGCACGTCAAAACGCCTGCGGTTGGTGGCCGTGGTTGTTTGTCTGTTTGTCGGCGTGTAAACGTAACGGACAAATTCGTCCAGCGACCGGGTCGCGTCGTTGACCGATACGGCCAACTGATTGCCGGCGTTGAAAGTCTCACGGGTGTCGGACAGAAGCCGGCTCATATTGGTCTGTTGGGAAGCCAGGCCGTTCAGCACTTGCTGGATGGCGGCCTCGCGCTGCTGGTCCACAAGAACGGGGATTTGTCGGGCAGTGTTGGCAACACTTAGCGCCGCCGCGGACAGGCGCGTGGCGTCGGACAGCATTTGCTGCGCCTCCGGTTGGCCGGCGAGTTGATAGGCGAGCAATTCGGTCTGCCAGCTCAAGAGAGTCGGCAGGCGCTGGCTGTAAAACATGGCGCGTTCGCCCAGCAGGCGGGTTTGTTCGATAGTGGCCGCGGTGGGGTCGAGACTTGCCAGCGGGTCGAGGTAGAGCAGGCTGAATATGCTGCTTCGCGCGGCATTCCCCGGTCTCGGCATCTCGCCAAGGGCCGAGGCAAATTCACGGAAGCGCACGGCGCCGATATAACGCTGATTAGGATTTTTCCGGCGCCATTCCTGAATCATGCCACGCAGCTCCTGCTGCTGGTCAGGTTTCAGCACGCTGTCGGCCAGCGTCCAGCTATCAGCTTCAAGCCGGCGTTGCGTTTCCAGCCACGGCTGCGCGGCGGCTCCGAATTTCCTGGCATAATAATCCTCGACCACTATGCGGGACAGCGTCGCCAGCACCAGCATGTCCAGCACGTTCAGCGTTGGGTTGGGATCGCTCGCGTTAATGAAGGCCGCCGTGCTTTGGCCCAGTTTCCAGCGTAGCGCATTCAGCCGCGCTTCCGGGGTGGCCACGCTTGAGCTGAAATCGTCGCTGGCCTGTGCCACCGTGGTCGCATAGAGGTCTGCAAACCGCATGACCTGCTGCTGCAAAATGTTGATGCTTTCCGAACCGGGCGGCTTGTTGGCCGGGGCCTGGAGCGATTTGACCTGGGCCCTGGGTTGGGACCGGGATGGATTCAGGAGACTGCAGCCTGCGAGGCTCAGTACCAGCACCGCGAGCGACGGCGCCAGCAGCGGACGCCATCGCATGCGGTTCCAACGGGCGCAGTGGTCGAGGTAATGGCGAAACGAGCACAAGTTTGGTTTTTGCTTTTTTGTCGAGGGTTGGCAGCCTGTGGCCCGGCGTTTCACATAGCCTGGTTCCTATTTGGCATTAGAGCCTTTCCTGGCCCTCAGGGGTCGTTCCTGCATATTAATGGGCACGGGCTGCATCATGGCAGCCATCACGTCAGGCTCGTCAGTTTTGCCGCCCGATAGCCACACAAGAGCGTCCTCAAAATCATCGAAAGCCGCGACGTTCCATCCACGCATCCTGCCGATGAGTGCAAATAATCGGGCCCGATGATGCGGATCGACGGTGTAAAGGACCGCGAGCCGGTGCTCTTTGCTGAAACCCATCTCATGGAAAGTGTAAACAAGCGATGCCAGGTCGGCGGGCGAGAAAATCGGCACAGGCGGCGGTGTGAAGGCGCGCAAATCCAGCAGGGCCTGGAATATCCGGCGTTTTTGGCACGCGCGTGCCAGGTTCGCCAGCGCCAGCTTGCTCTCTTCGAGGTCAAAATGCCCCTGCGGACCCAAACGAACGAAATCGGAAGCCCGAATGATTTGGAGTTCGATTGGCATATTTTATCCGTCGATACGATTTTTGCGATATTGTCATGGCGTGTTCTTCCCCTGGGTCGTCCTGGACCTCAGGGCCTCGATCAAATCCAGTTGCCGCGACTTTTCCACGTAATGAAAATGGAACTCCGGTGGAATGCGCGACAGCTCGGCGATTCCCAAAATCCGACCGTACAAATCGGACCGGATATGTCGATGCAATTCTTCCTCCGAGTCCCACTGCTGCATGTAGAGGATCGCGCTGTGATGTCCATCCTCCTCCAACAACTGGCAGCTAAGACAATGGGACAAACTTCGCGTGGGTCCTTGCACGGAACGGAGGGCGGTGAGTACATCCCTGCGTTGTTCCTGCAATGGAAAAAGTCGTAAAGTTGCGATGACCATGGAGAATCGCCATGCGAGAACCGTGCCACAAACCCGATTGACTCGATGCGCCTTGCGCAATGCGGTGATAATGAAAACATTATTTTGCCCGCGAAAGCCGGAGGCTGGCGCCAATGGGAGCAATGGAGGGCGGTATGCCGTCTTTAAGTCCGTATCCCGTCTCGCTGACGCTGGTTGGGGATGCCCAGCTTCCGCATCCGGGTATAGAGCGTAGAAGGTTTCAGGCCGAGCCGGTTTGCCGCGCCATAGGGTCCTTTGATGTGCCACTTGGTCAATTCCAGGGTCCGGAGAATGTGTTCACGCTCATGCTCGGCCAGCGTGACGGGTCGGCTAATTTGTTGAAATTCCTGAAATGGAGGCACCCACAACGTCTCGCCTGAACTGATGATGACGCTCCGCTCAATGACATTTCGTAATTCACGGATGTTCCCCGGCCAGGAATAACGTTCCAGGGTGTCCATCGCTTTGCGAGGAATTTGCGTAATTTTCTTGCCCATGCGCGTCGAGAATTCCTCAAGAAAGCTCCAGACCAGCAACGGAATGTCTTCAACCCGTTCGCGCAGTGGCGGAATTTTTATTGGGAATACGTTGAGCCGGTAAAACAGGTCCTGGCGGAACCGCCCCTTGCGCACTTCCTCGTCCAGATCGCGATTGGTGGCGGCAATCACGCGCACATCCACTTTTACCGTTTTAGGATTGCCGAGCCGTTCAAACTGGCCTTCCTGAAGGGCGCGCAGCAACTTGGCCTGAACCTCCAGGGACAATTCGCCGATCTCGTCCAGAAAGAGGCTGGATTGGTCGGCCAGGTCGAAGCGGCCGACCTGATGGGTTAAGGCGCCGGTATAGGCGCCCTTTTCCCTGCCGAACAACTCACTTTCCACCAGCGGCTGGGGCAATGCGGCGCAATTGACCTTGACGATCCGTTTGTTTCTTCGCTGGCTGAATGAGTGGATGGCGTCGGCCACTCGCTCCTTTCCCGTGCCAGTCTCGCCGCAAATCAAAACCGTGGAATCGGTCAGGGCAACCTGGGCGATCTGATGGAACAATTTCTTGACCGCTTCGCTTTGGCCGATGATAACGGCCCCGGGATTGACTGGCCTGATTTCGGCGCAGAGAGCCTCCATTTCTGTCGGCAAGCGTTCTTTCAGTCGCTCGTTCTCGGCCGATGAATTGTTCCAGGGCTGCTCTTCCCCGCTCATAAATACATTTTTCGTTTCCAGGATATCCATAATCGCAATGTGTGTAGTTTGTGTTCCAAATGATGACCAGCCGGCCAGGGGTGTAGTTTCTTCCAAGGGCAGGAAAACCGAAAATGAGTTTCCGGCGGCGAACGCGAGAATTTCATCTACGACCTGATGCCCGAGCTATAATTCCGAACTCAGATGTTATTTTGCGTAGTTATTCTGTGTAAGCTGCCGCAGACTATCCAGCCAGGCTTTTGTCAGCGGGCCACGAATTGATAATGCTCCGCACGTGTGTGCAGTGGTTTGCAGGCGGAAACACCCTCCAAGGTGATCATGCGGTGCTGCATGCTCAAATCATGCCACGGAGTCGAGATAACGTCCCGGCAATTCATAACGGCCTCGATTTTAGATGCTTGCACCACAAGAGCTGCAGTCCGTAAGCCGTGCAAGTTGGCGAAAAAGGGTGAAATGTCATCCTTGGGACGGCATACCGTCCCGCTGCCGCCGTCCACCGATGCCTAATTTTTTCATGCGCGAGTACAACGTGGCTGGATTCATGCCAAGCAGGTTGGCCGCGCCATTGGCGCCCTTAATGCGTCCGCCGGCCTTCTCGATGATTCTCAGAATGTGCTCGCGCTCATTCGCCGCCAGTGTTGTCGACTGCTCGGCAGGCATCTGCAAATCCCCCAGTTCGGGTAGCCGCAGCACGTCATCGACGCTCAAAATGACGCCATGCTCCAGAACATTTCGCAGTTCGCGGATATTACCGGGCCACGAATAGCGTTCCAGGGAATCCATGGTGACGCGAGGTATCCTGCTGATCTTTTTGCCCATGCGGGAGGCAAGTTCGGCGACAAAAGCGGAAACTAAAGTCGGAATGTCTTCGGTCCGTTCCCGTAGCGGCGGCACCTTAATGGGAAACACACTAAGGCGGTAATACAAATCCTGACGGAATCGGCCCTGCCGGACCTCTTCGGCCAGGTCGCGGTTTGTGGCGGCAATGATCCTGGCATCCGTTTTGTGCACCTTTGGACTGCCGAGCCGCTCAAATTCGCCTTCCTGAAGGACCCTGAGCAACTTGGCTTGCACCTGGGGCGATAGTTCGCCGATTTCATCCAGGAAAATGGTCGAGCCGTCCGCCAGCTCAAATCGCCCCGCCTGGCTCGTGATCGCGCCGGTGAATGCGCCGCGTTCGCGGCCGAACAACTCGCTTTCGACCAGGGCAGCCGGCAGAGCGGCGCAATTGACTTTGATCATGGCGCGCGCGTTGCGGCGGCTCAACCGGTGAACCGCCCGCGCGATGAGTTCCTTGCCTGTGCCGGTTTCGCCGAGGATGAGTACCGGGGAATCCGCCGGAGCCACCTGTTCAATCTGATGCAACACGTTTTTGATGACTTTGCTTTCGCCAATGATTTCGCCGAAGGAATGGCTGACCTTGATTTCGGTGCGAAGATAGTCGCGCTCGGCTTCCGGGCGGTCTTTGAGCCGTTGAATTTCGGCCAGGGCCTGGCGCAGCGATTCGTCGGCCCGTTTGCGCGCCAGCGCGCTGGTGAAGACGTTTGCCAGACAATGGAAATGTTTGACCAGTCCTTCGTGCCACTCGCGGCGCTCGTGTACTGCCGAAAAGGTCAGGACGCCCAACATAAGCCCGCCGCTAAACAAAGGCACAACCACGGTGGATTGGGTTTCGTATGACGCCAGGAATTCCTTGTCCCTGGCTGCCTCTGGACCCAGAGCCCGTGCATCAGGAACCACGACCGTCTGCCCGCGCTGCAGTTGTGCGTAGAACCAGGGAAACATCGTTACGCCATCAACTTGTACGGCGTCGCATCCATCTCCCGGCCCGATCCGGCGCCAGTAAACCTGGGATTGCGAAACCGGGTCCGCTCTCTTGAGCAGGAGAAATGGCAAGCCGGGACGCTGGTAAACATGCGTCAGAAACAGCGACGCGGTCCCCGCCGCCGCGCATTGAAACAGTTTGGAGCGGTCCAATCCGAAATGCTCGCAAAAGGCACGCTGCGCAGCCTCGATGGCGGCGTCCATTTCGTCGATGCGAACGCTCACGAAGCGATCGCACAATTCGGCCAGAAGCGATTCAAACGGCGACCGCGCGGGCAGTTGGATATCCGGGACTGGTTCAGGTTCGTTCACCGGCCACACCCTCCTTGTTATGCTATTTACTATTCTTACCCGAGGTAAAAGGTCGTATAACAATGCTAACGTTCGGCTTTTGGCGCAACTGCTTTTTTCGGTCCTTGCTTTTGTACGTCGCCGTTACGGGGACGGGATGCCGACCGAAGGACGCCTTTCCGACCCTTGTCGCTGCGGTTTAGAAATTGCCATCTGCATTTCATTTCCCTTCAAACTGCTTGCACGCAAACGGCTACGATAAGCCGACGGCGCGCGGCATTCACTTGGCATGTTTCAAGCGGTGAGCCGGGGGGCGATTCGAGCCAGTCTGCGGGATATGCGCTCTTTCGCGGTTTGAAGCAGTGGTGCCCGGACGGGCATAGCCTGCCGGTCTGGAGGACAGCGGGCGCCAAGCGCAACCCAGGAAGATAAAAGGAATTCAGCTGCGAACGCAATTAAAAGTCGAAGCGCATGACAAAATTTCTCAACCCAAGGATGACATTGCCGGTTTTATCTGTTGCATGGCTCATTGTTTTTTCCGGTTGCCAGCCACCCGAGGAACCGCACGCTGGGCCACCGCTTGTTGCGGTGGCTGCGGTCGAGCAGCGGGATGTTCCGGTTTATGCTGAATCGGTGGGCAACGTGCAAGCAGACGTGTTTGCCACGATATCGGCGCAGATTAGCGGCTATCTTTTGAGGCGTAATTACGTGGAAGGCAGCGAAGTGACCAACGGGCAGGTATTGTTCGAGATTGATAGCCGCACTTACAAGGCGATTTTGGACCAGGCGGCAGCTAACGTCATCAAGACCGAACAGGACGTACAGCGTTACACTCCGCTGGCCAAAACCGGGGCCGTCAGCCAGCAGGAATTGGATGACGCCATTCAGGCAAATGCGGCCGCCCTTGCCGCGGAGGAACAAGCACGGCTGAATTATCAGTTTTGCACAATCCGTTCACCGGTTGACGGTATCGCCGGCCTTGCCCAGGCGCAGGTCGGCAACCTGGTAAACCCCGCCTCTGGTCAATTGACCACAGTAACCAAGGTGCACCCGATCCGGGTGTATTTTTCCGTTTCCCAGGAATTGCTCACACAGATGATGGAGGAACGGCAGGCTGAACGCATCGGGCCATTAAATGCAACGAATGGGCCGCAGCTCGAACTAACCCTTGCCTCCGGCACAGTTTATCCCATCAAAGGCCGGGTCCGTTTTTCCGACAACCAGGTCGACATGAGGACCGGCACCATCCGTGTGGTGGGCGAGTTTGACAACCCAAATCGGCTCCTGGTTCCCGGCATGTTCGTCCGTGTGCGGGCGAAAATCGGGGAAGATAAGAACGCGCTCGTGGTCCCGCAAATCGCCGTGACCGACTTTCAAGGGCGCGATCTTGTGGCCGTCGTCGGGCCGGACAAAAAGGTAAGTATTCGATCTGTCACCCTCGGCCAGGAGGTCGGCCCGCTTTGCGTCGTAACCGGGAATTTAAAGGTCGGTGATCAAGTTGTCGCGGAAGGAGTCCAGAAAGTGCGCGATGGAATGGAAGTCAAAACCGAACCATATAATCCGTCTGCTGTTCCCACAGAAATGAGCAACAACTGATTTTTCCCATGTCAAAATTTTTCATCAACCGGCCAATCGTCGCGATGGTCATTTCCATCCTGACGGTCATCGTCGGTCTGGTGGCGATATTCAGCCTGCCGATTGCGCAGTTTCCCAACATTGCCGACCCGCAAATCCAGGTGAACGCCACCTATCCGGGCGCCGATGCCCGTACCGTGCAACAGTCGGTGGCAACGCCCATCGAACAGCAGATGTCCGGCGTGGACAAGATGGAATACATGTATTCGCTCAACGCCAACAATGGAACGATGAAGCTGACGGTGGATTTCAATATCACAACCGACCCCAACACCGATCAAATTCTGGCGCAGATGCGGCAGAACCAGGCCAATTCCCAATTGCCCACGCCGGTTGTCAATCAGGGCGTCACCGTCCAAAAGTCCACCATGGCGCCCATGCTCATGTTCGCGCTCTATTCGCCGAACCACACCTACGACAACATTTATCTGGCGAATTACGCCGTGATCAACATCAACGATGCGATGACCCGCGTGCCCGGCATCGCCAGCGTCAGCATTTTCGGCGCGGGCAACTACGCCATGCGGCTTTGGGTGCGGCCTGACCGGCTGGCGCAGATGGGCGTGACCGTGCCGGAAATTATCGCGGCGATTCAGCAGCAAAACACCGTGAATCCGTCCGGCCAGATTGGTGGGGAGCCGATCCCAAAGGGACAGAAGTTCACTTACGCGGTGCTCTCTCAGGGCCGACTGGAAACTGCGGAGCAATTCGGCGACATCGTTCTGCGGGCGCAGCCCGGCGGCGCCGTGTTGAGGCTCAGAGACGTCGCGCGCATCGAACTGGGCGCGCAAAACTACAATATGTTGGCCCGGCTCAACGGCAAGCCCGCCGCGCTTATCGCGCTTTACCAGTTGCCAGGTTCGAACGCCGTGGACGCGGCGAACAAGGCCAAGGCTCTCATGGCAAGATTGAAGCAGGATTTCCCGCCGGACATGGACTACGTCGTGGCCCTGGATACCACCCTTGCCGTCACCGCGGGCATTAAGGAAATCGTGCACACCCTGGTTGAAGCCATTGTCCTCGTCATTATCGTGGTATTTATCTTCCTGCAAGGGTGGCGCGCGACGCTGATTCCATTGTTGGCGGTGCCAGTCTCGCTGATTGGCACATTCGCTCTATTTCCTCTGTTCGGATTTTCCATCAACACCCTCTCGCTTTTCGGCCTCGTATTGGCCATTGGGCTGGTGGTGGACGACGCCATTGTTGTCGTCGAAATCATAGAGCATCACATCGAGCGGGGTTTGTCTCCCAAAGATGCGGCGCTGCAGGGCATGAAGGAAGTCACCGGCCCGGTCATCGCCATTGCGATCATTCTGTCCGCGGTTTTCGTTCCCACGGCGTTCATTCCGGGCATCACCGGGCGGCTGTATCAACAATTCGCCGTGACGATTGCCGTTTCGGTGCTGCTCTCGGCGTTCAACGCGCTGAGCCTGTCCCCGGCGATGGGCGCATTGCTGCTCCGGCCCAAGAAAAAAAAGTCCGGCCCGCTGCAAATTTTTTTTGACTGGTTTAATAAATGGTTTGGCCGCGCAACGGATGGCTACGTCGGCGTCTGCCGGCACCTTATTCACAAAAGTTGGCTTGCCCTGATCTTGCTGGTTGGGCTGGCGGTGCTGGCGGGAGTCATTGGAAAGCGCATTCCGACGAGCTTCCTGCCCGACGAGGACCAGGGCTACATTTATGGCGGCATCCAATTGCCAAACGCTTCTTCCCTCCAGCGGACAGACGACGTCGTGCGACAGTGCGAAGAGGTGCTCAAGAACACGCCGGGGATCAAGTATTACTCAACCGTGGTGGGCTACAACATGTTGAGCGGCGTGCAAAACACCTACAGCGCTTTTTTCTTTATCACGGAAAAGGATTGGCATGAGCGCAAGTCCCCGGCGGAAAAATACGAGGCCATTCAGGAGCATATCAATGAAGGCTTTGCCAGGATTCCCGGGGCGATTGGTTTCGCTTTCTCGCCTCCGGCCATTCCGGGCATAGGCGCGTCGGGCGGCGTGACGTTCATTCTGGAAGACCGCACCGGCAAAGGGGGGAAGTTTTTGGCGGGCAACCTGCAAAAATTCCTCGAAGCGGCGCGCAAACGGCCGGAGTTCGAAAAGGTGTTCACTACCGCGTTGCTTTCGGTCCCGCAGGTATACGTGAACGTGGATCGCGACCAGGTGATCCAGCAGGGCGTGCAGCTAAAAGATGTTTACGAGACGATGCAATGCTTCATGGGCGGCGCGTTTGTGAACTATTTCAATCGCTTCGGGCGCCAGTGGCAGGTGTATGTGCAGGCCGAGGGCGATTATCGGACACAGGCCAAAAATCTAGGCCAGTTTTACGTGCTCAATTCTTCCAACCAGATGGTGCCGCTTTCGGCTGTGACGAGCGTGCGCGCCACGTTGGGGCCGGAATTCACTATGCGATACAACCTGCACGAAGCCGCACAAATCAACGCGGCGGCCAAACCCGGCGTGAGCTCAGAGCAGGCGATGAAGGCGATGGAAGAAGTTTTCAACGAAACGATGCCGGCGGGCATGGGCTTTGATTATATGGGCATGAGTTTTCAGGAAAAGGTCGCACAGGAAGGCGTTTCGCCCATGGTTATTTTCGGGTTTTCCGCGCTGTGCGTATTCCTGATTCTGGCCGCTCAATACGAAAGCTGGAGCCTGCCCTTCAGCGTGCTGCTCGGCGTGCCCATCTCTGTCTTTGGGGCGTTCGCGGGGCTGATGCTTTTACACTACGAGAACAACATCTATGCCCAAATCGGGCTGGTCATGCTCATTGGATTGTCCGCGAAGAATGCGATTCTCATCGTTGAATTTGCCAAGATGGGCGTCGATCAGGGAAAACCACTGATTGACGCGGCGCTCGATGGCGCAAGGCTGCGCCTGCGGCCCATCCTGATGACAAGCTTTGCCTTTCTGCTGGGCTGCGTGCCTTTGGCCAGGGCGAGCGGGGCGGGTGCCCTGTCGCGGCAAGTCATGGGCATCACGGTCATCTTCGGTATGGGCGCCGCCAGCTTCATCGCCATTTTCATCATCCCGGCCACCTTCTTCGTCGTCGAGAAATACAGCAGAGCCAAACACGAAAAAAAACTGCCGGAAGGAATTATGCCCGCGCCGCCGGAAGCGGCGGGCCAATGAAATCATGAACTCCGAACCTGACACATCATTCCTGGCGAGCCACCCAAACTGGCTGGTTGGAACCCTCCGCGACAATCCGGAAGTCGCCAGGATTGAGGCCGGTGAAATTTTGGGCGTAGCCGGACCCCGCGAATTGGTTTTGCAATACATTGCTCGTCGTTCAATTCGCCAGACCCGTGGAATCGTCGGGCCTGCTGGTCGTTGGCGTCACGTTTGCCTTTCGGTTGCTGGCAATCAAGTTCAACTGGAAGACCGGGCCCGTCGCCAGGCGTCTTTTTCCCATCGAACCCGAACCGGGCAAGTCGCCGGGCGCGGGTACTTCAGCCACGGCGGGTAAAACAGACACCGCGCCCGGTTCCCCGCCACAGAAAGGACAGTCGCCATCCGATGGACACGCACCTGAAAAGTAAAACTGGAGTGAATCTGTGCTTGCCCGTCATGGTCCTGTTGCTGATGACCGGTTGCGTCATGGGCCCGCGCTACCATCGGCCGGCGACGTACCCGCCGGACAACTTCCGATTTGCCTCGGGTCAAACGACCAATTCCCTTGCTGATCTGCCCTGGCGTGATGTGTTTCCGGATCCCTTGCTTCAAAATCTGATCGCTGGCGTCTTGACGAACAACTACGATCTGAAGCAAGCGATCGCGCGTGTCGAAGAAGCGCACTACGTGGTCATCGCCACGCGTTCGCCGCTCTTTCCCCAAATTGGCTACAGCGCCGACATAGGACGCGGCCGCAACGCGCTTTACAACACGCCCTTGTCCACCGGCGGCGCCACCGACAGTTCCGTTCTCGCTGACCTTAACGCCACCTGGGAAATTGATTTCTGGGGCCGCGTCCGCCAGATGACCCGGGCCGCCCAGGCGCAGTATCTGGCGACGGACGAAGCGCGGCGCAGCGTGACGATTACCCTGGTCAGCGAGGTGGCCACGGCCTATTACCAGTTGCTTGATCTGGACCAGGAGGTGCGGATTCAACGGGCGGCCACGAATGCCTACGCAGCCAGTTATCGGATTTTCAACGACCGGTTCATCCACGGGGCCGGGAACCGGCTTGCGATCGAACGCGCCGCCGCTTCCCTGGCGAGTGCCAACGCGGCCATTCCGCAACTGGAACTGCAAATCGCAACTACCGAAGACGAGGTCAATATTCTGCTCGGGCGCAATCCCGGCCCAGTGGCTCGCGCTTCAATCGGTGATCAACCCAAAGCGGATACGCAAATTCCGGCCGGCCTGCCGAGCGACCTGCTCCAGCGCCGGCCGGATGTCGTCGAGGCGGAACAGTCTCTCGCCGCCGCCAATGCCAATATTGGCGTCAGCCTGGCGAATTTCTTTCCGCAGATTGGCCTGACAACTTTTCTGGGGCGGGCCAGTCCCGCACTGTCCGCGTTCACCAGCGGTTCGGCAAACTTTTGGAACGTGGGCGCCACGATTACCGGCCCGCTGTTCACAGGGGGGCAATTGTATGCGCAATATAAGGGTTCAAAAGCGCAGTTCGAAGAAGCCCAGGCATTTTATCAGCAGACCGTGCTGACAGCGTTCCAGGAAGTTTCCGATGCGCTCATTACGCTTCAGAAACAAGCCGACATCTTCGCTTTCAATAACCAGGCCGCCGCCGCGCTGTCCTCATCGGTCGACCTGGCCACCCAGCGTTATCTCAATGGCATGTCCAGTTATTATGAAGTGCTGGAGGCCCAACAGCAACTGTACCCGGCCCAAATTGCGGCAGTCGAGGCCCAGACCGGCGAATGGATCGCCATCGTCCAGCTCTACCAGGCGCTGGGCGGTGGATGGCCGGCAGGGGCGGCGCCGGTTTCGAGCGGCAAATGATTTTCCAGAACCGGACAATTCACAATTCATCAACCGGCTATGAGCAAGAAAGACAACAAAGGAAACGGGAAGCCAGAGAAACTCAAGCGCAAGGAATACGAAAACGAGCTGCGCCGACTGCAGGCCAGGCTGTGCGAACTCCAGGAATGGGTCAAGCACAAGCGTCTGCGCGTCATCATCCTCTTTGAGGGACGTGATGGCGCGGGCAAGGGCGGCGCCATTCGCGCAATCACCGAGCGTGTCAGTCCGCGCGTGTTCCGCGTCGTTGCGCTGCCAGCGCCCTCTGATCGCGAAAAGTCGCAGATGTATATTCAGCGTTACATGGCGCATTTCCCGGCCGCCGGCGAAATCGTTATATTCGACCGCAGTTGGTATAACCGCGCGGGCGTTGAATATGTCATGGGCTTTTGCAGCAGGGAGCAGCACCAAACCTTTCTGGAACTATGCCCCGTGGTCGAGCGCTATATCACCGACGCGGGAATTATGCTGGTCAAGTTTTGGCTGGAGGTCAGCGACGAGGAACAAAAGCGGCGGTTTGAGGCGCGGATTATCGACCCGCTGCGCCAATGGAAACTGAGCCCAATGGATTTGCCCTCGCGCAGCCGTTGGTTCGATTACTCACGTGCCCGCGACATGATGTTGAAGGCTACGGATACCAAGTGGGCGCCGTGGCATATTCTGCGGTCGGACGATAAGAAGCGCGCACGACTGAACTGCATCACCCATCTACTGAAACTCATCCCATACAAAAAAGTGCCGCGCGAGAAAGTGAAACTGCCGGAGCGCTCGATGAAAGGCGCGTATGATGACCAGCAGAGTTTGAAAGGCCGGCAATTCGTTCCGGAAATATATTGAGCTTTCCCCCCAATGAAAAACGCAAACACTCCAAATGAATATGAATAGAACCGCATCCACCATTTCCCACCGGAAAGATTACCATTCCCCTTCCCGGCTTTTCAAACTTGTGCAAAATCACCTCAACCGCCTTGTACTGACCGGCGGCTTGCTCCTGGCGTTGCTTTTCGGTCCCTCATGCCAGACTTCAAATCCCGCCGGGTCCGGACAGGCCATGTTTCCACCAGCGCGGACGCAGGAAGAGCAGGCCGCGATGACTCCGCAGCAGGCGTTGGCCGAACTGGAAGCGGGCAACGCCCGATTTGTCGCGGGACGGTCACAAGTCCGCAACCTGCCGGCGAAGGTCCGGGCCACCGCCTCCGGTCAATATCCGTTTGCTGTGATTTTAAGCTGCGTGGATTCGCGCCAGCCAATCGAAATCATTTTCGATCAGGGTATTGGAGATGTCTTTAGCGCCCGTGTGGCCGGGAACGTTCTAAACGACGATATCCTCGGCAGCATGGAGTTTGCGTGCAAGGTTTCCGGCGCGAAATTGATTGCGGTAATCGGCCATTCCAATTGTGGGGCGATTAAAGGAGCGATAGACGATGTTCAGTTGGGCCACCTGACTGGCCTGCTCGAAAAAATCAAACCGGCCATTGACGCTGTTCCCGACGACGGCCTGCCGCGCAATTCGAAGAATTCGGAGTTTGTTGAGAAGGTTGCCGAAGCCAACGTCCGCCTCGTCATGCAGCAGATTCCCGAGCGCAGCCCGATTTTGCGCGACATGATCTACCAGGGAAAAATCGAGTTGGTCGGCGGCATGTACGATCTTTCGACCGGCGAGGTCCGCTTTTTTCAGAATTAGATGGGATGAAAAACGATTCACGCTCGCAATTGGAACACAATCTCGGCTGGGCCGTGCTGATTCTGCTGTTGCTCGGCTGCCTGCTGGTGTTGCGGCCCTTCGTCTCGGCGCTGCTCTGGGCGATAGTGCTCGGCGTCGCGAGTTGGCCGTTTTACGAGCGCCTGCTTCGCTGGTCGGGCAATCGACACACGCTGTCCTGCTGGCTAATGACCCTGGCCATGGTACTCGTCATTCTGCTGCCCTTCGTCATCATAGGTTCGTCGCTCGTGGACAACATCCGGAACTTCACTCTCGCTGTTCACGACTCGCTGGAAAAAGGCCCGCCGGAACCGCCGTCCTGGCTGGGCAAAATCCCCGTTGTCGGCCAACGGGCAGTGGAACGCTGGCAGACCCTGGCGCACGATACCGCCGCGCTCTGGGCTGAGTCGCGGCACCTGGTTGAACTGGCAGGCTCCTTTCTGCTCAAGGCCGGGCTGGGTGTGGGCCGCGGACTATTGGGGCTGGCTTTGAGCATTTTCATAGCTTTCTTCCTATTCCGCGACGGTGCTTCCGTTGCCGACAGGTTGAACAGGACGGTGGATCGCATAGGGGGCGAACGTGGCCGCCGCCTGCTCACGGTGGCCGTCAGTACTATTCGTGGCGTGGTTTACGGGATCCTGGGCACTGCGTTGATCCAGGCCATCGCGGCGGGCATCGGATTATTGATAGCGGGCGTGCCCAACGCCGGATTGTTGGCCTTGCTCACCTTTTTTGTATCCATTGTTCCCGTCGCCGGCGCCGGCCTCGTGTTTCTGCCGGTGGCCATCTGGCTTTTTTACCAGGGTTCGACGGCTTGGGGCATATTCATAATCGCCTGGGGCCTGGGCGTTGGCAGTCTGGAAAATGTCATAAAGCCCTGGCTCATCAGTCACGGCAGCGACATGCCGTTCCTGTTGATCTTCTTCGGCGTCATCGGCGGAGCCGTGACATTCGGCTTTATCGGGGTCTTTTTAGGGCCAACCTTGCTGGCCGTCGGTTTTCGGATTGCGGAAGAATGGACAGCAACCGCGCACGACGAGGTTCCTGTGAAGGAAAACCCTGGGCCGGAAAATGAAGATCGCATCCCATAAACTTCCGGAGTGATTTCAGCGGCAGTGAACAACGCTTGCAGAGTGCATAGCTACTGTAACCGGCTCCGATCATTTCGGTCGTGGGCCAGGTCACAGACTTCGGTCCACAGCCAGTTATACTATGCGCCTGATTAGCGGTGATCGCTCGAACCTGGAAAGCGGCGGCTTGCGGCCGGATTGAGGAATGCGTTATATTTAACGAAATATAACGCTGTATGACGTTAATGAACTTTGAATTATTTTTGCCTCGCGGTTTTTCCCGGGCGATTCTGCGCGCGTCTTGATCATGCCCGGCCAAATCCAGAAAAAGCTGTTTGCGGTTTATCTGGGCGGGCGGGCGCCTCGTTGCAATACAGAATTGCACGACGTCGTCTTTGTGGCAGGCGCATCTGTGGAAGCGTGTTACGAGCGGCTTATGGACAAATGGTTTGGCGATCCGCTTCGGCTTCATATTGATTCCTGGGTCGAATTGCAGGTGGTCGATGGGCATCGCATTTTGCTCCGATCCGATCCTCCAGCCGGGGAAAAGAAATTATATTTCATCAACCTCGGCGCCTACCTTCCGGGACAATTCACAGAACTTCACGCCAATGCTTTCGTCGTGGCTGCCAGCGACGTGGAGGTCAAAAAACGCGCCAAAGCCGAACTGTTGCGCGGGACGCAATCGGTTCACACAGACGATTTGTACGATATAGACGATTGCCTGGAGATTGCTGAAGTGGAGGGCCAGCATATTCACCTTGAGCCGACATCGGAAAGCGTTCCTCTGGATCCGCGAAGCGCCTATCACATTATCCCGCGGCCAGTCGTGGAAGCGTATGCCGCGCGTCGAACAAAGCCGCCACTATGACAAGAGATTTGCCATTGCCGCTTGATGAGTCGCAGGACATACAGGGGCAACTTTCCTCGTTTGGAGCGCGTTTGCGGCAACTGCGCTTGCAGAGAGGGCTGACGTTAAAAGAGTTGGCCGCTCATAGCGGCCTGTCCCGGGCTTTCTTGTCTCGCCTTGAATCCGGTGACCGCCAGGCGTCTATTTCAGCGGCGCTCACGCTCGCCAAAATTTTTAATATCTCACTGGCTTCTCTTTTTGAGCCTCCCGTGGCAGAGCCTCAATGCGCCATCTTTCGGTGCAGTGACGCCGTTGAAAAGACCGTTAATGGGTTGAAATACACGCCGTTATCCGATGCGGGCCGGATGTTCAATGTGCAGCCAATCCGGGTGAAAATATCCCCTTCCCGCCCGGGCAACGAACATTATCATCATGATGGTGAAGAATGGATTTATGTTTTGCACGGTAAACTGACATTATCGCTCGTTGGCAAAACTTACGATTTGGAAGAGGGCGATGCCGCGCACTTCGAATCCCGCCTGCCTCATCGCCTGATTGCTCGCGGCGGACGTGAAGCGGAAGTCCTGGTCGTCGCCGCGCCTGATTGGAACACGCCACCCAAATCCGGCTGTGACGAGCATCGCTCCATTCCTGTCGGCGGATTATTGTCACTGCCCGAGGGCTGGCCGGTTGGTTCCGTTTCGACGCCCTCCCGGAGAAAAAGCGGCGCAAAGTGATTTGGCCCAGGAAGCTGATTTATTGGCGTGGTTCATGGCTTTTCTGAATCAGGAATTGCGAAAATGCCTGCATGGTGCCCACGGGATCGGGGCCTTGCGGAGTGAGGATCGAAAAATTGCGCTTAATTTGCATTTTCGGACAATGGATCCGGGCCAGTTTTCCGGATGCCAATTCCTGGTGAACGCTCAGGCGCGAGGCATATCCAATGCCCGCCCCGGCTGCGACCATCCGTTTGATGGCTTCCGTGCTGGGCAGTTCCTGAACAATGTTCAATTTAGCCAAAGCGATTCCCTGGTGTCGCAACGCCCCTTCCACGACTTTTCGAGTGCCTGAACCCAATTCACGCGAGATGATTGGCCGTTCAATGAGGTTTTGTACCGTGACCTTTTTGGCGCCCGCCAGGGCATCGGAGGGCGACGCGATCCAGATAATCTCGTCCTCATAAAACGGGCGCGCCTGCACTTCACGCCGATGGCACGGCCCTTCAACCAGCCCAAGATCGATTCGCTGGTTGAGCAATAATCCAAGGATAAACTCCGTGTTCCCCTCGACCACGGTGCAGCGTACGTCCGGATATTTGGTTTTGAAGGCGAGCAAGATTTCGGGCAGGTAATAAGATGTGATGGTCATGCTGCCGCCCAGGCGGATGCCTCCTGTCAATTTCCCAACCGGCGCCTGCAATTGTTCCAGGATGGCCGCCCGCTCCCTTTCTGTCGTCTGCACGTGTTTCAGGAAAACGGTCCCGGCATCCGTCAGCTCCACTCCGTGGCTGGAACGGACAAACAGGGGCAGCCGCAATTCCTCTTCCAAAAGTTTGATGTGCTTGGTGACAGCAGGCTGCGAGAGCCGCAGCGCTTTCGACGCCCTGGTCAGGCTGCGCAGTTCGGCAACCTGCCGGAAAACATGAAGCCGGTAGTCCATCATCGTGATATAACCATTAGTTATTGGTTATCTATAAACATGATTACCCATGATGTCAATTTCCTGCTAATCTCGTCCTATGAAAAACGAGTCTGAAAAGAAATACGATGTGATTATCGTGGGAGGCGGGTTCAGCGGCACGATGGTAGCGGTGCATCTGGCCCGCGCGCAGTCCGGCCTGCGGATCGCTTTGGTGGATCGTGGCCCGGCCATTGGCGTTGGACGCGGCCTCGCCTACGGCACCACCGACCCAAAACACCTTCTCAATGTTCCAGCCGGCGACATGGGCGCTTTCCCTGACGATATCGGTCATTTCTATCGGTGGTTGCAAAGCCGCGCCGAGCATTTAGTTGCCGCGGGCATTGGTATTCGCGAAGTTCGTCCGGATTCGTTTGTTCCCAGGATGGTGTTCGGTGATTACATCCAGGATTTGCTGCGCGAGGCACGGGCGCTGCCCGGCACGCTGGACGTAATCCATGACGAAGTTCTCGATATCGAACGAATGGACAATGGTCACTTTGAATTGACTCCAAAAGCCGGGCGCGCTTTGAAAGCGGCGCACGTCGTCCTCGCTTTGGGCAATTTTCCTCCGGGCGGACCGGAACAAAACGGTTTCGGCCTCCGTGACTGGCTCCTGAACAATCCCTACTCCGCCGATGTTCATGCCAAATTGGCCGAACCGGGCGACGTGCTGATTATCGGCACGGGTTTGACGAGCCTGGATGTGCTTCTGTCACTCGACAAAACCAAGCGCGAAGGCAAGATACATCTCCTCTCGCGGCGGGGACTTTTCCCCCAGGCGCACAAAAAGTCCGCGCCATACCCGCCATTCCTCGATGCGTACAACCTGCCGGGCACGGCGCGACTCTTGTTTCGGCGGGTGGCACGTGAGCTTCGCCGTGCCTCGGCGCATGGGGTGGACTGGCGGCCCGTGCTGGATGCCCTGCGGCCGTTCAATCAGGCCATTTGGACCCATCTGCCCCCGGTTGAACGCCGCCGGTTCCTGCGGCATGTCCAGCCGATTTGGGATACGCACCGGCATCGTTGCGCGCCTGAAGTGATGGCTGTAAAAAATCGCATGGAGGCCGAAGGCCGGCTGGTTTGCCATCGTGGAGAAATCCAGGATTTTCGACGCACCTGGAAGAATGTTGAAGTTGCCTTCCGCCACCGCGGAACAAATGAAATAAAAAAGTTTTGCGTTCGTTATGTTCTGAGTTGCACCGGACCGCAGGCTGACTATCGGAAGCTGAAAGATCCTTTGGTGCGCCGCCTCCTTGCTCGTGACCTTCTCGCGCCCGACCCGATGCGGATGGGAGCGCATACGGGCCAGGGCGGACGGGTTTGCGACCAGGCTGGGGAAGTGATTCAGGGGCTTTACACGTTGGGAAGCCTTCAAAAGGGACGGCTTTACGAATCCATCGCCGTGCCTGAATTGCGCAGCCAGGCCGCGGCGCTGGCCGGATTGTTGCGGGCCCAAATCTGCAAGAAATTGTCACCGGTTCAGAGCCTTTCAACTCGCCAGTTGAATCAGGCGTCTCAGGCTCGTTAATTGGCGGGCGAATGGAATCGGTTATTGACGATATGAAGTCGTGCAGGGTGCTACATCTGCTACATCGTTGAATTCCAATTATTTAGGGTGCTACATTTAGTGCTACAAGGGTGCAACGGGGGTGCTACAACATCGGAGCCAAGGGCCTCATTTGGTTTCCCTGGCAAGCGAGAGTAAATATCGGCCGACCCCGGGGCTCCCGCCTTCGCCAAGCTTTGGCGCGGCGAGATGGCTCGACAAGTGAGTTGACGTTGGAAAACGTGTTACAGTGTTACATTGTTGAATACCAAATGTTTATGGTGTTATGGGATTGCCTCCGCGGCGAGCAAATGCAGCGAGCAGAACGCATAGAGGAATACCCCAAGCGCAGCTACCAGCAACGTATAATGCACCCGATGCACCGGATGCCAGAGGCGCCGATACCAGGCAAATCCGCAAAAAAAGGCCACCGCCGCAACGAAGAGCATCAGCACAGGCAAGGCCCAAAGCAAATGTTTAACCGGCGACGGAAATCCGTAAAACTCCGCAAACGGCCGAAGCCGTCCCTGCACCAGGAGAAAAGATAATTCAAACCAGAGCGCCAGCACGCAAGCGGCAAATGCTGTCATGCGCGCCGTTGGCGAAAAAATCAAAATGGTTCGCAGAGACGGACCGGGACTTTGCGGCCTCTTGTTCAAAATGAACGTCACAAATGCCATCACCGGCAACAGTACCATTCCCGACACAAGAATCAAAGTGGCCACGCGCAGCAGTAATATGCGGCCACGCGTGCTGTTCAACCAACCCACCCGGCGGTATACGCCGTCCTGCATGATTAAATGGAGCGAGCCGTTGGCGGCCAAGAACATCACACGCTGGCCTCCCGGCCTCCCTTCCGGGCCGCCGACCGCCATTTCCTCAAACGCGCGCAGTCCTATCGGACGATACAGCCTGCCGCCAATTTCAAGGTCGCCCCCCGGCGATTCAGTGACGTCAAGTTCGCGCGGGAACTCCAGGGCGGGCACGTCGTGCTGCGCTCGTTCCGTCAAATAGGAGCCGACGAACGACGATGGCAAGTCCATCGCCGGGGCCTCTGGCGGCACGGTTACCGCAACGGCGCGCGCATCTGGCGGAATGAATTGTTCCGCGAAACGGCGGCAGATACTTTGCGTGAGTCGTTCATAATCGCAGAGATTGTACGCGAGAAAAATGCCGCAATTGGCCTTCGGAAACAGAAGCAGAACGGAGTCGAAACCCGGCCACTGGCCGGTCTGCTGCAACGCCGTACGACCCGCGAGCGAAACGCGGTCAAAGCCGTAACAGCGCCCGAACATCTGCGGGCCGGCGGCAAACTCCCGCGTCTTCAGCCCGCGCAGCACACTTGCGGAAAACATTTGTCCGCCACCGGGCCGCTGATTGGCGAGCAGCGCGACCAAAAAATGGGCCATGTCTGAAGCGGTTGTGCAGAAGCCCGCAGCCGGAACAATGTTGACGTAATGCGGCTGGCACGCGCAGGGTGTTTCCCCGTCCAGCCAGTAACCCGTGGCCAGTTGCTGTCGCAAGGCCGCGCCAGGCATGAAACTGCTATGAGTCATGTCCAATGGACCGAGAATTCGCTCCTGCACAAAATCGGCAAAGGGCATTCCGGACACCCTCTGGACGAGATAACCTGCCAGGGTGTAGCCGTAATTATCGTAAACGCTGAATAGTCCCGGCGGCCGGACGCGGACGGGCTGGTACTTCGCCAGATAATCGGCCAATGGCAGCCGGCCCGCCGCTGTGCGCGCGGCATAACCGAACTGGCAATCATCGAAACCTGAGGAATGGGTCAGCAAATCGGCGGTGGTGATCGGTTCGCCAAACGCCCGGGCAATATGGATCCGCGCCAGGTAGCTGTTGACGTTGCGGCGCAAATCCAGCCGGTGCGCGCCGGCCAATTGCAGAACCGACGCAGCCGTCAAAATTTTTGAAATCGAAGCAACGCGAAAGAGCGTTAAATCCGGCGAAACCCGCGCCCAGGTTTTCAAATCCGCCACACCAAAAGCTTTCTCACATATCAATTGACCGCCGCTCACGACCACGAAAACAGCCCCCGGGATTTTCCCCTGGCGCATCGCCGTCGGAATGGCGGCGTTGGCGAAGGCAGAGACAGAGAGAGGATCGATTCCGGCAAGAGAGCGCATCTTCAATTCCGCCGCGCCAGCCGGCCAATCCAATTGCCCGGCCAGCAAAAGCAGCGCGACGGCCAGCAGCGCTGACCCACGCAAAAGATGGTCAATGCACGTTCGCGAACAATGACGGCGCGGCATCAACACGGTCGGTGCTCCTTTTGGATCACATCTTCAACTTACCGTATAGCACCAAAATTTGAAACTGGTAATTGTTTGCAAGTTTTATTCTCGATGGGCCGACTCGTGTCCATTGGCACGCTGCTGGCGATTGCGATTGTCTGTGCGGACATCGTTCAGTGAAACATAGTGCCATGTGGAAAATCGTTCATTGCATCAAGTGACAGGCCCAACAGGCCGATGACAAAGGCCACCGCAAAACCCAGGATGATGTAAACCATTTTCCTTTCCGAAATCAGGTGCATCAGAAAACCCGCCACAAGAAAGGCGTTGCAACTGGCCATGACCAGAATGAAAGCAGCCTTCAGGCTCCAGCCAAAATGCGCTGGCGGGAAATAGGAGATCAAAATCATCAGCCCGATAGTCACGAGCACGGCCCCGAAAACAAAGGCGCAACGTCGAGCGTAACTCTTGAAGCCTACCTGATGACCGTCCATTTCCGAATGGTTCATGCGTGGCGCATTATGTTTTTTCAATTCTCTCATACCTCCCACACTAAACATAGCACCGGAAACAAAAATATCCATACCTTACTGGGAATGTTGTCACGTCCGAGGAGGCGGATGCGATAGATCGGTCGGCGGGTGGGCCGGGATCGCAAGTGTCAAATAGGCAGCCAAGAATAAGCGGCTGGTCTTCGGCTCGCAAGAGGCAAGCCTGGTGCAACGCGGCGATTTTCACGCTCATCCAAAACGGCCGGATGCACGGAGTGGAACCGCACGCCTATTTGAAAGATCTCCTGTTGGTGGTTAGTTTGCGCCAAAAGCGCGGGGGGAAATTCTAATATTTTCTCTCGCGAATTCAGGATGTCATTTCGTTTGCAACACCACAAACAGGCTCGCGCCGGCTCGCGTGACGCGCAACAAGACCTGGTTTTTGTCCTTTGCCCCGGCCAATGCCCGCTCGAGGCCGGTCACATTGGCAATGGCCTGATGATCTGCCTCTGTAATCACATCGCCGGCCTGCAAACCGGCCAGGGAGGCCAGGCTGCTATCGTTTACCGCAGTGATAACGGCGCCCTTCTCCGCGTTTACGTTGTATTGTTTCGCCAAGTCCGGCGTCAAAGTCTGCACGGTGAGTCCAAGCTGCGACAACAAATTCGCCCCGGTTTTCGATGCGGTGGTGGTTTCCGACTGGCTGCCAATAGTGGCCGTGAGCGTTTCCGGTTTTCCGTCACGCAGGATTTGGATTTTCGCTTTGTCGCCCGGCAGGGTATTCGCCACCAGATTTCGAAAGGCCTCAACGCTGTTGACATCCTGGTCGTCGTATTTCACAACGACATCGCCGCCTTTCAGCCCGGCTTTCCCGGCGGGCGAATTCTTGCTGACCTGGCTGATCAAGACGCCTTCGGTTTCAGCCAATCCAAATTCTTGCGCGAGTTCAGGCGTCATCTCTTGAATCATAACGCCCAATTCGCCTCGGATGATCTTCTGACCCTTGAGCAATTTCGGCAGCATCACCTTGATCATGTTGCTTGGAATCGCGAAGCCCACGCCGCCAAACTGGCCGTCGCTCGTCGCGATGGCGCTGGTTGAAAACAGCGCCTGCTTCTCCCTTGGCTCCCCCGATTCATTGGTCATATTTGTGCCTGGCAAAAATGCGAGATTTTAATGCCTCCTCTATAATTGTCCTTCCGAATTCTGCACAGTTTTCGTCACAGTCCTTGCAGTTTGCCCTGGCAGGTATGGGGATGCGGCTCAACGTTGTCTCGTCCCGGTAACTTCGGCCAAATTCTCCTTGCGTTGCATTAGCAAAGTTCGTCCGGGAAACCAAAGATGTCCAGCAGGTCGGAGTTTCCGGCCGTGTAGAGGCCACGCTGTAAAACGTAGATCGTACGCGGGGTTTGACCCGGCGGGGCCGGAAACAACCCTCTCCCCGGACTGACACACCCGCTAACGAGACACGCAAAAGCCATGAGCGATGCGGTCCGAATTCTCATCCATTTCATCTTTCAAACCTATAACAGACTTCAAAAAATACTCCTGCCTGAGCCGCGAAACTCCATTCCCGCCCTGCGCCAAAGGTTATACAACCGCGCCCAGAAATGATTGGGTGAAAGGTTATCCACTGTTTAATCCCCCAGCCCTTTAAACTCGGATCTGTTTTCGATTTGGCAAACGAAAATTATATTGGCTCTTGAATCAGGTTGCCCTTCTGCTACGGTTTGCCGTTTTGACAAGCGGATTGATTGTTTTCCGATGAATTTACTCCGCCGAAAGAAAGTTGCCGATTTGCAGGCCGAAGTGCTCACGGACGCGCGCCTCAAGCGTGTGCTAGGCCCGGTGAACCTCACGTCGCTGGGCGTCGGGTGTATCATCGGCGCGGGGATTTTTGTTTTAACGGGTCAGGCGGCGGCGGTCTATGCCGGACCGGCCATCGTGTATTCGTTCATACTCTCCGGCCTGGCTTGCATGTTCGCCGGTCTTTGTTACGCGGAATTTGCCTCCATGATTCCGCTCTCGGGGTCGGCTTACACTTACGGCTATGCAACGCTGGGTGAACTCATAGCCTGGATCATCGGCTGGAACCTGATTCTGGAATATCTTTTTGCCGCCGCGACTGTTGCCGTCGGCTGGTCGGGCTACGTTGTCTCGTTTTTGAAAGACCTTGGCATCACAATTCCGGCGGCATTTACATCGGCGCCGTATGATCATCCCATGCCGGCGGGCGAGCATTGGTGGGACATCTGGCGATTGTTCATCCAAGGCTGGGTCAGCACGGGGGCTGTGCTCAACGTGCCGGCGATGGTGATTGTGGCCGTCGTCACGATTCTTCTGGTCGTCGGCATTAAGGAATCCGCAAACTTCAATAACGCCATCGTAGTGCTGAAATTGGCGGTTATTCTTCTGTTTATTGTCGTGGGCGCTGCTCACATCAACCAGAGGAACTGGCATCCGTTTGTGCCGCCACAGTTGGGTCCCGGCGAATTTGGCTGGAGCGGAGTGGTGCGCGGCGCCGGCGTTATTTTTTTCGCCTACATCGGATTTGACGCGGTATCCACCGCCGCGCAGGAGGCGCGCAATCCGCAGCGCGACATGCCCATCGCTCTACTGGGCTCGTTGGGAATTTGCACCGCGCTTTACATCGCGGTCTCACTGGTTTTGACCGGCATTGTCCATTACACGAAGCTGAACGTCCCGGCGCCCATCGCGTTGGCCATCAATTCAGTGGGTCCCTCGCTAGGCTGGCTTGTGCTTCTAATTAAAGTCGGCGCGATCGCAGGGCTTTCGTCAGTCATTTTAGTTCTGCTCCTCGGGCAGCCCCGGATTTTTTATACAATGTCAAAAGACGGCCTGCTGCCGCCCGTGTTCAGCGTGGTCCATCCGCGCTTCCGAACGCCATGGATTTCGCAGATCATCGTCGGCATCGCGGCTATGACGATCTCCGGACTTTTTCCGATCGGGCTGCTGGGCCAACTCGTGTCCATCGGCACACTTCTGGCCTTTGCAATTGTCTGTGCGGGCGTGTTTGTGCTGCGACTGACCGATCCCCAAATCCGGCGTCCGTTTCGTACCCCCGCGGTCTGGCTCGTCGCGCCGCTGGGCGTCCTGTCCTGTGGCTATTTGATGAAGAACCTGCCTCCGGACACATGGGCCCGTCTGATTGTCTGGCTCATCATCGGCCTTGTGCTCTATTTCACGTACGGCTGTCGGCATTCGAGGTTGGAACAACATTAAAATGGATTATTTTCGAATTTCCGTGTTTACCCGGGCGATGTTGGGTCAGCGACGATGCCCATGAATACAATGGCCTGGGTTGTTTTATCCACGATTACGAAAAGGAATGGACGGTCCACAATCATCTCAAAAGGCGGGCGAGGCCGCATCCCCACTGAATCTCTGACTGTGACCGTCGTCACCGCCGCCGCCGCCGTGCCTTCTTCATTCACGTCCACGTAGCTCTTTTGCTTCACCATGCTGACGAAAACCGGATCCCGCGCCATTGCCGAGAAGTTTGCCGCCCCACGGATAAATGCCTGCTTCATGCCCATGCCTTGCAATGGCTGATTCAAATCAATTTTATAATTTAGTTTGAATTTCGGAAATACGACTGTTCCCTCGCGTTGAAAGAAGCGGCGAAGAATTTTTCTTTCCCAATTTTTGCCGCTGAAATGCGCCAGCATTCTGGCCGGACTCGAATTGGTCGCCGGCAAAAACAGGATCATCTGCAGCCTGTCGCCGGCATAGGGCAATTCCACCGCCTGGAAACCGTTGCCGTCCTGATATCGAAATTTGCTCTGTCGCGACATCATCGGCGTCTGCTTGATAATGCCGTTGGCCAGGTAAAAATAGCGGAGATGAGTCTGTTTTTTATCGAAGGCCTCGGTCCATTTACCCTTGAAATACATGGCATTGGCCAAAATGCCGCGGATGCGGGCAGAAACAGCGCGGCGACCATCAGAGAATAACAGATCAGAGACAATCCAATCATCCTTTTCATCCCTAAGAAGCTGAGACCATTTGCGAGGTCCGTCAAATGATAGTTTATGGATCGCGCTCCAATTGCCGAATTGTGGCAAGGAGGTTAGGACGGACTGTATTCTGCCAGTCAACGTCCTGGCCGCCGGTTTGGAAAATTCCGCGCATCCGCGCGTGTTTGTCCACGACCACAAAAATGGTTGTGTGGATGAAGAGATCCACGGGGTCTTTTCGGTCAGAGGGAGCGATGGGCGTAGCGCCCAATTTCAAGCTGGCCGCGGCGAGACCGGCAATTTCGTTTTCCGTTCCGGTCAAAAATATCCAACGGTCGAAGTTCGCGCCGAAGCGTTCGCCATATCGCTTCAGGATTTTCGGCGAATCATAATTTGGGTCGGTTGTCAGCGTCACGAGTTTTGCATCGCTGTCCTGGGGCAACGCATCCTGCAAGGATTTCATTTGGGCGGTCATGCGCGGGCAGGGGCCGGCGCAACGGGTGAAAATGATGTCGGCCACCCAAACACGATTGGTCAAATCCGCCAGCGTGGTTGCCTGACCGTCCTGGTTGGTGAGCGTGAAATCCGCGATCTGGCCATAGACGGGAAGCGAGGAGCTTTTCCGTTCCGCCACCGAAAGCAACCCGACCAGGCAAAGCGAGGCCAGTAAAAGGACGAAGCCCATCAGAAGCATGGGAATGGGCAATTTTGGAGGTGTTTCGGCCATAAATTTTTGGAAGAGCGGGCTGAAGCCAATCTCCGATTCAATCCCTTTTACCCTGCTCCATATGTGTTTCGCCTGCGCCTCTTGTCATTGGTCCGCTTCCAGTTGTTCGATTCTCGTGCAATTCGAAGACACCCTTGATGGCATCAATCAACACGGACGAATTAAGCGGCTTTTCCAAAAAGGCAGCCGCGCCTTCGCGCAGACATTCTGCTTTGACAACCGGGCTTCCATAAGCGGTCAGAACGATAATTGGGAGGTTCGGATAGTGGTTGTGGATGGCATGCATTGTAGTCAAACCCGAGATAAAGGGCATACTAAGGTCGACGATCACCAAATCAACCGGCATTCTCTTCTCCGTCAGGAGTCCAATGGCGCTTCCCGCCCAGCTTGAGCACATGACAGTCGCGCCTTCGTTGGTCAGGACTTTGTCGAGCGCGCGAAGCATTCGTTCGTCGTCATCGACAATTAAAACTGATTTATTATGAATATCTTTTGCCATCATATTAGTGGCTTGCATAAGCGATGCCAACGGATGACGTCTCCTATAGATAATGAATTTGCAGACGTTTAAGACCAAGCCGCGCTGCAGCATGGAAAAAGCGCGCCCTCACTGCTGCCAGTATGGCAGCGTGGCGCTGCCATTTTTACAGAAATTGTTTTTCACGCGAATCGAGATGCTTGCAGCGTTATTTGGAAAAATGGCGGTACATGGTGCGGGGCGCGATGCCAAGCATTTTGGCCGCCTGTAATTTGTTGCCCGCGCAGTGTTGAATCGTGGCCTCGACCAGCTTCCGCGTTGCGTCGTCCACCGTCGTGCCGATGGGAATGGAAACGCAGCCATTTTTTGTCCCGGCATCTGGTTTTGAAATGTCGGAAACCTGCGGCGCGAAAGTAATGTCAGTGATGATTTTTCCCTGGGCCAAAGCCACTGCCCGTTGAATGACGTGCTCGAGTTCGCGGACATTTCCCGGCCATGAATGCATTTGGAGTTTTTGGAGCGCATCCGGGGCGAGGGCCGTGACATTTTTCTTCATTTTGGCGGCAAATAAACCCAGGAAATGGCCGGCCAGCAGCGGAATATCATCTTTTCTTTCTCTTAACGGCGGCAGCACGACATGAATGGTATTGATACGGTAATACAAGTCGTGCCGGAACCGGCCTTCCTCGATCGCCCTTGGAATATCCGCGTGTGTGGCGCAAATCAGGCGCACGTTCACCCGGATTTCCTTTGCGCTGCCCAGGCGCTGGAACCTGCCGTCCTGCAGCACCCGCAACAACTTCGCTTGTAATTGCGGGCTCATTTCGGCGATTTCATCCAGCATCAAGGTGCCGTCGTCCGCCAGCTCGAACTTTCCGGGGCGCGCGGCGTTGGCGCCGGTGAAGGCGCCCCGTTCGTAGCCAAATAGCTCACTTTCCAGGAGTGTTTCCGGAATTGCGGCGCAACTGATTTTTAAAAAAGGTTTGTCGCGACGGTCGCTCAAGTCATGCAAAGAATCAGCGATCACCTCCTTGCCGGCGCCGCTTTCACCTTGAATGAGCACATTAATATCCGTGGGCGCAATTTGGCGGACGAGCCGCTTGACTGCCAGAATCCGGGAGTCGTTGCCGATTAGGGAGTCGAGTCCCCGCCGTTGTTCAAGTTGGTGGCGGAGCCGCCGGTTTTCGCTTGTGAGCCGTTGCTTTTCCAGCGCCCTGGCAACAATTTTTAGCAACTGGTCACTATTCAAAGGTTTCTCGATAAAATCATAGGCCCCAAATCTGATCGATTCGACCGCCTTTTCAACGCTGCCATGGCCGGTAATCATCACGATTTCCGTTTCGGGCCGCAGTTCGCGAATTTCTTTCAGCAACGTTATCCCATCCAATCCCGAAAGGCGCAAATCACTCAAGACCAGGGCGGCGGCGCGTTGTTTTAGCTGTTCCATCGCGTCTTGAGCGCCTGCGACGCATTCAACGGTATAACCTTCACTGGCCAGGACCTTTCTGACGGCAGTGCGCAGCCGCTCGTCGTCGTCCACGATCAGAATGTCCAATGCCTTCGCCATATCACGATTTTTCCGTCAGCGGCAAATGAATGGTGAACGTAGTGCCTTTGCCGGCCTGGCTTTCGCACTCGACGTGACCGCCGTGTTCAATGGCAATCTGCTGCACGAGTGTCAAACCCAATCCGGTGCCGCCTGATTTTTTAGTGAAAAATGGAGTAAACACGTGGCTCAATTCTTCTTTATTCATGCCCAGGCCTTTGTCGGTCACCCGGAGTTGGACCTGGCCGTTTTGACGCCAGGTGCCGATGGTCAGCTCACCGCCCGCCGGCATCGCTTCCAGGCTGTTGCGGATGAGGTTTAATGTGGCCTGCCACAATTGTTCGCCGTCGGCGTTTATGGTCTTTAGATCCGGATCGAAGCTGGTGCGCAACTTCACTCTGGCCTTGTCGAATTCCCCGGCCATAAAGGCGAGCTTTCCTTCCAAAAACTCGTTGAGTGCGAGCGGGAAAATTTGAGGTTTGGGCAACCTGGCAAATTTCAAGTAATCCTCGATCACGCGTTTGATTCGTTGGATTTCCTCGCGTATGTCGGTCAACAGGGCCGCCGCTTCACCTGTTTCGGCCTCCGCATGAGTATCCACCTTTTTAAATTCCTTCTGAAGCAGGTCGAGGTTCAAAGTAATGGAGCCCAGCGGATTGCGAACTTCGTGCGCGACCTGGGCCGCCATGGTGCCAACAGTCGCCAGGCGTTCGGCCTGGAGCTTGGCTATTTCCAATCGTTTGCGTTCGGTGATCTCCGCCTGCAATGCCGCGGTGCGTTGCTGCACGACTTCTTCCAGATGATAGTGTGCCCGTTGAAAGGCTGAGAGCAGGATCACAATGACCATATAGAGCACGAGCAGCATCAAGCCGTTCCAATATGGAGTTAGCGGGTGCCTATAGACCGACCCTAAAGCCAAATCTCCAAGGAACCAGGCCACGATGCTCAGAAACGCCATTAACAGGCCGGCTCGCTGCCCCACATTCCAACCGGCGTAACAAATCGGAATCAGGTAGAAAGCGGCTAAATGAAAGTCGCGCCCCGTGGCGTAGTCCACAATTCCAATGAACAGGAGCATTGCGAACGCCAATATCATTGCGCCCCATTTTGATGGAGAAAAAAAGAGCGATATCACTTTAGTTTTCACTCCCGTTAAGATGGACAGATGACAAAATTTCGCGTTCGATTACCATGGCAATTTTTTAGAGGCCCCAAGGCGTCATAATTGTTCCGAAATTGCTTTCAAAAATGGATCGGCCCAATTCAATTCCGCCGGACTTTTCAATTCCTGCGAATGTTTGAAATCCGCCTCGAACAATTGCCGGTCCAATTGGGCCACCGTATCCGGATCGGAAAAGGCGACATCGAGTTCCTGCGAGACGCGCAGGCTCATCTTCTCCATGTTTGCTGAGCCGACGCAGGCCCAACCGTCGTAAACTGCGGCTTTGACGTGTGTCATTCCGGGATAAATAAAGACTCGGATGCCGTTGCTGAGCATTTCATTAGCCACGACCAAATCACTGGCCTGCATAATGCCTACGTCACTTTCGGAGGGCAGGACGACGCGCACGTCCACCCCGCGCCGGCGCGCCTCGATCAGTGCGCGGAGAATGGTGTCGTCGTTGAAATACGCGTTTTCGATATAGATATAACGTTTGGCGCGGCGTATGGCCTCCAGTTGTGCGTGATAAATCTGCATTTCGCCGGTCGCTGTCCGCAGGACGCGGATGTCAATGCTGCCGGGCGCTGCGGGCCTGTGCGCGTGTGCGCGATCAAGTATCGCGGCGCGAGCGTAGGCAAAGTCGCCGAACGGCCCCGCCAGCGCCCATGCTTTTTCATAATCCTTTACCAATTGCCCGACAACCGGTCCAGTCAACCCAATCATCAAATCATGCCATTGATATCGGTAGAGCCAGCCGATGTTCATGCCGCCGATGTAAGCCTGCCGGCCGTCAATGATGAAACATTTTCGATGGTCGGTGGCAAGCCAGGGGTCGGTGCTGACGCGCACGCGAACGCGCGCGCCGGCTTCCAGATACGATTTGATGTCGCCGGGCGGTTGAAAATACGGAGGAACCGCCGACGCGGGAGCGCCCTCGGCGAAGAGCGAGCCGAGGTCATCCATCAGCACACGGGTATGGACCGCAGCCGACTGTTGCTTCAATACATCAGCGATTTTGATCGCAAAACTATCCGTGCCGAAAATATAGACCATGACATCCACGCTATGCCTGGCAGTTTCGATGGACTGGGCGAGCGCCGGGAAAAACTGGCTCCCGTCGATGAACAATTTCACGCGGCCCTTAAGCCGGCGCGCGGTCACCACATGGTCCAGCGTTCTTTCCCAGGCAGTCAGGTCCATGCCGGGTCCTGTGTAAAGCGGCGTTGGTGGAGGATCGCTTGAGTTCAGGGACAATGAATTCAGCATCGTCACCCCGGAACAGTCAATGTGCCAAAGACCGCGGCCAATCAGGCTGAACGGATTTTTGACGGCGGTTATGACGAGGCTTTTGATCAGCACGGAATTGATAACGCGCAAGGCGAACGATCCCGGAATGACGACGGGTTGCGCTTCCGGGTCTGTCGGACAACTGAGAAAAACGACCAGATGCTCCCGGACATCAACAAGCACAAAAACGGGCTCGTCTCCGGTTAGAAAGAGACAGGTCGTCTGGTTTGGGTCAATGGCGCTGACACTCGCGGTCATCAGTTTGATCGCTTCCTTTGAGAAATCGGCGTCGCTGAACGTGTGGTCGATAATGATTCCGAGAGGCTTGCGGTCGAGGCTTACGACTTTTAATTCTCCACTGGTGTTCCTGAAAACGACCAATTCCATGTCCTGGGCCAGCAACAATATGCCGTGCCCGGGTGTCCGGGGGGCCAGGCCGGCAAAGACCGCCTGAAGAAGCTGTTTCCATTGGGCAGCATTCCGAACAATGATCCGGTTCTTAGGGTTAACCACAGACTTGCGCACCGAACGCTTTTCTTTTCCAAAGTTGAGCACCGAAAACTGGCACTGATAGACGGCGTTGCTGGCGGCCGTTGGAAACCACGTCGCATGGGCAAGGGCCATGCCGCTCCGGAGCGGATAGCGGATTTCCATGGAGTTTCCAGCGCAATAGGCCGTCAAATTGGTAATGCTGTCCGGTTCGACGCGTTCCAGATAGGTGCTGCGCGGGCCGGGCGTGGCGCAACCGGCCAGCAGGAGCAGGCCGGCAAGCGCAAAAGCGATCCGGATTTTCATGTTATCTTTCAACGGAAATCAAATTCTGCGCGCTCATGATAGAATAGCCATCCGATTTTCTTGATTTCATGGGGCATCCCGGCGACGCTGCAAACGCGGCGCGTCATTCTCATGCGGTTCGCCGGCTCCTCACGTTAAATTATATAGCACAACCGTGCTCGCTCGCTCACTCCGGTTGCGTTAGTCCGCACCATGCCCGATCACGATGTTCTTCTCCCAGTGAAACGTTTGGTCATGGAATCAGGCCCTCAATATCCTCGTCAGGTTTTCCCGTGTCACAGAGGGGAGTCGTTTCCGACGATTCCGCAGGGGCACTTTGTGATTCAAAAACCTTTTGAATGGCCGCCAGCAACTCCAAAGTAGTCAGGTTTTTCTCCAAAAAGATTGTGGCCCCCTGGCGCAGCGCCTCAGCCCTGGTTTCCGGGTCGCCAAATGCCGTCAATACGATTATCGGCAAATCGGGTGATATCAGGCGAATCGAATGCAGCAGCATACCGCCATTTACGACCGGCATTCGCAAATCGGTGATAACGAGGTCAACCTTTTCGGGCCGCGAAAGGATGTCAATGGCATCCAACGCCCATTGCGTGGCCGTTACCACCGCTCCCTCGCTGCGCAGGGTCTTGCCAAGGGCGCGCAAAAAACGTTCGTCATCGTCAACGATTAGAATTTTTCCGTTCAATGTTCCCTGCATTTTGCTATTCCTGTGGATAGAGCAGAATTCGATCGTGCACAACCACGATCAAGTCCTTTTTCTTGTCTCTGTGACCCGTGACATTGGCTACGAGCGCCTCGCGCGGCTCGGCTGAATTGTCCGAATCATTCCGAAAAGTATGCTCCTCAAATACCTGCCAACGTATGGCGGGCGCGAGCTTGCGGGAATTGAAATCGACAATATCGAGATAATGTTGCGTCGTCTCCAGAAAAACCAGTTCTTTACGCCCGTCGCCTTCCAGGTCCCCCGTTTCCACGTCGTCCAGGTAACCGTCCTTGACCGGCGTATCGTAGCCGGCGAGGGGGCTAAAATCCCAAACCATCCCTGCCAGCGGCATCCAGGCCAGCGCATCCTGGCCAAGAAACGCAACGCTTTGAACATCGTGTTTTGGGGGAGCCCCCAGGGACACTGTTTGCAATCCGTCGAAATCTGAGATCGGCAAGGGAACATTCTGAACAACCTGCCAGACCCCGGTTTTGCCGCGCTGGCACATGGTCAATTGATCATATTGGGCGTCCAATAAAAAGATGGTTGGCGGGCCGTCATGGCCGGTTTGGACCGCTGTCGCGCCGGCAATTTGTGAGTCGCCGGCCACGCCGTTGATCTGATCTGTCACCCTGAATATCCATTGCGGCCGATTGGTGAAGCTCAAAGTCTCCATGGTCTTTTCCAGCACTACGGCTCGCACGAAATTTTTGCCCGGCAACAGCAACTCCGGCTTGCCGTCCAGTTCCATTGAGGTCATCCATGGCTGATCGATTCCGCCCCCGGGATAGGGCACATCCTCTTCATCGAAACTGCCATCGGGTTTTTGGAGCAGCACCTTAATCTTGTCATACGGGACCAATATAACTACATCCGGCAATCCATCCCGATTCACATCCTGGATGGTCATCGCAACCGGCGTTTCGGTAAAACTGTCGCTCAATTTCTGTGTCCGCATTTTGCCCTTGTCGTCGCAGGTGACAAGATAGCGTTGCCCATCCTTGTCCACGATGACGCACAACACCGGCTTTCCGCCCTGTCGTAATGGGCCAACGGCCATGATTAACGGTGTCCCGTCAATCGGGAGCAGTGTGGGAAATGGAAACCGTCCGTCCCTGGTTAGCTCGGTCATGCCGACAGCCTGTTCGCTCTGGCTCAACAGGAAAATTTCCGGCCGGCGGCCACCATGCCAATTGGCCTCAGCGATCTGGCTTACTCCGGTTAATGTTGAAAATGTTTCGGGCGGTCCGAGCGAGCCGTCCGCCTCCTGTAAATAAATGGAAATCTGGCCGCTGTCCGGGTCGGACACCAGCAAATCGGGCCGCCCGTTGCCGGTGAGGTCCGTCCAAAGCTCGCCACGATGCGCGGCGCTCGTCTTAAGCAACGGCAACACCTGGAACTGCCCCTGCCGGAGCGTCCCGGACAGAACCCTGCCTGGCCGCTGCGTGAATTCCGAAACCTCCGCCCGGTCGGAATTCTCAGCGATGGTGGCGATGAACTGCCTGGAATTACCTTCCAGGGTATCCGCGGAATAAGCGTGAACAGGTTGTGATTTGAAATAGATCTCGGGCCCAAGTTGCCCCGCATCATTTTGCAACCGGATACGGAAGGGCGTCGGGCTGTCCCAGTCCACCATCATAAGGTCGTTCCGTCCGTCGCCGTTCACATCCACTATTTGCACGACTTTGGGCGTGCCCGAATACGGAATTTTTTCCGGTTCGTCAAAAGTACGGTCCGCGCGTTGCCGCAAAAGATAGAGTGACCCGTTGTCACCAAGCAAAACGATGTCGGGCCTGTGATCCCCCGTCAAATCGCCAACAGCAAGGGCGCTCGGATTCATCTGGCCGTCGTCAAGATGCCATCGCTCAGGCTCGCTCCAGCCGTTTGTTCCCAGGTTGTAAATGATTTCCAGGTCTTTGCCGTCTCCATAAAAAACAACGTCCGGACGGCCGTCACCGTTGAGATCGGTCACCGCCAGCGCAGAAATCTGCTCATCCACGGGAATCGAATCCAGCCGAAAACGCGCGCCGAATGGCAATTGGTTAACGCCCTGCAGCGGAGATGCCGCCGGGACGGCCTTCGCCCAATTGGTCTTTCCTGTCTGGTTGTAAAGCAGCGCGATCCGATAATGCTCATTGTCCGCAACAATCAGGTCGTTCAAGCCGTCCCCCGTCAAATCCGCCGCGTGCAGCAGACAGATGCTGTCGTCAATGGGATATATTTCCGGTCCGGTAAAGTTGTAAAGGTCCGTCTGTGCAGCGCCACGAACGGATAGCGCGAGACCCAAAATCAGAGTCAAAAGGAACTCTCTAATATGAAGCATAAAATTCAAAATGGACCGCCTGCCGGCGTGTCCGCAAGCAACCCCGCGCGCATTTGTCATGGCGCCTGTCGGTCGGACTAAAATTCCCGTTTGCAGACTTCTGTACGTTGTTTAGCCGCTGATTACGGCATTGCAGGTTCGCTACTTAAGTTGCCGGGCGGCGCGCCTGCGCCGCCCGGCTCTCCGGCTTCCCTGGCTCCTCATTCCCCAATTTCACCTCTTTGTTCGGCCACCTCCTTGACCTCAGCTCAAATACTTCCAGCACCTGGCGAATGACACTGCATGTTCCAATTCCGGTTTGGGAATAGTCATCAAGAAATTGCTTTTTTTCCACGTGCTACGATTGCATAGCTATCCTTCGCAAAAAGAATGCCAAAAAATAAATGGGGCATAATTAACTGATTTTCAGGGGATTTTGAAAAACGGATGCCGCTGCGGCGCTCCCAGTCCTTTGCGTTTGCGCCAAATCGGCAGTCTCGCCGCTGCCATTTTGCCTGCGCCTCCTGATATTCTTATTTCTCAAATATTGATAACGGTTCGGACAAATTGGCGCCACCACTGCCAAATTGGCTGAATCAATTTGAGCCGCCTCTTCAACGGGCGCTTCGCGTTTTCATGCAATCATCTATGAATCAACAACTTCCTGAAATGTGCCAGTATGTGGCATCGCTTATGCGAAACAATGAATGTGTGACAAATGATATTCGAGATAAATGCCTCCTCGTGGTCGATGACGATGAGCGAATGCTCCGGGCACTCGACAAAGTCTTTACGAACGAAGGGGCACGGGTTGTATGTTCAAGCTGGGCAGGGGGGCGCGATAGGAATATTAACCGATAGAAAGATACGAGTTGATTTAGTCATCATTGATCTTTGCATGCCAATTATTTCAGGCAAACAGGCGGTATATGTCATCCATAGGTATTATCCAAAACTGCCTATCGTTGTTCTGACCGCTTTTGGCAGCCCCACAGTCCGAGATGAATGCCTTCGCGACGGAGCTGCCGCGTTTCTGGAAAAGCCGCTCGATGCCGCTGCCCTTACGGACGCGGTCAGGGGCGCGCTGCCTCCGCAGGAGCCTGCCAAAAAAGGGGAAATAAAAAATACAACGAAAGAAAGGAAAAAATGATTATGAATGCTACTAAAAAAGGCGCGGTTGTTACATCTTTAATGTGCGTTGCCATTGGCGCCGCGATATGGGTTGCGGGGACAAAATCGAAGGCAGGAACGCCTGAGACGACCAAGCCCGCAACAACGGCAACAAGCCAAACTTCCATGCCGCTTTTTCAAAATCCCGAAGCCGCAAGCCAGGAATGGAACCAGGAAATCCGGGACATGAAAACGCAAATGGACAAGATGCAAGCGCGGATGGACAAAATGCTTGATCAAATGTCTGCGCAATTTCGGAGCGGGCCCCAGTTCGCCGGTTTTCCGGAGAGTTCGGCCTACTCGCTTTCCTTAAATGTGCAGGACCTTAAAAATCGGTATGTCGTGCGCGCCTTCCTGCCGGAAACTAAAGTTTCTGACGTCAATGTGACGTTGAAGAATGACCGCACATTGCAGGTCAGTGCGAACAACCGGCAAAGCCAAATGTCGGAAAGAAACAACGAAGCCACGAGTGTTTCTGAATCGGGCGAATATGAGCAATTAATCCAACTTCCGTCCCCGGTGAAACCGAACGAGATGAAGATTGTGCGCAACGAACATGAATTGCTCATCACACTGCCAAAAGCATAACTGCGCCTATGCGCCAACAGCGTTCAAACGACAAACATCGGATGGAGAGGCTGCACGGGTAATCGCCGAACACGCGCAAGACTATTTTCGAAAGGACGATTCTCATTGATTTGCCATTCATGGATTTCAGCAAGCGCGTTCTGGTCTGGAGTATTGGGGATGACCTTAGTTGGTTCATGAACCGACTTCGGAGCGCGGCTGTGTCGAAGACCAGCCGCAACGCAGCGAAGTTTGGCTACGGATTCATTCGGGCCGGTTTGGGAGCGGTACTGTCCAAAAGCGCGCGAATCGCGCTGAGCAATTTATCGTGGTCGATCGGCTTGCGGAAGAAGGCCGCCGCGCCGGCGGACTTTGCCCGTTCCTCGTTTTTCACGTCTTCGCTGCCGGTCATGATAATGATGGGGATTGCCCGGGTTTCATCCATCCGGTAAAGCCACTGCATGATGCTGAATCCGTCCCATCCGTTGGCAAAGTCATCCGGAAACATGATATCCAACAAAATTAAATCTGGCTTGTTCTTGCGCACAGCGGCCATGGCTTCCGATCCGTCCACGGCTGTCGCCACCTCGTATCCCGAGCCCCTCAACTTGAAACTGATCGTCTGGGCGACCAGATTGTTGTCTTCCACCACCAAAATCCTGGATGGCTGTTTCACTGACTGATTGGTTGTGTTCATAAGGGCCTGTCCGGCTGATATTAACATACCCTGTTGCAAGCAGAGCGGATGCCAGAAATGGCCATGATTATATGCCCTTTGGAGTATTCGCCTGCCATTTTCATTATTCTGCCGCAATTGAACCGGAACCAGATGGCTGAATTCTATTTCCAGGGGCACTAATCAGGCTTGAATCCCAAGCGAACCCGGGTCCAAAACCAACTTGTCCGAAACCATCTGCTGCAACTTTGTCAGTTGGCGAAACATCCCGGAAATCATGTGGGCATTTGCGGGGTCGCCGGCGAGATTCTTCATTTCCCACGGATCATTAACAACGTCAAAAAGTTGAACCTTCGCGACTTCTGGATAGACGATCAATTTATGCGTATCGGTTCGCACGGAACGTTGATACTTTTCATAAGCGCAATACATCGATTCAAACAAAAAGCTGCGGTCTCCGCGCAAGAGCGGCATCAGGCTGGGGAACTGAACGGTTGCCGGCGCTGAAACTCCCGCCAAATCGCAAATCGTCGGAAACAGGCAATGTTGATACATCATCGCGTCAATCCAGTGGTCCGGCGAGATGCCCGGGCCAATCATGATGAACGGCATGCGGACAGAACAATCATACAGGTTTTGCTTGCCCATCAGTCCATGCTCGCCCACGGCCAGGCCGTGGTCGCCTGTTACGATGATGTAGGTATTATCCGCCTGCCCGGATTTGTCCAGGGCATCGATGATCCGGCCCATTTGCCGGTCCATATACGTGATTAGCGCGTAGTATTCCCGGCGATGGACCTGCACAATTTCCGGCGTCCGCACGACCGGCGCCAGCCATTCGTCGCGTCCGTCCGCGCCAATATCAAACGGATGCTGTGACAGGAAATTCGGAGGTACCCGGATTTTTTCCGCGGGATACAGGTCCACCAATTCCTTCGGCGCCTGCCGCGGATCGTGCGGCGAATTCCAGGCTACGTAGAGAAAAAAGGGATTGTCCGGCTGCGCGGCCAGTTGGCCAATCAATTCAGCGGCGCTGTCCGCGTATAACTCGCAGGAATGTTGCTCTCGCTTATAGCGGGGGCTCGCCTGCCGCGCGCCGCCATCTCCGTCACCGTCCTGGATGTCCCAAAGCTGGTTCGGCGTCCAATGCCCGCGATATTTCGGGTCCCATGGCGTCCAGGGATCACCGGGGCGCGGACGGCGATAGGCAAATCCATTTGTTGGCGTGGAAGCATAAAAGCCCGGCCCGATTGTTTTGCCGGTCTTAAAACTTCTCAGCGCCGTCGCATCGCCGTTGTGCCATTTGCCGACAGCGCACGTCTGATAACCGTTTTGCTGCAATGTCTCGCCCATCAGCGGATAAGTACCGCAATGGTCACCGCCGCATGCCCATAAATAACGACCCGTATGCATCATCGCCCGGCTCGCGATGCAAACCGCCCCAGTCCATGAACCCTGGTGAAAGCAATGAGTAAACGTCGTGCCTCGTTTTATCAACCGATCAAAATTTGGCGTTAAAACTTCGGTATTGTTCAGCACATTGAGGGTTCGGAAACACTGGTCATCGGCCACGAGGACAAGAAAATTGGGTTTCCTTTTCGCCGGTGCGGCGCTGTCGGCCGCCATTAAATCTCCGGGGGTAAGCAAGGCCGAGGCTGACAATGCGCCCGCCGTTTTCAAAAATGTTCGCCGGTCCATGGTTGAATCGTGCATAGTATTTCAGTGTTTCTGCAAGGTGCGCAAGTCAAGGTTTGCGGGCCGGCTGTATGCGACAGCACGGCTGATCAGGGAGCCGAACCCGAGCGCGCAGCCCATGGATTCGGGAGATTTGCCGGCGCATTCAAACCGCAAAACGTGGTCGCCGGGCTCCAGGTGAACCGGACCCAATTTGTCGGTAGCGGCTGTCGGGTCGGAAGCGTAGAAGTCGATTTGCGCCAGTTGGTTGCCGTCCAGAAGGACGCGGTAAATGCCCGAATTCCATGAGTGAACCATTTTCAACACCAAATCCGAATCGAGCGGTTCCCCGGTTTGAAAGGGGATTTCCATCCAGCCATTGGTGTTTACCGATTGCAGCCAAAACTGCCAAAATTGGTTGACCTTGCCGAAGTGCTCCACCGCAACCGGGGCGTCGGAATGCCGTGCCGATTTTGCCTGGGAACTTGTGATCAAAACGACGTCCCGCAAAGGCAATCGGTCCGGGCCGGGAGGCAAGTCGGGAAAAGATTTGTGCGGCTCGACCTGATACCAGAAGGCCACGCTGGAAAACAAATCATCCCGCTCAATGAAACCGGTTTTTGTGCCATCAGGGAAAATCTGCCCTCCCCTGTGTTCAATTTCAAGTCGGAGCGATTTCCTGAAGCTGACCGGGTCGGGAATGTGCCATCGGTAAAAGCTGCCGAGGTTGCCGACGTCGTTTCCAGCGTCTCCCTCCCAATAGGACGCACCATAAAACGGTTGGGACCCCGGATAGAAACCCCAGCCCTCGCAGAAATAATCTTCCGTGCCGGTGCCGCGCAGGTTGGGTTCGTTTTCGCCGTCGACGAAGAAGTATTCATTGCCTTCGCCGAACCATTTGGGCGAAGCCAGGCAAACGCTCAACACCGTGCCAACGTATTGGCCGCGGCCCCGGATGTCCGCGATGAGATAATTGCGCCCCATGACACAGGGATATTCCTGCCGATACATGGCATGAAAATAGGCGGTTTGCCTTGGGAGAGAACGCAGTTTCTGCCAATCAATTTGGTAATAAAAGTTTTCGCAAGGTTGCTTGCCATCGTTGGTGACGGTGATGCGCGCCGCTTTTTTGAAAGGCATCGGCCAATAACAATTGCGTCCGCGTCCGTTGGAACTCACGCTCACGGGCAGCGAGTCGAAAGCCTGGTCAATGCCATTTCCGACTCCGAAAAAATCGCCAATCGGGCATTGCACGCTCGGGTTGGTTTCTCCATCCCAATAAATTCGGAGCGACAATAGACGGGAATAGTACAATTCTTTGTCGGAAATTGTATTCCAAAAATGAACGATTCGCCCCGGCCCTGCCAGTTCTGCAAGCGTGAGCGTTTGGCCCGGCGCGATGGGGCGCGAATCGCCATTGCCGTTGCGCCAATTCGGGTCCGTCGAAGACGCCCGCATGCTCTGAAAATCCTTCAGTGTGTCCAAACCGTTCAATGGGTTGCCAAAATCAGATTGCGCGAAAGCGACGGCCGCCCGCGTAAAGAGAAGGGCGATGAGCCCAAGTCGAAGTGATTTCATGTACATACTTTAATCAAATTTACTTCGATAAAACTGCTGGGTGTTGGTGGCGGGAACGACGTAAGGGGTCGCTGAATTTGGGACCGGCGCATAGGGCCCGGCCACGTTTGTGGATGACAGGAGCGTGCCGGTGTAAGTAATGACCATGTTGCCGGAATGGGGCGCCGTGCCAATGGTTGGCGGCGCCGAAACCGTTGCTGGATTGCCTTGAAGATCGATAATCACGGCGGTGGCCGGTTGTACGACCAGGTTGATTTGACCCTGATTGCCAGGGGCAAGCGGCGACCATGTTCCGTTCCACGGGCCGCTATTGGGAATCGTGGCGCCGCCAAGCCAGGCTGTCTGCACGTTGGTGGCATTGCCGTCCTGGCCTGCCGGGGTGCTGCTCAGGAGCAGGGACTGAGCGTTCGTCACGGAGAAGTTGCCTGGCGCAGGAATCGTCACGTTTGCCGCGTTTGCGCCGACGGCGTCGAACGTTTTATTAATGACCGTGACGTAAAGGTGATGACCGTCTGCGCTAAAAACTCCATACGCAGTCACATTGATGTTGGACGGGTTGGAAAAAAATGCGGCGGTGTTCGTGAATGGGAAGCCGTGTCCGCCCATGTTGAACGCCTTCAAACCGTAAGCGTAAGGCATGGCGGTCCAATTTCCGGTGGTATAACTCAATTGGATGGGCGCGCTGTAGTCCACCGGACGGTTAAAGGGATTGACACCGGCGCAACCTCTTTGGGCCCACCAATGGCAAAAATCCAATTCCCATAACGCTGTCGAGAAAGTCTGGCCATTGGTATTGCCGTCAGTAGCCCCGGTGCCCCCGCCGTTATCAAAGGCCGAGGCCTCCGTCATCCGAAAGCGCAGTTTATGACCGTGCCAATCATTTGGCCAGGTGGGTGCCCCTCCCAACAGGTTGGTGAAAACCTGGTTCCAACCGGCAACCCGATTCGGCGACAGGTTGGTTGTGGCCATGCCCAGGGCGTCGGGCGAAGTCGGGGCGGCACTCGAGTCATAGTCGTGCTGCGTGGCCATGGTATAAAACTGATTCGGCGCTTCATCTATTGCAAATTTCAGAATCCACGATTGGGGCGTATTGGTGCCTGGATTGGGTGGTATGTCAGAGCCATCGTCCGGCCCGGAGAAGGCCGCCATGGGGAGTCCGGCTGCTGCAATTCCCCCTTCGGTCTGGGTAAAGACCATATTCCATTGCGTTTCGTATTCAGGCTCGGTCCAATCGGTGCTCGGGCACTCCTGATTAATGTTATAGTTGGGCTCGTTGTCCAGGGCAAAGGATTCCAGCATCGGCGCGTCCGTGGGATTCAAAAGAATATTCGTGGCCGCGGCGATATTGTCACTGGAATCGCTCTCGCAGAAGCAATGCAGCGCATAAATGACGTTTGTGACGCCCGAGTCGGCCAGAGTCGCAAAGAATTGGTTGTCCTGCGCAGGAGTGGGATCGGGATTGTCACCGCTATATCCGCAAATCGTGCGCCAGTGGTGAATGCCAATTTGGCCGAGAATATTCGTGAACTGCCGCCAGGTAGTCGTCGACGTGCCCGGGTCCCACGTCGGATTAAAGACTTGAGCGGACCCGCTCGCGCCATTAATGAATGATCTCGACAGTGCCAGTCCCACGAAATTATCCGGAATTGCGGGGCCCAGATTCGTCGTGGCGCAGTTGAATGTGAGCGTGATATTGTTGGTTGGATAACCAAACGCGACGCCAACGAGCAGACAGTTCGCCAAAAGTATCAGCCAGGACTTGTTGCTTAACATTTAAATCAAAATTTGGGCTTTAAGCCTGCCAGCGGACCCGGTGCTTTGAAATCTGATTCCATGTTGAGTTCTCTCACATCAGACTGATGCTTCCAAACGATTCCCTTCGTTTCAGGCAGGCGAACGGCCAATGCTGGAATGTCCTGGCCCGATTTGAGCCGAAGATGAAAAACAGCTCTGCCGTCCTTTATTTCATACCACAGATCGGCCCGGACAACTCCAAACGATGTGAGGATAGGCCAGTTTTTTGCCTCATATCCGCTCCAGGAAGGCGGAAGCCGCGGGATGATGCGTACTTGCCCAGGCGAGGTATCGTCCACACCCACAATCAGTCGCGCCGCCTTGAGGGGTTCGGCGACGTTGACCAGATTGAGCGGCCCGCAACCGGAACTCAATTCTTCTTTTCCGTCGGCATCCGGAGAATAGAGGCGTTCATAAAAGTAATAAGGAGAAAGGCGGCCATGAGGAAACGATATATCGGAAGCCCGGAATGTGGCCTGCGTCAGAAAATCAAGAGCATGATCGGCCATCGCCAATTTGTCCAACAGGAGCATGGTTTGGATGGCGTAACCCTGTCCATAGGAAGGACTGGTCAGCAATCCGCCGTGAATCTCATCAAATTGGCTCCAAATTCCATATTTCTCGAACTGCTCCTTTCGCAATGGGACGTCGTAGAGTCCGGCAAAAGTCTTCTCGCTGTGAGCAACGATTTGCTGGTTCCAGGCCTGCGGCTCCAGTCCCAGCACATCGGAACTCATACAGGCAACGCCGTTCAGGCCGCCAAATCCCGCATTGAGGGGCTTCCGCAAAACGGCCGGGTCCGGTTTAAGTGTTTTGGGATCAATGCACCAAATCCAGGAGCCGTTGTTGTCCACCAGATATTTGTCCATGTGCCGGTAGATCGTTTGAGCGTCTTTGCGCCAAAGCGCGGCGTCGGTCTGGTCTCCTGCCTCCGCTTCCATTTCAGCGGCGCTCAGCAGGGCAAGGGCGCACAAATTGTTTTGGACGACATTGTCATAGAGCCCCTTTACTCCGCCGCCGCCAAACTCGCCTGAGCCGGGAATGAGAGGCCGATGTTCGAGCACGTAGTGGAGATAACGCACCGGGGAGGGCTGCTGATGCAAAAAATCGTATAGCGATTTGCGGAAGGGATCGCCTGGCGGCAACCGCTGCCACAGCGAAACCATGGCAATGATAATTGCCGCATGCCCATCCATTTCCGTGCCGGTTTCGTGAGGATGGCCCGGGGCGAAATATCTGGGAAACCCGATAAAACCGGCCTGATTGGTACCGGCAAAGTCCATGAGGCATTGGGACACCTGGGAGGCGTGCTGGTAATAGCCCCAGAACACCAATTCACGCAGGAACGCGCCCGCATCACGAGTCCACATTGTTCCCGACCATGGCTGTGAGGGCGGCGATGCGTTCAGAAATCCTCCAGGAAATCCGGCCTGCGGATGAGAAACATAATTCAAGGCAAGGACGCCCTGAAATGAATTGCTGATCTCTTCCGTAAAACAACCAGCGCCTTTGGGGCCAAAGAATTCAAGGCAGCCCGGCCGATCGGCCTGCAAATCGAAAGAAATTGCGGGTGATGAGGCGACGGGCTCGGCGCGCAAATCCGGTGATGCCGTCAGTGGCAACAACCCCGCGACGGCCCCAACGATGATCATGTGGTCAAGGCGCATCCACTTGATGAATTTTCGGGACGTCGCGGCCGGGGTCCACCTATTGCCATCCATGGTTACCGAGGAAATTTGGTTGCCGCTCACAGCAATACCCTCACAATCCTTATTACTGATGACAGGTTGCATGCATCGAGAGCCAGTTGTAATCGGCCAGGCTGTTTCCCGTAATCGCCGGCGATGCTCCCCATTTGGCCGGGACAACAGTTTGCTGCGGGACCCGCATGCCCATCCTGGGGCCACTGGTATCGTTGGGATTCTGCCAAGTGGCGCCAACCAGCCACCGATGTGTGTCGGCATGGCCGTCGGCGAAGCCGAAGGTCGCTGCATCGTTATGATAATCGGTTGCCCAATTGGCGATGATATTGTCTCCGATCTGTGTCTCAAAATTTCCGTCATCGATGCTCTCACCACGTTCCTCGATAAAGACGAACAGGTCCACGGGAGAAATTCCAGCGGTAATGCTGGATAATTTTCTAAAGATTTTCATGCTCGCGCCGGTCCCAGTATTTGTGGACGGCGCGCAGACGTACCCGACCCAGGAATTCATAGAAACCGAGCGGCACAGCGGTTGCAAAGCGGTGGCGCCGGGAATGGGCGCAATGACCATGCTGGCCGGACACAGATATAGTTTGGCGTTTTTTGTATAATCACCCAGGGTTGCATAGGTTGGATCAATCAGCAAGTCGGTATTGGTGTTGTCCGTCGTGGCGCTTCCCGCGTCCAGCCAGCCGCTCAGCCAGTTTTCATACGTCACGTGGGCTTTTTCATCGTTCCAATTATTGCCGACACAGTAATCATTATTGTCGGCGGAATACATGATCCAGGCAAGCACCAGTTGTTTTTGATTGTTAATGCAGGTCGCTTCCTGTCCCCGCAATTTAGCTCTTTCCAATACCGGCAGCAAAATAGACGCCAGAATCGCAATGATCGCAATCACGACAAGCAACTCGATGAGCGTGAAAGCGCGACGACGCGCTTTCACGCCCCGAACAGATCCGCCAAAAACCGGGCCTTGCCTCCTTGGCAAACTATCATCCATTTCGGCCGCTTTAGGGACGGATAAGAGCATTTCTTTTTCGTTCATAACTGTCCGCATAACTTTATGGATACACCAGGCGGTAGAACACACTGCCATTGGTGAGATTGATGGGAACGACGATTTGGTTCGTGCCGGTTGAGCCTGCCACGTTGAGCCAATTGGTGCTCAGGCCCACAGAGAATTGATTGGTCTGGGCCTGCAACTGCCAGCCCGTGTGGTCCCCGGGCCAACTCAAATATAATTCATTATTCGTCACCGCAAACACAATGTTCGTGGGATTGGAATTGACGGCATTGGTAATGGACAATGTGACAAACGCGTTGGTTGACCCGTAAGGACCGGTGACGATTAACTCCAACTGGTTGCCGTTCCACGTGGCGGGAATGTTATTGATACTGAGCGGGGCATTGATGACCGCTGCATTCGCTGCCGTTCCTGTTGCCAGGGTTGCGCGAGTGGTCAGATTGGTCCAGACATATGCCAGGGGCGGCGTTCCGCCGGCCATCGCAGTTATGTTCAGGGTGGTGTTGACCGGCGCGCCGGCATTTGTCGGGGGCGCTGTTATAAAGAAAGGCGCGGCAGTACTGACCGCGGCATATTCGGCAGCCACCTGGCCGGGCGCGAGTGCGTGGTTAAATACGGCCACATCATTCAAATAGCCGATGAATTGATTGTTGATGCCGCTGGTGGCGCTGGTTGCCCTGGCGCCGATGGTCATGGGCGTCGAGGACGAGTCCGTGACACCGCTGGCGACGGGGATTGATGTGCTGGCGGCCAGTTGGCCGTTGGTATAAAGCAGGACGAGGCCATTGGCTTCGTCACAGACTCCAGAGAGGAGATACCATTGATTCAAATTGCCTGCGGTGGATGTGGCGAGCGTGGAACTCGCATTGTAGGTCGTGCCCGCGGCATCGTGTACTTCGAACCGAAATCCGTTGCCGCTGGCGCCGCAATCCAGAGAATATTCTTCGTGGTCGAAATAACCTTTGGCTGCGATACCCACGGCCGTTCCCGCGTTTTCCTGAAGAGTGGGATTCACCCATGCCTGGACCGTAAATTCCGCATTTGAACCGTTTGGCGCTGAAAAATCAGGCGCCAGAATGCTGCTGGCATCGCAGTTTGATGTGTTGAAATAATAGAATTCTGCCGAAGTATCGGATGGATCCTCGACGCTGTTGTAACCCGGATTGCCGAGCAGGACATTCGCGTAAACGCCATTGTTGCCGCTGGCATAGTCATGGCAAATAGCCCCGGGATTGCCGTCGCCGGCTTGATCGTCCGGTTCATTCAGACGCCAGTAGCCGGAAGGGTTGAGCGCCAAAACCGTCTGCGGATAGACTGCAAGGCCGCCGGCCGAGTTGGTCGGGTCGGCGAGGACGTTTGCTATCCAGATATTCGTCGCGGCGCCCAGCAGGTTGCTGACGACACAAGCGTTGGTTAGACTGCCCGAGCTTGAGACGGCCAGCGTCAGATTGCTGCCCGTTGCCCCTCCAACCGGCACGCCATTCGTGAACCATTGATATGAGAGCGTGCCAAAGCCAAGCGCCGATACCGAGAAGCTCGGACTTGCTTCCGCGTACAATTTCATAAAGTTAACGTTGACGACGTTGCTGTAGGTAACGGGAAGCCAGCCCGTAATCACTGGTGAAGAATAGACGACAATCGGTGCAATGACCGAATTAGTGAAGCCGTAAGGGTTGGTCACGCTAACATAGTAGTCATCGCTGGATTGAATGTTCGAGATGACCAGCGATTCGTTGGTCTGGCCGGCTATGACATAGCCGGTCATGGCCGTGACGTTGGTCTCATACCACTGATAAGCCAGCGGCGAGGTGCCTTCGGCCACGACTGCGACCGTCGCGTTGCTGCCCTGTCCAACGTACATTGTGGCCGGCTGTTGTGTAAAGTACGGTGCGATGCCTGACTGGATGTATTCATTCGCAATCTGGGCCGCCGTCAAAGCATAGTTAAACACGGCAACATCGTTTATTGTGCCTTCGCTTTGCAAATTGTTGCCGCTGCCCGAACTGTTGGAGCGGGCGCCAATGGTCATATTCATCGGCACATCGCTTACGATGCCGCTTTTGGCCGGAATATTTGTCTGGGCAACCAGCGCGCCATTGACGTAAAGCGACAGGTTGCTGTTGGCTTCGTCGCAGACTGCCGCCAGGTGACACCAAGTGCCATTTGGAACGCCGCCGCTGGCGATGTACGTGGTGTTCTGGCCGCTGGGCCGCAAATAAAAGCGAAAGGCATTGCCCGTGCCCCCCGTGTCCAGAACCATCTCTTCGCCGCCGTTGCCAAATCCTTTGGCGACGATGCCGCCTCCATTGGCCGAAACATTGGCCCAACATTCCACGGTGAATTCGGCATTCTTTCCGGCAGGAACCGAGAAATCAATATTGGTCCCGATAAGACCAACATAGCTGTTCGTTGTGAATTGGCCGGAGCCTACCTCCACCGAACTGTCGGAGGGGTCCGCAGTTGAATCGTAGCCCGGTTGGCCGAGGATAACGTTGGTATAAATGCCGTCATTGCCGCCGGCGTAATCAAGCGCAACGGTTCCGTCATTGCCCGCGCCATTGTCGCTTTGATTCAGCCGCCAGTAGGCGATGGGATTCAGGCTCAAAACCGCCTGCGGATAAGGCGCCGGTGTCCCGCCTGTGCTGAGGGGATCCGCAACGACGGTGGCCGACCAAACCGCACTCGTGGCTGTGCCCAACGAGTTGCTTAAAATGCAATAATCACTGATTGAACTGATTGGAACATTGGTCAGGGTCAGGCTGGCGTTGGTTGCGGCGCCATCGGCCACGCCATTGGTAAACCAATAATAAGATATTGGTTGCTCCCCGCCACTTGAAATGGAAAACGTTGGATTGGCCCCCGCGTAGAGCGTCATAAAGTTCGTATTGAGAATATTGGAGTAGGTAATTGGGAATTGCCCAAAAAGGAGCGGAGCACTCTGAACGGTCACGGTGACAACCGCGCTGGTTGCAGCGCCGTAATCGTTCGACACGGTCACATAGTAGTTGCCGGCGTTCGCGGGTTCGATGGGATTGATAACCAGGTTGCTCCCGGTCGCCCCGCTGACAGCCTGGCCATTCATATACCATTGATAATTCAGTGGGCCGACGCCAATCGCCGTCACGGCATTGGTAAACGCGCTATTGGCATTGACAGTCGCCGATATTGGCTGCTGTGTGATAACAGGCTGCAGTTCGGATGCGGCATAGAGGGACTGCACCTGGCTGGGTGTCAGCGCTGTGGCAAAGTACGCCACTTCGCAAATGTTGCCTTCGAATTGCCGCCCCTGGCCCTGGGTCGGATTGTTGGTAAACGAAGGGTCGGCCCCAATCAATACGTCCGCTCCCGATCCCGGGATGCTCACAGTCGTCGTATTTGTGGCGACGGGCACACCGTCCAAATAGAGAATATTTATGGTCGAGCTGTGCGTTGCAACGACCTGGTGCCAAAAACCGTCATTGTACACGCCTGGCGAAACCAGGTCGCCCGCCGCCGAGCCCGTGGCGACAGTAGCGGCGCCGTTGGTTCCGGAATTGAAAACGACTTTGCCCGATGAAGTTAGACCCAACTGCCACGAGTTTGTGCCGTGGCCGACGATGCTTTGGATGCGTGAATCGGCCGGGTCGCCCTGAAACCAGGCGGTGATGCTGAAATTAGCTCCAGTGCCGGTCGGATTATAGGACGTGGAGATGCCGACATCGGCGAAGCCGTCACAGCCGTTGCCGGGCATCGCGTTTGTCGCGCCAAATCCGGCGCCCAGCGCGCCCGGTCCGCTCACACCGCCAGGAATTACTTCCGGGCGATAGAGACCGCTGATTCCGGAAGAACCGTCGTTGGCGAGCGAGGCGCCAGCCGATTCGGAGGAAATAGTCGGCGAATTCATCAGGAAATAAATGGCCGGATCGGAATTGGTAACCGCATTGAAATACGCGGCGGCAGAGCCCGTTTCGCCAAGACTATAATGGTTGGCAATGGTGGCCGGATCCAGGGCGTTGGTATAAACGGCAAATTCGTCTATGTAGCCTTTCATCGAATCGTGAAAGGGGACGCCGCCGCCGACGCCGTTGTCAATGGCAAGAGGAGTCCACGAATCGGGCGCGTAATTGCCGGCCTGCGCTGCGCTTCCTACTGCGGTCCCATTAATCCATAGAGTTATGTTTGTGCCATCATCAGTAAGAACCGTGTGATACCAGGTATTGGCCGCAATACCCGTGTTATAGCTTATTAGAGTAAGAAGGTCGCTGCCGCTGGCGCCATTATAAGAATAGACGACCCATCCTACGTTGGCCCAGTGGAGCCGAATGCCTGAGTAGTTGGGTCCTCCATTCAAACCAGCGGCTCCCGCCTGGCTCCAGATGTCGGCTTGCTTGTTGCCGGAGGCATCGCCATTCATCCAGCATTCCACAGAGAACGGCGGATTGAGCGTGCTTAGAGGCGACGTGTGAGGCACAACAAGACCGTTGGTAAAGCCGCCGGTCGACGCCGATGTCGAGGTTTGGGTAAAATGCACCGACGTTTCCAAAGAATCATTCACGATGCAACCCGGTTGTCCATGAACGATCGGAGTATTGTTCAGAGTCTCCCAATCGCCGTAAAATCCACTGGCCAGGGTCCCGAGCGTGCCGTAATTCGTTTCAATATCGCCATGCGGGTTTGCTTCCATTTCGTGCATCGGCCAGTAGCCGGCGGGCTGAAGGTTCGTGACGGCCTGGAAATAAGCCGGCTGCGCCGGGGCCACCATAACTGAGACCAAAACCCCTGCCATCGCAAGGACCGCAATGGATAACTTTATTTTCATAGTGTTAGCTCGTTTGGATTTTTAATTCGGATTCGTTAAAGTTCAGGCGCATTCGTCGGAATTCCCGGCCCGGGCATGAATTGGATTCGACCGATTGAGGCATTTCGCACTGGCGCTGTTCCTGGCGGTTCATGGTCCGGTGGTGGAAATTCGATGGTGTCAATTTATCGCACTGCCATGGGGAATTACTATGGCCCATTTAGACCGTTTTTGAGCAGTTGGCCCCCGCCCGGGCATGGCCCGTTTGGGCCATCCGGATTTTTTGCCGAAAACATACGCGAATTATTTTGAGTCTTGATTGGATGTGAGACGTCACTTAAGTTCGAAGCGTGAATCTCAGCCCAATCCGTCCGGACCTGGGAGCTCTATTGGCGGGATTGATTTTGGTGTTTGCCGTTTTGCCTTCCCATGCTTCGGCCGATGCGAAATGGTTCACCCGGGTTTGGCAATCTGATGATGGCCTGCTCAACAACAACATCAGCGCAATCGCCCAGGGCCGGGACGGTTACTTGTGGATTGTGACACCGGTCAACCTGATGCGGTTTGACGGCAGCCGTTTCAGCGCATTTCCGGTCAAGGATTTTACCGGTTCAATTGAGCCGCATAATATTCGGACTATATTTTCCAGCAGCGCAGGGACGCTTTGGATAGTTCCCAACCTGGGAAAAATGGCCGGTCTGAAGCGGGATTTTTCTTTATCTTCGGTCCCTAAAGACAAATTGGCAAAAGGCGCGCCCTGGGTGCTTGCGGAAACTAAAGACAGTTCGTTATGGCTCGGTTATTCCAGCGCCATTTTCCGCGTTAAGGATGGGCGGCTCACACACTTTGGCGGCCGGGAAGGAGTGCCCGCGGATGGGCTGCCCTTGTTGGCCAGCGACGGCGCGGGCAACCTTTGGCTGGCCAAAGCAAATCAAATTTGTCTTCTGGGGCCGAAACGCTTTCACCAGATTGCCCGCATCCATGATGTGGAATGTTTGGCCGGCAGTCACACCAATGCCGTCTGGTTTGTCGCTCATGAGCATCTCTTCAGGTGTGACACCAAAGGCACGCTGCGGGACTTCGGCGAATTGCCAGGTTCCGCTGCCGCAACCGTTGAGGCGCTGCTGGAAGATCACACAGGCGCGGTGTGGGTTGGCACCGACGGGAACGGGTTGTTTCGTTTTGGCAATTCAGGCTTTGAGAGAGTCGAGACGTCCCATTCCTGCATCCTCAGCCTGACAGAAGACCATGAAGGCAACATCTGGGTAGGGACCGGCGGGGGAGGGCTGGACCGCATTTCCATGCCCGCCGTGAGGCTCGAGGCCGTGGAACGCAACGGGGTTTTATCGCAGTTGCAGTCCATTTGCCAGGAGACCGATGGCACAGTATGGGGTGCAACCCTTGACCGGATGCTCGTTGCCCGAATCAATGACAAATGGACGCCGGTTTTTACCAACGCGCCTTTCGCCGGAACCGTCCGTTGCGTGGCTGCCGGCATCAATGACGGTATTTGGATCGGCACACAAAGCGGTCAAGTTTGGATGCTGACGAACGGGAATTACAGCCGTTGCGATTTGGGAAGTAACAACATCAACGGTTCAATTTACGCCATGGTGCCTTCATCGGGTGATCTGTGGATATTGCACCGCAACGTTCTGCAATGTTTGCACGATGGGCGCGCGCGGGTGATGGTTCCAACGCCTTATGCTCTGCGATATTCCGCCATTGCCGCGGATGCCGGGGGAAACATTTGGCTTGGCGCGAACGGATTGCTCCTGAAATTCGACGGCACGCACTTCGTTGACGAATCATCGCGGCTGCCGATTTCAAACCACACCATATGCTGCCTCTACGCCGCCCCTGACGGAAGTCTTTGGATCAGTTGCGGTGGGATTGGTTTGCTGCGGTTCAAAGACGGGCAGGTTGGCCAGGTCGGCGCCGACCAGGGATTATTCAGCAATTATATTTCGCAAATAGCCGCGGACGACGACGGCTGGCTGTGGTTCGGCTCCGATTTAGGCGTGTTTAAAATCCGGCAACAGGAATTGGAAGCGGCCATGGCGAACAGCGACCTTCGGTTGCATCCCATCGTATACGGGCGAAACGAGGGGCTGGCCAGTGTGGAGGCGATATTCAGTACTGCCTCCCCCTATGTCCTGCCAATGGCCATTCACACTCGCGACGGACGGATTCGGATGCTGATGCATACGGGCATCATGGTGGCCGATCCGACTGTTCTGCCGGAAAACTCGGCGCCGCCGCCGGTTTTGTTGACCCAGGTTGCCATGGATGGCCGGATCATCGCCTCATACGGTGACGTTGTGCCGGCTCAATCTGTGGCTAACCTGGAAATGATGAACACCGCCCTCCATTTGCCGCCTGGATACCGCCATTTGGAATTTGACTTCACGGCTTTTCATTTCAGCGACCCGGAAAACATCCATTTCCGTTATCAATTGGCGGGCTTCGATAATGGATGGATTGATGCCGGTTCCGGACGTTACGCGGTTTATTCGCGGATGCCGGCGGGAGACTATGAGTTTCACGTCGAGGCTTCCATCGGCGACGGGCCCTGGAGCGAAAGGCCGGTCGAACTGGGTTTCACTGTGGCGCCATTTTTTTGGCAGACCTGGTGGTTTCGCGCCGGCGTTGCGGCCCTGTCAATTTCATTGCTGGTTGCGATTGTGCGCTACATTTCGTTCCGGCAATTGCGCGTGAAATTGCGCGTGCTCGAACAACAGGCGGCCATTGAACGGGAACGCGGGCGCATTGCCCGGGACATCCACGATGACCTGGGAAATCGACTGACCAAAATCGAGCTGTTGACCGGCCTGGCACAACTGGATCGCCATGAACCGGAAAAATCCGTCGCCCACATTCAGCAAATTTCGTCTACGGCGCGGCAGGCGACCGATGCGCTGGATGAGATCGTTTGGGCAATTAATCCCCGCAATGATACGTTGCCGCACCTGGTCAATTACCTTGGACAATTTACCGTCGAGTTCCTGCGCGCGGCGGGCATCGCCTATCGAATTGATTTGCCCGATTTTCCTCCGTTAAAACCCGTCTCTGCCGAGGTGCGTCACAATCTTTTTCTCGTGGTGAAAGAGTCGCTCAACAATATTGTATGTCATGCCGGCGCTTCGGAAGTCTCGCTGACGATCGGTGTCAGTGACAAATGCATCAACGTGGTGATCGAAGATAACGGCCGCGGTATCGGCGAAGAGGCCCAAAACAACGGCGGAAACGGGTTGAAAAACATCCGTCAGCGGATCGTTGAAATCGGCGGAGATTTTCAAATCAAAACGGCCCCGCGCTCCGGCACACGCGTCTCGTTCAGTTGTCCGTGGCTGGCCAAAAAATAGATTTTATGGAAACGGAAACCTCTGCGGCATCCATTACGATTGCCGTTGTTGAAGACGATCGCGAAACCCGGGCTTGTTTGGTCGAACTCCTGAGGAGGGAGCGGCGCATCCAATGCGTCGGCATTTTCCCGACCGGCGAAGGCGCCGTCCGTGACATTCCGCTGATACGGCCTGAGGTGGCATTGGTGGACATCAATTTGCCCGGGATGACCGGCATTGAATGCGTGAGCCAGTTGAAAAAGCAACTTCCGAATTTGAAGGTGCTCGTGCTCACCAAATACGAAGAAAGCGATCTCATCTTCAATTCACTCCGCGCGGGAGCGAGCGGCTATCTCCTCAAGAAAATGTTCACCACCGAATTGATCTCCGCCATCGAACAGGTCCATGCGGGCGGCGCGCCCATGTCCATGCAGATCGCCCGCAAAGTCGTGGACCATTTCCGATTGCTCAAACAGCCCGCGTCCGATTTGGATAAACTGACCCCCCGTGAGCAGGAAGTACTGGCCTTGCTGGCAAAGGGATTCTTTTACAAAGAGATCAGTCATCGCCTCGGAATCAGTTTCCACACCTTCCGCAACCATCAGCGCGCGATTTACGAAAAGCTTCATGTTCGTTCCCGCACTGAAGCTACGTTGAAATATCTCAGCGAGGAACAACATGGACCCGCCGCCGACCATAATCCGGGCGCGTGAACATCTCATTGTTCCATAACAACGGCTGCCGAACGCGGAGGAATATGGAGTGTGCCATCGGTCGATTCGGCGACCGGTTCTTCCGGCGTGCTCACCGTGAGCCTGCCGGGGTTTGGCAACGTCACCGTCGCGGTAATATCATTATCAGATTGTTCATTGATCACTACCACGGCGCGTTTGCCCCCGGCCGCCACGAAAACGGAGTAGTGAAAGGTCCCATCGGCGGTCACCCGGGCGCCCAGCGTGTCCTGAAAACTAGCGTCCCACAAGTAATCATGGTAGCGCCGCCGCAACGCGTCAATTTTCCTGCCGTACGCCAGGGTTAACGGAAAGTCGGTCAGATGGCCTTTAAAATAATAAGGCTCGTAACTGATGATGTACCGATCCAAAAGGCACATGTTTAGCATCTCCCGGTCATCGAATCCGGTAACGGCCACCATCAGCGGCGCCTGCGGGTCAATGTAACGCTCCATGGGCTCCGAATTGCCTTTGATGCGGAAATAACAAAGCGGATAGTACTGCATCAGCCAATCCTGCGGCGCTTCACCGCAGAAAAGAAAATCGGGATTTTCACTGTCGGCAGCAGCCCGCAATTGCCGGGCCAGCGGAATATCTCCGGAATAAACGTAGCCTGGCGGCAAATAACCATGATTCGCGGCGAAATTGTACTCAGCCAATCCATGGCTAAGAACTCCGTCCCACAACCATCCTGCGGAACCAAGAGTCAGGAGTTTTTTAAATTGCTCAACGACGATTTCCCGGTAGGCCGGGCAAAGGATATCCATCGCGATTTTATGATGGTTGTTGATGCGAGCCAGTTGCGTAGGGGTGACATAACTGAATCCATCCTGCTGGTACGGAATGCCGTAGGGATCCGTGGCGGCATATTTGTATAGCTCGTTTTTGTACCACGCGGTGGTTTCATCGGCCCAGCTTGGCTTTCCAAACAGGATTATTTTCACTCCCCTGGCTTGGGTTTGGGCAATGGCCTGATGCAATTGCTGCCATGTTCCCAATCCCGGATCAGGTTCGAGTGACGGGTCGCCGCCATCCTGGCCGCCGTTGTTCCAGCCAACTAATTGTATGGCGCCCACTCCATTGCTTGCGCATTCCTCTCCGTAATGCACGAGATTGGTGTAGGGAACGAGATAATCCTGTTCCGGGGAATTGACCCGTATTTGTTGCCAGGAGTTGACCCGTTTGATCCAGTCCGGAAGATGCGGCGGTTGATACCATGTGGCTCGCCATTGCTTGTATAAATCAACGCCCGCGTGCCAATCGCCCTTATAACAACGAAAAACCACTGGCATGAGATGGACCGTTGAGTGAGGATGGGCAAAAACAAAGTGGGTAATCCCAAATTCCAGATGGACCGGAGTACTGCCAAGTTCTCCGTTCCATGGGACTGTGTTGTTAATCGAGTCAACAAGGCCGGGATGCTGTTCAAACGTACATTCCATGAGGTAGGGGGCGTCCGGATTGTGCCGTTCGATATAAAGACCCTCATGAGACGACTGGATCAGGTAAAACGTCTTTGAATCTGTCGTTTTTGTGGGAAAGTCAACGCCCCAGTAACCTTTTTCATTCTCGAAGCGGGGAAAGATTTCGGCCGAGGACATGCTCCCGTAGCTTGTTTCGCAAACGCGCATCGGAACATTTCGGCCAGGCGGGTTCAAATCTCCGAAATACGGGTAATCGATGGTTTCCACAAAAAGCGGAGAGTCGTTCACGAGTGTGGCGTTAAAAGTCAGCGAACCGTTTGTCAATGTCACAGTCGCGGTAAACGTCATCGGGAGCACGCCGCCATTTTCGCTTGCCAGGTTTTTCCATTGCAGTCGAACCTCATGCTCCGATTCCTTTTCCACGCTGGCCGCCGGCTGCATATGTCCCAGGATAGGGTTGTAGCGGCGGTCCGGCAAAGGCGCGAACATGCGGAATGAGGCTCCCAGCTCCGGGCGCCGCTCGATGTCCCAATGCGTGCCCTTATTCTCCATCCGGATCAGCGCGCCGGATTTGCTGTCAAATGCCACCAAAAGTGAGTTGTCTTCCAGCGTCACTTCGCTGCCCAATGCGAATGGCGCTCTCAAAACAAACATCGCCAGGAATTCGATAAATAATACTGTCCGGGAAAAATGTCGGAATATTTTCATAAATGTTTTTGTTCCACCGCGGCAGGACAACCTCAGTTCGCCAAACCCGCATCGACCATCTCGAATCTGTCGAAGCTCCCGGTCAAAACGCTGCAAAGACCGGGGTAATGCCAATTGTGTTGCCGGTCCAAGGGGATTGCGGAGGAGTTCACGGCTTAAACTTAAGTTTCACGCAAAAGCCAATCAAGGTCTGAACGCAACCCAAATAGGCCATAGTTCTTTCAAAATGCCCCAAACGGGCCATGCGATTTTTCGGCTGAAAACTATACATTGTGTTATTAATGTGGTGTCCAATTTCCTGATGAAATACATTCGGACTGCAGTTTTATCATCACTCTGTGCGTGGTGCGCCATGCGGGCCGCGGCCCAACTCATCGACCTGACCTGGCGCAATGCCAATACGAATCTGGTTCTCACTGGCTCATATGCCGGCGCCAATCCCGATTATGAATTGATTACTTCGACTAACCTTCTCCTGCCCATGGCGAGCTGGACCGTAGCGGCGACTAACTCTTTTCCCGCCAACGGCCAATTCAACCTGACGAATCCCATGAATCCGGAAGCGCGCCGGCAATTTTTTGCGATCCAAACGTTGCCAGCCGAAAATGATTCCTGGGTTCCTCCCTGCGGCGCCTGGCTCGGGATTGTGGTGACCAATGATTCCGCGCAGAATGTTTCCGATGTCGAAGCCCAAATTGGCCGCACGAACGATGTCATTCGCATTTATCATACGCCGGGCAGTTGGACGGCCCTGACAACCGCCGAGAAAAATTACATCCAGGCCGGGCGCCGGTTGTTGGAGAGCGTCAAACCCAGCTCGCAATGGAGCAATGCAGTGGGTGTTGCCAATGGCGGAAGTGCGGCTGTGGATTCTCAAATGGCTTCTCTGGCGGTGTCAATTGCTGCGATCAAACCGGCCAAAATCATGTTGATCGTATGGCACGAACCGGAAAATGACGTGGGCACGGCCGGCAACGCGGCCCAGTACGTCGGGATGTGGCGCAACGTTCAAAACATTTTCAACGCCAACGGCGCGACCAATGTCATCTGGTGCTGGGACATCGAAAACCTGACGCCTGAGGAATGCTCGTGCTCGGCGTCGTACCGCGCGTTGCTTCCCTCGTTGTGGCCGGGAAATACGAACGTGGATTGGGTCATGTGGGACCCTTACTGCTCTTCGGAATCCATCACCGACGACGTCGCGAACGGATATAATTGGTTGCTCACCAATTCCACTGCCACGAATGATTGGGCGAGTAAACCTTTCGGCCTGGCTGAATGGGGCGTCGGCATCAACAGTTATTATCCCACAGTGGCCCAGCAGACCAACGGCATCAACCAAATGTACGATGCGCTAAATAGATACAACATGTTTCCCAGGCTTAAACTGGTTGAATACTATGATGACCTCGCCTCCGCCATTCTTCCCGGCGCATGGAATACCTACAGCAATTTTGCCAACTCCCCTTACGTGAGTCAGCGGTGTCCCTGGTAATCGGCAATCGGTATGGCGGCGGGGCAGCGCGTCCTGCGGGCGCAAACAAATCAGGGCGAGGAAGCGGATTCGAGAGATTGAAGGGTTGGCCCCACAAGTGTGCCGAGCCGGCATCCGGCGACGTAGAGGACCACGCCGAAGCTGATGACGAAAATCGCTATGATGGTAAATTCCCAGAAGTGCTCCACCTCGAATTTCCGCAGCGACGACGCGAAACCAATCATGGCAAATACCGCAGCAACCACAATGACCGCGTCGACGCTGGCCCGCTGCCAATAACTCCCGCCCAGGTGCAGCCACATTCCAAATTCATCGAAGGTCAATCCCATGGCCACGCCGTACAGGAGCGCGGTGATCGTCGCCGCGCGGCCCACCGGACGCCGGAACACGCTGTAACCGCAAACGGCCGATAATAAAAAAATTCCGTAATTCAAGTGGTGCACGTGCGTGCTGCCCAGGAACAAATACAGGTTCGGCATGGCATCCGACATGATGAGGAATACACACACGCGCGAGAGCACGAATGTCAAAATGAAGCCAAACAACGTCCGGCGGGCCAGCATATTTGCGGTTTCGGGAGTGATGGGATTTGCGCTCATGTCAGATGCATACTTTATAAGGATTTTTTCAACAAGCCTGTATAAATTTGGTCAAATTTTATAATTGTTGTCCTTTGGGAAAAGGCTAAAGTTCAAACATTCAGTTTATTTATGAAAATATTCGCCATTATTGCAGGAGTTTTAATCGTGCTCGTCGTCGGTTTCGTCGCGATTATCGGTCTCGCGGGCGTCGGCGCCTATAATCACCTGGTCAGCCTTTCACAGAATGCCGACAGTAAATGGGCGCAGGTCGAAAGCGTCTATCAGCGGCGCGCCGACCTGATTCCGAACCTGGTTGCCACCGTTTCCGGCGCGGCCAATTTCGAAAAGTCCACGCTGGTCGAGATTACCCAGGCCCGCGCATCGGTCGGCAAAGTTCAGATCAACGCGAATGCCGCGCCAACCGACCCCAACCAGCTCGCGCAATTTGACCAGGCGCAGCAACAACTCTCCTCCGCCCTGTCCCGTCTCATGGTTGTCGTGGAAAGATATCCGAATTTGACCGCCACGGAAAACTTCCGCGATTTGCAGGCGCAACTCGAAGGCACGGAGAACCGCATCTCCGTGGCGCGCATGGATTTCAATCAGGCTGTCCAGGACTACGACACCGCAATCAAATCGTTTCCGGCTGTATTGTTCGCAGGGCGCTGGCACTTCAATGATAAGCCTTATTTCGCCGCCCAGCCCGGCGCCGAAACCGCGCCAAAAGTTCAATTCAATTTTAACGGCAACTCGTCGAATTAAGAATTGAGGATTGAATCCGTGAAACGTTGCTGCGCCATTCTCATTTTCGTTTTTTGCCTTCGCGCTTTTGCGGGCGAGATCATTCCGCCCGCTCCGGATCAATACTTCAACGATTACGCAAATGTCGTTTCTGCCGGCACCGCGTCGCGACTCAATACCGAGCTCGAAGATTTCGAGCGCCAAAGCTCCGACCAAATCCTCGTTGCGATCTATCCAACGATGCAATCGGACTCGTCCATCGAGGATTACACGATCCGCGTGTTTCGTTTCTGGAAGGTCGGCCAAAAAGACAAAAACAACGGCGCGACACTTTTTATTTTCGTCCAGGACCACAGGATGTTTTTGCAAGTGGGCTACGGGCTGGAAGGCGTTCTGCCCGACGCCTTGTGCAAACGCATCATTGACGAGCAAATTTCACCGCGATTCCACAATGGAGATTTCGACGGCGGTTGCACCGCGGGTGTGCAGGCGATTTTGGCGGCGGTAAAAGGCGAATACAAAGGCAACGGGATGACCGTGGCCCAAAGCCGCCATCCAAATGACATCCTGATTTATAACGATGACCACAGTGACTTTAACCCGGCGGGATTCTACGTATTGCTGATTGTAATAGTGGTTTTATTGATCTTTCTCAGGTCGAGGTCCAGGGGCGGATGGATCGTCACAAATAGCGGCTGGTCCGGCGGGAGTTGGGGCGGTGGTGGATGGGGCGGCGGAGGCGGTTGGGGTGGTGGCGGAGGCGGTGGTGGTTTCTCCGGCGGCGGCGGCAGTGGTGGCGGCGGCGGCGCAGGAGGCAGTTGGTAACCTATGCACCATAAAGAATTCAAAAAACGCCTGCACCATGACGGTGTGGTCGAAGCGATACGGCAGGCCGAGGAGAAAACCACTGGCGAAATCCGCGTCATGGTCAGCCATAAACACGTGGAGGCGCCGGTCACCGAAGCCCAAAGGATATTCACGCGCCTGGGAATGGACCGTTCGCCACACCGCAACGGCGTTCTGATTTTTGTCGCGCCCCGCTCCCATAAATTTGCCGTCATAGGCGATCAAGCTGTCCATGAAAAATGCGGCGACGAATTCTGGCAAAAACTGGCGGCGGCCATGACCGAATACTTCCGCAAATCAGAATTTACCGAAGGCATCGTCCATGGCGTCAAAAAGGCCGGAGACCTGCTGGCCGAACATTTTCCGAAGTGAGCAATCCTATTGAACAAATATTTTTATGTCAGGAGATGAAGTCTTTGCGCTCATCGTCAGTTGCATAATCGGACTTGTCGGCTGGAGAACCTGGCTGGGCGGTCTTTTGCTGTTGGAGCCCCTTTCCCGCAAACTGGCCACTCAATTCCTGGGCTGGGGCTCTCCGCTCGTCGCCGCCGGCGCCCTGTATTTTGTCCTCGCCAGGTGGTCGTCACACGATGTCCGCGATAATCCAACGTATATTTTCTTTTATTTGGCCATGGGATTTGGCTGGGCCGGTCTCTGGAACTGGATTCTGCCCTATGCCGGTCTCAGTTTTCGCGACGACGCGCTGGAACTTAACAATGACGCGGCCGGAATCGCAATCAGTGGCAGTCTCCTCGGAGCGACATTGGCTTTCGCCGGCGCGAACATAGGCGACGGACCCGGCTGGTGGGTTGTCGTCTTTTGCGCCATGCTCTCAACGGGTCTCATGCTCGTGCTTTGGATCATTGGCGCGAAGCTTACGCGTGTCCACGAATTCATTACCATTGACCGGGACACAGCGTCCGGTTGGCGTGCAGCCGGGTATTTCATCGGTGCCGGCCTGATTTTGGGCCGCGCGGTTGCTGGAGACTGGCACTCGACACAACAAACAGTCATCGACTTCCTTGCCAGGGGATGGCCTGTGCTGATTCTTTGGGCTGTCGCGTTTTGCTTTGACAAAATATCCAAACCCACGCCGCAACGTCCGGCCCTCAATCCCGTTTTGTTTGGTGCTCTTCCATCTTTGCTTCTCATGGGGATGGGTGTCGGCAACGTCCTCATACAAGGAGCCTGGTAATGAATACGCCCTGGGAAATCGCCGAGCCCATAGACGCAAAGACATTTGCGGAAATCAGGCGCGAGGCCATTTTCGATTGTTGCAAATGGGATCCACAGGTCGAAGACGTTTGCACGCTTTCTCCTTTGCCGCTGGTGTTAACAGCCGATGCATGGGCCGAATTGGTGTCCCTGGCAGAACAATTGGCGCGCGAAACCGTCGCGGCGGAAGCAGCCGTTTTGCAGAGTCCGCGGCTGCTGAGACAGCTTGGCCTGCCCTGGACTCTCCGACGCAGGTTAGTCGGTCCCGAGATACTGGAACGCCGATCAAGGCACTTGAGATTGATACGGTTCGATTTTCATTTCACGACGGAAGGCTGGCGAATTTCGGAGGCCAACACTGATGTCCCCGGCGGTTTTAATGAGGCGTCCGGTTTTACAAAATTAATCGCCCAACATTATCGAAACCTTGCGCCGGCGGGCGATCCCACCCGGGAAATGGCGCGGGCCATTGCGGAGATTTTCCCGGCCGGCGGCGCAGTGGCGCTGGTTCACGCGACTTCATTCAGTGACGATCGGCAGGTGATGGTCTATTTGGCGAGGCGCCTTCAGGAGGCCGGCTTGAAGGCGGTCCTGGCTGCTCCGGATCATCTTCATTGGGAAAATGGCAGGGCTTTTCTGCGGATGGGTTCGAACCTTGAACCACTGCATTTCATTTTCCGATTTTTTCCGGCCGACTGGCTCACGGCATTGTCGCGGCGTTGCGCATGGTGGCACCTGCTGGGAGGTTCGCAAATTCCATTGTGCAATCCCGGTCTGGCAATCATCAGCCAAAGCAAGCGATTTCCTCTGGTTTGGGACAAACTGGGTGCGGCCATGCCGGCCTGGAACGCTTTGCTTCCCCGAACCTTTGATGTGAGACAGACTGACAGAACGATTCCAACCGAATCATTGGTCTTTAAACCAGCTTTCGGGCGCGTCGGCGACATGATCAAAATGGAGGGCGTGACCTCGGAGAATGAAAAACGGGGCATCGATCGTTCAATTCGGCGTTATCCCAAAACGTGGATTGCGCAGAAACGCTTTGAGGCGGTGCCCATGCGCAGTCCCGTCGGGGACGTATATCCATGCGTTGGAGTTTATACTCTCAACGCGCGCGTGATTGGCGCTTACGGACGGATGGCGCGCCGGCCATTGATTGATCACTTGGCCCAGGATGCCGGGGTGCTTGTGAAGGAACCTGAAATCTGCCCAAGTCAAAATCAACTCATTCGAACCATTCACCATGAAACCAGCGGAACTCTACGATCTGTGGGCGCCTAAAGACTCAATTTGGAGCAACTGGGCCAAGCCGGTGCTGTTTGCCGATCACGCCTTTGATGATTTGCCATTAAGCACATCGGCTGGTTGGCGGTCATTAAATGTTGCCTGGTCGCCGCCAACCGACGGCAATTCGGCGATTGTGCTGGATATGCCTGGCGCGTTTGCAGTTTGGTTTGCGATGGCATTAGGCAAGCGCGGATTTTGCCCGGTCCCGATGTTCAACGGCGTTGCGGGATCACGTTTCGCAGCGTCGCCCGTTATCGATGTTTCCGCCATTGTCAGCGCTCTGCATGCGGCCGTCGAAGATTTGATGACGTTCCAATTGCCGCCCAACGCGCCGCCGGCATTTCTGCTGGATTCCAACCGCCGCCACGGCGAAGGCCTTCTCGAACCGGGCCGCTTTGATAACCGATGGTGTGTCTTTCCCCAGGATTTTCCATCTGCCAATTTTCTTCTTTCCCAAAATATCCGTAGTGTTGTTCTGGTCAAAGATAATGCCGACCGGCCGCAACGCGATTTGGCCCATGTCCTGTTGCGCTGGCAGGAGGCGGGCATTCAGATCTTATCATGCCAGCAAACCGATCAGAACCAGCCCACACCCATCCAAATTGAAAAGCCGGATAATTTTCGAGCTCTATGGTATCGCGCCATGGTGCTGGCCGGACTCCGCCGCAATAGCGCCGGCGGATTCGGCGCCGTTGTCCCTGATCCCAGTTCCGGCGGTGGTTACGGTTGAGGTTAGTGATTAGACCTGAGACTTAATACAACCAATATAACAATAATTGTTATCAGAAGCGAAATCCACACCGCGCCAAAAAATTTCCAGTCTTTGCCGTTCATGGTTTGCCCGGCTTCTTGATTTGGTTCGATGCGCCCGCTTTTACCGCGCTTCTGGCGCCAGTGACGATTGGTAAATCAGGCTCAGATGCCTTCCGCCATTGCTTCCAGTCATTGATGGTGGCCCATTCCATCGCCTGCGCTGCGTTAAACAGCCATCGTGACGGACGTTTGCGCAAATCGGCGATGATTTTTTGCACGGCTTTGGGCGTGCCTAAATGAATATTTGCCGTTTCATAGCCCATGGCGTGCAGCAATTTTAATTCATCCCGTTTTTGTGGCAATTGGTTCAATTCAATCCGGCTGCAATCGGGCGCCAGCCGTCGCACAAGCCATTGCTTTTGCGCCAAAACCGTGTGATCCGTGATTCGAACCGCGCTCGTGATGATGGTGGTATAAAAGATTTTCGCACTCTGCGTCGCGTCGCTCCAATGCCAGGCGGAAGGGACCAATTCCTTGGCTTCGCGCGCCATGTAACCGCCTCGCCACTGCGCAATGACTGTAAAGCGCCGCCGGCCGAGACTGCCCAAACCGGCTTGACGATGGACGATCTTTTCCGGGACGGCGGACTCGGGCAAAGCACGCGCCAGAAGGGATTTGACGCCGGCCGGTACGTTTTCTGCCTGGGGCCATTGGTTCAATTTTTCCCAAAACCGGACGGGGTCTCGCAATTCGGTCAGGGCGAGTGCGCGCAACCCGTGGTGGCGCTCGGCCAGAACAAACGGCTGGCCGCCCCTTTGCATGCCTTCGGTATAGCCTTCCAATATGGCCGCGCACGCGTCCGCAGCCTTGCAGGCGGCTGTCCCCTCGCTGGCAGCCAGAAGCGCGCTGGTCGCCAGGCGCACCAGGTCCACAGCATAGGGCATTTCACAGACCTCATCGAAGTCGTTGATACCCCAAACCAACCGGCCTTCCAAATCGCGCCACGTCCCAAAGTTTTCGACGTGCAGGTCGCCCACAGCCAGCGCGACCGGAGCATGAACCAGGTCCGGACAATTCTCCGGCCACAATTGAGCCCAGCGGTAAAATGTGGCGCGCAGGAACGGAAAGACGCCATCGGTCATACGCTGGTGCTTCAGTTTGAGGTCTGCCGCAATGAGCGGAATTTGTTTTCCGAGCCAGCTCTCGTAGGCGGTTGTGGCTTGTTTAATATCCATGGCATTTATTTCAGTTCAAGAGCACCCGCGCGACCAACGCCGCCAGAGCGACGAGCGTCACTGGAATGCCCAGGCGCGCAAAGTCCCAAAATCCAATTTTGATTTCCATTTCACGCGCCTGCTGGGCGACAATGATATTGGAAACCGCGCCAATGATAATCAGGTTGCCGCCAAAACTGTTGCTCAGCGCCAGAACATAGGGCACCGAATGCTGCGCGATGTCCGTTATTTTGAGCAGCAACATTACTGCGGCAGAGTTGCCGATTAAATTGGACATCGCCGCAGTCGTTAAAACCAGGGTGACCGGCGCATTCAAATTGTAACCGCCGCGCGCCATCCAATGGACGGCATCAAGCCCGTAGCCCGTGGACTGAAACGCCCCGGTCACAACAAACAGTCCCATGAACAGCACCAATATCGGCCAATCCACAAGGCCCAGCAAATCTTCCGTGCGAAACTTGGTGCTCGCCAGGTGTATGCCCGCCGCCGCCAGCGCAATGATTTCCTTTGGCAACGGCGTGAAAAACAGTCCGATGACCGCGATCAAAATAATCATTCCTTTTACAGTGTGAATCCTGTTGTACGGATAAGCCTGTTGGGGTGGTGCGCTTTGGGCCGCCCCCGCGAGATGGAGATGATTGTGCGACATTAGCCAAATGATGCCATACGCCGCTCCCAGCGCGAACAGCACCGGCGCGATGCTCCACACGAGATAGCTTCCAAAACCCAGGCGGGCCACCTGGCTAATCATCATGTTTTGTGGATTGCCAATGACTGTGGCCGCGGCGCCCAGGTTGCTCGCGATGGCCAACGCAATCAAGAACGGCACCGGGTTGATGTTTTTGCGCAGGAGCGCCACCCCCGTGATCGGCGCAAACACAAGGCAGACAACGTCGTTGTTCAAAAATGCCGAAAGGCCGGCTGCTGCGAGCATGAGAATAAGAAGAAATCGTGCCGGATGGCTCAATTGATTTGCCAGGTTCACCGCAATGACGTCATAGAATCCCGAAAGCCGAAGCTGCGCTGAAATCACGAAAAAGCCGAACAACAAACAAATCGTGGGCCAATTAATGTAGGAAACAGCCTCCGCCGTTGTCACCCCGCCTAATAGCATCATCGCTATCGCTCCCAACAGCGCGATGCCCGGGCGATTTAATTTCAATCCCGGAATCCGTCCCATCGCAATTCCGAGATACGTGACCGCAAAAATGATAAGAATAATTGTGTTCTGTTGCATGGCAGGGACGGCGCGCTGCGCCGTCCGCGCCGCGTTTAGCGGCGTAATCTGCGTCGTCTGACTCTTAACCCTTATTGATACGTCAACAGTTCCAGTTCGCGCAATCCCTCGTTGCCCAGTTGCCAGCGTCCGCCACGGCGAACCACCAATGCGCGGCACGGATTGGCCATTGCCTCCGGCCCATTGACCGAGAGCAACTGGAACCTGGCCCGGCTCTTGATTTCCGAAGCCGCGAGCGGTCTCAACAAAAACGCTACGCCGTTGAAATTCAGCGACACTTCGTACCCGGCCACCCCCTGCTGCTGCGCCACCGGGTTCGGGAGCACCAGCATGGGATAACGCTTTAAATAAGGAAAATTCGTCGCCCGCACCAACACTTTGCAAAGTTCTGTCTGTCCGGTCAGAAAATTCAATAGATTAAATTTTCCGCTTTGTTCCTGCAGCAAAATCTGGCGTACGTCCAGGCCGTTGAGATTTTGCCCGTTCCATTCACCATGGTCGTTGCGTTCCCCCGGCGATGCCTGCCTCCACCACGACGCGAAATTATCGTTCACCAGCACGTTTAACTCAAAATGCACGTGAGCCCGCCACTTCCCGATGGTTTCGGCGTTGGACGTCCTGCCCATCGTCGCGATGACCTGGCCCGCCTTTACCTGCTCCCCCGGCCTCAGCCCGGGTTGGACGGCGCTCAGGTGCGCGTAAAGCGAATAAATCTCTATGCCCTGAATCACGTGGCGAATAACAATATAATTGCCGTAATTCGACAGCGATGGCCGAGTGCTGATGTACATAACCGTGCCGTCGGCGGTCGCCATGACCGGGTCTGTGGGCTCGCCACGCCGGTCAGTCTGCAAGTGCTTGATATCCAGCCCCTCATGCATCCGATGCCCATAATCCCGGACACAACCAAAACTGCCGCTCGTCCAGGGCTTGTCCGGTTCCGTCGGCGCAAAAAACTTTAATTCCGCACCCGGCACATAAAGATAGTGGTTCGCCGTCGGAAACTGAAACGGCGACTGCGCCTGGGCCAGCCCGCAAAAAAGAAAAGACAGCAACGGCAAGCAGAGCCATGAAAACCGTTTGAGCACCCGCAACGTCCCGGAATATTGACACCCGTCCCGTCCGCAGCCTCGAAAAAGCATCATTCGGTGGAATTGGATTGAAATTGTTTCGCTACATTCTTCAGACCATCGACGAAATTGGTCGCTTCAGAGCGCGACATGTCCGGCGTAAACGACAGGATGCCGTTATTGATGCGTTGGTTGATCAGTGGCGCGGCGAGCCAGCGGGCATTTTTGCCGTCTTTGCCCCATTGCCCAAAAATAACAAAGTGCCCGCCCGGATTGCCCGCCGAGTATTGTTCAAGAATCCATGTTCCGTTCTCGTCAAAGCGAAGCTCGATCGCCGGCGCTTCCGGCGTGTCAATCACTTTGGCGGCGACAAGGTTCTCTTCGGTCAAAATCGCTTGTCTGTCAATCGTGATCTGGACCGGGTCCTCCCGCAATACCGAAACCGTTTGCTCCATGCCGTTTTGCGATTTAGCGGTATCCGCCGCAACGGCCATGTGAATACGGACAATGGCAAGGGCCTCATCTTTTTTGTGCCCAAAGGACGCGCATCCGGCGAGCAATGGCAGGGCTGCCAGCCACAAAAAGAGATTGAATCGAAGCGTATAAACTCTCATAGTGCTAACACGAAACCGCATTCTGCGACCAAAGTAAAGAATTATGGGCCGACAATACAATAAACAATTGAAACGAAAACGCCGCGAGAGCTACCTCAAACGCAAAACCCTCGCCGCCAAACAAAAGAAGGAAAATAAGACCGCAGCCGCTGCCCCCGCCGCAGCCTGAGCGCGGACTCGGGTTTCAAACATCGAACATCGAACATCGAATGCCGGAGCCGCCGTACTGCGTTCCCCTATTCGGCATTCAGCGTTCGATGTTCGATGTTTTAGATTAGTCCCGGCTGCCAAAAGACTTGAACGCCCCGGCATTGCGACTTAGAATCAACCTGAGCGCACATGAAACCAAAGGACATATTCGGTGGCATATTCGGTTTGGCGGTTCGCCTTTTGGGACTTCTATTCCTCTATTTCGGACTGAGAGCAGTCATGCCCATGCTCGACCTCGAGCTTATCGAAAATCCGGACAAAAATGACATTATTAACGGCCTTATGCCGATTGTCTTTAATCTGGCCGTTGCCTGGTGGCTGCTTGGCGGCGGATTGGCCCGCCGCGCGTATCCCGAATCGAAAATCTCCGAATCCAAAATTTCTATCTCTGAACCGGCGCAACCGCGGTCGGAATCCGCCGCGCCGCGCCCCTCGCAGGTCGCGTCCCCGGAATTAACCGGCATGGAACGCGCCGAACAAAAACTTGCCGCGTTGGTGGAAAAACCCGGCGAACACCGGGCCACTTGACCCCGGGCACGCTCATGGACAACTCAATTGCACTGAAGCAGGAAATCAAGCGCCTGATGGTCGAAAACCTGATGCTTCAGGTCAGCCCCGAAGACATCGCCGATACCCAGCCCTTATTCGGCCCAGGCAGCGTAGGCCTGGATTCTGTGGACGCCCTCCAATTGGTTGTGGCCCTCGATAAAGCCTACGGCCTCAAAATCGCCGACTCCGAAGGCGCCAAACGAATTCTGCACAATGTGGACACGATGGCCGCAGCTGTCGCTGCCCACAAAAACGCGGTCAATCAGTGAGCCCACTATAGCGTGGTGGAACACGGCGCGCTGCGCCGTGTCGCGCCGCGTGCAGCGGCACAACGAGCGTAATCAGCCTCCGTACCACGCAACACGCCATAAAAATCGAAACCCCTCCTTGAGAAGCCCAAGGAGGGGCAGACTTTTAATAATGGTTTAGCCCGCGTTGCCTGGACGCAGATCCGATTGAATAATAGATCCGTCCACTGCCGAAATGCGAACTGACCCTACGTCGGCGTCTTTGGTCGGGTCGCTAATTTTGGCAGACCACAATTCCACCTTCCATTCCGGGCCGCTGTCACCCTTTTGCAAGGTCAACTTGGAATACCGTAGTTTTAGTCCCTTCAATAGGGGCTGCGAAGTCGCGATGTCCACCGCGCGGTCCGAATCCACCGTTACTTTCGACAAGTCAATCACTTGACTCGGCTTGGCCGGAAGCGTAAACGGGTGGATTGGATGGGACACGTCCGTCTGCTGTCCGGCCTCAAACTTGACCTCAACAGTCCTGGTCATGACGGTTGGATCAAAATAAACGACGTGCCAAATGTTTGGCTCCAGGCTGGCGACAGATTTCTCCGAATAAATCTGCACCACTTTGTCTCTGGATTCCATACCCACGTAGTCGTTACCGCGTTTGATCAGGTCCAATGCGGTAGGCTCAGCGAGCGCAATGCTGGAACTTGCCAGTCCCAATACGGCTCCCAATATGATTCCTTGTTTTATTTTCATAATTACCTCCTCAATAATGTCACATTTTCCACAATAAATGTCAACTTTCAGCTTTCGGCGTAACAGAAACAAGCCTTCGCAGGGCAAGCGTCCCGCCTGCTGGTTCAGTGGACCGAAGGTGGTGGAGGACGGCGCGCTGCGCCGTCCTCGCCCGCGCTGAGCGGGCGGAATATATGTGGTACAACGGCTGAGCCACACTTTTTGCGCCGCTGCACGCGGCGCTACACGGCGCAGCGCGCCGTGTTCCACCACCACGGTTCATGGGCGCGTTGTCAAAATTGCCTTTTTCTTTCCCTTGCCCCGGCTTAACTTGCCGCACGCAAAAATGGGACTGAAACTCTTTAATACGTTGTCGCGTTCGCTGCAGGATTTCGTGCCGCTCGCTCCGCCAAAAGTCGGCATGTATTGCTGCGGCCCAACTGTCTATGACTTCGCCCATATCGGTAACTGGCGTACCTTTGTCCTCAGCGACCTCGTCCGCCGCTGCCTCGAATTTAAAGGATTTCAGGTCACCCACGTCGTGAACATTACAGACGTGGAAGACAAAATCATCAAAGCCGTCCTCGAAACGAAAACGACGTTGCCCGATTTTACGGGCAAATACGAATTGGCATTTTTTCAGGACCTCAGAACGCTGAATTGCCTGGAACCGCACCATAAACCCCGCGCCACCGAACATATTCCGGACATCATTTTGCTCATCGAAAAGCTCCTGGCCCGCGGTTTTGCGTATAAGGCTGCCGACGGTTCCGTGTACTTTTCCATCGAGAAATATCGCGCCGCCGGTTGTACTTACGGAAAGCTCCTGAAACTGAATTTTGAGGAACTTCGTGCCGGTGAACGGGTCAAAAGCGATGAATACGCCAAGGAATCCATCGCCGATTTCGCCCTGTGGAAGGCCCGTTCGCCCGAAGACGGCAACGTCTTTTGGCCCAGTCCGTTTGGCGAAGGACGCCCCGGCTGGCACATCGAGTGCAGCGCCATGAGCATGAATATCCTTGGCAAGGGCTTCGATCTCCATTTGGGCGGCGAAGATTTGATTTTTCCGCATCACGAGGACGAAATCGCGCAAAGTGAAGGCGCCACCGGAAAACCTTTCGTGAAATATTGGCTGCACGGCGCTCATTTGCTCGTGGAAGGAAAGAAGATGAGCAAACGCCTGGGCAATTACTTCACCCTCCGCGATTTGCTGGCCAAAGGGTTCTCAGGCCGTGACATCCGGCGATTGTTGCTCAGCGCGCATTACCGCGAAACTTTCAACTTCACACTCGACGGCCTCCAAAGCGCCAAAACCGCCCTCGCGCGCATAGATGAATGCCTCTCCAAACTCCGTGAAATCGCGGGTCAACCCTCCAACGCTCTTGCCGCGCCGAAGCCGGGCGAAGGCGGGTCAACGCTGCAAAAATTCACCGATGCTTTAGACGACGATCTCAATATGTCCGCCGCATGGGCCGTCGTCTCCGATTGGGTCAGCGAACTCAATCGTCGCATCGCCGACAATTCCCTAAGCGATGCCGACGCAGCAACAGCGTTGACAACCTGGCAGAAAATGGATTCAGTTCTCGGAGTTGGAATAAAATCGGAAGTCGAGATTCCTGCGGAAATTTCCGCTTTGCTCGATGGCCGGCAGGCGGCGCGCAAAGAAAAGAATTTCAAGCGCGCTGATGAAATCCGCGCCGAATTGCAGTCCAAAGGCTGGGCCATCGAAGACACGCCCAAAGGTCCCAAATTGAAGAAGTTTAACTGAAATAGCCTGCCGGAACTCTCAAATGCAAAAAGGCCTTTTCATCACATTCGAGGGAACTGAAGGCTGCGGCAAATCCACGCAGGTGGAGTTGCTGGGGCGCCAGTTGCGCACCCAGGGCTACCGCGTCCGCACCCTGCGCGAACCCGGCGGTACCTCCATCGGCGAGGAAATCCGCCATACGCTGAAGCACAGCCAAAATAACGCCGCCATGACCCCCGAAGCCGAATTGCTGCTCATGAACGCCAGCCGCGCGCAACTCGTTCGCGAAATCATCCGCCCCGCTCTCGCTTCCGGCGAAATCGTGCTGTGCGACCGCTTTTACGATTCCACGACCGCCTACCAGGGCTATGGCCGGCAACTGGACTTGAAGATGGTCCAAACCGTCGTGGACGTCGCGGTCGGCGAGACGAGACCGAATTTGACCCTCCTGCTGACCATCTCGCCGGAAATCAGCGAATTGCGCCGCGCCATGCGCCAGGCCACGCTTCCCTTCATTCGCGACCGCATCGAAGAGGCCAACAATGAGTTTTTCGCCCGCGTGGATAAAGGTTTTCAAGCCATTGCCGCTGCCGAACCCGCCCGAGTGCGCGTCGTGGACGCCTCCGGTTCCATCGAAAACGTTTGCGTCAAAATCTGGCAACTCATCCAACCGCTTCTGCCCAAAGCCGGCCGGTGGTAGTCGCCTTCGTCAAACAGTTCGTGATCCTTCACCTATTGAAGAATCGGTCCCCCAATAATCCACAAATCCAGCAATCCATTTATCCATTCTGCCATCTTGCCGAATTTGCCGAAGTGGATAACCTTTACGTATGATTCAGCAATGCATTAGCGACATCGAAGCTAAAATCCGCGCCGAGCCCATGAGCGACGCGAAAAGAGGAGAACTGCTTCAATTGATTGCAACGTTGAAGACGGAGATTGCCGCGCTTGACCAGGCTTCAAAGGCCAGCCATGAAAAAAAACAAGTGCTGAAAAATTCGGTGGATGAGCTGCGTTCGTCGGTCGAAGGTTTTGAACAGTCACATCCTAAAATAGTCCAGGCCATCAACAGCATCAGCAGCACTCTCTCAAATTGGGGCGTCTAAAAACTGAGCCCCGACCGTGAGGGAGCGGTTTCACAATTCTGCATTCGATCAATCCTCACGCAACGCCGCGATCGCCGCCATGATTTCGTCCGCAATTTGCTGGTAAATTTCCTTGAGCCGGACCCGGGAACAGTCCTTCGCCTCCGCGCGCAATTTCTCAAATCGCATCGGCTCGCCGTATCTCACGGTAATTCTTTTTGGTAGTGGCACCTTCCGGTTTCGGCCCCAGGCTTCGTACGTTCCAAAGACGCGCACCGGCACGACCGGCGCGTCAGATTTGGCTACAGTCAGGCCGATGCCCGGCTGGGCCGGCTGCAATTTGCCGTCGTAACTTCGCGTGCCTTCGGGAAATAAAATAATTCCAGCGCCGCCCAGCAGCCGGTCCAGGATAATTTTTAATCCCTTCGCGCCGCCGCCGTCCCGATCCACCGGAACCGCGTTCCAACTCAAAAGAAGCCTCCCGATAATTGGAAATCGAAAGAGCGATTGCCGCGCCAGATAATTGATGGCCCGATCAAGACCGGCTCCCACCACCGGCGGATCCACGTAACTGGCATGGTTCGCCGCGAGGATGACTCCGCCCGTTTTCGGTACGTTCTCAGCCCCAAAAACGCGCCAGCGAAAATAAATCGCAAATACGGCGCGAAAAAAGATCCAGCCGCAACGATATGAGAAGTTCATGGACTTAGACCGCCTATTTCAACCTTTGCTTGATGTCTGAAATAATCAAGCCGCTCGTCTGTTCCGACGTCAAATTGGAATTATTAATGACCCGCGCACCCAACGGCACCATGAGCGGCGCCACCGCGCGCTGGCTGTCGCGCTGGTCCCGCGCAGCCAGGTTTTCCTGAACGCCATCGGCGGCGCGACGGGCCGTCCGTTCGGCAAGCGATGCGTCGAGATAAAATTTAAATTCCGTTTCGGGAAAAACGTTTGTGCCAATGTCCCGCCCCTCCATCACCAGGTTTCCGAACTGTTCGCACTCGCGCTGGCGTTTGACCATCCATTCGCGCACCTTCGGCACGGCTGCCACGTGCGGCACGGCCGCGCTTGTCGCCGCTGTGCGGATTTCCTTTTCGGGATAATAGCCCTCCACCAGCAAATGCACCGCGCGCAGCCCGTCCTTTGCCACGCATTGAAGCTCCGTCTTCCACTTGCGGCACGCGGCGGCAACGGCTTTGGAATCGTGCGGATCAATCTTGTTTTGCAAACAATGCCAGGCCAAAGTGCGGTACATCGCCCCTGTATCCACATAGACAAAGCCCAAGGCCCGCGCCACCAATTTGGCGTTCGTGCTCTTCCCGCTCGCGCTCGTCCCATCAATGGCTATAACAGTATGCTTCATATCTAGTGATGCGTTGGAGGGTTGAAGCGAAGCGGCCCTTTAACGACGGTTTCCAAGCTCACAGGCGCATGACGTCGTACGGCCTGCCGATTTAGAAATCGGCGATACAGCAGGTTTGGAAACCTGCGCTACCATTTACGCCGCTTCAACGCTTTAACACTTCAACGCTTCAACTATCTTCTTCTTCCGCAAACAACTCATCCAACCCCAATTTCCGTCCAGAGGCATCCAAAATCGTCGCGCCCAATCCTTTGGGAGGAGGCGTGGCCAGTTTCTGGAAAAAATTGGGAAAGGTCTTTCTGACGCACGCGGGATTTCTAATTTTTATGCCCGGCACTTTCAATCCCAAAATGGCAAAACACATGGCCATGCGATGGTCATTGTAAGTCTCAATTTCCGCGCCGTGAAGGTCTGATGGATAAACAGTCAGCGTGTCGCCTTCCTCGGTGACTTTCGCGCCGCATTTAGTCAATTCGGCTCGCAAAGCCTGAACGCGTTCGCATTCCTGGACTCGGAGGCGTCCGAGGTCGGTGAATTTTATGGGACTTCCTGGTCCGTTGAAGGGCGCAACAACGATCGCCGTCATGATGCTGTCAGCTAAATCGTTTAAGCGTGAAATCCCGGCTGGAATAATTGGAATATTAAAGCTCAAAGGACCGATAAAAATTGTAAAATCCTGGTCAATTTGCAACCTGCTGGCCGGCCATGCAGAAACGGTCACACTGCTCTTATCCCCTGATTTCAATTCAAGATGTTCACCTTTTTGTCTTTCAAGAACCCGTAGCAAGTCGCTTTGCTCTCTCAGCCAGCCTGCTGCCCAAAAATAGCTGCCGCTGCTCGCATCCGGTTCGATCTGAAATGTTCCTCCTTTGCGCGGAAAAGCCTCCATCATCTTGGAGGTCATCGCCACGTACGGCGATTCCTCCGCGTTCTCTCCCACCACCTTGACGTCCCATTCTCCGGCCTTTGCGCACAGCAACAGCGCCGAGGCGAACTGCGAACTCTTTTCGATGCTCACCTTGCACTTCCCGCCGGGCGCCGGTCCCGACCCCTCAATGAACGCGGGCAACCGGTCATTCCCAAAATCGGTCTCAATCCGATAGCCCAACTCCCGCAACGCCTTAAATAGCGCCGCCTGCGGCCGCTCATACATTCTCGACACGCCGCTTAGTCGATAAATCC